>CAWHME010000009.1:0-787159 GCA_963830465.1 uncultured Solirubrobacterales bacterium
AGTAGAAGTCTGGGCTGGCTCGAATCCCGCGCTGCAGACTTCTGCTCGCAGCCGGATTCAGCATCGCTGTGAGAGCCCTGCTTTCCTTCGATGACGAGCATCTCTGCGGCGCGAGCAGTGCCCCGCTTCGCGCGCGGAAAGGGCGACCCGGCGGCCAGCCCTTACATCGCGGCCGGCTCACGAGCCGCGGGCGCCCTGCTGGCCGGGCGATGCGGGGCAGTCGGCATGACGCCGGCCGCGTCCATTTACCGCTGTAAATTCGCGCGTGGTTCGGGTTCCCGTGGTTGAGTCTATGCGGCGGTGACCTCCTCGTCGAGGGTGTCGGGGTCGGCTTGCTGGTATTTGATTCGGTAGAGGTGTTGACGGTCGACGTCGGTGAAGGTGGCGCCGTTGCTGGCGTGGCTGAAGAACAGGTCGAGGACCGCCCAGACGAGTGAGAGGCAGCTGGTCTCCCCGGGGAAGCGGCCCATCACTTTCGTGCGACGGCGGACCTCACCGAGCGAGCGTTCGAGGAGATTGGTTGACCGCCATCGTTCGCGGTGCCGTAGGGGGTAGCGTAGGTGCACGACGAGCGCGTCGAGGTCGTCGGCGAGGCAGCGGGCGGCAGCGTCGTAGCCGGCATGCTCGAGTTCTGAGATGAGGACTTGGAGTCGGAGCTTGCCGTCCTTGACGCTGGTCGCGTCGGTGAGCGCTGACCAGTAGTTGAAGCGGATCCGGTCGTGCTCTGACTTGGGCAGCTTCGCTTGGAGGTTGCGCAGGCGGTGAACCGCACAGTGCTGGCGATCGGCGCGCGGCCATAACTCCTCCACTGCCGAGATCAGACCGGGGGCGCCGTCGGCCACCACCAGGCGTGGTGCGGCGAGCCCGCGGGTGGTGAGGTCGCGGCCGAGCTCGAGCCAGTCCTCTTTGGCTTCCCGCATCCCCAGGCGCACGGAAACCAGTGCTCTTGCGCCGGTTTCGGTGATTCCCCACGCGCAAATCACGCCCTCCTTCGGGCCGCTGGGACGGACCGGGAGATAGATCGCATCGAGGAACAGCACGACCAGGTTGACGTCGTAGAGCGAGCGGCGACAGAACGCCTCGAACCGCTCACGCAGCTCCGCGCAGATCGTCGCGACCGTCGACTTCGACGTGCGACCGAGCCCGGCCTCATCGCACAGCGACTCGACATCGCGCATCGACATGCCGCGAACGAACCCGCCGATCACCAGCGCCTTTAACGGGTCCGTTCGTAGAAGCCGCTTGCAGTGCCACTTCGGGAACAGCTTGGAGACGAACGGCATCGCCGCCTCGCGGACCTGCGGGATCTCGATCCGCAGCTCACCTTCGGCCGTCTGCAGGTGCCGGGGCCGGAACCCATTTCGCAGGCCGCGCTGCCGCTCCGGCCGCCGCTCGTAGCGGGCGCGACCGAGCCACTGGTCGAACTCGTCCTCGACTGCCCGCTGGATGATCAACCGAGCGCCGAGCCGGGCGAGCTCGGACAGCATCTTCTGCGGGTCATCAACCATCCCCTTCGACAGCAGCTTGTCGATGCTCGCTTGTATCTCCGCCGACGGCGGTACCGTGCGTCTCACGGCGTAGGCCTCCTTCTTCGTCTTGCAGGACTTGAGGGAACCTACGCCGTCGCTCTGACAGCACCGGTCACGTATCTACAGCACTCTTTGGACGCGGCCATGACGCCCGACATGCCCGTCACACGATCAGAGCAGGGCTCGCGCCCGATCCGATCACGCGTTCGAGAGCAACGGTCGGCGCTGCCGGGTTACGCCTGGGGCGGCAGTCGTGGTGTCGACGCGGTCGTGACCGTTTTGGCGCTTGCAGCTTCCCGGTGTTTCGTTAGCGCCGCGAGCCACGATCGGACCGATCCGTTTGCAACGCGGAGCGCGTGCGGTTGTCGCCGTTGAGGCAAGTCGCGTGACGCGCCTTGTAGCGCCTTTGGCCAGTACTTTTTGCGACCTCGGGCCGGGGGCGGGCGGCCACGTCTGGGCGTGCGCGGCGAGGGTTCGTCAGGCATGCTGGGGCCACCTCGTCCCTATGACGGCTTTGTCGGGACGTTGACTTCCTCGTAGAAGCGTTCGATGGCGCTGTCGATCCAGATCGGGGCGTTCCAGTCGTGCCACCGTTCGCGGATCTCGGGGTTGAGTTGCTCCTGGGCCTGCGCGAGGCTTGAGCCTTGCGCGCTGGCATGATCGAATCTCTGCTCGATCGCCGCCGTGCCGCCGGCCTCGAGATCACGGGCGAGCTGGCGCTGGCCGACCCCGAGCGCGGCGACTCCGGGCTCGATCCCGAACTCGAGACGACCGTCTACCGGCTCGTGCAGGAGGCGCTTACGAACACCGTCAAGCACGCCCGGGCGTCCAGGGCCTGCGTCACGCTCAGACAAACCGATGGCGAGCTGCTGATCGAGGTTCAGGACGACGGGGTCGGCTTTGACACCAACGCGCAGACCGCCGGCTTCGGCCTGGCGGGGATGCGAGAGCGCGTGTACCTCGCCGGCGGCGGCCTGGAGCTTCAGTCCGGCAAGCACGGGACGGTCGTGCGCGCGCGGCTCCCGACGCGTCGCGAAGCAGAGCGCCAGGCTCGCTCAGGCGCCGATCAGGTGGCGTCGTAGCGCGAACTGGACGAGCTCGGCGCGCGTCGCGAGTCCCAGCTTGCGATGAACGCTCGCGCGGTGCGTCTCGACGGTCCGTCGCGAGAGATGCAGCTTCCCCGCGATCTCGGCGCTCGTGTGGCCGAGCGCAATCAGTCGCAGGACCTCCGTCTCCCGTGGACTCAGACCATCCCCGCGTACCGAGCGTCGCAGTGCTTCAAGTCGCGCTTCGACCTGCGGGCTGATGTACTCCTCGCCGCGTACCGCGCGCCTGACCGCCGCCGGCAACTCGCCGTCGGCCCTGTCCTTGAGCACGAATTCCACCGCGCCCGCGTCGAGCCCCTGCTGTGCGAAAACCGCGCTGGTCTCCATCGTGATCACGACGATCTCGGTGTCTGGCACCTGCTCACGCAGTCGGCGATCGCTTCGATGCTCGATCCGTTCGGCAGCTGCAGGTCGAGCACCAGCACGTGTGGCAGGTGAGCATGCACGTGGCGCACCACGCTGGACAGATCAGCCGCCTCCGCGATCACGTCGACGTCGTCCTCGACGTCCAGCAGCAGCCGCAGGTTGCGACGCATCGCGACGTGATCGTCGGCGAGACCACCCTAATCGGCGGCTCAGGTCGGGGTGAGGATCGCGCCGACCCCGGCGCTGGGGCCAGATGCAGATGCGCCCGCATACCGCCAATGTAATCGCCGCGGACGCCGAGGGCGTCCCTAGAAACGCGTGCCTCGAATACGGGAAACCACCGATCTGGACGCGTAGGAGGGTCGCGCAGAGGAGCGTGAGCTCGCGGCTCGCGGCGGACGCAAAGACCCCTCGTATCCGTGCGCAAAACAGGTGCAATCTTAGTATCGATGAGAAGCCCGCCTGAGCCCACGGATAGGGTCGGGCGGGTTGGCGATCTCGTCGACCTGGCGAGTCAGTAGCCCTGCTCGACCGGGTAATCACCTTGCCGCAGCCTGAGGGCCCGAGGCTTGCCGGCCTGCCCCACGACCAGCACGGGTTCGTCCCGGTCGACGCGCATGGGCGCGTCAGGGGTCTCGACGACGTCTACGCAGCCGGCGACATCACCGCTTTTCCGCTCAAGCAGGGCGGGCTCGCCGCAACAGGCCGACGCGGTCGCCGAGGCGGTCGCCGCCGAACTCGGCGTCCCGATCACCCCCAAGCCGTTTCGCCCGGTGTTGCGCGGGCTGCTGATGACCGGCGGCGCACCCCTGTATCTGCGGGCAGAGCCGCAGCGGCTGCCGCGCGAGGTGACCGTCGCGATCGAGGCCACGCCCCTTCACCGCACAAGCAGGGACGCGTCGTCGGCCGCCGGACAGCCGCTGTGGTGGCCGCCCGCGAAGATCGCCGGGCGTTACCTCGGCCCGTTTTTGGCCACCGCCTGCCCGGAGCCGCTGAGCTCGGAGCTGCTCACGGACAGGGTGGCCGTCCCCAGCCCGCCGCTGTCGGAAGCCGAGTACGAGGACGCGCTCGAGCTCGCGCTGCTGCTCGCCGAGTGCGACGCCCGCTGAGGCGACTACGCCGCGGCGCTGAACGCGCTCGACGCGGCCGAGGCGCTTCAGGGCGCGCTGCCACCCGAGTACGAGACCAAACGCCGCGAGTGGCGCGCCGCCGAGCGCGTCGCGTAGGAACCGCCACAGGCCACTGCGCAAGCCGGCCATCGCGCGCGCGTATATCTGACTCAGGCGGTCTCGAGCAGCCCGTGCTCGAGCGCGTAGCGCACCAGCTCCGCGCGGGAGTCCAGCCGCAGCTTCTGCTGGATGTGGGCGCGATGGGTCTCGACCGTGCGCACCGACAAGTACAACTGCTCCGCGATCTCCGCGTTGGTGTGCCCGAGCGCAATCAGCCGCAGGACCTCGACCTCGCGCTCGGACAGGCCGCCCGGTGGGCCGGGCGGCGGCTCGGCCGCGACGCGGGCTCCCAGCCTCGGGTTCAGATAGCTGTCGCCCACCGATGCGCGGCGGACCGCCTCCACCAGCTCGGCGTCCGCGGCGTCCTTGAGGACGTAGCCGAGCACCCCCGCGCCGAGCGCCTGGCGGGCGTACGCGGGCTCGTTTTGCATCGTTAGCACCACGATCTGGGTGTCGGGGCACTCGGCGCGGATGTCGGGAACCGTCTCGAGGCTCGAGCCCTCGGGCATGTTCAGGTCGAGCACCAGCACGTCCGGGTGGTGACCGCGCACGTACCGCCGGGCGCCCTCGATGTCGCCGGCTTCGGCGACGATTTCGAAGTCGCCTTCGGCTTCGAGCAGCTGCCGCAACCCGCGGCGGACGACCGCGTGGTCGTCGGCGATCACAACCCGGATCGTCCTCGCCGAGTCGGCCGGGGAGTCCTCGCGTGATCCCGCTCGATCGTCGGTGTCGGGCATCGCGGTCAAGGTAACGTCGGGTCCGCTTTGCGGTCGCGAGCCTCGAGGTGGGGAGCCAGGTACTTCGCCGCGATCTTGGTCGGAGGCGACCAGGTCGGCTCCTCGCCTATCTCAGAGCTCGACCCGTGCCCGCCGGTCACATTCGCGCTGAGGTACAAGGGCTTCTCGGGTCCGAGCAGGATCGCGTGAATCTCCGGGTGAAACGGCCTGGGCTCGACCGGTGCTCCCGCGAGGGCGGCGATCGCCTCGGCGGCGGTGTCCGCCTGCTGCGCGGCGATACCGCCGTGCTTGATCGCGAAGTCGGTCGCGTCGCCCGCGGCGTACACACGCTCCAGTCCGCGCACCTTGCAGTGCGTGTCGATCGGGATGAAGCCGCCCTGCGCTCCGCCCGAGACTCCCGGCGTGGAGGGTCCGGACAGCTGCGGCAGCGCCACCACCCTGCCGACCTGCAGGGTCCGTCCGCCGGGATGGATCACCACGCGTCCAGGTTCGGGAACGCCGCAGTGCGCCGAGGTGACGATCTCGGTCCGGTTTTGCACAAGCAGCCGTCCCACGGCTTCGCTGACTGTGCTCCCGAAGATCGCCAGCGGCGCGTCCTCGGGCGTGACGATCGTGATCGAGACATCCACCTGCGTGTCGTAGGCGCGGCGCGCGGTCATCAGGGCCAGCTCGTAGATCGGCAAGGGCCATGGCATCGCCGAGGGGGCTACGAACGCGAGCGAGCGCAGGTATCCACCCTCGACGTCCTGGATCAGTCCGTGTAGCTGCTCGTCGAGAACGCGGTCATCGATCGTCAGCCCGTGAGTGAAGGCGGGTTGCAGGCGCGCCCCCATCGCCAGCAGCAGCGCGTCGTAGCCAAGCTGCTTGCACTGCTCGGTATGGACCACCGCCGCTGGCGCATCGAGCCACTTGAAACTGTCTGGGATCAGCTCAGCTCCGATGTCACGCGCAATCGCCTCGAGCGGATAGTGCTGGGCTCCGCGACCGGCGAACGGCTCCCGCACCCGCATCGGGCGGTAGACGAACTCCGGCTCGGGCGCCAACAGCGTCACGCTCACCCGCTCGCCCGCGAGCTCGCGCAGCGCGAGCGCCGCCTCGAGCCCGGCGACGCCACCGCCGGCGATCAGCACCTGGAAGGAGTCGTTCGGGGCGGCTGACGAGTTCACCGGACAGAGGCTAGGACGCGAACCCAGCGGGGTCAGCAGGGGCTCCACACAGGCGGGCTGCGGAAAACTACTTACCGGCGCCCGGGGCGCCTCGATCCTCCACCCGGTCGGGCTTCAAGCTGGCTACCCCAGGTATTCGCCGGCGATGACGCCGCCGGGAGCACGATCCGCCGGCCCGAGACGGTCCACGCCCGGATGTGCATTTAATGGCGCTTGAGTCCGGGAGCCCACGGCTCTAGGCCAAGCCGGTCCAGGCGGCGGACCTCAGTCGGATTCGTGAACTCGTCGGTGACGCCGTGGATGATCACGCTCCAGCCGGTTCGCGAGCCCTCGTCGATCCCGTCGATCTCAAAGGCGGCCTCCGCCGCCTGCAGCAGGGCGTGGAACTTCGAACCCGGCGCGGTCCGGAACACGACCGACTGCGAGCGCTTGTCGAACAAGTAGTTGACCGGCCGGATGACCGGAGCGCCCTTGCCGGTGTTGACCGCCAACCGACCGAAGCTGTGCGAGGCGAGCAGTTGCAGGCACTCCTCGCGTGACAGCTCGAGCATCTCAGTCGTCGGCGCACCCTCCCGTGCGGAGGCCTGCGCTGGTGTGCTCGGGCGCTCCTCCGGCCCGCTCGGATCGGCGTTCACGTCGTGACCTTGCGTCGCGCCCGCCAGCGGGGCCACCAGCCCCGCCGGTCAGCCCCCGCGAGCGAGTGAGCGGTAGTGCTCACGCCAGATCAGCCTGTAGATCGGGATCCAGCGGGGGATGCGATTGATGATCGGCAGCACCGGGATCAGCACGAACAGGAGACTCAGCACGCCCATCACCGCCATGACCAGGATGTCGGCGTTGGTCGAGGTCGAGAACGGCTTGACCTGGTACCAGAACGTGTACAGCCATAGCCACACTTGCCCTGGGTAGCCGCCTGTCTCGTTCATGATCCCCCACTGCGTTCCGAGCAGGTGCTCGGCCATCGCGCGGCTCGCGAGCTGTCCGCCGTCGGCCATGAACAGCAGCGGCTTGGTGTAGTCGGTCTGGTAGAACTGCTTGCTCGTGAGCAGCGCGCCGTCGAGGCCGCCGCTCTGCGCGAACGTCAGCAGCGCGGGCATCATCGTCGTGACGGGGCCGTAGTTGCCGGCCGGGACCGAGATCGAGCCGTCTGCGTTGGCCTTGGCCTTGCCCAGCGCCTTCGTGTAGGCGTCCGTCCATGCGGTCTGCATGTTGGACGGCGCCGCCTGGTAGGAGGCGATCGCGGCTTGGAGCGTGGGCTGGCCGGGGATCGCCCGCAGCGGCGCGAGCACGAAGTCCTGGGCGGTGTCGACCGGGTGGCTGACCCCGAGCCACTTCGCCAGGTGGATGAACGCTATGTGCTGACCGCTCGAGGCGTGGTTGTACGGCGGCCCGTAGCCGGCCGTGCCGCTCGAGCCGTCGAGCTCGCTCACCGCCGTGGTGACGAAGTCGACCGGGTCAGCGCGCGACCACGATTTGATCGTCGTCGGCTTCTCGTCCGGCGAGGAGAACAGGATCGTCAGAACCACGCATAGCGCCAGCACCACGCCGAGCGCGATCGACGCCTCTTTGACGAGGTCGTAGGGGCGGTAGCCCCCTTTCCACTCCGCGTAGCCCTGATCCTCCTGTCGCCGTTGCGCCCGCGTCATGACGCGGACTCCGCGGCACGATCAGCGCCTGTGTCGGCAGCCGCGGGCTCCTCTAAGGCCTTCAGCCTCTCAGCCACCGCGAACGGCGGGACGACCCCGTGCTTGCGCACCAGCAGGACGTGGACGACGACCAGCAGGACCACCGCCGCCGGCAGCAGCAGCACGTGGTAGCTGTACATCTGACCGAAGTTCAGGAGGTTGAAGAACGACCCGACGCCGACAGAGTTCATCGCGTCCTTGGCCTGCGTCGAGATCCACTGTGAGTCGAAGTTCTGCTGCGAGACGTAGCCGGTGAGCGCGCACGGAACCGCGACCAGGAAGGTGACCGCGCCGGTGATCCATACCTGCTTACGCCTGCCGCGCCAGGCCGCCATCCAGTACTTGCCCCAAAGGTGCACGACCATGAAGAAGAAGAACAGCTCCACCGACCACAGGTGGATGCTGTTGAAGAAATGCCCCACGCCGGTGAAGTGCCACCACGCCGGACCCTTGAGCGCGAGGATCGAGCCGGACAGGATGAGCACCGCTAGCGCGGCCAGCGACAGCACCCCGAACACGTAGATCCAAGAGGCGACGTAGGTGGGCTGCTTGTCGGCGAGCAGCTTCTCGGGCGGGAGCGCCGCGACCGCGCGCTCACGGACGCGGAGCGTCCACGACTTGTTCGACGAAGTTGGTGGCTGAGTGACGCTCATTGCTGGCTTCCGGCCCCTTCGTGGTGGGGGAAGGGCAGCGCGATCGCCAAAGCGAACACGACCAGCATCACCGCGATCACGATCACATTCGACACAGACAGCGTGATGAAGTGCCAGTGGACGTAGTTGGCATGGTGGTTGAGATTGAAGACCGCGGCCATGGTCCGAAACGTATTGCTTGGCCAGGACGTGCTCATCGGGGCAAGCACTCCGATGACTGCGGGAAACTACGGAGCTGCTGGTTGCCGAGGTGCAGCAGCGCTGCTTTCAGAGGCGATGCAGGCGTCTCGACGGCTCGGGGTCGGCAGCGCACGCTCGCGTTGTTTCTGCTTCGACCGATCGCTCGCATAGCAGCCGTCGCTGGGCCGTCCGAGATACTCGTGTCTCGGACTGTCACGGATCTTGCTGTCGGCTCGGGCATCCAATTCGAGGATCGCGGCCAACACGAGGTCACGGGCGTGCCCGGAACCTGACGGCGGCACGCAGTCCTGGACGGCGGCAGTCGAGACCGATTGCGCGCGTAACCGGCGCCGATTGTCACGTTTGATACTGCGCCCGCTGCTGACACCCGGTTCCACGATTCTCACGACGGTCCCGCGATTCCTCCGGCGCTCGCCGCAGCCCTCGGGAGAGACTCGAGCTTCGCTCCAAGCGGTGTCTCCCGCTGGGACGCGGCATATGTTGCGTTTGTTACAAGGAAGGCGTAGAGTCGGGTCTTGCGTCTCGCGGTGCTCGTTGGACGGATGGTCCTCATGATCCGGCGCTCCACGCCCTGATTCCTGCGCCGCCGGGCGTGCGCTAGCGCCTGCTAGCACCTACCAGGAGGTCGTTATGACCATCGAAGACCGTCACGAGACCGAGCGGGACATCGAGCAGACCTTTGGGCTCGTCCCGGAGTTCTTCAGACGCGTTCCGGACTATCTGCTTCCGTCGGAGTGGGCGAGCTTTAAGTCGTTAGAGCTTTCCGACCAGACCGCGATTCCCAACAAGTACAAGGAGTTGATCGGCCTGGCCGTTTCGGGCGCGACGCGGTGCCGGTACTGCTGCTACTTCCACACCGAGGCGGCCCGGCTGTTCGGCGCGACTGAGGACGAGATCACCGAGACCGCGCTGATCGCCAAGAACACGATGGGCTGGAGCACCTACCTGAACACCCTCCAGTTCGACTACGACGCGTTCACCACGGAGTTCGACCAGATCACCCACCACATCCGCGAAGGAATGGTGGCTGGGGCGCCCGCCTGACCCCGGTCCTGCGGCGGCTGCTCGCGGCATCGAGCCGCGGTCAGTCGCCGTACGGCGGGCTGGCTGCCAGGCGCTCGCGAGCGAGGTCGAACTCGCGCAGCACGCGCTCGAGTAGCTCGACGGCCTCGGCCGGTGGCGGCTCGGGCGCGGAGCGCATCGCCTCCAACGCCATCCGAGCGCCGGCCACCAACGCCGAGAGCTCCTGACTGGTCGCCGTGACCGTGAACACGTTCTCGCGCGAGCGTTCGATATGCACGGACCTATTGTGCCCGCTGTCTGCGCCCATAATGTCGCTGTCACGGCTCGGTCGAGGACCACACTCGACCCCGGCTCGCGGTCGGGGCAGATGACGGCAGAGTACGGCAGGGGCCGGGGAGGACGCAGCCCAAGACCAACTGCGCGAACAGCGGTGAGCTGGACATCGCCTGTCAGGGTGGTGGGCGACGGGCCGGCCGATTCGATGTTTACGTTGGGGTTGGCCGTCGCATCTGAAACGCGACGATTGCGAGCCCGCCGTTGTCCGTCTCGGAGCTGTCAAGATTGGACGAAACGCGATCGTCTTGTACGACGCCGGCCGGGTCGCCAGGAGACTGATCGGTTCCCTCGAATCAGGCGTTCGTCTTGTGGCGCACGGCTGCCGCCGACTATTCTCGGAGGCACAACCAAGTCGGGAGTGAGCATGGCCTTCAAAGTCGGCAAGCGTGTCGTGGCCGAGTCCGAGTCAATCGGCCGCCGACCCCGCGCAGGTGTCGTTGAGGAGGTGTTGCGAGGCGATCCCGCGCCTCGCTATCGGATCCGCTGGGACGACGGCCACGAGAGCATGTACACGCCCGCAAGCGGCGCCCTTTGAGCCGAACAACGGCCCGAGAAGCCCCAGCGAGCGGCAGCACGAAAACGCTGAGCAACCCGAGCCTGCGGTCCACCGCGCCCGGCAAGAGACCAGCCGAGCGCGCGGCGACTAACGGTGGAGCTGTGCCGGGGAGTCATCGGCGCCAGATGTTGCATCGCCGCGGCCGAGGAGGGCAGGCGCCGCTCCGTCGGTGGCCGTCGCTTCTGGGCGTGCCGGAGCGGGCTTGTCGGAAGGTCGAGACGGGCCTCTCGTGGCTTCTGGGTGCCGGCGCAGGGGCACTCCGTCGAGCGGAGGGCCGGACACCTGGTTACCGTCGTCCGCTGCGGTTATGCGGTGCACTACATAATCGCTGCGGACGAATCTCAGAAGCGTCGGCTGGCCGGCAATGCCGGACGTGTGCCTACGCGCGAACGACGCCCTCAGTCGCCACGACGCCGGCGACCACGCTTCTGGCCGTCACCGAGGCTGTCGGAAAATTGCCACACCCGGACGACTCTTTGTGACGGCATTACAAGGGCGTGGGGAAGCGGACGGCGGCGTCCCGCGTACTGCTCCTCTCGGGGCGCTACGGGACGATCGCGCACGGTGGCAAGCAACCCCATTGTGAGCCGCTCACACCGCCAAATCATTTTCCGACAGCCTCCACCCGAAGCAGCAGCCTCGGCTCGGCTCTGCCGGGCCGGGCGCTTCCCCTTCCGGACAATCTCGGCAGCGCCGCACCCTCGGGCAGCACGGCCGCCCTGGTCTGAGAGCGGGCGCTGGGGCGGCGTCAGCGATCTCGGCGGCGGCGGGCAGCCCACCGCGGAAGCGAACGCCGGGTCGGCGTCGAGATCGCCCTTGGCGAGGACGCGGATTGTCGCCGATCGGCAAGCGGGGTGCAGGCACGTGCGCGTGAGAAAGCGCTCGTTGGGTGATGTATCCGGCACCTGGTCGCTCGCTCGATAGGCTGCGATCGCCGACCCGAAAGGCTCCTCATGACGCCTCCCGACGCGACTCCGACCCGTGGCCGTACCCTGCGGTCCACCATCTCCTCCAGCGGCGAGCTGAGGCTGGAGTTGGCCGAGCGCGACGTTCCGGAGCCTGGTGGTAGCGAGGTTGTCGTGGCTGTCGAAGGTTCGCCGATTAACCCCTCGGATCTCGGCATGCTGCTGGGTGCGGTCGCACCGGGCACGCTGCGCCCCGACGGGCCAGATCTGGTGGGCACCGTTCCAGAGGCGGCGCTCCCGCTGTATCGCGATCGGTTGGACAAGCCGCTCCCGGTTGGCAACGAGGGCGCCGGCACCGTGATCGCGGCGGGCCCGGAAGCGGCCACGCTGATCGGCCGGCGCGTCGCGCTGTTCGGCGGGTCGATGTGGGCCGACTACCGCGTGGTCGACGCGGCCGCGGTCGTCGAGTTGCCCGACGGTGTCAGCACCGCCGAGGGCGCAGCGCTGTTCGTCAACCCGCTGACCGCGTTATCGATGGTCGAGACGATGCGCGCCGAGGGCCACAGCGCCCTCGTTCATACCGCCGCTGCCTCGAATCTCGGGCAGATGCTCGTGCGGATCTGCGCCGCTGACGGCATCGGTCTGGTCAACATCGTGCGCCGCGCCGAGCAGACCCAAGTGCTGCGTGACCTCGGCGCAATCCACGTCGTTGACTCCTCTGAGCCGGACTTCGCCGACCGGCTCACCGAGGCCATCCGCGAGACCGGCGCCACCCTGGCCTTCGACGCCATCGGCGGCGGCACCCTGGCCGGCGACATTCTCACCGCGATGGAACGGGCGCAGCCGCCGCTCACGTCGTACACGCCCTACGGAACCACGGTGCACAAGCAGGTCTACATCTACGGTTCGCTCGACTTCTCACCCACCGTCATTGACCGCAAGTTCGGCCTCACGTGGAGCGTCGGCGGATACCTCCTGATGACCGCGCTGGGCCGCCTCGGCGGCGAGACCGCCGGCCGGATGCGCGCCCGCGTGCTGGCCGAAGCCAAGACAACGTTCGCCTCGGGCTACGCCCAAACCATCGGGCTGCGCGACGTCCTCAGGCCCGAAGTCCTCGCCGTCTTCGGGCGCCGCAGCACCGGGACGAAGTACCTCATCGACCCATCAACCGACCGTCCCACCTGACGAACTGTCCGCTGAGCCACGCCGGCCGGAGTTTCGCGACCGGCGCACGCCAGCAATCCGGGCAGCCGCACCGAGCCGCGTCCGACGCTGACCACCTGAGCAACTGCGACGCCGGGGCACCACGGGGGCTGACGCTCCTTACTTGAGGTACGCACGCCTACGCCGTGACGGCCCTCAGCCCAGCCGGGACGATTGCATCCGTCACCCACGCTCGCCGCGCCGACACGACCGCTTCGGCGAGAGGCTGCTTCATAAATGGGGGTTCTGTCCGGCGGGGTAATTGACTTCGTTATGGCTCAGAACTTCGTGGGTGCTGATCGAGATCAGGTGTTCTTGTTGCCGCCGTCGTTGCGGGACTGGCTGCCTGAGGATCACTTGGCGTGGTGGGTGATCGACGCTGTTGCGGCGATGGACTTGTCGGCGTTCTATGGCCGGTATCGGGCTGACGGGCATGGCCGGCCGGCTTATGACCCGGCGGTGTTGGTCGCGGTGCTGCTCTACGCCTATGCGATCGGGGAGCGGTCCGCGCGTCGGATCGAGCGCCGCTGTGTGGAGGACGTCGCGTTTCGGGTGCTGGCGGGGAACTGGCGCCTGATCACGTGACGATCTGCCGGTTCCGCCAGGAACATCGGGAGGCTTTGGCCGGGTTGTTCGGACAGGTGCTGGGCCTGTGCGCGAAGGCCGGGATGGTGCAGGTCGGGACCCTCGCTGTCGATGGCACCCGGATCGCCGCGAACGCTTCTCGAGATGCGACTGTGGACTACGAGCAGCTGGCGCGCACGATCCTTGAGGAGGCCGCCGAGGTCGACGCGGCCGAGGATGAGCAGTTCGGCGACCGGCGTGGCGATGAGCTGCCCGAGCAGTTGACCACCCGCCACGGCCGACGTGAGTGGCTGCGCGAAGCGGTCCGTGAGCTGGAAGAGAAGCGTGCCGTCGAGGGCAAGCCTGTCAAGCGGGATCGCGGGCCGCGGTTGCGGGAGGCCAAGCGGCGGATGGATCAGGAGCTATGGGCCCAGCAGCGCGCCAATGATGCTTATGAGGTGTGGCGGGCGCGTGGTGTCAGCACTGACGGGACCCAGCGGATGGCGCCCGGGACCGTCAAGCCGTTCGTGATGCCGACAGTGCCTGAAGGAACGATCAACACAACCGACCCGGACTCGCGGGTGGTCCCGACCCGCCGCGGTTCATGCAGGGCTACACCGCCCAAGCGGTCAGCACCGAGGGCCAGATCGTGGTCTGCGCCGAGGTGATCTGCGGCGGCAACGAGCGCGCCACCCTGCAAGGCCTCATCGCCGGCAGCGAGCGTGAGCTAGCCGCCGCGGGTGTCAGCGACCCGGTCACGGTCGCGCTGGCCGACGCGGGGTTCTGGAACACCAAGCACATCCAGACCCTGACCGCCAGCGGGATCCGGACGCTCGTCAGCCCGGACAACCGCCGGCGAAAAACACCGGGCAAAACCAAGGTCAACCAGCAGCACTACATACAGATGCGCGAGGAGCTGGCCAGCGACGATGGCGGGGCGGTCTACAAAAAGCGCAAAACGATGATCGAGCCGATCTTCGGCCAGATCAAACACAACCGCCGGATCGACAGGTTCACAAGACGCGGCCTAGCCGCCTGCAGGGCCGAATGGAAGCTCGTGATGGCCACCCACAACCTGCTCAAGCTCTACAACCACCAGACCGCGATCGCCTGACAGCCGTTCGCGATCGACCCTCGGGCTCACCGCCCCCGCGGCAACAAACACGCCGACGGCCCGGGCCCGGGATTTTCGAAACAGCCTCGCGACGATCCAGCACTCCGCCGGCGCCGGCGCCAGCTTGCGCTTAGCCACGTTCGCGATAGCCGGCCGGTGGTAGCTCCTGACCGCCTCGTCGGGCGAGTTGCAAGCGCGCACGCCGACGGTGGGTTGCCGTTCCGGCCCCAGATTCAGACGCCGACACTCGCGGTCGCACGCTTCTGCCTTATCGCTCGACCGGCAACCAACGGGCCCGCTGCCGCTCTCCCGATCGGTTTGGCCCAGAGGAGCAGCGTCGGCGGTAGCGTCGGTCGCGGTAGGGTCGGCGGGTGGAAACCAGGCCAGTCGGCTAGTCCGTGCGGCCCCGGCGCCTCCCGCCGACGCTACCGCAGCCGGCGATCGACGCTGCGCTCGCCCTTCCGGAGTCGGCCTCCACTCGACCAGCCCTGGTGATGCACGCATTTGGGCGAAGAGAGTAAGCACGATCGCGACCACGACGTCTGCTTTGACCAGTTGGGCAATCCCGGCCGCGGTCGCGGGTCGATGGCTGCTTCCACTTGCATTGACGCCGGGACGGGCTTCTCTTCAACCAGTGATCGCAGGGCGGGTATCTACGTTACCTCGCGCAGAAAATAGATATTGCCGCCTGCAGTTGTGGCGTCGCTGCCGCCGTTCGCGAAACTAACGAACAGCTTGGGTCCGAACACAGGTACCGAAATTGACACGTTGTTGTCAACATCAAAGCTGCCGGATTGGATCGGAAAGAAGGCGCCGTTCGCAGTGGGCCCGAAAAAGAGAGTCCATTGCACCGAGGGAGTGAGGCCTGCGATGTTGAACATCAGATTTACTGTGCCTGCACCGTTCGTGTCAATGACGTCGCTCTGGATACTGCCGCCGGCAGGCAGCGGCGTGTCGTCACCGACTAAGGTCTCATAGACGATCTGAGACATAGCTCTCCTATATGGGTCTCGTGCGCGTCCGATCGACGCGAAGCGGCTGATGATGCTAGCGGATTGGAAGGCGCAAGCCTCAGGAGGCCCACCACACGACACTTTGTTCACGGTCACCCTCGCCGTCCTACTCTTCTGTCCACTCAGGATGGAGCGCCTCGAACTGCCAGAGCGTTTCGATGACCTCAGCAGGGTTACTCTCGCCGTGGATAAAGTGACGCAAAAAGCTACACGCGGCAGTCACGACGCCGCTTCCACGTCGTCGATGCCCACCGTGGCAACAGCCGCAAAGCGGTCGAATAGGATCGTGCCCGCGCTATCGCTTCATTCTCCGGCCGCTTGAACTCGGACGATCGCAGCGGCGAGGCCTCGATCGTCCCGGCAGCCAGTTGGCGCGTGATCGGATTGCCACCGGCCGCAGCCGTGGGGTCGCGCTCCTCCTCTCGCAGTGGAAGCAGTCGTCCGGAGCTTTGGCTACCGGTGGGTCCCGAGGAAGGGGTCGCCAGCCGCGATTGCTGCTGGCGTGGCCAAGCGATCGCGCCGGGTGCCATCCGCCTGGTGATCGAGGCGCCGCCAAAGCAGCGGCGCGACCTGCCTCGACCGGCGGACAAAAGCAGTCGCCCCGTCAAAGGCACTGCTGCGCCCTAAGAGCTGCGCGCGCGGCTGCCTCCGGTAGTGAGCCTTCTCCTTCGCGAGCAAGGAGCAGTCTGGTCATAGCGCTGGTTCTCGTCCGACCGTTAGAAGCTCTTATGTCAAGTCCGGGGCCTTTGTGAGGTGACGGAGGGGTGTAGGTCGGGATTGGGTGAGGGCCGTGAGGCGGAGAAAACGCGATCCTGCGATGTGATGGTTGCGGATCGACGCGCTGTAAAGCGTTCTGCGGGCGTGCGGTCACGGACCGCGATGTCTAGGTCGCGGTCAGCGGAGGCTTTCAGGCCTCCCCGCGTGAAGAACGGGGTGGAGCCCCCCGCGCTCCCGGCTGCCTATTGTTTGCCGCGCGCCGACGCCGTCAAGGTCGTTCGTCCAGTGGGGCGCTGCACCTTGACGGCGTCGGCGGACGGCAACATCAGACAGCGATCAGAGCGCGAGGGGCGGCCAGGTCGCGGGTCATGCGCCGGTAGACGACATTTGAGAGGTGGCGTTTGAGGATCCGGCGGGCCTCCTTTCTGGTGTGTCCGTTGGCGCGCGCCTGGGCGTAGAGCTTTTGGGCGCGCGGCTCGATTCGCAGCTGGGTGACCGCTATCCGGTGGAGGATCGCGTTGACCCGCCGGTTGCCGCCGGGGTTATAGCGATGGCGGATTGGTTCGCCGGGTCCTTCGGCGGTCGAGGCGGGCAGCGGCGCGGTGGCGTTGAAGCGAGCGAAGCCGCCGATGGTAAACCGGCGCACGTCGCCGACTTCGACTAGGAGCTCTGCGACCGATACGGTCGCTAGTCCGCACAGCTCAGACAGCGTCGAGCCGCTGTGGCGCACCAGCTGAGCCAGCTGGAGGGTGATCTGCTTCTCTTGCGCGTCGAGCCGGGCGATCTCCTGCCGGTAGTCGGTCAGGATCCGTACCCTCACCGCGGTCGGCGGGTCAAGGCGCCGGCGACGGGTCGCGCGCGAAAGCGCGGCTAGCCTCGGGCGTACCCGTTGTGAGCTGGGTAGCCGCTCGATCAGTTCGAGCGGCAGCTCACGCAGCAGCGCCTCTGCTTCGGTCAGCAGGTGCTTGCGGCGCTTGATCGTCGAGCAGCGCGCCGTCCACCACACCGACAGCAGCTCGTGCTGCTGATCCGGGCCGGCGTCATCGCCCGCGCGCTTGAACGCTCGGGGCAACAAGGGGTGGGCGAGCGTCTCGCGCGCGATCCGCTCGGCGTCGAGCGTGTCTGACTTGCCGCGCTGACGCGCGCGGTCATGGCGGCTGGTGCGATTCGGGCACACGTCGCGCACGTCATAGCCGCGGCCGATCAAAAAGATCGCCGTGTGCCGGCCCCAGGCCGAGGCGCCCTCGATCCCCCACCGCACGATCGGACCAAACTGCCGGGCCCACGCCTCCAGCGAGCGGTGCCCGTCGCCCGAGACGCGAAAGTGCTCTGACGCGAGGATCCCGCCGCGCGGATCGATGACCGTCGCAGTCAGCGTCCGCTTGTGGGGATCGATCCCGACCGTGGTGCCCGCCAAATCGGGCGTCAGCAACGTGCTCGACCGACCCGGTCCGCGCCGTACCTGCCGTCCCATCACCAGTGACCTCCTTCGCGCTTGCGCGGCGCGATACCGTGAACGGGAACCGGTCGACAAAGTCCCGGTTGAGATCGGCGATTAGCAGATCGACGCTCTTATCAGGTCAGACCGGTTCATCGAAAGCACGGACCGAGGCCGACACTTCTAAACGAGGACACCGCCAGGGTCCAGACCATATTTGGGGTCGCGGTAGGGACAGCCCTTCGCTCTTAGGCTCGGGCTGCCCCCCGCGCAGATCCCAGCGTGCGCGTCTAACGCACTGGGCTCCTGGCTTGGGTTTTGGCGTCAAAGCGCACGTCGGGCCAGGGGTGTTGGATGCGGTCGGTGGGTAGCCAGCGTTTGTCGAGGCGGTGCATGCGCTCCCAGGTCAGACGGGTGCGCTGGCTGCGACGCCGAAGCGCCCTATGCCAGTGCCTGGCCGCCTGATTGTGGAAGGCCGTGACCGCGTCGATGTTGCCGGGCACGGCGTAGTAGTTGCTGTGCCCTCGCACCACGCTGGCCAGCCATTGCCCTTGCTCGGGGATCGGGTCGTGCCGGCGTTGCATCAGCTCGGTCTTGACCTCGCGTAGCTTCGCCCGCAACCGCTTCTTGCTCGTGACGCGCTTGAGCGCAAACCGCCCGGTCTTCCGCGTCTTCGCGCACGCGTGCGTGAATCCGAGAAACTCGAACGTTTCCGGCTTGGGAAGCCCGCGGTCCTCTCGGTTTTGGGCGGCGAACCGCCCGAACTCGATCAGCCGCGTCTTCTCCTCCGCCAGCTCCAGGTTGAACTCCGCAAACCGCTCGCGAAGATCGGCCCAGAACCGCTCGGCGTCATCACGGTGCTCAAAGGCCACCACGCTGTCATCAGCGAACCGCACCACGATCATCTCGCCGGGTGCCCGCCGCCGTCGCCATTGGTGGACCCAGAGGTCGTAGACGTAGTGCAGGTAGACGTTCGCAAGTAGCGTCGAAATCGACGCCCCTTGCGGCGTTCCCTCAAACGTCTGCGACCACTCCCCGTCCTCGATGACCCCCGCCTTCAACCATCTCTGGATCAGGCGCAGGACCCTCTTATCCGCAATCCGGTGCTCGAGAAACTTGACCAGCCATGAGTGATCAAGGCTGGAAAAGTAGTCGCGGATGTCCGCGTCGAGCACGTAGTTCACCTTCCTGCGCGTAATCCCGACCGCGAGCGCGTCCAACGCGTGATGCGGGGAGCGCCCCGGCCGGAACCCGTAGGAAAAACCGAGGAAGTCGCACTCGTATATGGCGTTCAGCACCTCGGCCACCGCCCGCTGGACGATCTTGTCCTCCAGCGCCGCGACCCCGAGCGGCCTTCGCCGCCCGTCCGGCTTCGGTATGTACACCCTGCGAGACGGCCTCACCCGGTAAGCGCCCCTGTGGACCCGGGCATGCAGATCGCGAAGACTCGCTTCGAGGTCCTGCCCGTAGTCCCGCCACGTAACCCCGTCCACTCCCGGAGCCGCGCCCGGACGGATCGCCCGATACGCAGCCTCCAGCCGATCGACAGTCACATGGTGCAGAAGCGCGGTGAACCGCGCGTCCTTGTCCTTCCGCGCAACTTGGCGCACGCGATCCAACCCACTTGACACGCTCACGCCGGCGCTGCGTCCGGGGCGTGTTTCGCTGGTCGCGTTTCCCTTGCCCGGGCCCCTTCCCTCCACCGCCTCCGCAGCCGCATCCACGGCCTTGTTCGACGGCTTCGCAGGTAGTACGAGCCCGTCCGACTTCCAACGATCGTGCATCACGGGATTACGGCCTTGGCCTTCCCCGCACGACCCGCCCCGACCAACCATGGGACGGGTGATCGTCGGATCTCCCGGTTCTCGCGCATGGAGACTTTCGTGCATGCACAGGTTCTCCGACCGCGCGGGGCTCCCCGACGGCTCGCGAATAGCGCCGCCAGCGATATTGCCTTCCGCTTGCCTGAACGGCGTCGGCACCCCGAAACCCTGATTTCGCGGCTCAATAGCCGGCCTGCACGACCCCTACCGACGCTTCGCCGCCATCCTCGCGAACGGCCGACGCACGGCTCAGGGCCACCGTGGATCGCTACTCCTTCGATGTAGAGAACTCTCATCTCCTGCTCCATGCCGGTTTACCCCGGCGCTCTCAGGCCCCGGTCCAGCTTTCGACCCTAACGCGAGCTGTCAACCCGGCCCGGGCAAGCCGGATTAGAACACCGGGACCATATGGAGGTTGAGATCCGGCCCGGCTGCTAGAAGCTGGCCGGTCCCCTACACGATCGTGGGGGAGCTTTTTAGCCGCGCAGCTGACACCTGCGCGGCGGTCCCACAACCGCATAGGAGGAACCGACCGTGACCAAGGTTCGCACCTGGGCCGGCTTGGATGTGCGTGCCGCGAAGGTAGTGGCGTGCGTGGTCGACGCCGAGTCCGGGGAGATGACCGTGCACCGTCTGCCGGGAGACACGGCTGGGGTGGTGTCTTTCTGCGCTGGGCTTCCGGGCCCCACGCGGGTCGCCTACGAGGCAGGCCCGACCGGGTTCGGTCTCGCTCGCGTGCTGCTCGCGACTGGGATCGGCTGTGTGATCGCGGCGCCGGGGAAGATCGAGCGCCCCGCCCAGGAGCGGATCAAGACCGACCGCCGCGATGCCGAGCGACTGGTGCGCCTGTTGATGATCGACGGCCTGCACGCGGTTGGGGTGCCGACGGGCGAGGAGCAGGCGCTGCGCGACCTGGTTCGCGCGCGCGAGGATGTCCGCGGCGATCTGATGCGCGCCCGGCACCGGATGGGGAAGCTGCTGCTGCGCCACGACGTCCGCTACGACGGGACCAGCGATAACTGGAGTCACCGTCACCGCCAGTGGCTCTCGATGTGCGACTGACCGAGCGTGGCGCGCAGGCCACGTTGCTTGACTACCTCGGCGCGATCGACGCGCTGATCATCCGCCGCGACCAGCTCGAGGCGACGATCGCCGAGCTGATCCCTTCATCGCCATGGGCCGAGGATATCGCCCGGCTGCGGTGCCTGCGCGGGATCGACACGCTGACCGCGGTCGGGCTGTGCGCCGAGATCGCCGACTTCGAGCGGTTCGAGCACCCCAAGCAGCTGATGAGCTACGTCGGCCTGGTCCCCTTCGGAGAAGAGCTCGGGCCAGACCCGCCGCCAGGGCGCGATCACTAAGTCCGGCTCCCAGCACGCCCGGCGGCTGCTGGTCGAGGCCGCCTGGCACTACCGCCACCCGCCACGGCTGGGCACTCGGCTCAAGGCCCGCCAAGTCGACCAGCCCGCCACAGTGATCGCGATCGCCTGGAAAGCGCAGCAGCGCCTGCACCAGCTCTGGCGCCGCCTTGACACCCAGCGCCGCAAACGCAAGACGATTGTCTCTGCCGCGGTCGCCCGGCACCTCGTCGGGTTCTGCGGGGCGATCGTTACCAACGACACCGACATCACCTGAACCGGTACCTGCAACATCACCCCCACAACGCTCGGCTGAGGAGGCGGCGGAATACCCCCCGCCCCACCCGCGAGCGCACCCGCGACGCTTGCTATGAGCAACCGCCCCGGCGGCCACGCTCGACGTTAGTCAGCGGGCTCTCACGACGAAACCCGGTCCTGCCGTACCCAACCCGCGCATATCAGCCTGACCGAGCGTCGCGCACCCGCCAGGACCGCCGCCCCCTCAGCCGAGCTGCCCTTCCCCGCCGTCGAAGATCCCAACCGCCGGGCTTGACAAACACTCCTCCATATCAGCCAGATTCCAGCAAGCGCGTAGTGCTGCTCGTGCCGGAAAGCAGGGCCACTGAGGTGTGCCATCACGGCGCCTGGCGCTCGACGCCGTGGCGATGCGCGCCTTTGGCGACGAGCAGGTGTCTCGGCACGTGCTGGCCGGGACCCGCTTTGCTCGTGCCACGGTATTTCGCGACCGTCAGCGGGAACCGCGGCTGTAAAACCTGCTTGACACCTTCCTCCTGTCAAGCTACCTTTCCACTATCAAGCAAACTTGACAAGAGAAAGGTAGGTGCAGGATATGGGCAGGAGACCTAGCCGGATCTACTTGGCCGCGACGTTGGTAATCGCCGGTGTGGTCGCGGGCGCTGCGATCACGCAGGCGATCAGGGAGCACAGCTGGGAGCCGATCTTGTCGGTCGCGTGGCTGCCCGCGGTGCTTGTCGTCTCGTTCCGCCGGTCGGCGGACCCGCGCGAATGTTTGCCACGGCTGCCTCGGCGCGGGCGCTCATAGCCCTGCAGCCCCGGGATGCGGAATTCGGTGCGAGAGCTTCGAACGGAACGAGGCCTGTCCCAAGGGCAGCTCGCCTCCGAGATGGGCGTCTCGCGACAGACGATCAACTCGATCGAGCAAGACCGCTACACGCCGTCGCTTCCACTCGCGTTAGCGCTGGCACGATTCTTCAACACGACGGTGGAGGCGATCTTCGATGCGCGTGACTAGGTCGAAATGGTTCGTCCCGCTGCTGTCGGTCGCGCTCGGGATCGTCGTCTTCGCCGCGCAGTGGGTCGGCGGCGACCCCGGAAGCGGGCTCGTGTCACTCTCGATCATGACCGGCTTCGGCGCGCTAATCCTGCTCGGAGGCCGCAGCGAGACCATCCGTGGGCTACGCGGCGATGGGCGCGACGAACGCTTCCGCAAGATCGACATCCATGCCACCGCGCTCGCGGGCCTCGCGGTAATCACGGCGATCATCGTCGCGTTCGTGATCGAGCTCGCGCGAGGGCACAGCGGTGCCCCATACGGCTGGCTAGGCGGAATCGGCGGACTCACCTACGTCGTCGCGATCATTGTGTTCAGGATCCGCGGCTAACCGCGCCGCATGATCAAGCACACGGTTTGGAAGCCAGGCTCTGGGAGGTCCGACACCCGCTTTGTCCCTCCCGCGGTGCTTCGAGCCGTCACCTCGGGAGTCCTCTCAAGCGCGGCAGGCGGGGCTCTGCGCCCGCCTCGGACGGCGCGACTCCGCTCGGGCCCTCCTGTGCCCTGCTCGCCGCGCATCTCAGGTCTGAGCAGCAAACGGAGATGAGACCCGCTCTCGAAACGTGCGGGTCTGAGGGCCGCCCGCCCTGCTTTTGCAAAAACGCGCTACTCCGACCGACCAGTCACGCCGACGGACAGCCCGATGACGTCGGCGGTTGCGCTACTGGCGAGGAGGAGGGCAAACGCGGTTACTGGGTCTGCGCCCTGCTCTTGTCTCGCCGCAGGCATTCGGCGAGGCAACCACGGCGGCTTCTGGATCGGGCGGCGAGGGGCACTCACGGCGAGATTGCCGCCTCGGCGACGGAGCGGGAGTCTGGCCGGCCTACGGGAGAATGCTGGTTGCTCGATCAAAGCGGGCGTGCGTCTCGTATTCGTTCGACGATGTGATTCAGATCCCAGGCGGCGGCTTTTTCCAACTCGGAGGCTGCGGACGGATCGTCTGCCTCCTGTATCTCGCCACGGTGGTAGACGCGGACTCGGCCGGTGATGGGATCGACCACTTTGTATGCCGGAGGCCACGCCTCGTCTTCGGATGAGAACGGGTCGTGGCCGACGACCGGCGCTGCGGCACTTCCGGGCACGTCGTCGTACACGCCGATCGTGAACAGGAACTCGCGCTCTCCAATTGGCGGCGCATGGGGTCGTCGGCTGATCGACCGGTAAACCGCGATGCTCGCGTCGTTTAGGACTCGTCCGTACGCGAAACGGCCGTCGCCGAGTGGCAGCTCGCAGACATCGCCAGGTACTGCTTTGCGCTTGCTCACCGGTCTATTTTGGCCTGCTTCGTCCTGTCCGTCGCTGCTCCTATGGGCTAGACAGGGCAGTGAGCCGCTGAGGGCCCAGAGTGCTCCCTTCACGAACGAGGGGCATGCCGGCGCCGGTTAGCAAGCGGCATCGGGACTTCCCCTTCGAGTCGGACACGACCGAGAGCAGCAGCGGCGATCTAGCGGCCGGAACGGCGACAATCCAGCAGTCTCGCTGGAGGCGCGTTTCCGCGCGTTGCGGGGCTGACACCACTCGCGACGGGGCGCTCGTCGTGCGGTCAGAGCAGGGTGCTGCTGGTCGGGTCCGGGATGCCATCATCACGTCGTGATGGAACGGGCTGTCTGCTCGGCACGCCGCCCACCTGTACCCGCCCTACCGCCGACGTGATCGGCGCCGCCCGAAGGAGCTTGGCGATATGGCCCTGTTTGTTCTCGTCCACGGCGGGTGGAGCGGCGCCCACGGGTTTCGCAAAGTGCGGCCGTTGCTGCGTGCCGCCGGGCATGAGGTCTTCACTCCCAGCCTGACGGGCATCGGGGAGCGGGCACATCTCACCAGCCCGAGCGTCAATCTCACCACCCACATTCGCGATGTCGTGAACGTTGTGCTCTACGAGGACCTCGACGACATCACGCTCCTGGGGTTCTCCTACGGAGGCATGGTCGTCACCGGCGCTCTGGACCACATCGCCGATCGGGTGCGGCACCTCGTCTACCTCGACGCCTTCGTGCCTGCTAGCAGCGACACAGTGGCTGGGCTGACTGGTCGCGGGGCGATCCCGACGATCACGCTCGATGCCGGCTGGCTCGTGCCACCACCACCGCGGGAATTCGATGAACCCGACGAAGCGGCTTGGCAGAACGAGCGTCGCACGCCGCACCCGCTGGGTTGCTTTACCGAGGCAGTTCATCTGGCCCAGCCCCTGGAGCACTTCCCGTTCACCCGCACCTACATCAAAGCCACCGCGGAGAAGCGGGACGCCCCCGGCTCGGATGTCTTCTGGTCAGCAGCCGAGATGGCCAAGGCATCGCCTGCTTGGCGGTACCGGGAGATCGCGACCACCCACATGGTCGCCAGCAACCGCCCCGCCGAGCTCGCTCGACTCCTGCTCGAACTCAACTGAGCGCGGGGTCTCTCGCCGATCGATCACCCGCACCGGCTCTTCGCCAGGGCCAAGGACGCAATCCTCCGACGCCGGCGTGAGGCCGATCGAGACTTCCCCGTTCGCGCACCACCAGCCACGCCGCCGCCGCCAACCGCCTCCTGGGACACTTCTCCTTCTGGTCGCCGAGACTCAGAAGCAGTAGCCCGCGCATCGTGGCTCCCTCGGCGACATTGCAGCAGTGATCGAGCCCTGCGTCAGGTATCGAGATTCTTCCTACGCGAGCACGCGCCCGACGGGCGGTCGAGACTGCGTACGCGGCTGCTAGCGGGGTTCAAATCGCGGCGAGCGCCGGGGGTCGGCGGGTCCACGGACGCTCGGCCTCGATTTGCGCGGCGAGTGAGAGTAGCGTGCTTTCGTGGTTGGGCCTGCCGACGATTTGGACCGCCAGTGGCAGACCGTGCGATGAGAATCCGGCGGGCACCGAGGCCGCTGGCTGGCCGGTGACGTTCCAGAGGATCGTGAACGGCACCCACCCGCTCTCCCAGAAGTACGTCGCCGTGGCCCCGCGGCCCTCCATGATGCCGGCGGGCATAGCAGGCTCGGACATCATCGGGGTCAGGAGCACGTCGTAATCGTCGAAGAGCCTGCCGAGGCGCTCCGCGAGCCTGTCTTGGCCCTGCAGCAGGCGCTTCTTCGTGCGATCGGAGATGAGCGCTCCTGGTCTGGCGAAGGCGCGGGTGCGCCGCTCGAGCCGCTGGGGACGCTCCACGTCAAGCACCAACTCGCGGATGAACCGGAACATGAGCCCGAGGATCACCGCCGTGTCCTGGGGGCGCATGTCGATCTTCTGTTCGGCGACGGTGTGCCCGAGCGAGCCCAGTAGCTCCGCGGCGCGGTCCAGGGCACCGCTGACCTCGTGGCTCAGCCTCCCGGGAGCGCCGACGGGAAAGCCCCTCACAACGCCCACGCGCAGGGTCCCCGGCGGTGTCCTGGCCGCTTGGGCGAAGCCCGGCGACCGCGTAGTGCTCAGCACGTCGAGCATGACCCCCGTATCCAGGACCGAGCGCGTCACGGCGCCGAACACCACCCACTGCACGCCATTGGCGTAATGCGGAGTCATCGGCACCCGGTTGCGCTGCGGTTTGAGCCCAAACAACCCGCAGCACGCCGCCGGGATCCGGATCGAGCCGGCGCCGTCAGCGGCGAGCGCCGCTGGGACGAGCCCGGCTGCCACCGCGGCTGCTGACCCGCCACTCGAGCCTCCCGGCGTGTGTTCCAGGTCCCACGGGTTACGGGTCACTCCCCAAGTGATCGACTCGGTGAACGGCCACAGCCCGAGCTCCGGCATGTTGGTCTTGCCGATCACGATCGCGCCCGCCGCCCGCAGCCGACCGACGACCTCGGCGTCGGCCGGCGCGGGGATCGTGTACGCGCCAGTCCCACGGCTGGTGACCTCGCCGGCGATGTCGATCTCGTCTTTGACGGCGATCGGGATGCCGATCAGCGGCGGAAACTCGCCCTTGGCCACCCGAGCATCGGCTTCGGCCGCCTGCTGGAGCGCGCGCTCGCCAGACACGGCGGCGAAGGAGTTGAGCTCGGGATCCATCCGCTCGATCCTGTTGAGGGACAGCTCGACGAGCTCCCGCGAGGAGACGGCGCCGCTTCGAACCAGCTCGATCTGCCCGGCCAAGCCCGCGAACGCTACATCGTCAGCGGCCACGCACCGATCCTACCGGCCCGTCCAGAACGCTCACAACGCCGCCTCTCCCCGAGCTGGCAGACAGGACCCAGAGGAGGAGTCGTCCCTCGCACCCCTGTCGGCGACAACGCCTCATCCTGGCAGAGTTCGTCGTGTGCCAGCGAGTCCCACGGTGATGGCTGTGGCCGAAGGCCCGCAAGCTGTCGATAGTCGCCGCGGCGAGCAACGCGACCCTGACGGCAGCCGGCACATCCATCACGTCCAGCGAGTCGTACACCACGTACCGTCGTCGCCGCCTACCGGCGCGTCGCCTGGCCACACGCCGTGCTCGAGGACAGTGACACCGAGATCGAGCAGCTCAGGCAGCGACTACCGAGCGTGGAGGTCGAAGCGCTTCTCCCTGCTCGCCCACGACGGTTGATCGGAACGCCCGCGCCGGCAGCGACGCGGGGCCCCGCGCGCGGACAACGAAGCCGACATGGTCGACAACCTGCACCAGTGCACTCGCCCATGACCCAGCGGAAGGCCAGTACCGTCGCGGCTCGGTACCCTCCGACGGCGCCACCGAGGGTGTCCGACTAAGTGTGTAGGCGGTTAGTGGGGCAGTCGGTCTCCGAAGTGGATCTTGAGCGCTAGGAGGGCTTTTGTCCAGCCGGCGGTTTTTGTCTACTTGGGGGTGGCGTTGGCGATGGCGAGGTAGATGAGTTTGCGGGCGGCCTCCTGGTTGGGGAAGTGTCCTTTGGTGTTGGTCGCTTTGCGCAGCTGCCGGTTCAGCGCTTCAATGGAGTTTGTATCCGGTATGAAAGGCACCAGATGTCGCCGCGCCCATTCGACCGGGCTGTTGCAGGTATTGAGCGTGTAGGGCCTGGTGGGTACGGTGCGACCGTCCGGGCCGCGGGGCATCCGGGAGCGAACGCGGTTGGGCAGGCCGTTCTTATACGTTGCGCCTCGAGCGCGGGTTAGTACTTGGCCGCCCCTGCGACTTGCCCGGTTGCGCCGTGAGCGCGGATCCGTAGGTGTCGTTCGCCCGCCTGCTCCCACATCATCAACGCGTCGTGGATGGAGGTGAAGTGGTGGGACGGAGATGTATCGGTCTGGACGTGCATCGCGAGTTCGCGCAGGTCGCGATCTGGGAGAACGGACAGGTGCGACATGCTGGGCAGGTCGAGATCTGTGGCGAGAGCCTGCGGGTGTTCGCGGACAGCCTGGGTCCGGAGGATGAGGTCGCGATCGAGGCGACGTGCAACACCCACGCGATCGTCCGCGCGATCGAACCCCGCGTGGCCCGGGTGATCGTGTCCAATCCGATGAAGACGCGCGCGATCGCCGAGGCGAAGGTCAAGACCGACAAGGTCGACGCCGCCGTGCTGGCTGAGCTTCTGGCGGCGGACTATTTGCCGTCGGTGTGGGTTCCTGATGAGGACACGCAGGCGTTGCGCCGGCAGGTCGCGCGGCGCACGCAGATCGTCCGGCAGCGCACGCGACTGAAGAACCAGATCCAGGCGATCCTTCACCGCAACCTGGTGAACCGCTGCCCGTTCTCAGATCTGTTCGGGGTAAAGGGCCGCTGCTGGCTGGGCGACCAGAACCTTCCAGCGGACGAGCATCATGCGGTCGAGGCGCTGCTGCGCCAGCTCGATTTCCACGCTCAGGAGCTACGGATCATCGACGCCGCACTCGGCCGGATCGCGCTTGAGCGACCGGAGGTTCGCCAGCTGATGACGATCCCGGGCGTGGACGCGACCGTCGCGCTGTCGCTGATCGCAGCGGTCGGGGACTTCCGCCGGTTTCGCACACCTGAGCAGCTCGTGTCCTATCTCGGGCTCAACCCGCGCGTCAGGCAGTCCGGCGGCAAGGCCGCGTCGCACGGGCGGATCACCAAGAACGGGCGTGCGCACGCGCGCGGGATGCTCGTCGAGGCCGCATTCACCGCCTCGAAGATCCCCGGTCCGCTGCGGGCGTTCTATCAACGCGTCCGCGCGCGCCGCGGGACGCAGATCGCGATCGTCGCGACCGCTCGCAAGCTCGTGTGCCTGTGCTGGACGATGATCGAGCGCGGCGAGGACTACGCGTTCGCCCGGCAGTCCCTGACCGAGAAGAAGCTCCGCGCGCTCGAGCTCCGCGCCGGCATGCCCGCCCACCCCGGCAAGAAGGGCGCCGCCGCCAACTACTCGCTCAGAGAAGTCCGGCAACGCGAGCTGGAGCTCGCCGAGCAGGCCGAACACGCATACCGCCAACAGGTCGCAGACTGGCAGGCTCGCGGACCTGGCAAACCGGGCGTGGCCGCCGCCAATGGGACGCGACTGAAAAGGCCCTCTGCGGGGCAAGCTGCGCGGCAGGCATCAGTCCCAGAACCTGCGCTTCGCTCGGGGTCGACCACGCCCTGAGCAAAGCCTAACCCCGACACCGCCTCCTGCCAACCGCCGTCCCTCCGGGGGCGAGAGCCTCGCACGCCCGCACTCGGCCGAACCTCATCCGAACCCGTGTTTCGCCGGCGTCCCTGCCGGCGAGCGACACCCTCGCAGACACCAACCTCGCCCACAAGCACCGGAGAACGTCTCGAACACAGACCGTGAAATTGAGCCGGGGACTTGACACTTTCATCCGTGGTGTAGATCACCCGGCGCACGTCGGGTGGGAAGGCCATGAACGGGATGACGTGTTCCCAGGCGTTCAGCCAGGCCTGGGTGATCACCGGGAACCGCTGGCCCCACTTCTCATCGAAGGCCTCCAGCGCGGCCTGGGCGGCGTCGGCGTCGACCGCGGTGTAGATCAGTCGTAGGTCCTTGGCCACCTTGTCGTACTCGCGCCGGGGCACGTACTTCAGGTTGTGTCGGATCAGATGCACGATGCAGGTCTGCACCACGGTCTGGGGGAAGACAGCCTCGATCGCCTCGGGGAAGCCTTGCAGGCCGTCCACGCAGCAGATCAGGATGTCCTGGACGCCGCGCTGTTTGAGGTCGGTCAGCACCTGCATCCAGAACTTGGCGCCCTCGGTCGTGCGAACACGAAACGCAAAGGAGAGAGTCGATGTAGAAGATCGGTTAGCTGATGCGGTGCTGCATCGGAGATGGAGGGGCCAGTCGACTCGGCTGGTGGTCCTCCGCGACCGCCCTGCAGGGGGAGGTCGCAAACCACCGCGAGGTGCGGCGGTCAAGAGCCGCTCGTGCTGAGCGTCGCGGAAAAGTCGCGTCCGTGAGCGCGGCAGGTATGGCCAAGAAGGCGAGCGCAAGCGAACCACTGACGACGTGTCGAAAGGCAAGCAAGACGACATCGAAACCGGGCGGAACCGAGAGCCCGGGATGAGCCTGGCGGGAGCCTGCCTAGTGGCCAGGCGGTGTCCGGCATGGAGGTGGCGCGAGCTTGGTCTGGGCTCTGGTGCGGAACGTGTGAACCTGTCGTCCCGATGGGATGGCTGGCCAGTGGCGCAAGGTCTGGCCTGCGGCTGGTCGTCTGGAGCGAGAACCCCAAGTGGCTGATCCGCGAGGGGGAGAGTAGCGATGCGGGGCACAGGGGCGGACAGCCTCGTGGTAGCTGTGAAGCCTGGTAATACGGGTGGAGCGACGGGGGCTGGTCATCCTGGCTCGGTCGGTGGCCAACCGCGATCATGCGGGAGGAGCCGGTGAGCGAGCCGAAGCCTGACGGCAAGCCGTTTGCGATCTCCAAGCGGCTGGTCTGGGAGGCCTGGCGTAGGGTCAAGGCCAACAAGGGGGCCGAAGGGGTCGACGAGGAGTCGATCCAGGCGTTTGAGGAGAACCTGAAGGGGAACCTCTACAAGCTCTGGAATCGGATGTCCTCGGGGAGCTATATCCCGCCGCCGGTGAGGGCGGTTGAGATACCGAAGAAGGGCGGACGAGGCGTGAGAACGCTAGGCGTGCCCACCGTCGCGGATCGGATCGCCCAGACGGTCGCCTACCTGTACTTGGAGCCAGAGGTGGAGCCGGTGTTCCACCCGGACTCATACGGGTATCGGCCGGGACGGTCGGCCCACGACGCGCTGCGGACATGCCGGCAGCGGTGTTGGAAGTACGACTGGGTTCTAGATCTGGATCTGAAGTCGTTTTTCGACTCGCTCGATCACTCGCTCGTTCTGAAGGCGGTCGCTCACCACACCGACCTGCGGTGGATCCTCCTCTACGTGGAGCGGTGGCTCAAAGCGCCGATCCAGTCGGAGGACGGCACCCTGAAGCCCAGGGATCGCGGCAGCCCGCAGGGCTCCGCGATCTCGCCCGTGCTGGCGAACATCTTCCTGCACTACGCGCTCGATCTGTGGCTCGGCCGGGAGTTCCCGGACGTCCCGTTCGAGCGCTACGCGGACGATGAAATCCTGCACTGCAATAGCGAGCAGCAAGCCGAGATCGTGCGTGACGCGATCATCGAGCGGTTGGCGCAGGTCGGTCTGGAGCTCAATCTGGACAAGACACGCATCGTGTATTGCAAGGATTCGAACCGCACCGGCTCTCACGAGCACGAGCAGTTCACGTTCCTCGGCTACACGTTTCGTCCGCGACTAGCGCGGAATCGGGCTGGCGAGAAGTTCGTCAGCTTCATCCCGGCGGTCTCAGGCGACGCCCGCAAGGAGATGCGTCGCACGATCAAGCGCTGGCGGCTGCACCTGTGGAGCGGGGCGACCCTCGCCGACATCGCGCAGCAGATCAACCCGACTGTGCGAGGCTGGATCAACTATTACGGTCGCTTCTACCGAACCGAGCTGATCTGGACTCTCAGGCGCATCAACCACTACTTGGTGCGTTGGGCCATGCGGAAATACAAACGGTTGCGCCGGCACCGCACGCGGGCGTCGAGGTTCCTTGAGACGATCGCCAAACGGGACCCCGGACTGTTCGCCCATTGGGCGTTGCCGACACGGTCGATGGTTGGATGACAGGAGCCCGGTGAGTCGAGAGGCTCACGCCGGGATCTGTGAGCGCCGGGGGGTGAAACTCCCCCCGGCGACTCGACTCCTGGAACCACATCCCCAGCACCTCGCGCTGACCGTCGATCGTGATCGCCAACGCCAGGTAACACGCGCGACGCTGTACCGTGCCGCCGTCGCGGACCTTGAGCCACCATGCAGTCCAGGAACACGACGGGGTAGACGTCCTCCAGCGCTCGTGACTGCCACTCGCGGACGTCGTCGATGACCGCGTCGGTGACCCGGCTGATCAGATCCCGCCCGACCGAGACGCCGTAGAGCTCGCGTAGGTAAGCCTCGATATCCCGGGTCGAGATCCCGCGGCCATACAGCGCCAGGATCTTCTCGTCGAACCCCTCGAACCGCCGCTGGCGGTTTCTGACCAGCTGCGGCTCAAAGCTCCCGTCACGATCCCGCGGAGCCTTGATCTCGACCGGCCCGTGCTCGGTCTGCAGCGTCTTGCCCGTCGCGCCGTTGCGGGTGTTCCCCGTGCCCCCCGGCGGCTCGTGGTGAGACTCATAGCCCAGCTGGTCGGTGAGCTCGACCTCGAGCGCTCGCTCGACCAGCCGCTTGGTCAACTCTCCCAACAAGCCGCCGGGCCCGACGATCTCCTCTTCGGTCTTGGCACCGGCCAGCAGCTCGTCAACAACATCATCAGACAGCTTGCGAGGGATCTCGTCGGGCACGCTGTCAAGAATCCCAGGCGAGGGCGCCAGCTCGCCTGGCGGCTCGCCGGCGCCAGGACGGCGGGGAACCCTCGCTCGCTGGGATGAGTTCTTCTCTTTGATTGAAGACATGAACGTCTCTTTCGTTCATGCCTACACACTTCCTAGGACACTCCCGCGCCACCAAGTAGCGCTTCTCCAGTCGTGTGGCGAGGTCCGTTCGGGAAGACGCGTATTTCTGCTTAGCCTCAGTGCTGGCGCGAAGCGGCAGCCGGAGTGTCGCCGCTGCGCGGGCGACAAAGCGGGTGTCTCAGACTTCGAGCCGACTCGTCACGACTGTCGCTGAGCGCGGGATCGACGCTGCTGCGGTGAATCCGGGGCGGAAGACGGCGAGGAGGACCGGTTCAGGGTTGTCCGGCGTTGGTCCTCGGCGGTGTAGGGACGTGGTCGAGCGGTGCGGCTGCGGGTGTGAGTGGCTCGCGTTGGACGCTGGCCTGGAACTCGGCGATGATCTGGTTGAAGTGGGTGGCGGTCCAGGTGTGCAGGTAGGGAAGGCTGACCGGCTCGCGTTCCTGGGGGTCGGTGATCAGGTTGATGACGTGCGGGGTCGCGAGTCGTTGCGCCGAATCCATCATGTACTTCTGCAGAACGAGCACAAGCTTGAAGTCGTGCCATTTGACGCCGTACATCTCGGGCCCCATCCAGTAGATGAACCCCTCGCGTTGCGAGGCGTCCTGTCGGCCGCATAGCCAGTCGAGCTGGTCGACCCCGTCGATAGCGGTCGGTGGGTGGGGTCGCGCCGGCGGCTCGAAGGAGCGTGGTGAACCAGTCGGTGACGTGCATGATGTCGTTGCTGACCCGGCCGCAGGGAACCTGCCCGGGCCAGCGCACGATGCACGGGGTCCGCAGGTTGCCCTCGTTACCGGCGAAGTAGGAGCCCTCCCAAAAACCCGATGTGCCGCGCCACAGCAGCACGTCCTCCGGGCCGTTGTCGCCAGCGAACACGACGACCGTGTTCCCGCTCACCCCGAGCTCGTCAACGAGGTCCAGCAGTGCCCCGAAGTCAGCGTCGAGCTCAATCAGGCTGTCGGCCCAGTCGCCTTGGCCGCTTGTGCCCTTGAACTCCTCGCGCGGGATCACCGGCATGTGCATCAACGAATGGTTGAAGTAGACAAAGAACGGGCTGTCGGCCTCGACTGCGCCACGCATGAACTTCGCCGCCCGCCGCAAGAACTCGAGGTCGCAGTCTCGGCGCACATCGAGCGTGAGCAGCTCTGTCTCGGTGACATCGGGCTCGCCCCACGTGATCTCGACCATCCGCGACACCGGGTCGCGCCCGGGGTCATAGAACGGATCGGTCGGCCACAGCGCCTCGTCGTAGGTTCGCGGCGGCCCGTACCACTCGGCAAACCCCTTGTCGGTCGGCCAACGCCCGGTCCCTCACCAACGTGCCACTTCCCATACACCGCGCACGCATACCCAGCCTCTGACAAAAGCTCGCCGATCGTCTTCTCCCACGCCACCAGACCCCACCCCTCGGGCGCCCCGATCGGCACAGTGTGGTTACCCGAACGGACCGAATAGCGACCCGTCATCAACGCCGAACGCGTCGGCGTGCATTGCGACTCCGGACAGTAGTTCGTCAGACGGAACCCGTCATCGGCGAACCCGTCGATCCGTTCCGTCATCGCGCCCCGAAGCGGTCCGCCCGTGTAGCAACTCAACTCCCCGAACCCCAGATTGTCGACATGAAAGAACAGGATGTTCGGCCGCTCAGCCACGGCGTAAGACTATTGCCCGCGCCTAAATGAACGACGCGTCGAGGCAGGTGGCCCCGAGCGCGCCTCACTTCCCCTCCCACGAAGCACGAGCTGCGTTGCCGGGCGCTAACTCCCGGCTGGAGAGTTCTCCGTTTGGCCGACGAGCTCTCTGAGCAGCAGTCGAGCCATCGCGTCCGGTGCGGCGACGGAGGAGAAGTGTGGGTTCCGCTCCGTTCGTGGGCACCATCGTGCCTTACCCCGCCGCGGCAGCCGACGCTCAACTGTCAGTCCGACTCGATACGGCGATCGCAAACCCGGAGGACTTGCATGCCGGACAACTCACCGGCGCGAGGATGATCCAGGAGCATCAGTGATGCTACGCGCAGTCCAACGTTATGCCTCGACCGCAAACCCTCGACGGTGCTCGGATACCCTGGCCGTGATGGTCCTCTACACCTGCCGCAGCGGCAGCTCGTTCAAGCATCCCTGTCGCGACGCCAGCGAGGCGCTCGAGAACGCTGGCCACACCTTCGAGACGCGTCGGGTCAAGGGCGGAATCGCGAAACCTTGGACATGGCCGTCGCGGGCCAAGGACCGGGCTGAGATCAAGAGGCTAAGCGGCCAGCGTGGGGTGCCGATCCTTGTGCTCGACAGCGGTGCCGTGATCACCGGCGGCAGCAACATAGTCGACTGGGCGCGGGTCGAGTCTCCCGGGCCCTGACCGCGTCCACACGACGGTCACGCGTCCTCCGCCGGGACTCAGGCGAAGCATGAGATTGTGGTTCGTACCTAGGCCAGAGCGTCTGACGCACAGGCCGGCTCGTCACGCAGCTCCCCCTTGGGTCGGACGCTCGTCCGAAGCAGAAGCCGGCCCATCACCACCCTGTCGGCGACTTTGCGGAAGTGATCGATCGTCACGGCGGCTGCCGATATTCGTCTCTTGGGCCGCCTCGCCGTCGCGCCGACCGGCCGGCTACCGCCCAGCGGAAAGCAGGAGTGACGCTGACCGTCCGTGAGTGCGCCGGCTTGCTCGTCGGTACCTAGCGCCGCGTCATCGCAGACCTGCGCTTGGTCGCCAAGGCAGCCGCCAGCTCGGCCCAGCGGCCCCGTCAAAAGCACGCGTCCGGCGGCGCGATCGCGGATGCGTACCTCCGGCCGATTGCGAGAGCGGCGCCCGGCCGCGTCGTTGCCGCCGGCGGTGGCGCTCGCGCCTAGGCCCAGGCTAGGAATCGTCAGGGCATCTGACGGTTCCCCGTTTCGTCTACGGCGCCATCTCGTTTGGTTGGCTGCTGCAGGGACGTCGTCGTGCCCCAACCAGCGCGCCGCCGGCGCGTCCGGCGTCCTCGGAGAGAGATCTGGATCTCAACGTGCGACGCGAGACTTACGCGTTGTGGGTGAACTAGCGCTTGGAGGATCGTTGGTTCGGAGGCGACCGTGGAGGGTGCCAACCTGCCTCGTCGCCTGTCCCACTTCGACTTGGGGCGGCGCCTCCCGGTCGATGCGGCGCGAAGCCGGGAAAGCCGAAGCGGCGACCCGTCCCCCGGCATCGAGGACCTCAGCTTGGCGTGGCGGCGACGCCGCTCTCCTAAAGCTGAAGGCAGTACGCGCCGAGCCCGCTCTTCAAATCTCGCGGGGAACAGGCGGCCCGGAAGTCACTCAGCCGAGTCCAACCGCTGGAGGCTTGGGGCGCCGCCGCGAGAAGGTGTCAGTGAGATGAGCGGTGGCACTGCGATCCGAGTGTATGGTCGTCTCGTGCCTTCCGGTGGCGACCACGCCCACCGTTCCAGTGTGGCCGTTCGCAGTCTCGGTGACGGTGCAGCGAGATCCGTCCGGGAGGCCGTTGAAATAGCGTGACACCGAACCGGTAACGTGCGCACCGATGGCGAAGGCGTAGGTGTGGAGCGGACCGCCACAGGCGACCAGGATCGCGACGCGACCGTGCCGGCGGCCGGCCGGGCCCGCAATCGTCTTGATCACTTTCAGCGTGCCGGACGTGCCCTGGTACACATCCATCACGTTCACGGGTACCACCTTGCCGGCCGGGACGGTCACCTGCTGGCCGTTGTCAGACACGGTCGCCATGACCCGGGTGGTGGCGCCATCCGCCGTCTCGGTGACCGTGCACTTCGAGCCTGCCGGGATGCCGTCGAAGCTGTGCGAGACGCTGCCCGCCGGCGTCCCCGCGGCGATCACGAAGTCCGGCGACACGGCGGTGCCGTCGCAGGTCACGTGGATGGTGACCGGCCCCTGGTGGCCCGCGCTCGAGCCGGCGATCGTCTTGGTGACGAGCAGCGAGCCGGGGGTGGCGCCGTAGGTGTCCGTGATGGTGGTGGCTCCACTCCCGCCGGGCCGGATGGTGGTGGTGTGCGGGCTGCCGGCGACGACGACCGAGACGGCGCTGGTGGCCCCGTTCGTGGTCTCGGTGACCACGCAGCTGGCCGGCGTGGGGACACCAGAGTAGAGGTACGAGTGGTCGCCGACGGCCCCTGCCGGGATGACGAAGTCAGGGGTGAGCGGCGTGCCGTTGCAGACCGTGTGGATCACGATCGTCCCCTGGTGGCCAGCGAGGGGACCGGCGATGCTCTTGGTCACCTCCAGCTCGCCCGGGACGAGCCCGTAGGTGTCGCTGACGTCCGCTTCGGCGATGTGACCGGGCGGGACGGACACGGTCTGGCCGCTCCCCTCGACGTCGACCGACACCGTGCTGCTGTGCCCGTCCACGGTCTCGGTCACCTTGCAGGTGGCCGGAACCCGGATGTGGTCGTATTGCTGGGTCTGGTCGCCCGCGGGAGTCCCGGCGGGGATGACGAAGTCGGGAGTCAGGGCCTTGCCGTCGCATTCCGAGTGGATCCTGATCTCCCCTTGCTGGCCCGCCCCCGGACCGGCGATCGTCTTGCGCACTAGCAGCGAGCCGACGTGGTGATAGGTATCGGTGATGTGAACCGTCTCGTGGTCGCCGGACGGGATCGTCACCTCCTGCCCGTCCCCGGTCACCACCACCTCGGTACCCGTCGTGGCGCCGTTCTTCGTCTCGGTGACCGTGCACTTGGTGCCGAGGTCGATGGGGGAGTAGGTCTTGGAGTGCGTACCCGCGGGCGTGCCGGCGCGAATGACGAAGTCCGGATAGGTTTTGCCATCGTCGCAGGCCACGTGGATGACGACGTCCGCCTGCGATCCGGCCGCCTGGCCTTCGATCGTCTTCTCCACGATCAGCGAGCCGGGGGCCTTGAACTCGGCGGTGCTGTGGACGGTGGTTCGCAGGGTGCCCTCCTCGGCCAGGATCAGGTGCTGGGCGTCGGTGACCCCGCTGGTGAAGCCGTCGTAGACGTAGACATTGCCCACGTGGACGGTGGCCTGCGAGGTGGCCTCCAGCACCGCCTCGGTTTCACCCGTGGAGCGCAGCCAGATCTTGGTGCCGGACTGCACCTCGGTGCCGTTGGCGATCGGATCGGTCCCTTCCGCGTTCCTGAACATATCGCCGCCGGTGGCGGTGACGGTGGCCGGCGGGTGGCTGGTGGTGACCGTGTACGGTCCCGCCAGCTTGCCAGCGGGGACGCTTACGTGCTTCGGCTCGATGTTCAGGCTCGGCTTCGGCTCCACGGGCAGCGGTCCCGCGCGTTGGATGTGCTCCACGATGGCGGCCACCTCGTTGTGGAGCGTGTCTTCGCTGCTCAGCACATACCGGTCGGTGAAGTACCAGATGGCCGCCTGCACGGCGGCCGCCTTCTGGGCGTTATTCAGCCCGGCGGGTGCGTCGGGATTAATGGGGTAGTACTCGTTGAGCAGCCGGGCCACGTAGTCGACGTTGGGGACGACTTCGTTGTTCCATTCGCCCAGCACGTACCCGAGTCCGGGCCACGTCAGGGTGTAGATGTCGATGCAGTACATGTTCAGCTCCGGGCCGCCGCTGGTCGGCTGGCCATGGATGATGCCGGCGAACGGCTCGTCCTTGGGGCTGAAACCGGCGGGCGCGGTCGAGCTAATGGGATAGGCCTCATTGACCGGGTTGAACGAACTGTTGTCCGCGTTGGCGATGAACCCGTGGGTCGACGTGCCCTCGCCGAGGCCGCTCAACACGAGCTGGGTCTCGGCCCTGGTCTGGGGTGGCCTGGGTGGGTGGGGCCGGAGGACCGCGCCGGCGGCACCGACCTGCAACAGGAACCCCGCCAGTACGAACCCCAGCACAACCGCCACACACCGCCCGCGCCCGAACATGGGAAGCATCCTACACGCCCACCCGCTCCGAGCAAGAATCGTTTCGCGCGAGATCAGAACGCCGATGATGTCGCGCGCCTGCCGCATGTCATGCGTGGCCGAGCACTGATGGTTCTTCTGGCGAGACGCTGCCGACTGCCAGATCGACCAGACAGCCCGGAACGGCCGGCCCGGCCGCGCTTCTTGACCCGATCAGGGCAACGCTGACGCCGCAGCATCCGGCGACCCATTTTGAGGTCCCCGACCCGCCCGATCACGACTGGGCAATGTCCTCGGAAGGGCGACGAGTAACTCAAACCCGAGCAAGCTGCTCTTGGAAACGCACCAGCCGGCTGGCCCACACCGGCGCTCTCAAAGGGACGAAACAGGGACACGCTAACGCCCCGACAACACCCAACCTGCGCCTACTAGGTAGACACAGAGCCGACGTCGCGGACGACGACAGCGGTGAAGCTGGCTTCCGCAATCGTCCAGAGATACGCATCCGTGCGCCGTCGGACGAATGCTTTTCGCGGGGCCGCTCGGCCGAGCTGGCGGCCGCCTCGGCGACAAAGCAGGACTGCGCGAAGTTCTGTGCGCGACGGCTCATCGTCCACAGCGAGCACTTGCGGCCATAAGAATTTGACGCATCGTTCTGGAGGCAGAAGCGGGAGCGCAGCGTCCCGACGTCTAGTCGGATCGGTCTCTGACTGGTTGCGGAGGCGCCACACGCTGGATGACGGCGTGCGTGAGTCGTCGTTGCCAGCATCGTTGTGGACTGGGCAATGCGCCGCGCTTGACCTGAGCGCTGACCTGGGCGTAGGATCGGCCAGGGCAGCTCGTACTGCTCTGTGAACCGGGGCGCGCCGTGTGTCGGCATCCAGTCTGTCTGTTGCTGGTCGCGTCGGGTCAGCACGAAGCAGAACAACAAACAAAGGAAGAGCCGAACATGCGAATGCTAATGAAGGTCCAGATCCCGACCGGCGCCGGGAACGATGCGATCAAGGACGGCAGCCTGCCGCAGATCGTGGGCCACGCGCTCGAGGCGCTGAAGGCAGAAGCCGCTTACTTCACATCGGAGGAAGGCATGCGTACCGGCCTGATCTTCTTCGACATGCGGGATTCAAGCGAGATACCACCGGCCGCGGAGCCGTTCTTCATTGGCCTTAACGCCAAAATCACTTTCGCGCCGGTGATGAACGCCGATGAGATGCGCGCCGGCGTGGGCAAGGCGATGGAAGCCGCCTAGAACACCGGGCTCGGCGACCGACGAGCCTAGGGGAGCGAGTCTCCCACCCTCGCCCGAAACCGAAACCGAAACCGAAAGCGCCGTGTGCGCGTCTGTTGCCCTACGCACCCGCGTCGACCGGCGGACGCGCCCCGTTATAGCCCCACATCCGAGAGTCGTGCTCACACGAACCACCGGGCGTGAGCGCGGTCCACGAGGGCTGTGTTATCGACAGCGTCGCTCTCATGTGACTCGCGGAGAGGAGTGGCGGCCGAGGCACCGATTCGCTTGGTTGAACAGCGAACCGCGATATCAGCAGGCGGTCGTAAGCGCTTTGCCTGCGTGCCGCGAGCGCCGTTAGGTGAGGCCCAGCTGCTCTATCGCCGGGACCTCCGGCTTCGTGATGCTGCGGTCCGCCCGGGCGAGCCCAAGGACGTGGTTCAGCACCTCTTGCAGCGTCGCGGTTGGTTCGTCTGGGAGCTGCGCGGTGCGCCAGGCCACGTGTGCGTCGGGCCGCACGAGCACACAGCCGCTTTCCTGCACTTCGGAGAGCCGTTGCCAGTCACTGTATGTGTCTAGAACTTCGCGCCCGGGTCCGATCATGTAAGTGGCGATCTCGACGCCGGTGCGAGCGGTGACTTGGGTCGCAGCGTCGCGCCACGCTTCGCCGCCGATCCCGGTGAACAGAACGAAGCGACCCTTCGCGGCGAGATCGTGTGTGCTGACCTTGCGGTGCTTGTGCTCGAGCCAGCAATGTGGTAGCCGCGCACCTGGCCAGGTTGTCGGATGGTAGTAGAGCTCGGGATCGCGGTCGTAGCCCGGTTCGGGCCTGCCGTCGGGCACTACGGCTCTCGATCGGTAGCGCTGTCCGAGTTCCACGCCGTGCGCGTTGAACTCGTAGTTCTTAAGCTCGATCGCCTCCCGTAGTTTGGCTCGGTTCTCAGCCGCCTCGGGTGTGTCCAGCTTGCGCGCCTCGATGTTGCGCTGCATCTGCTCGGGATCTGAAGTTCCGAGCACGCCGAGTGCCTCGAAGATTGGACCGAACTCCTCGATCGAGCGGTTCGCGCGGTTCACGATCTGTGCGCCAATGGGCGCGCGCTCCGCGTCGTAGCTTTCAAGAAGCGATGGGCCGGCCTTGCCTTGCAGCACGAGTGCGAGTTTCCAAGCCAGGTTGTAGGCATCGCCAATAGATGTGTTCGAGCCCAACCCATTGCTCGGAGGGTGGCGATGGCAGGCGTCGCCCATGCAGAAGACGCGGCCCTCGGTGTAGCGAGCTGCCCACATGCGGTTGTTGGACCACAGCGACGTGTCGCGGAGTTTGATCGGGATGGTGTCGTCGCCGATCAGCTCGTGAGCGACCTTGGTTGCGAACGCCTCGTCGACCTCGGGAGGCTTGTCGTTGATGTCATAGCCCCAGACGATCAGCCACTCGTACCATGGGCGCACCATTCGCACCAGACCCAAGCCGATACCCCCCACGTCGGCCCCAGGCTGCAGAACCCAGTAGAGAACGCTCGGCCGGTGTGCCACGTACTTCGAGAGGTCGGCTTCGAAGATGATGTTCATGCTGCCGGCAAGATCCATCTCGCCTTCCATCGGGAGACCGATGTCCTCCGCGATCTTGCTCCGCCCGCCGTCGGCTCCGACGAGGTACTTCGCTCGGATCTCGTACGTGCCGTCGCTGACGCGGTCCCGAACGGTGGCGGTTACGCCGTCGGTGTCTTGCTCGAGGGTGAGGTACTCGGTGTCGAAGCGCACGCGAGTGCCGCGGACGGCCGCATGGCTTAGCAAAATGGGTTCCATGAACGTCTGCGGGATGTCGTGGTGCTTGCAGGGGCTCGCCAGGGTGTAGTCAGCCAGCCGGCGGGGATGGGTGCCCCATGTGTGCAGGCGCGCCAACTCCTCACCGGCGAGGCTCGTGCAGAACACCGTGTCGCCCATGAGCTCTTGCGGGACACCGACCTTGCGGGCCTCCTCTTCGACGCCCATGTCGCGCAAGATCTCCATGGTGCGCTGGTTGGTGATATGCGCGCGCGGGGTGTTGGCTGTCCAGCGGTACTTCGTAATCAGAACATTTTGTACGCCATACGTGCTGAGGAAGAGTGCGCACGAGCCTCCGGCAGGCCCACTACCAACGATGAGGACGTCGGTCTCGATCCTAGTGCTCAAGTTGAGTGCTCCTGCAGGCGGACGAGGCAGGTTGTTGCGACACTCAGTATGCGGATGTTATACCGGTACCTGGCGTCGGGCGCGGTCTTGGCCGTCAAGCGGTCGTTAATCACAAAGTTCGCCATCGGGCGCAGGATCAGGGAAGTTCACGACGACCGCCTTAGTGAGTGGAGCGCCAGCGAGGTCGCTCGTCACCGAAGGTTTCTCTCATAGTTCTACGAGCGCGTCCACCTCTGCCGCCAAACCCCGCGCGGTGCACGGGCGCCAAACACCACATCTCCGGGAGCGCAGTGTGGGTGAAGGACCTCACTGGGCTAGGTATCCCCCGTCGATCACCAGCTCGGAGCCGGTCACGAAGCTGGACTCGTCGCTTGCCAGGAACAGGCAGCCGTATGCGACCTCCTCCGGGCGCCCGGCGCGCTTCATCGGCGTCGCCCCGATTACCTGCTCGTTAATGTCCTTAGCCTGCGCTTGGGTCAGCGGGGTATCGATGAATCCAGGGTGCACCGAGTTCACCCGGATGCCCTCCTCGGCGTAGGTCAGCGCGGCGTTCTTGCTCATATTCCGAACTGCGCCCTTGGTCGCGTGATAGGCATGCGCACCGGGAACGGCCACATTTCCCCAGATCGAGGAGAAGTTCACGATCGAGCCGCCGCCACTTCGGCGCATCGCCGGAATAACCTCGCGCATCCCGAGGAACACGCCCCCCTGGTTCACCGACACCACCCGCTGCCACTCATCGAAGGCTAACTCGTGAAGTGGCTCATATGCAATCACGCCAGCGTTGTTGATCAACACGTCGAGGCGACCTTCCCGCTCGACGATCTCATCGACGACCCGCCGCCACGCCGTCTCGTCGCTCACATCGAGCTGCGTGAAGCGCACCTCGTCTCCATACGGTGGCCGGGGGTCCTGCACGTCGGTCGCCACAACACTGGCGCCCTCGCTCGCGAACAGGTCCGCGATCGCGTGACCCATCCCGACCGCGGCGCCGGTGACCAACGCTACCTTTCCATCCAAGCGTCCCATTCTTCTACCCCACCGCCGCGGCCTGCTGGGCCAACCAGGGGTAGCGTGCTGTGTCGCGTCCCGCGTAGTCGGGATCAAGGTATATGAAGCAGCGCTGAATCTTCCAGTCGCGGATCTCGAACACATCGCACCAGCGTCCAGCGCCCCATTCCGGCACGCCAGCACGCCAAGGCCCATCTTGGTGCTCGCCAAAGCTGGTCCCTTCGCAAACGAGCACGTCACCGCCGGAGAAGATCCAGTTAAACGTTGCGTAGTCGTGGCGAATCGAGTTGAGCCTCGCGCCGACATCGCCAAACATGCGACCGATCTCCTCCTTACTGGTGGCTAGTCCCCACTTTGGGAAGTAGACCTGTGCATCCTCAGCGAACAGGTCGAGGATGCTGCCACCCGTCGAGGTCACCCCCTTGTTGTCAAACGCCTTCAGGTACTCCAGCGCAACCGACTTGCGCTGCTCGTCAGTCATCGTCTCGGTGCTCAGCATCTCGTTCTCCTATGACGAGGTAGGGGCGAGGGCAGCCTTGAAGGACTCCGCGTGCGCGGCCGATGCCGCCCGGTACGCGAAGGCAAGAATCGGACCAAGCGTCCCGCCGCCAGACCAATAGGCTCGCGCCGACGGCGACGCGACACAATTCCCAACTCCATACAGCCCCACAATCGGACGCCCGATGTCGTTCAGGACCTGTCCGTCGGTGTTCGTCTTGGGACCTCCCTTGGTGTCCAGCGTGCCGCCCGTAACCAGCGCGGCGTAGTAGGGACCACTGTCGGACAGCGGCCACATCGTCGGGTTCTTCCGATCCGGCTCCTCCTTGACATCGCCATTGAAGAGTTGCTGCACAGGCCGCTCCCCGCGCCCGAAGTCCTGATCCACCCCCCGGGCAGCAAGCTCGTTGAACCGCGCAACGGAGGCCTTGAGGTTGGTAGCGAAGTCCTCACTGACACGCAGACCACCGGTGAAGTGCGCGTAGCGCTCCAGCCGCTCGGCGATCGCCCCGGCGAGCTGCTCGAGCGTGCCCGCGCCAATCACGTGCGCATCGTCGACCCCCGCAGGCACGATCAAGCGCCCGTACTCGTCGCTGGCCGAATGCTGCTGACTGCGCTCATCCCAGATCGACACCAGGACCAGATAGGGGTACTCCCCGACCAGCGGATCCCAGGTAAAGAAGAACTGTGCCAGCTCGTTATAAGGCAGCTTCTCGTTGACCACGCGGCGGCCAGTCCTATCAACGAACAGCATCGAATCGCCAGCGACCGAGAACATGCCGATCAGGTCAGGACGGCGGGCCACGACCTTCTCCAGCGGCACCGGGCACATCCACGCATAGTTCATGTTGCGCAACTGAGCGCCCACATTCGTCGCGATGCGGACGAAGTCGCCTTCATTCGTGACCGCCGCACACCCACCATATGCTGGCACCGACAGAAAGTTCTTTCGCAACTCGGCGTCGTGCGTAAAGCCGCCCGAAGCGAAAATCACCGCCTTGCGCGCACGGGCCCTGACGGTCGCGCCGTCAGGAGCGCGCGTGGCTTCCACGCCGACCACCGCACCATCCGCCGTAAGCAGACGCTGCGCTCGATGACTCGTTCGAATCTCGACCCCCGCCCGCCGCGCGGCAGCGCTCATCGAAGCGACGGCCACCTGACCACCGTCCGACATCGACTCCCGCGCACCCTCGGGGACGAGAACGCGCCCGTACGGCGCCTTATCCTCGGCCAGCTCTGACCAATAGTCAGGGACGTCCGGGCAATGCCGATACACCAGCGCACCGCGCTCCCGCAGCAGCTCAGTCGCAACAGACGCGCTCTCATAAAACGCCCGGCACATCGCGAATTCCGACTCGCTCAGGCCCAGCGTCGGACTCTCTGGATCGTAGGCCTCCGGCCGCGCGAGCCGTGCGACGTAGCGTAGAAAGTCCTCCTCAGGATCCTCGACGCCGACCTCCCGCATAGCGCGATTGTTGGGCACCCAGTACCAGAACGCAGCCTTTACCGCCGTGCCCCCGAGCTCCCGCGCCTTCTCCAACAAGAGCACCTCATCACCCAGCCATCGGGAGAAAAGCGCCGTTGCTAGACCACCCCCCCCACCCCCGACGATAACTACGTCGGCCTCAAAATCCGCCGGCCCGCCAGCCGTAATCGCTACCGGACCCGCGGACTCGCGCGCGGCAACACCCTCGATCATTGACATATCTCCTCGTGGCTCCGCAAAAATCCTGCATGTGCCAGCTCTGTACAGCGCTCTCGGTAGTCAAACAAAACCGCCAGCCCCGCGCTTGCATTATGAACCCGCCCGCGCCAGGACGCGGGCAAGCCTTCGTGCACTGAGCACGAGCCCCAGCCGATGGCGGGGACCAGCTCAAGACCCGCTCTTGTGGCCGGGGCGTCGCTCGGGCGCGCCAACACAGGCCTAAAGTGCCAGCGAGGCGAGTCCGACCTGTCCGCCACCAATAAGCCATTTCGCGCTCCGCTCGCAAGCACCAGGGTGCTAGCAGTCCCACGCCCTAGCAAGCAGCAGCCCTCCCACCAGGAGTCCTCAACGCGGCGACCCGTTTTGTCTCGCAGACCAGGAGCGTCGCTGCCGGGGTCATACTTCCCCTTTCACGCAGATCCGGCACTTTCACCTTCTCCGAAACGGGCTGATCAGCCTTCTCCTCCTGGCCGGATCCAGCAGCAGAGCGCGGACCTGCTTTCGCTCGTCGCGAGCATCTGCAGGTCGATTCCAACGGCCTTCCTTTGCGCGGAGGCTGTCGCATAAAGCGGTTCCGTCCGGGGCGACCGGTGGGATTCCGGGATGCCGCAGAACTTCATTGAATGTGGTCGTGAGCAGGGGTTCTTGTTGCCGCCGGATGTCAGGGATTGGCTGCCGGCGGATCACTTGGGTAGCGCCGGGATAAACCGGCATGGAGAAGGAGCTGAGAGGGCTCTACGTCGAAGGTGTAGCGATCCACGACGGCCCCGAGTCATGCGTCGGCGCCCGCGAGGGCGTCGGCGAAGTGTTGACAGGGGTGCGCGTAGGCTGGGCTATTGAGCCTCGAAATTCCTGCATTCAGGGCGCCGACGCCGTCCAGGTGGCGGAAGGCAATACCGCCGGCAGCGTTTTCGCGAGCCGTCGGCGGGCTCTGCGGGGTCAGGGAACCTGTGCATGCGCGCGATCTCTCCATGCGCGAGAACCGGGAGGTCCCACGGTCACCCGCTTGTGGTGATGGTTGGGTGGGTCGTGCGGGGAAGGCTGAGGCCGTAATCCCGTGATGGACGATCGTGGGAAGTCAGACGGTCCTGTAGTACCTGCGAAGCTGCCGAACAACGCCCAGGGCGGGGTGGCGGAGGTGGTGGAGGGAAGAGGACCGGCCAAGGGGAACGCGGCCAGGGAAACACGCGCCGGACTCAGAGCCGGGATTGGCGTGTCCAATGACCTGGATCGTGTGCGCCGAGCGGCTCGGAAGGATAAGGATGCTCAGTTCACCGCGCTCCTGCACCACGTCGACGTTGACCTTCTTCGGGCTGCGTACTTCGCGCTTCGGCCGAAGGCCGCTCCCGGAGTGGATGGCGTGACGTGGGCGGATTACGGGCTGAATCTCGAGGGGAACCTTCGGGACCTGCACGCTCGAGTCCACCGCGGGGGCTACCGGGCGAAGCCGTCACGGAGGGCGTTCATCCCGAAGGCCGACGGGCGGCAGCGGCCGCTCGGCGTCGCTGCGCTGGAGGACAAGATCCTGCAGCGGGCGCTGGTCGAGGTGCTGAATGCGATCTACGAGTCGGACTTTGTCGGGTTCTCGTATGGGTTTCGGCCGGGGCGGCGTCCGCATGATGCGTTGGACGCGCTCGCGGCTGGGATCAAGACGAGGCATGTGAACTGGGTGCTCGACGCGGATTTCCGCGAGTTCTTCACCAGCCTTGACCATCGGTGGCTGGTGAGGTTCCTGGAGCACCGAATCGCGGACAGGAGGGTCCTGCGTCTGATCCAGCGATGGCTCAGCGCAGGGGTCATTGAGGAGGGGTCATGGACGGCGTGTGAGGAGGGTGTCCCTCAAGGGGCGTCAGCGTCGCCGCTGTTGGCGAACGTGTACCTGCACTACGTCTTCGACCTGTGGGCTCATCAGTGGAGAGGTCGGCACGCGCGCGGCGAGGTAGTGATCGTGCGCTTCGCCGATGACTTCGTGGTGGGGTTCGAGTACCGGAGCGACGCGCTGCGGTTCTGGGCAGATCTCCGCGACAGGCTCGCGCAGTTCTGCTTGGAGCTCAACGCGGACAAGACGCGCCTGATCGAGTTCGGCCGGTTCGCCGCCGAGCGCCGAGGGGCGCATGGTCGCGGCAAGCCGGAGACGTTCCAGTTCCTGGGCTTCACGCACTGCTGCGCGCAGACCAGGAGGGGAAGGTTCAAGCTCAAGCGAATCACCGACTCGAAGCGGATGCGGACGAAGCTGGGCGAGGTCAAGGCCACGCTCATCCAACGCCGAGATCTGCCCATTCCCGAGCAGGCCCGCTGGCTCGCCAGCGTCCTGCGCGGGCACTGCAATTACTACGCGGTGCCCGACAACTACGAGGCGATCAACGCCTTCCGCCAGCTAATCATCCGGCACTGGCTCAAGGCGCTGCGGCGTCGCAGCCAGCGGTCTCGGCTGACCTGGCAGCGGATGTATCTCCTCGCGGAACGATGGCTACCTCCCGTTCAGATACTGCACCCCTGGCCCGAGCCTCGCTTCTACGCCAAGACCCAAGGCAGGAGCCCAGTGCGTTAACGCGCACGCTGGGATCTGTGCGGGGGGCCGTCGGCAACGGCGGTCCCTACCGCGATCGTGGTTTGTGATCGACGCGGTGGCGCAGTTGGATCTGGCGGCGTTCTACGCCGCCTACCGCACTGACGGTCACGGCCGGGCGGCGTATGAGCCGTCGGTGATGGTGACGCTCGTCTTGTATGCGAACGCGACCGGTCAGCGTTCGTCGCGGGCGATCGAACGTCACTGTCGCCAGGACGTTGCTTACCGGGTGATCACTGGCAACTTGGTGCCTGATCACGCGACGATCGCAAGGTTCGTGGCCCGGCACGAGCAGGCGCTCGCTGAGTTGTTCGGTGACGTGTTGCGGTTGTGTGGTGAGGCGGGGTTGGTGAAGCCCGAGGTGATCGCGATCGATGGCACCCGGATGGCCGGCAGCGCGAACTCCGACGCGACTCGGGATTTCGAGCAGCTCGCCAAAGAGATCCTCGCTGAGCACAAGGCGACCGACGAGGCCGAGGACGAGCGCTACGGGGACGCGCGTGGCGACGAGCTGCCCGAGGAGCTTCAGACTGTCGAGGGGCGGCGCGAGTTCTTCCGCAAGGCGAGGCAGAGGCTGCGGCACGAGCAGACCGAGGGCCCGGAACCCGCGGATGAGGGATCGGTCGGGCCGGAGTTGGTGTTTGACGAGGAGCGGATCGTCGCGCGCACTCAGGGTCGGGAGGGCTGGCTGCGCGAGGCCCGCCGCCAGCTCGAGCAGCATCGCTGGCAGAAGCCGGATCCAATCGCTCGCCGGCGGGCCGAGCGGCTGTTGCTCGCGGCGGACCGGCTCGAGCAGGACCTGGCCACGGAGTGCCGTGGGAACGAGGCGTATGAGCAGTTCAAGCAGCGGCGCCGCGCCGCCGGTGGGATTCGGGTTGGCGGCCCGCCGAAGCCCTACCAGCCTCCCCAGGTGCCGGATGGGAAGGTCAACATGACCGATCCCGACAGCAAGCGCTTGAAGGCCCGCGAGGGGTACGTCCAGGGCTACAACGCCCAAGCGGTCGTCGACGAGAGCCAGATCGTGCTAGCGGCCGAGGTCACCAACAACAACACCGACTGGTCGCAGCTCGATCCGATGGTCACCGCGACGATCTCAGAGCTCGAGCGGGCAGGGATCGCCGACCAACCCGAGACCGCGCTCGCCGACGCGCAGTACTGGAACGAAGAGCACATCGACGAGGTGATCGCCAACAAGCACATCCAGGTGCTGATCCCGCCAGACGGAAGCGGCAGCGGCAAGGAGCGAGCAGGCTGGAGTGGCGGTCGCTACAGCTGGATGCGATACGTGCTCGCCTCGACGCTCGGTGAGCAGCTGTATCGAAAACGGATGCAGACGATCGAGCCGGTGTTCGGTCACACCCGCCATAACAGAGGTGTCACACGGTTTCTCCGAAGAGGCAGGGCCGCCGTGCGCACCGAGTGGCGATTAGTGATGATGACCCACAACCTCACCAAGCTGCATAGCCACCAGCTCGCCGCCGTGAGGGCCTGAAACAGGCTCTCCGGCAGTGACACCGTCACTCAGGCTATGTCCGCTCTCAGCGCCGCACCCAGCGGGTCCGCCCACGCCCCAGCACCAAGACCGTTTGAGCGACAGCCTCCGCGGAAAGGGCGACCCGGCGGCCAGCCCTTACATCGCGGCCGGCTCACGAGCCGCGGGCGCCCTGCTGGCCGCGCATTGCGAGGGACGCACCTAAACAGGCGGCGGTACCTCGGATGGAGCAAAGCGGGTCTCGTCCGGCCGGTCGGCGCTTTCCGATGAGTCTCGCCGGCCGAGCCGGTCTGTTGATTTGGATCCGACGGAGGGAGAATCGTGAACGTCACATTCCCAGGCGAGTCAGCGGACTACCGAGCGGCGCGCGACCGATTGCTAGAGCGGGAGATCGAGCTGCGCCGGGCGATGGAGGCGGTGGCAGGATCACGGCGGGCGCTGCCGCCGGGTGGACCGGTTCCGGAGGATTACGTCTTTCAGGGCGCTGGCGCCGACGGCGCTGCGACGAGCGTGAAGCTGTCGGAGCTGTTCGAACCCGGCAAGAACAGCCTGGTGATCTACAGCTTCATGTTCCCGCGCGATCCCGACGACAGTTCCCCCGGACCGGCGATCGGCAAGACCGCAGCCCTGCCGCTAGGGGAGGGCCCGTGCCCTTCTTGCACTGCGCTGCTCGATCAGCTTGATGGTGCTGCCGAGCACGCCCGGCAGCACATCAACTTCGTTGTCGTCGCGAAGACGTCGCTTCCACGCCTGCTCACGTTCGCCGAAGAGCGCGGCTGGCGTCGCTTGCGTCTCGTGTCCTCAGCGACCAACACATTCAACCGCGATTACCACGCAGAGACCGCTGAGGGAGTCCAGCGCCCGATGCTCAACGTGTTCCACCGCGACCCGGACGCAATCCGCCATTTCTGGGGCTCGGAGCTCCTCTACGCCCCAACGGATGGCGACCAGGAGCCGCGTCACGTCGGCACGCTCGAGCCGCTCTGGAATCTGTTCGATCTCACCGCCGAAGGACGCCCGAGCGACTGGTACGAGCAGCTGAGCTACTGACATCGCCAGCGCGATCGCACTGGATCGGCGGCAGTGTGCGTTTCCGCGGTTAGCGGGGCGCGAGCGGCGGAAGGGCGAGTGAGTCGATCCAGCGCTCGAGGCGGCGTGCCTCGCGGGTCATGAGCTCGGGGTCGCGGAACGTGTTGGTGAGCAGCGCGATTCCCTCGTAGGAGGCGATCATCGCGATCGCGAGGTCGCGGGCGTCGCGTCGGCCCATCGCCCGGAACTGCTGCTCGGCCCAGTCGATCGGGAGCCGGAGCAGCTGGGCGCCGGTCTGGTGGAGGCCGTCGGTGCGTTTGTCGAGCTCGGAGCAGAGGCTCCCGAGCGGGCAGCCGTAGCGGGCGGCCAGCTCGCCCTGATCGGTGAGTGCGCGGAGCAGCGCCTTCAGCCGGGCTTGGGGCGTTCTGTGGCGCTCGAGCGAGTTGAGCACCGCGTGGACGTCTTGCTCATGGCCGGCGATCGCCGCCTCGACGAGCTCGTCCTTGGTCTTGAAGTAGTAGTAGACGTTGCCGACCGGGACGTCGGCCGCCCGCGCGATGTCGGCGATCGTTGTCGTCTCGACGCCGTGCTGATGGAACAGCTCGCGCGCGCCCGCTACTAAACGCTCGCGTTTGCCCTGCTCTTGTGCGGAGGGTGAGTCAGTCATCTAACCCAAGGATAGCGCTTTGATATGCTCAGTCAGCTAACTAACTTAGGGGGTCTGAAGATGGCTTTGATGCAAGCACCAGCGAACTCTGGTCAGGTCTCGTCGTTGCGCACGCGGTTGGGTGTGCTGACGCTGCTTTTGCTCTGCGGGATTCAGTTCATGGACGTGGCCGACACGTCGATCGTGAACGTCGCGCTACCGTCGATTCAGCGCAGCCTGCATTTCTCTCAGCAGAACCTGCAGTGGGTCGCCAGCGGCTACCTCCTCACCTACGGGGGCTTCCTGCTGCTCGGCGGTCGCGCCGCTGACCTGCTGGGACGTCGGCGGGTTCTCGTCGCCGGACTGATCTGGTTCGCGGTCTGCTCGCTGGCGGGTGGGCTCGCCCACAGCCAGGGACTGTTGATCGGCGCTCGCATCGCGCAGGGCGTTGGCGCCGCGATCATGGCTCCCGCGGCCCTGTCGATTCTCACAACGACCTTTACCGAGGGCAAGGACCGCAACACCGCGCTCGGCATCTGGGGAGGTATTTCTGCGATCGGCGCAGCCATGGGCGTGTCCCTCGGCGGCCTGTTGGCCGAGGGGCCCGGCTGGCGCTGGGTGCTGTTCGTAAACCTGCCGATCGTCGCGCTGTCGCTGCTGGCGACGTTCCGGCTGCTGCCCGCCGACGACCACGAGCGGGTACCCCGTCGCGAGTTTGACCTCCAAGGGGCGCTGTTGGGGACAGGCGGGGTGTCGCTGCTCGTGTTCGGGCTGATCCGGGCGCCGCTGATCGGCTGGGGGTCCACGGAGACGATCTTCGAGCTCGCGGGCGCCGCCGCGCTCCTGGCGGCGTTCACCGTGAACGAGCTTCGCCACCGCCATCCGCTGTTCCCGTTCTCGATCTTCCGCGTGAAGGGACTCGTGGCCGCCGACGTCACCCAGCTGGTCGCGTTCGCCGGCTTTCTGACGATGTTCTTCTTCGTAACGCTGTATATGCAGGACGTGCTGCACTTCTCGCCGATCCAGGCCGGCGTCGCCTACCTCCCGGTCACCGCCGCGTTCGGGATCTCGGCCGGCATCGCCACGCAACTGATCGGCAGGATCGGAACCCGCCCGGTGATCGTCGGCGGCGCGCTGCTCGCCGCCGCCGGCATCTACTGGCTCTCGCGCGTCCCGGTCCACGGCACCTACGCGGCCAACGTACTCCCCGGCCTGCTCACGATGCCGCTCGGTGCCGGCGCCGTGTTCGTCGGCGTAACCATCGCCGCGAACGCCGGCGTCCCTGCACACCAGGCCGGATTCGCCGCCGCGCTGCTCAACGCGGCCAGACAAGTCGGCAGTGCACTCGGGCTAGCGATCTTCTCAGCGATCGCCACCAGCCGCACGCAGCACCTGCTCGCCACCCACACACCCAAGGCCGACGCCCTGACCTCCGGCTACCAAAGCGCGCTACTCGTCTCCAGCATCTTCCTGCTTGCCGCCGCGATCATCGCGCTGCGCTCCAGCGACACCCGCGAAACCGCCACGACACCCCCCATCCCCGTGGAACTCGCAACCAACCCCGCCAGCCAATAGGTCCAACCAACAAGGAGGTCCGTCATGTCCAAGCTGCCGATTCCCGCCGAGGGGATCGTGTTGACCCACTTCATCGTCTCTGACGATGTCGAGCGCTCACGCCAGTTCTACACCGAGGTGCTGGGCGGTGAGACGATCCGATCCGGCGAGCCCTCGTTCGTAGCGCTGGCGAACAGCTGGATCATCATCAACGTCGGCGGTGGAACAACCGATGACAAGCCTACGGACACGCTCGAGACCCCGTCCGATCCCGATCGCGTTAGCAGCTTCCTCAACATCCGGGTAGCGAATATCGAAGCCGTGTACTCGGACTGGAGCTCACGCGGCGCCGACCTCTTGACACCGCCCAAACAGCACGCGGCCGAGATCCGGTGCTACATCCGCGATCCGGACGGCCACCTGATCGAGGTAGGCCAGACGATCCGACCCAGCCCCGACGCAGCCGACTAACAACTCACCGCGCTCACCGCTGCGTCGACGCTCATCCGAGTCGACCAGCGGCTCAAGCGCAGCTCCTCTCCCGCCACCGGGTCAGATGCATCAGGGGCGCGACCACGCCTTCGGCCTCCTCGCCCCGCGGTGGGACCCGGTGCGAAGTCGCGGATCCCGCGCGTTGCGGGTCGACGCCGACGAGGGGAAGATGCCTGTCGTGCAGCGAAGGCAGGACTACGAGGACTGCCCTCGGTCCGCTGGAGCTGTTCACGCGGGGAGCGCCGGCTGGCGTACGAAGCTGTCTGCAACGGTTGTCGATCGCAGCGGTCGATCACTCACGAGCGGCTTGGGCCGGCCGACGGCACGGAGTGGGTCTGTTCGTTGTGGCTGCTTGGGGCCGAGATCGGTCCGGTCCGCGTCGGGTTGATCCGGCAGGCTTGCTGTGCAAGTCTGTCTGCGCGCATGAGCCCTGAGAGTGGCCAACGCAGTACGGTTGACGTGGATTGGATCGCTGCGCATCTGGGCGAGCCGAGCGTTCGGCTGGTCGAGATCGACGTCAGCCGCGCTGCCTACGACGAGGGTCACATTCCCGGCGCGGTCCTGTGGAACGCGTACACGGATTTGCGTGATTTGAGTTACAAGCCCGTCGGATTCGCGGAGCTCGAACGCTTGCTCTCGCGTTCGGGGATAACGCCTGAGACGTGCGTGGTCACCTACGGTTACAGTGCCCCGCTCGGTTTCTGGCTGCTGCGGGCGCACGGTCACGAGGACGTGCGGATGCTCATGGGCCCGCGCGATCAGTGGGCGCAGGTGGGACACGAGTGGAGCACGGACGCGCCAGCCGTGGCGGAGAGCGCCCATCCACCGGTGGTCGCGAGCGACGATGTAATTGCGTCTCGCGAAGCGGTGCGGAGCGCGATCGATGACCCGGTGCAGCTCGTCGTCGACGTGCGTGCCGAGCGCGAGTACAACGGCGAGCTGTTCTGGCCCTCGGGAGCCACGGAGGGTGCAGGCCGGACCGGTCACGTCCCGGGCGCTGTCAGCGTTCCGATCGGCTTGCTGCGCGCCGAGGATGGGACGCTGACAGGTGCCGACGAGTTGCAAGGCGTCTTTGAGCACGCGGGCGTTACCAAGGACAAGGCGCTGATCACCTATTGCACGATCGGCAACAGGGCGAGCGAGGCGTGGTTCGCGCTCAAGTACCTGCTCGGTTACCCAGACGTACGGGTGTACTACGGCTCGTGGGTCGAGTGGGGCAAGGCGACTGACACGCCGATCGAGACCTGACCCGGATTCTCGGCACGCCAGATCAGGATGGTGAGTGCCGCTTTGGTGGCGATAGAAGCAGCCATGCCGAGCCTGAATTCCGCGCAAGGCGCGTGCGCGACCTCGCGGCCGTGAAGTACTGCGCGGGGGAAAGCCGGCCCGAGCGTGGCTCCTCCGCCTATTGCGGCAGTGCTGGCGTCGATGCCGTCGTGACCGCTTTGGTGCTTGCGGCTCGTTAACCTTCAGCTAACGCCGTGAGCATTGATCGACCCTGCTCGTCTGCGATGCAGGGCGTGCGGGTTTGTGCGAGGAGGGGAGACGGCCCAGTAAGGTCGAGACCCGCTTCGGTGTCGGTGCACGAATTCGCCACGGGGCGCGCACCAATGTTCCGCTCTATGCCGGAGGATCAGTCGCTCCGCGAGCGGCTTGAGCGGTTTCCCGCTCAGCGTGGGCCGGGTTTGCGCGCTACCAGCCGTTCGACGAGCCCGAGCTTGGAGCGCTTGAACAACTCGATCGAGAAGCCCGCGGACTGCACGTGCTCGAGCGGCTCGCGCAGCACATGGTCGGCTCCAAAGCGAACGAACGCCGGCGCTAGCAGCCGCTGGACGCCCCGGACCGCTCGGACCGGACTGCGTACGTGCTCGAGCAGCATGAACCGCCCGCCCGGACGGAGCACCCGGCTCACTTCGGCCACCGCGGCGCGATCGTCCGGGATCGTGCACAACGACAGCGTGCACACCACCGTGTCAAACGTGGCGTCCTCGAACTCGAGCGCCTGCGCGTCCCCCAGCCGCAACTCGACCGGCCGACCCAGCTCGACTGCGCGCCGACGGGCAATGTCCAGCATCGCGGGCACGAATTCGATGCCCGTAAGTCGGACGCCATCGGGGTAGTGAGGAAGGTTGAGGCCCGTACCCACAGCAATCTCTAGCACCTCACCCTCGGCCCGCGCGCAGACCCACTCGCGCCCACCGGCGAACAACAGCCGTTCCGGGAGCTTGACGTTACGGTCGTAGTTTGCCGCCTCCCGCTCATAGACGCGGCGGACAGCCTGGGTCGCCTCGAAAGCTGGGGTCACGGCTGGCGTCAATCGTAACAATGCGCCCCCGACCCATTCATTGACCTGCTCTTGTGTTGCCGCCGGCGTCTCGCGTTCGGCGGTTGCGATTCGCGTTAGCGCGGCACGCGAGACAGCTTACGTACGCGCCACGACAGCTTCGCGGGGAGCGACGCGAGATGTTGCGGCTTGCCGGTGCCGTCGAGATCGGTCCGCTTGACGGCCGCAAGCGGCCTACCCCCGTGTTGACGATGTTGGTGGCGCGGGTTCATCAGAGCGTGGGGAAATTGCCGCTGGTCAACCCGTGGGTTTAGGTCTGAAATCAACCTGGGGTTCAACCCTCGGGCCGACGACAGGCGGGTTCCTGAAGCAGATCATGGCGCTTATGACCATTACTGATTACCTCATCAATGCAGTGTTTGTCCTGATCGTCTTCCGTCAGGCTCGGGAGCGCGAGCTTGATCGTCGTAGCGTGATCATCCCGCTGGCGATCGTCGCCTACGTCGCACGTTTGTATGTGCACTCGATCCCGACTGCCGGCAATGATCTGGTGCTGATCGCCGCGCTCGGGGCCGTTGGCCTCACGCTCGGTGTCGCCAGCGGCTTTGCTACCCACGTCCGAGCTGGCGAGAATGGTCTCGCGGTCGCGCGGGTGGGCTGGATCGCAGGGGCGCTGCTGATCGCGGGGATCGGCTCGCGGATGCTGTTCGCGTTCGTCCTCTCCCACGGCGCGCACCACGCGGTCGCCAGCTTCAGCATCGCCCACCAGATCGGCGCTGCCGCCTGGCCGGTGGCGCTGGTGATGATGGCGCTGCTCGAGGTCAGCACCCGGATCGCGATCGTCCAGCTCCGTGGCCGCCAGGCGATGCAGTCCAAAGTCGCGATCCCCGCCGCGTCGTGACCAGCGACCTTCCCACCTCACGCGATCCGGCCCGCCCCGGGCGGGCCGGATCGCGTTCTATCGTCCGCACTGCGGTGACCGAATCAGAGCTAGGCTCAGGGTCGGATAGCGAGCGGGTTGCTGAGGCTCGCGCGCGGGCCCAGGAGCGCCTAGATCGCCAGCGACGGTCGTTGCGTCCGCTCGGGTGGGCGGTGATCCTGGTGGTGGTACTCGGCAGCGCCAACAGCCATCCGGTGCCTGGACTGCACGGCAAGGGACTGGCGGTGACGCTCGCGCTGTGTGTGTTCGGCGTGGCGCTGTTGATCGCGATCCGTGACAGCTTTCCCGAGCGCAGCCTCGAGCTGCAGGCGGCCGTGATTGCGATCATGGGCGCCGCCGGTGCCGCGATCGGCGGGCTTCAGCTCAAGGGAGCTACCGGCGTCGCGGCCGGTGTGGCGGTGTTCTTGGCGATCACTCGGCTGCCGTTCAAGGCCGGCGTCGCGCTGGCTGGCGCGGTGACCGTGGCGCTCGCTGTCGTCACGGCGATCGCCGGCAGTTCGTCGTCGGCTGTCGCGGCGGAGGTGTTGGTGACGGTGCTGCTGGGGGTCGTGGCGCAGTTCCTCAAGCGGTCTCGGGAGAGCCAAGACCAGACCGAGTTGCTGTTGGCCGAGCTACAGGATGCGCGCGATCAGCAGGCCCGCGCCGCGGCGATCGCCGAGCGCGGCCGAATCGCGGGCGAGCTGCACGACGTGCTCGCGCATTCCCTGTCCGGCGCCGCGATCCAGCTGCAGGGGGCGCGCAAGCTCGCCGACCGCGAACACGCCGCGCCGCGTCTCAACGAGGCGATCGACCGCGCCAGTGAGCTCGTCAAATCCGGACTTGCCAACGCCCGCCAGGCCGTCGGCACGCTGCGCGGAGACCCACTACCTACCCTCGCCCAGCTTCCGTCGCTGATCGACAGCTACAAGGCCGACATGAACCTCGACGTCGCGCTGCGGATCGAGGGCTCGGCCCGGACGCTCCCGGCCGATCCGAGCCTCGCGCTGTACCGCGGCGCGCAGGAAGCGCTGACCAACGTCGCGCGGTACGCGCCGAGCGCGTGTACGACGGTCACCTTGCGCTACGAGCCTGACAGCATCAGGCTTTCGGTCGACAACGGGGTCTCGGCCACCCCTCCGCGCGACCGGATGGGCGGTGGCCGAGGACTGGAGGGGCTGCGTGACCGCGTCGAGCGCACGGGGGGCACGATGTCGGCGGGCCCGACCGCCGAGGGCTGGCGGGTTGAGATCGAGGTACCGGCGTGACGATCCGCGTCCTGATCGCAGACGACCAGCCGGTCGTCCGCGACGGACTGGCGATGCTGCTCGGCCTGATCGACGACGTCGAAGTCGTGGCGACCGCTGCCGACGGAGTCGAGGCGGTCGAGCGGGCCCGCACCGCGCGGCCCGCCATCGTGATGATGGACCTGCGGATGCCGCGCCTCGAGGGCGCGGAGGCGACCCGCCAGATTCTCGATTCGCTCCCCGAAACGCGCGTGCTGGTGCTAACGACCTACGCCGACGACGAGTTCCTGTTTCCCGCGCTGCAAGCCGGCGCGCGCGGTTACCTGACCAAGGACGCTACCGCCGAGGAAATCGAGCACGCGATCAGGGCGCTGATCGCCGGCCAGACCCACCTCGACGCCGCCGTCCAGCAGCGACTCGTCGCCGCCGTCCTCGATCACACTCCGCCGACACCCGCCGGCGAACCGGCGCCACCGTCGGGGGCAAACCTCCCTGACGAGCTCACGCCACGCGAGGTTGAGGTGCTCAAGCTGATCGCCGCCGGGCTATCGAACAACGAGATCGCAGACAAGCTCGTCCTCAGCAACGCAACCGTCAAGACCCACATCAACAGGATCTTCTACAAGACCGGCGCCCGCGACCGCGCCCAAGCCGTCCGCTACGCCTACCAACACGGCCTCGCATAACCGCAGCGAGCGCACGAGCTGGCGAAGCCGGGGTCGTCGGCGCGCAGACCCGCTTCCACAATGGCACGAGCTTCTCAAACGCAAAGACCCTCCCTGCTTGGCGCGAATAGCGGGACGGCGACCACGACCGCTCCGCGGCCAGGCTCTACAGTCCCGGTGCTAGCCAGACACCCGGATCTTGCAAGCACGAGAGCAGCAGCCGGACCGCCGACGATCCCGCTGCTCATATCGGACAGTAGGCAGCCACGGCGGCGGGGTTAGCGGCGAATACCCGCGCGAGAACCAAAGAAAGCGGGTGTCGACCCGCGCGTGCGTTAGCACCTGCTCGTCGCCAACACCGAGACAAACGCTGCGCCCGCTTTCGTCGCGAACCAGCGCCGGCTTCACCACGGCCGGCCGAACCAGAGCAGGCGTCTCGCGACCGCGCAAGCGAGGAGCGAGGCCGGCAATGCCGAGATGCTCGTCGCGGCATCAAAGGAGGGCCGACCCCCACGAAGCGCTGAGGCTCTATTGACGCGCGGAGCTTCACCCTTGGGCTGTGAGCGCTAGCGTGGCCTCGGTGGCGCTCGCTCACATTGAAATCGTCGAAGGTTGGAGCTCTGCCGACAAGCGGATGATGTCCGAGTCGGTCCGCAGTGCGCTGAGCGCTGCGTGCGCCAGCCGAAGATCCTTTGGTCCGGCTCACCGAGTATCCCGCCGGAGCATTTCCTCACCCCCTATCCCGATCGCATCTCTGGAAAGTTCACGCTCGTCGAGGTGACGATGTTCGCCGGGCGCTCGAGGGATATAAAGAGGCGGCTCTACAACGCCATCGTTAGCGGGCTCGGAGACATCGGTGTCCCCGCTGACGAAGTGCTGATCGTGATCCATGAGCCACCGATGGAGAACTGGGGCATCAGCGGGGGGATCCCCGCCAGCGAAGTCGACGTCGGCTTCGAAGTGGAGATCTGAGCCCCGCATAGATCCCGGTCCATGGACGGCGCACGCCAACTCGAGGAGATCGCCCGCTCGACCGACTGGCTGATGGAGCCCTCGCCATCGCCCGCGACGTCGATGCGCCCGACTGGCTCATCGGCGCGCGTGCCGTACGGACCGCTGTATGGGACCGACTACACGGCTACCAAACGCGCACGGTCCTCAGCGACATTGATCTGGTCTTCTTCGACCCAGACGACCTCTCTGAGGAGCGCGAGCGCGAGATCCGTGATCGCTGCTGGCAGCGCTGCCGGGCGAACCGTGGGACGCAAAGAACCGGGCTGCGGTCCACCTCTGGTATCCGAAGAAGTTCGGGTATCCCGTCGAACCGCTGACATCAACTGCCGCCGCCGATCGCGACCTGGCCCGAGGCCGCCCCGTGCGTCGGGCTCCACCTAACCCACGACGAGAGGCTGCTGATCGAGGCGCCGGCGAACGCGGTCGTGGCGGTGGCGGTGGCCTGAGGCCGCGCGCGACGGGCGGTGCGCCCGGCGTACTAGCAAAGCACGGCGGCCGTCACGTGCGCGAGTTCCGCGCGAAGCGGCGGCACGGCCGCAGCGATGCTGATACCCGGGGGGGAAGCGAACAGGAGCACGATTGCCGCGTGCGCCGAGGCTGGGCAAGCGCCAAACTGGCGGTGTGCGGACGATTCGGATTCCGTGGCTGTTGGCGGACACTGTCGATGAGGACGAGCAGCGGTATCTCGCTCGGCGGGAGTGGTTGGACGCCGTGCCCCGAGTGGTCCATATGCTGGCCTCCCAATGGGACCTAGAGCTTAGCGAGCCGTACGAACCTGGTGGGCGCTGCGCTTGGATCGCGCCGGCGCGGCGCTCGGATGGCGAGGAGCTGGTGCTCAAGGTCGGCTGGCGCCATCCAGAGGCCGAGCACGAGGCCGACGCGCTGCCCCTATGGGAGGGCGACGGCGCTGTGCGCTGTCACGAGTCGCGGACACTCCAAGATACGAGCGTACTGCTACTCGAACGGTGCGAGCCTGGAGTTCAGCTCAAATGCACGCTGCCTGAATCCGAGCAAGACGTCGTGCTGACGGGGCTGATGCGCCGGCTGTGGCAGCACCGGCCGCCGGACGACAGCCCGTTTGGCTCACTGGAAACAATGTGTGATGACTGGGCCGACTGCTTCGAGCTCGAATTCACCGCGGACACGCGTGGCCTTGATCCCGCGCTCGCACGCGACGGGGTAGCGCTACTACGCGCACTGCCACGGAGCGCCGACCGTAGCGTGCTGCTGTGCACCGATCTGCACGCCGAAAACGTGCTCGCCTCGCGGCGTGAGCCGTGGCTGGTCATCGACCCCAAGCCGTTCATCGGCGATCCAGCCTACGAGCCTATTCAGCACATGCTCAATTGCCGCGAGCGGCTCGCCAGTGACCCCGGCGGCCTGGCGCGGCGCATGGCGGAGCTGCTGAGCGTCGATCCCGAGCGCGTCGAGCTATGGCTTCTCGCGCGCTGCGTGCTGGAGTCGCTCCACGACGTCACGATGCGCCAGCCCGCTCGTCTCCTGGCGGCGTGACGGCGGCTCATTGGACTGTCAGCATCAGTTGTCCGTGCCGCTTGCGACCAGCATCCAGGAGCGAAATGGCCAGGCAAGGTTCGTAGTGTTAACAGCAAATCCGCTGTTTCAGAAACGGCTCGAGCACATGGGTTACCTCGCGGTTGGCGATGATCGCTTCGCCACCCGGTGGATGCGCGGCTCTGCAGATACCAGTCGCTACTACCAGCGATTCGCCGCGTCGATCGAGTCGATGGTCCTCCAGAGCCGCTCGACTGGTACGCGTGCCATGGCGGGAGGCACTGCTGGAGTTCCTGAGTCGAGTTCAAGGCACCGAACTCAGATGGTGGCTGTACGGAAGCGCTGCGCTGGCCGTTCGCGGAATCGAGATCGACCCCGCGGACATCGACGTCAACGTGAGCGCCTGCTGGCTGACGGGACGAATCCTCGATGATCTCCTCGTCACGCCGGTCACGCAGATGAGCGGATGGGTCGCCAAATGCGCCGGCCGCGCCTTTGCGCACACGATCATCGAATGGCTCTCCGAGCCGTTCGACAAGCTCGATAATCCCGAGGCGCCGCACGAGCAGGGGCCATTCGTCGCCGGCAATCTCGAAACTGTCTCCTGGTCAGAGCACCGCATTCTCGTCCCCCCGCTCTCCGCGCAGCTTCGGGTCTGCGAGACACGAGGTCTCGACGACCGCGCCGAGTTGATCCGCCACGAACTCGGCGCGGCAGGGGGCTGACCGGCATACAAAGCGGGACTCCGCAGCACTCCGTTGCGGGTTCCGCTTCTCGCCTCTATGAACGAGGGCCGTGTGTCAAGTCCCTCGGGAAGATGTCAGGTCGCTGACGCCCTCACTGGTAATCGCCGGGTGAACGCTGGCCGTGTCAAGCGCCTCAGCAAGAGCACTGAAGTGGAACAGCAGGGGCTGATGGCGCTTGACACGACAGCGCGAACCTGGCAGGACGTTGTCACGGAGCGCGGGCGGGTTGGTGGTGGTGTGGAGCAGTGCCCATGTCTCTATCGCTTCATCAACTTCGAGGACCAGGTGTTATCGGGGCTCGCTCCGGCGGCGCATGTCAAAAAAGGACTGTCAGGCAGTCAGGCGAGAAATGGCGCCTTCCGGAGCGAAGGGCTTAAACGGTTGGTTGCGGGTCAGCATGTACTAGATCGCCTCGGTCAGCTTGCGAGCGAGCTCGATCTGGGCGACTTTCGCGCCGCGTTGGCGGCCCAGGCGGCGTTTGGTGCGCTGGTAGCGCTCCTTGTAGAGCGGATGCGCGGAGGCGTGGATCGCTGCTTCCATCAGCCCCCAGCGCAGGTATCTGGGGCCGTGCTTGGAGATCGGGCCGCGGCGGTCGACTTCGCCGGACTGGCTCACGCGCGGGCACAGGCCGGTGTACCCGGTCAGCTTGATCGGCGATGAGAAGCGGCTGATCTCGCCGATCTCGGCGGCGATCGTGAAGCCGGTGACCCAGCCGATCCCCGGGGCGCTCATCAACAACGGGATGTAGCGGTGATCGGCGCCCGAGCGCTGCAGCCAGCGCTCGATCTCCGCGATCCGCCGGTCGAGATCGTCGATCAGCTCAACGCTCGCCCGGACCTGACCAAGCCACGGCTCGGGGAAATCCAGCTCGGCGAGCAGCCGTCGGCCGCCGGCTCCGAACAGGTCCGCCATCGGGACCTGATGGCCGAACGCGATCAGCGACGCGTGCACCCGGTTCTTGAGGATCGAGCGGTGCTTGACCAGGTGCAGCCGCCACCTCGAGCGCTCACGCTCTTGGCGGAGCTCGGGCGTCGGCAGCCAGATCGCCGGCACCAGATCGCGGAACGACAGCTCCGCGAGCACGCGCGCGTCGATCCTGTCGGTCTTGCACGCCAACGGCGCCAGCCCCTTGACCCGCTGCGCGTCGGCGACCAGCACCTCCCACCCGTAGCGGACCAACTCGTCGTGCACGAACCGAGCGCCGTTCATCGACTCGACCACCCCGCGCACCGGCTCGTCATACACCGCGACCCGCCAGCTCAGCCCGTACAGGCCGTCGCGGTCCAAAGACGCGCGGAAGTGCTCGACCAGCTCTCCCTCGCTCGAGACCAAGCACACCTCGACCCGCCCGCGGCTCAGATCCAACCCAACCTGCAGCACAGCAACTCCCTCCGTCCCAGGAAGACAAGCAGGATCAGCCCAGGCCACCGCGTAACGTGAGCCGAGGTCGGTCCTCCACATTTCGCTAGCCCGGCCGCGCGGCTGCTACCGCGCGTGCCTGACCCAAAGCTTTCGATCCGGAGGGCCGACCTCCTGCCGGGGACACCCGCGCCAACCCTCGTTCAATCACAGTCAGTCGCGAGACCGGCCGCGCCGTCGGCGCTCAGGCCGCCGCGACCGATCGGATCGGAGCCCTGGTTTCCCGCGCGAACAGCGGCCGGTGCTTGGTGAAATCTGGCTAACGGCCGCCGCCCTTTGGACGAAAGCGAGAGCGCCGGCCCAGACTGTCGCATCCTCGTAATGCGGAAGTACTTCCGCTGGCCGTGGCTGCCTCGAACTACAGCCGCGCTACCGGTCGCCGAGAAAGGCGGCCGCGCGTGCGCCGCGACCGCCATACGCGTGAGGCAGCAGCGCGCCTAGGCCCTCAGACGCGACCTCGATCGCCTACTACAACACCGACCGCGCCGACACCGGCCGCCATACCCAGGACCGCGTCCCGCCGAAATCGTCTACGTGCCTGCAAATGGCAGCAGCGCGATGACCCGTCATACCTACTCCGGGTTGGCGCAGCCTAGCGTGGCGGGCTTGGGCCCGCCACGCTGGATGATTACTGGCTCGGCGACCTAGTGGATCGTAAACGTCGGACCCGTGGTGCTATTCGGGTCCAGCACGACCTGGTAGTCACCGGGCTGCACCGCTCGCGGCCCGTCTCCGTTGATGTCTCCCGGAGTCACCGCGAGCTGCGAGACCGGGAACCCGACAGAGACCTGGTGCGACGCTCCAGCCGCCAGGTCCACACGCGCCCAGCCGACGAGCGTCCCGTTCGTCGGCGTGAGGATCTCGCCAGTGTTCAGCGGACGCTTCACGTACACCGGAACGATGTCCACGCCCTCGCGACTGCCCGTGTTCTTCACCGTGAACGTCGCGATCACGACACCCCGCGCCGGGCCTGCAATGGACAGGCCACTGGTCGAGAACGTCGTGTACGAGAGGCCGAACCCGAACGAGTAGAGCGGGTTGTAGCCCGACCCGTGACCGGAGTTCGTTCCTGGGAACTGGTCGAAGAACTTCGGCTCGTCGCCAGGCGGGGTCGGTCCGGTCGCATTGAAGTCGGACAGCTGGAGCCCGGGCGGCGTGGCATCACTCGGCCAGGTCACCGAGAGCTTGCCGCTCGGGTCGTACTTGCCGAACAGTACGTCGGCGATCCCGTTACCTGTTTGCGTGCTGCCCTCGTACGCCATCAGGATCGCGTTGGCGCTCTCGGCATCCGGGCCGAGGCCGAGTGGACGCCCTGCGACGACGACCACGACCACCGGCTTGCCGGTCGCCTTCAATGCTGCGATTTCCGACTTCTGGTCGGCGGTCAGTTGCGGAGCCGGATCGTCGCCCAATCCTTCGGCGTACGGCCTAAGCTCCCCGACGACAGCCACGATCGCGTCCGCGCTCGCCGCATCGGCAACCGCTGTCGCCTGATCCGGTGCGAGCACGGCATTCGGGTCGGCCGCCTGGATGCCCTTCCACGCCGTCACGGCCGGCGGTATTTGATCGGGCGGTCCGCCGCAGCAGGCCTGGACGTTGTTGTCGAACACCCCCTGCCAGCTGACGCTCCAACCGCCGAGCGTGTCCGGAATTGAGTCCGCGTTCGGGCCGGTGACGACAACATGGGCCGTCGGCGAGAGCGGCAGCGCGCCCTGGTTACGGAGCAGCGTCATCGACTCGTCGGACGCCTGTCGCGCCAGGGCCTGATTGCCGCTGATCGCGGCGTCGGCCTTGGTCGGATCGACGTACGGGTGGTCGAACAGGCCGAGCTTGAACTTCAGCGTCAGGATCCGCGTGACGGCTTGGTTGATACGCCACATCGGGATGCTTCCGTTCTGGACGTCGGAGATGACCGCGGCGTCCCATCCGGTGGAGTCGAACGGCTCCATGGCCATGTCCACCCCGGCATTGATCGCCTGTGCTGCGGCGGTCGCTAGGTCCGGCGCGATGTGATAGGTCGTCTGCAGCGCAGGGACGTCACCGTAGTCGCTGATCACGACGCCCCGGAAGCCCAGTCGCTGGCGCAGCTCCGTCGTCAGCAGGAAGTGAGACGCCGTGGCCGGGATGCCGTTGATGGACCCCGAATTGACCATCACGGTGTCCGCCCCGGCATTGATCCCGCCCGCGTAGGACGGCAGGAAGAGGTCCTGCAGGTAACGGATCGGAATTTGCTCTTCGACGCGATCGTGGCCATTGATCGACTCGGAGTAGCCGGCGAAGTGCTTAACCGTCGATGCGACCTGGAGGCCGGGATCGGTCGGGCACGTCCCGCTCTGCATCCCCCTGATGTTGGCTCCGCCGATCGCTCCGGAGAGCGCAGGCTCTTCCGCCCACGTCTCGTAGTAGCGACCCCAGCGGTTGTCGCGAGCCGGATCCTGGACCGGAGCGAAGTCCCACACCGTACCGACGCTGCAGACCTGATCACGTGTGGCCTGACCGGCTTGTCGCACCAGCTGCGTGTCCCACGTAGCGCCCATCCCGATCGACTGCGGGAACAGCGTGGCCTGGTATGGATGACCGAAGCCATGGACGGCATCGACGCCGTAGATGATCGGGATCCGCAGCCGCGAATGATCGATCGCGTAGTGCTGGATCGTGTTGTACATGTTCGCCCAGTCGGTCCCCGTGTTACCAGGCGGGTTGTCGGTCCCGCCGGAGAGGATCGAACCGGTGGCGTTGTCGATCAGCACCTTCTGCAGGCATGCGGGCTGTAGCTGATCGTTATTGGTGCTGCTGCTGGGGCAGTTGCCGTCCGGGGGATTGCTCGGGCCCCGCAGCACCTCGACAACGATCTGGTCCATCTGCCCGACCTTCTCCTTGAGCGTCATCCGGCGCAGAAGATCGTTCACACGCGCCGGGATTGACGCGTGCGGATTTAGGTACGTCACCGTGGGACTCGCCGTCCCGCTCATTACGCCGATGACGGCCGTCGCGGCCGCCACGGCTACAACAGCGCCGAGCGCTGCGTAAATGCGTCGCATACTCCTTCCCTCCAGGAATGAGACAGGTGAACGCCCGCCGCCGACCTGGCAGCGAGCCCGATGCCGCGCGCCCCACCACGCCCTACCCCCAAGATCCTGCTCACCGGCATCGATGCCGAGCCCGATCGGCGGCAGACTCCTGACTGAGCCTGCACCCGGCCGTGAAATGACAGAAAACGCGCGATCCTCATCCCGAGGCTCCTACGCTCTGCACTCTTTCTCCCAATCGACAACTCCCCCTCTCCGCGCGGCGCAGCGCCACATACCCACCGTGGCGTTGGACCAAACATCGGTGTTGTGCTTCGGCTGACCTGACCGAGGACCGGCTGTGGCGATGGCCTAGCTATGGGTAGGCGTGATGAGGTTTGTCTATCGTCGCAGCCGAATCTCGCCACCGCATACGCCCACGCGCGGCCGCCACCGTGCGCGGATCGCTGCTGGAGGTCGTCTCACTCAGCACTGATGAAAGCGACCGCCCGGCAGCGCCGGAGTCCTTGCTCGCTGCAGGGGTGAGCGAATCAACGCACGGTCGCCGCCGCACCGTCGATACCAGCGTCGCACCCGAGTTCGCGCGAACGCGTCCGCCAGGTCCGCGGCCAGCGGACTTCTCCATTCGCCCTCTATGAACGAGGGCCCGTTGTCAAGGCCCCTTGTGCTTCGGCGGGACGGAGCGTGCTTGCGAGAGGTGGTCGCCAGCCGGCATGGATGCCGGCTGAGCCCCGGGCCGGATGGGGTGCCAGCGAATCCTACGGGGCGCGGGTGGGGTAGCAGGCTGGAGCGGTGCTCATCTCTCTATCGCTTCGTCGACTTCGAGGACCAGGTGTGATCGGTGCTCGCTCCGGTGGCGCAACTCAAAAATGGACTGTCATGCAGTCAGGGCGAAAATGGCGCCTGCCGGAGCGAAGGGCTTGAAGGGTTGGTTGCGTGTCAGCATGTACCAGATCGACTCGGTCAGCTTTCTGGCGAGCTCGATCTGGGCGACTTTCGCGCCTCGCTGACGGCCAAGGCGGCGCTTGGTGCGCTGGTAGCGCTCCTTGTAGAGCGGGTGCGAGGAGGCGGCGATCGCGGCCTCCATCAGCCCCCAGCGCAAATATCGCGGGCCGCGTTTGGACAACGGGCCGCGTCGGTCCATCTCCCCGGACTGGTTCACGCGCGGGCACAGGCCGGTGTACCCGGTCAACTTGGTCGGCGAGGAGAAGCGGTTGATGTCGCCGATCTCGGCAGCGATCGTGAACCCGGTGACCCAGCCGATCCCGGGGGCGGTCATCAACAGCGGGATGTAGCGATGATCGGCGCCAGAGCGGCGCAGCCATCGCTCGATCTCGCCGATCCGCCGCTCGAGCTCGTCGATCAACTCAACGCTCGCCTGAACGTGACCACGCCACGGCTCGGGGAAATCCAACTCGGCGAGCAGCTTGCGGCCGGCGACGCCGAACAGGTCAGCCATCGGGACCTGATGCCCGAACGCGATCAACGACGAGTGAACGCGGTTCTTGAGCGTCGCGCGGTGCTTGACCAGGTGCAGCCGCCAGCGGGCGCGCTCCCGCTCGGCCCGCAGCTCCGGCGTGGGCAGCCAGATCGCCGGCACCAGATCACGGAACGACAGCTCCGCCAGTACCCGGGCGTCGACCTTGTCGGTCTTGCACGCCAACGGCGCCAGGCCCTTGACCCGCTGCGCGTCGGCGACCAACACCTCCCACCCATACCTGACCAACTCGTCGTGCACGAACCGCGCGCCGTTCATCGATTCAACGACCCCGCGGACGGGCTCGTCATACACCGCAACCCGCCGCGACAGCCCGTACAGGCCGTCGCGATCAGATGGCGCCCGAAAATGCTCGACCAGCTCCCCCTCGCTCGAGATCAAGCACACGTCAACGCGCTTGCGACTCAGGTCCAACCCGACGTGCAGCACAGCAACTCCCTCCTTTCCAGGAAGTCGAGCAGGATCGGCCCGCCCCACGGCGTACCGTGAGCAAGGTCGGTCCTTCGTTTCGAATAGCCGGCCGCGCGGACCACAACCGCGCGCGCCTGACTTACGTTGTTCGACGCGGAGGACCGACCGCCTTCACCCAGCTACCGCCTCGGGCGCCCCGCCCTCGTTCATCACATTCAGGTGCAACCGTGCGCCGGCCGGGGCGACACGTCTGCTTTTGTTCGCGCGACCGGTTGGCCTCCGCTACTGCAACGCCACGCACTCAGCCGTCGTGCCGCGGGCGGGCGGACTACTGCATCGCCCGGATGATGCGCAAGCCGAACCGCGCGAGGTCGCCGTCGGACGCCGCGCTATTGCTTTTGTAGGGCGTCTGACTATTGGTTCGCCACGCCAGCAGCACCGGTGGCTAGCTACTTGCCGCGGAATAACTCTTGATCAATGAAACGGCCGCGCGGGGTGCCGCGCGGCCGTTCGACGTGAAGGGTTTTGCTCGCGTGGAGTGAGCGGTCGGGAGTGTTTCACCGGGTCCGGACGGCAAGGGTGTCGGTGTTGTAGGCCAGGATCGCCCACTCAGTCCAGATCTGCCGGCCCTCGTCGCCTTTTAGGCGGGATCGGTCCAGGCCGTAGCGCCGCTTGAGGTGACTGATCCGGCCCTCCTGACCGGTCCGGTAGCGGCGCAACCGGCGGGCACTGCGCTTGGATTCCGGCTCCTGGCGGCCGGCGATGAACACTTGCTTGGGCTGAAGGCCCGCGAGCGCGGTGTTCGTCGGCGCCGGCTTGAACGCGCCGTCGACGGCGATCTCTCGTGGTCTGATTCCCAGCCGCTCCAGCTCGGCGATCGTGCCAGGCAAGAGTGTCTCCTCGGCCGGGTTGCCCAGCTCGGTGGACGCCGGCAGGATCAGCCCACGCGCGCCGGTCTTGGTGTGCTCGGTCACCTCCGCCAACTGCGAGACGAACCCGAACTCGTTCGGCTTGCCCAGCTTGCCCTTGCGGATCGGCCTGGCGTCCGGATCTGACAGCGACACGATCCGATCCTTGATCGGCTCGCCCGCGACGCGCTGCTTGATCTGCCCGGCGACCTTCTCGCACCGATCCGCCATCTCCTCGAGCGCGGCGGCCGCCTTGAGCTTCGCGGCCGCGCCGCGCCCGCGTGCCTTGGCCCGGGCGAGGGTCGCAAGCCGGCGCGCCTCTGTGATCGAGCGCTCCAACAGCTCGCCCGTCTCCGCGGTCAGCTTCAGCACCTCTTCCTTGGCCTCGCCGGAGCGTCGGCTGATCGTCCGGCTGATCGCTCGCAACTTGCGGCCCATCGATCGTGACCGATCCCGCACCCGCCGCTTCTTCTCGCCGATCAGCTGCGCGATCCTGCGCCCCTCGCGGGCGAGCACTCTGACGCCACTGGACGCCACACCAGAGTCGGTCGGGTACTTCACGTCCGCCTCGATCACCGTCGAGTCGATCCGCACCGCCCGCGGCCGAAACCGCTTCTCCCGCGTCGCCTTCACGATCAACCCGCGTGTTAGCTCCGACACCGTCTCCGGCCCGATTCGCCTGGTCAGCTTGCGCACCGTCGACTCGTCCGGCACCCGGTCGCTCAACGAGATCCGGCAGAACCGGCGCAGATGAATCGAATCCGACACCTCCGCCACCAACGACCTGTACCCCCACCGGTAGCGCTGCTTGAGCACCATCATGCGGATGTAGGTCTCCAACGCGATCGTCGGCCGGCCCTCCGTCAACACCGCCCGCCCGGTTTGTTCGAACTCCTGACGCCAACGCTCCACCAGCGGCCACAGCAGCTCCTGGTCCGACAGCAACACATCCAACGACGCCAGCTCCTCGGGCAATTCCTTCACCTCGACCGGCAACACCTCGTCCCACAGGCACTCCGGCTGATCGGCCAAGAGCCTCAGCACACTCACTCCTTTCGACGAGAAAACCCAGCACGTGCAGGTAATTCTCATCGTCACACCGGACGGAAAACCCCACTTACACCCCTCATTTTTTCCGCGGCAAGTAGCTAGTCCTTTCCTCGAAGCAGTAGCCGAACTCGGGACGACTGCTCCGTAGGGGAGGAGGAGCGCGACCTCACCGCTGCCCCCGTGGCGAAGCGCTCGCGCCGGTGCCGGCGCCCGGGCTGATCGCATTCATCGAAAAGCATCCGCCCGTGCTTGCAGCGATCTGCAAGCACGGGCACCTGGTGTCGCGGGAAAGGAGGTCCGAGGACCGGAGCCGTAACGTCGACGGTGCCTGCGTGCCCACCTTTGGCGAACAGCACGTCGATCGATGTTCTGCTGGCCGCGTCCAAAGAGTGCTGTAGATACGTGACCGGTGCTGTCAGAGCGACGGCGTAGGTTCCCTCAAGTCCTGCAAGACGAAGAAGGAGGCCTACGCCGTGAGACGCACGGTACCGCCGTCGGCGGAGATACAAGCGAGCATCGACAAGCTGCTGTCGAAGGGGATGGTTGATGACCCGCAGAAGATGCTGTCCGAGCTCGCCCGGCTCGGCGCTCGGTTGATCATCCAGCGGGCAGTCGAGGACGAGTTCGACCAGTGGCTCGGTCGCGCCCGCTACGAGCGGCGGCCGGAGCGGCAGCGCGGCCTGCGAAATGGGTTCCGGCCCCGGCACCTGCAGACGGCCGAAGGTGAGCTGCGGATCGAGATCCCGCAGGTCCGCGAGGCGGCGATGCCGTTCGTCTCCAAGCTGTTCCCGAAGTGGCACTGCAAGCGGCTTCTACGAACGGACCCGTTAAAGGCGCTGGTGATCGGCGGGTTCGTTCGCGGCATGTCGATGCGCGATGTCGAGTCGCTGTGCGATGAGGCCGGGCTCGGTCGCACGTCGAAGTCGACGGTCGCGACGATCTGCGCGGAGCTGCGTGAGCGGTTCGAGGCGTTCAAGCGCCGCTCGCTCTACGACGTCAACCTGGTCGTGCTGTTCCTCGATGCGATCTACCTCCCGGTCCGTCCCAGCGGCCCGAAGGAGGGCGTGATTTGCGCGTGGGGAATCACCGAAACCGGCGCAAGAGCACTGGTTTCCGTGCGCCTGGGGATGCGGGAAACCAAGGAAGACTGGCTCGAGCTCGGCCGCGACCTCACCACCCGCGGGCTCGCCGCACCACGCCTGGTGGTGGCCGACGGCGCCCCCGGTCTGATCTCGGCAATGGAGGAGTTATGGCCGCGCGCCGATCGCCAGCACTGTGCGGTTCACCGCCTGCGCAACCTCCAAGCGAAGCTGCCCAAGTCAGAGCACGACCGGATCCGCTTCAACTACTGGTCAGCGCTCACCGACGCGACCAGCGTCAAGGACGGCAAGCTCCGACTCCAAGTTCTCATCTCAGAACTCGAGCATGCCGGCTACGACGCTGCCGCCCGCTGCCTCGCCGACGACCTCGACGCGCTCGTCGTGCACCTACGCTACCCCCTACGGCACCGCGAACGATGGCGGTCAACCAATCTCCTCGAACGCTCGCTCGGTGAGGTCCGCCGTCGCACGAAAGTGATGGGCCGCTTCCCCGGGGAGACCAGCTGCCTCTCACTCGTCTGGGCGGTCCTCGACCTGTTCTTCAGCCACGCCAGCAACGGCGCCACCTTCACCGACGTCGACCGTCAACACCTCTACCGAATCAAATACCAGCAAGCCGACCCCGACACCCTCGACGAGGAGGTCACCGCCGCATAGACTCAACCACGGGAACCTGAACCACGCGCGAATTTACAGCGGTAAATGGACGCGGCCGTTCTGCTGGCGCAGCCCTCCTTTGCTGACAGCGCGGGCATGGTTCTGGCCGGGCATCCGCCGGGTCCCGTGAAGAGCAGCAGACTCGCCGAGAGTGCCCAGTCGGCGACATTGGAGAAGCGCGGCGGCCCCGACGAGCACAGTGCCGATCTCAGCTGAGAGCAGCTGTGGAGTCGGCTGGGGTTAGGCTCAGGGAGTCGACGAGGCGCTCATAGCGTCTTCGTTTGCTCAGCCCGGACCAACGACGCGAACCACACGACTGCAGCGGCGGCTCGCGCGCACCCACTGCCTGACCGCTTACTCATCGGTCGCGCGTGCTTGATTGTCGTCCAGGCGCTTCCGGTTGGATAGGGTCTGGAGCGGCGGGCAGGCTCGGGTCCTGGTGATGGTCGTCACCGAATAGGGTCTCGAGGGTTGAGCGCACCTCGGCCCAGCGGTCGGCGCCGACCTGTGCTGCGTAGGCGCGCTCGAGCGCGAGCTGCCGCTTGCGAGCGATAGCAACGCCGGCGCGTCCGCGGTCGGTGTATCTGATGATTACGCCGCGCCCGTCGTTGGGGTCTGGGTCGCGGCGTACGAGATCGAGCCGCTCGAGCTCGTCTACGAGCTTGGTGATGGCTTGGCGCGTGACGCCGGCCTGGGCGGCGAGCTCGCTGGGGCGAGAACCGTCCTCGCCGATGTCGCGCATGAGCGCGGAGTGCGCGGGCGCGACATCGCCAAAGCCGTTTTGTGCGAGATCGGCGCGGACGGCGGCCTCGATCGCGGCGCGGGCGTCGCGGAAAAGGATCTGGAGGCTCTTCGGCATGTCCACAGGATTGTAGTTCACCTCGGTTGACAAATGCCGCGCGATGTGAGAAGGTTCCCTCAAGTTGTCAACCAAGGTGAACTACTAAGGGTCGTTATGACCGTCGATGCCACGTCGTCGCCGGCGCCGCATCACGTCAATCCCAACACGACCCGTTGCACGAGTTGCAATCAAGCGAGAACCACTGACCGAATGGAGCCCCCTGTGACTACTGCTTCCGCTGACCCTGCAAACCGCCCTACCGTGACTCGGCGCATTGACTTTCGCCCGGGCCAGGACATGTATTGGGAGATCGTGCGCAACGGCGAGGACACCGATGGCGAGGTCCTCGAGGCAAATACGCTGGCTCGGTCCCCACCAACCCAGCCCCCCCGTGCACGTGCACGACAACGCCGAAGACAGCTTTGAGATCGTCGAGGGCCGACTTGACGTCAAGCTCGACGGCACCTGGCGTACCTATGGTCCTGGAGAGCGCGCCGCAGCGGCTCCCGGCCATCGGCACACCCTGCGAAACAGTCACGACGAGCCGGTTCGGTTCATCAATCGCCACCGCCCCGCCCTCGACTACGAGGGGTTCTTTCGCGACATGGCGTCGCTGGCGTCGACCGGGAGGATGGGCGCCGGAATACCTCACAGTCCGCGTCAAGCGATCTACATAGCGATGCTGTTCCAAGCCCACCCGACCGCAATCCGAACCTCGCGCCTCCAGCGATTTGCCTTCACGTCGCTGTCGGGCTTGGGCCGGATGCTGGGGATGAGCCTGTGAGCGCGCTCACGCCCCGCGCCAAGAATCTCGCGCTCCTGCTGCTGGCGATGACGCAGTTCGTGATCGTGATCGACGCCTCGATCGTCAACGTCGCGCTGCCGTCGATCGGCGCCCACCTGCACTTCTCCCGCGACGACCTCACCTGGGTCATCAACGCTTACACGCTGACCTTCGGCGGCTTTTTGCTGCTGGGCGGGCGGATGGCCGACCTGCTGGGGCGACGCCGGATGTTCATGCTCGGTCTGGTGGTGTTCTCACTCGCGTCGCTGGCCGGCGGCCTGGCGCAGTCCGAGACGTGGCTGATCGCCGCCCGCGCGGTCCAGGGCCTCGGTGCCGCGATCGTCTCCCCCGCCGCGCTGTCGATCATCACCACCACGTTCGCCGACGGGGCCGAGCGCAACCGCGCGCTCGGCATCTGGGGCGCGGTCGCCGGGGCCGGCGGCGCCGCCGGGGTGCTGCTGGGCGGGATCCTGACCAGCGGGCTGAGCTGGCGCTGGGTCCTGTTCGTCAACGTCCCGATCGGGCTGCTCGCGGCCGCGCTGGCCCCCCGCACGCTCGGCGAGAGCCGCCGCCAACAGGCCGGCAACTCCTTCGACATCCCCGGGGCGGTGGCCGTCACCGGCGGGCTGGCGCTGCTCGTGTACGCCGTCGTGGACGCGGTCAACGTCGGCTGGGGAGCGACCCGGACGATCGTCTGCCTGGCCGCGGCCGTGGTGCTGCTGATCGCGTTCGTGGCGATCGAGCTGCGCCAGCGTGATCCGCTGATGCCGTTCTCGATCTTCCGGCTGCGGACCCTGCGCGGCGCCAACATCGTCGGGCTGCTGATCGGCATGTCGCTGTTCTCGATGTTCTTCTTCATCTCGCTCTACCTCCAGGACGTGCTGGGCTACTCGCCGATCAAGACCGGGATCGCCTACCTGCCGCTGGCGGTGGGAATCATCCTCTCGGCCGGCGGCGCCTCTCAGCTCGTCACGCGCGTTGGCTTCAAGACACCCCTGATCGCCGGCCTGCTGCTGGTCGCCGGTGGCCTGCTGTGGTTCTCGCAGGTGCCCGGGACAGGCGGCTCGTTCGCCGCGGACGTCCTCGGCCCCTCCCTGTTGGCAGCCGTCGGATTCGGACTGGCGTTCGTGCCCGTGACGATCGCCGCCGTCACCGGAACCAAGCCACACGAGGCCGGTCTGGCCTCCGGTCTGATCAACACCTCCCAGCAGGTCGGCGGCGCGCTCGGGCTCGCGATCCTCGCGACCATCGCCAACAGCCGCACCCAAAGCCTGATCCACGCCGGCGTCCACAGCTCGGCCGTCGCGATGACCAAAGGCTTTGACCGGGCGTTCCTCGTCGGCGCCGGCCTCGCCGTCGCCGGAGCGATCCTCGCCGCCGTGCTGATCTCCTCACGCGACAGCCACCAACACTCCAAGGCGGCCCGCACCGACGAGGTCGCCGATGCCGCAGCCGTTCCCGTCGCCGCGGGCTGAACGCCTTCAGGCGATCCGACGCTCCTAGACGCCAACGAGGCCAGCCGGACCACCGTGTCGTCGCGGGGCGCAGCTCCGGCCCGCCGGAGCTGCGCCCACCCCAAACCCACCCCGAAAACCAATCTCAAACAAAGGACCAGAACTCATGATTTTGATCACCGGAGCAACCGGCAACGTCGGTTCGCAAGTCATCGCAGCGCTCCTCCCCGCCCAGGCAGGCCACGTACGGGTCCTCACCCGCAATCCTGACGCGGTTTTCCCCGACGGCACCGAGAAGGTCGTGGCCGACCTCGGTGACAGCGACCTGGCACCCGTGCTGGACGGTGTGCACGCGGTGTTCCTGCTCACCGACGGGCTCAACATCGCCGCCCACGATCACCGGCTCGTAGCCGCGGCGCGGCTAGGAAGCGTGGAGCGGATCGTCAAGCTGTCCGTGCTCGCCGTCGGACACGGCGCCACCGACCCGATCACCACCTTGCACCGAGCCGGCGAGGAGGCGGTCCGCGACAGCGGCCTCGGGTGGACGTTCCTGCGGCCTACCGGATTCATGTCCAACGCGCTCAACTGGGCGCCGATGATCACGGCGGATCAGGTCGTGCACGCCCCGTTCGCCGTCGGGCGGGCCGCCGTCGTCGACCCGGCGGACATCGCAGCGGTCGCCGCGGCCATCCTCACCCATGACAGCCACAACCACCGGATCTACGAACTGACCGGCCCCGAACCGCTCAGCCCCGCTGACCAGGTCGCAATTCTCAGCCAGGTGCTGGGCCGCGACCTGCGCTACGCCGAATCCGATCCGGCCGACATGCTCGCGCAGATGGTGTCCTACGGCATGCCCGAGGAGCTGGCGCACGCCGTCATCGAGCAATTCCGCTCCACCCTGGAACCGTTCAACTCCGAGCCGACAGGCGACATCGCCGCAGTCACGAGCCGCCCGGCACGCAGCTTCACCAACTGGGCCCAGGCCCACCGCACCGAGCTCCTCACGCCCGCCAGCTGGTGAAGATGCTGCCGGCGACGGCGGTGCGCCTCGTACACGGTCGTCTTGACCTTTCACGTCCGGACGCGCTCGAAGAGAACCCCACGGCCGATCGAGCTCCCCGCGGATCTCGATCGGCTCACATCACCGATCAACATCCCGACCTGCTCGCCGAGGTGCAGAACTGGACGGGGTTCACCAGCCACTCGACGCACGCAGCCGACGCGGACCCCAGGATGGTTGCTCTGCAGCAACATCTGCACGCCGCGGTGCTCGCCTGGAGCCCGAACCTCGGGCCGACGCGGATGGCCGAAGGCACTGCACAAATGTCAGAAGGCGGGTTCACCGCGACGAGCCGCCGCCGCGTCCCTCTGGTCGACAGACCGCCTTCACGAACAAGGGGAACTTTCAGGGCCGCACCGATCGGTCTGGAGACTTCTGCCTCAGCCGGTTGGCGGCACAAACACGGTCGGCCTGCACGCGGACCGAGGCCTGCATTCGTCTTGCGACGCAACTCCACCGCGGCTCGCCAAGAGACGCGCTGCGCGCGGAGGCGAGGGCGCTCGCCTTCGCCGGTCTGTGAGCCTCGCATGTCGCGTCAAGGTGGCGGGAGGCGCTGCGCTCCGACCCAGAGCGTCCATGGCTCGACGCTCTCGATTCGCAGAACGCTGTCCATCCAGGGGTCATCGGCGAAGATGGCGCGCGCGTCAGCCTCGCTGCCGGCTTGCACGACGAGCACCGCGTACTGGCCGTCCACGTCGCCCACTGGACCGCCGAGCGGGATCGTCCCGTCCTCGCTCAGCCGGTCGATGAACGCGGCGTGTTGGTCCCAGCCAGACTGCTCGCGCCGCCCTCGCGAGGGGTCCCAGTCCGGCCCCCGTGCTTGCCTGACGAGGAAGTAGCCGGCCATGCCAACAAGGTACTGGGAAGCTGGCTTGGGGAGGCGTGGCTGCCATCGTCGCTCGACCCGTAGCCTCGCTTTCATTCGATCGCGAGCATCGTGGGTATTCCCGACCGCGAACCTGCTCCGCGCGGTCAGTAGGGCCTAGTGTCGGCCACCGGCCCTTGACTTTGTCATGCAAACCGTGCTAGGTTTGCGCTACAAAGTCATTTCCGATTGCCCGGGACTAAGGGCCCAGGCACCTACCGAGGACATGACCTGAGGAGGGATCATGAGCGCCAACCAGCCAACTAACGGGAGCCTGCTCACGCTTGGCTCGCGCTACCCCCGGCAGGTTGGGGGTCTGCGCGTCGCGATCGGGGTCTGGCTGCTGGTTCTGACCGCGATCCTGGCCGGCTCGGGCCGTGGCGCGTGGGGCTGGTTGCTGGTCGCGTTCGCAGTACTGCACTTCGGCTGGGCTTACCGCCTGTTCCGGCGCGCGCATCGACGCGATGCAGAGCAGCGGCTGCGCCTCTCCTAGCGGATCGGTTTGAGGCCTGGACTCACGACTTCGCACCGAGCGACGTGGCTTGGCACTGCGAACCACAGGAAGGACCGGAGGATGAACGGAACGCTTCACCCCCACGACATGACGAACGACAGCGAGGGAATGGATCCCCGCGACGCGGCCCGGCTGCTTGAACGAACGCGCCGCCAGGCCGAGCGCGATCTGGACTTTAACTCGCCCTGGCTCACGCTGGTCGCGGCGGTGGCCGTGCTGGCCGGCTTCGGCGCGGTGTGGCTCTCGGTGCGCCACCAGCACCCGTTCAAAGGGCCGACCGCTGCGGGACTGTCGGTCCTCTACGCGTTGGTGGCGATCCGGCTCGCGACGGTCGCGGTCGCTGCCCGCCGCGCGACCGCGGGCGTCACCGGCCGCTCGCCGCAGCGACGGCGAGCCGAGGCCGCCGCGGCCGCCGGCGCGTTGCTCGCCGCCTATCTGCTGATGGGCGCTCTGGCGCACGCCGGGCTCAACCACCCGGTCGTCTACTGGATGTACGGCGTGACCGCCACGCTGATCGTCCTGGGCGCCTTCTGGGCCGGGCGCTCAGCCACGCGCGAGGACTGGCCCGCGCTCGCCGTCTCGATCGCAGTGGCGCTGGTCGCCGCCGGCAGCGCGCTCGCCGGGCCCCGGGGCATGTGGCTCAGCGACGGCATCGGCCTCTGCGTCGTGCTGCTCGCCTACACCGCCCTCCAGGCCTGGCTGATCCGCACGCCACGATCGGCGACATGACCGCAGACACCCTTGACCCGGTCATCCACGCACCCGCGCGCCTGCAGATCGTCGCGACGCTCGCCGCGCTGCCCGACGGCGACGCGCTCACGTTCACCCGCCTCCAGGAAATGATCAAGCTCACCCCCGGCAACCTGATCACGCACCTGCGAAAGCTCGAGAACGCCGCCTACATCACCAGCGAGAAGACTGGCAGCGGGCCAGCATCCCAAACGACGGTCGCGCTGACCCGCCGCGGCCGTGCCGCACTCGAAACCTACACCGACGCCCTCCGAGTGCTCCTCAACGGCGCGATCGGCGCATAACGCGACTCCCAAGTCCAGTGGCCGCCGCATCAAGTTCACCGACCAACCGGGACACGCCGAAGCTCTCATCGACGCCGAACGGACAGCGGCAGCCCCGCTCACCATCGCAGCGAGAGCGTCTACCGAAGACGAAATGCGCCCCGGGCCACACCCCGGCATCGCCGACAGCCGGGGGCCCATCACCGCAAGGGGATCCTCAAATTGGGACACCTACTTCCAGTTCGGCACCGGCATCGTCCGGTTCACCGCAGCGCACCTGCTCCGCGCGGGGACCGGAACTCTCTGCGACTCAACCCGCCCTTGGAGTAATGCCGAGTTGGCGCAGCCGGTTCAGATTGTCTTCGACACCGATCGCAGAGATCAGCTTGCCCTCCCGGACGCGAAAGATGTAGATCTCGTCGACGTTCTCGAATCTGCGCCCGGTAGCTGGCACCCCAATCCACTCACCGCGATGGGTGCCCGAGCATCTGAAGTGGGCCACGACCGTGTCGCCCTCGGCGATAGTTCGACGATCTCCATTTCAAAATCCGGGAAAGCGCTCTGAAACGGCCCCGCCCAGCGCTTCGCGATACGGGCGAATTCGCCCGCTGCGAGCTCGTCAAGGATCTCGACGTCATGGTTTGCCACCGCCTCGTCGATTAGTCGGCGAACCAAGAGCTTGTTCTCCTGGGCGGACAAGCAACAGATTCTGCCGATCGGGGCGTTCGGCGCTAGCCGGGTCTCCGCTGTCGCCGATCAACTCGGAAGCGCGCTCGAAGGGACGGAGCGTCCGCCTGGGGGATGTACTGGCCGGAAGTCGCCGGTTCCGGCCGTGATGTTCTCGAGGCCAGCATCGTGGCCTCTCGTGATTAGGGTCGGCCCCGCTTTGATGCGGTGACGAGCATCTCGGGGTTTCCGCCCTCGGCCCCGCAACGGAGGGAAGACGCGGCGCCGGATGCTGGCGGCGATCCACCGATCGACTCTGGGTTGCGCTTGCCGCGCGAAGCGCGTCTCTCGCAGTCGGCGACGAGATGCCCGTCGAATACCAGAAGCAGGGCGCGGCCGGCCGCCATGCCCGCCGCCGGCTGCTGGTGCTCCACGCCTCGAGCAGCCGCCGCAGGGCCGTGGGCCTGCCTCATCTCCTCCCGTCTCAGACCGCGGTGCGTCCGCCGTCGACGTGGATGATCGCGCCGTTGATGTAGCCGGCCGCCGGGGTCGCGAGGAACGTGATGACGTCGGAGAGCTCGTGCACGTCAGCGAGCCGACCGAGCGGAATCTGCTTGGCGAACTCAGTGGCCATCGCCAACCTTGGCTCCACTGCCGGGGTCAACGTCGGACCGGGAGCGACCGCGTTGACGCGGATGTTCTGCGGCCCATATTCGGCGGCCCACGCCTTGGTGAGCAGTTCGATCGCCGCGCGCGAGGCGCCGTAGGCAGCCATGCCTGGCTGGCCGTAGCTCGCGACCATCGTTGAGACGTTGATGATCGATCCGCCGCCGCGGGCGGCGATCTTCGGGGCTATCGCGGCGACCAGGAAGAACGGCGCCTTGACGTTGATCTGGAACAGACCGTCGAACGCCGGCTCGTCGGTGTCAGCCGTCGGTGCGAGGGCGGCAAAGCCGGCACAGTTGACAAGAACATCGATCTCGGCTGCCACGTCGGCGACGCGCCCCACCTCAGACATCTCCGAGAAATCAGCGGCGATGAACTGCGCATCGTGTCCACCCGCCCGGATCTCCTCTACGGTGCCCGCGCCGCGGGTCTCATCGCGGCCGGTGATGATCACCGACGCGCCCTTCTCGGCCATCGCCAGTGCGGCGGCGGAACCCATCCCGGAGGTGCCACCGGTGATCAAAGCCCGTTTGTCCTTCAGATCCATTGTCGACATCCCTTCAGAAGTTGGAACACAGATTCCACTCTAACTGCCGCGGACCCTAACAGAACTGGCTCACGTACTCCAATAAAAGCCAGATCTGGCAGTCGCGCTCGGGGACGGCTTCCCGTAGGTGGTCGGTCCGAGGGCTCAGCGGTCGAGCGAAGTGCTCGTGGTGCTGCTGAGGGTGGCGATGCGCGTGAGCATCGCGTCGAGCGCGGCCGCGAGCGGTTCGGGGTCGCGCTGGACCTGAGCGAGCAGGAGGCCGCCCTGAAGCGCGGCAAGCGTGGCCAGCGCGAGCTGGCGCGGATCGTCGTCCGGCCCGAGTCGGCCAAGCGCCTGCATCCGCAGAAAACCGGCCATGATGCTGGCCTCCCAGCGTTTGAAGGACGCCGCAACCACTGCCCTGGCTTCGGGCTCCGTCTCGGCGAGCGCGGAACCGAGCGAGCCGATCGGACAACCGCCGCGCCCGTCCGTGTTGCGGGCGTGATCGACCACGAAATCGCGCCACTCCCGGAGGCCATCGAGGGTGCTGAGGTCGAACCGCTCCTGCGTGCCGATCATCATGTCGGCCTGGCGCTCGATGACTGCGCGAACCAGCGCCGGCTTGTCCTCGAAGTAGTGGTAGAGCTGCGAGCTGCTCACGTGTGCACCGTCGCGCACTTCCTCGACCGTCGTGCGGGCAACGCCCTGCTGAAAGATCAGCTCTGCCGCGGCGTCGACGATCCGCGCGCGCGTCACGGCGCCCTTGCGCGTCAACCGCGGCCGACCAGAACTCGTTGAAGACATCGGGAAAAGTATACCGACAAAATGGCTTTGACATACCAGAAGATGTCTGGCATAGTGGATCGAATGTTCCAGTCTGACAAACAAACCTCGGGCTGCTACCGCCGGGAAAGCAAGAAGCCGCTGTGCTGGGCCAGGCCGAGCAGGGCCTAGTCGTCCTATCTGCCCGGCGGTCCGACCACACGATTCAGTCAGCCCTGGCTGGACCTAGAAAAGATGAGAGGTGAATTCCGATGAGCACAACCCCAGGAAAGACCGTGTTGATCACGGGCGCGAACGCCGGAATCGGCAAGGAGGTGGCCCGGCAACTGGCGTCACGTCCGGAGATCGCCCGCATCTACCTGGCGTGTCGGAACCGAGACAAGGCGACAACGGCGAAGGCCGAGCTCGAAGCGGAGACCGCCCGGCGCATCTTCGACATCGTTCTCATGGACGTTGCCGATCTGGACTCGGTCCGCGCCGGCGTAGCTGGCATCAACGGATCCGTCGACGCGTTGGTGATGAACGCTGGTGTCATTGGCCCGCAGTCGATGGCCTTGACCGCTGACGGGGTCACCACCGTGTTCGCGACGAATGTTCTTGGCCACGTCGTCCTCCTAGAAGGGCTCCTGGCCGAGGATCGACTTGGAGAGGTTGCGGTCCTCGCCGGAAGTGAAGCGGCCAGGGGACTTCCGACGTTGGGGATGAAACGGCCATCGTTCGTTTCAACCTCTGCCGATGAACTCGCCACCGTCATCGACGGCAGCTACTTCGCCGTCGGAAAAGCTGACTTCAACCTAGCCTTCGGGCAGGCCAAGTACATCGGGGCCCTGTGGATGGCCTACCTGGCCCGCCAATACCCCGACCGCCGCTTCATCACCGTGAGCCCCGGCGCCACCACCGGCACCCAAGCCTCCAACAACATTGCGCTACCGCTGCGTGTAGCGGCCAAATACGTCATGCCCGCGCTAGGGATCTCCCACAAACTCGACGTGGGAGCGAAGCGACTGGTCGACGGTGTCACCGACCCGACCCTGTCCAGCGGCACGTTTTACGCCAGCGCGGCGAACAAGTTGAAGGGTCCCTTGGTCGATCAAACCGACATCTTCCCCGATCTGGCCAACGCGTCATTCCAGGACCACGCCAACGAGGCCATCCACCGCTTCATCACCGCAAAGACATTCGCGTAACACCTCGCCGACCGCGCCGGGCTACCGCCTGGCCGCGATCTCAATGAGACGCACGCCATGGACCCGTTGCCGATCCCCGAGGGAAGCGGTCGGGACGTCGACACCGAGGACGATGCCGAAGGCGACCCTTGTCGGGACCCAGGCGGTCACGAAGCCATACCCGGATCCCAGTGCCTGCGCGGGCACGAATGCGGGTCTCGAACGTCGCTTGGCGACGCACCTGGTGTTCGCCAAAGGTGGGCACGCAGGCACCGTCGACGCTACAGCTACGGTCCTCGGCCCTCCTTTCCCGCGACCACAGGTGCCCGTGCTTGCAGGATCGCTGCAAGCACGGGCGGATGCTTTTCGATGAATGCGATCACCCCGGGCGCTGGCACCGGCGCGAGCGATTCGCCACGGCCGCAGTCGTCTCGCCGCGGCTGGCGGACGGCTGGTTCACCCCGGCGATGCACAAGCCGAGCCGCTCGAGGCCGGCGGCATCTGCCGCGCTACTGCTCCTTTACAGCCCTCGGCCGACCTCCCGCCCGAAGCGATCGTCCCGCGTCGGCCGTCCGCGTGATCGCTTCGCGCGGGATGGAATCGTGCCGTAGCTGCCGCCCGGACGATTCTTTCTCGCTTCCGGACCCACCGTCCGCGCACAACCGCAAAGGCGAGAGGTTGTCGGAAAATCGACAGGTGGGGGGCCGCATCAGCTTGGTTCGTCCCGATTTCCCATCTGGAATGGGACAGCGCATCAAAAGACCAACGATGTAGCAGCGATCTCCCACATCGGGCTCCGACCGTCCAATTTCTCGACAGTCTCGCGACCAAACGCATACTCGGCCGCCGGTGGTGCTAGCGGCGACCTCGTCGGGTTGCTAACGCCCGCGCCTACTGCGCTGGCAAAAACGCAGGCACGGGGCTCGAGCCAATCCTGGCTTACGGAGCGGACGAGTTGGCAGAACGGCCGCCCGACCGTGGCCGGCACCCTGCTCTAGCAGTTGGAGGAGCAACCCGGCGCCAGAGACGCCGGTGCAACTTCGGCCCCATCCCGAGACCGACACCGCCGGCGTGACCACTCGAGGGTGATCCAGCATGCCCACTCGTCCTTGCGTCCGTAAGCCTTGAGCACGCTGCTGCGCTCGGACGACGAGCGCCTCGCCCAGGACGACCCGCCCTGACGATCCCGCGGCCGGCGATCTTTTCGCTCGGCCGCGCGCGATCCCCGGAGCGCGAAACCAGGCCCACCAATACCCATCGGCAATCGCGCCGAGACCGTCACAAGGGGCTCACACGACACTCACTGACCCCAGGCGGCGCGAAGAAACGCCAAGTGTGCGTGATCAGAATCGAACTGGCTCTTGACAGTCCGAACGATCCGAGGTTCTACATGCGACCGCGACGCGGCCGGATGCAGTTCGCGTCATGCTGGCAATTGAGGGGTGATCGACTTGGACGACACCTACCACCGGTTAGCTCGGCCGTGGCCGCGCGACTTGCTCGCCGCCCACTACAGAGCGGCTGAGCGCGACGGGCTGCAGCTGACACAGTCCGCGCATGCGGACCCGAGCGGCCCCGTCGGGGTCGCTGCTGCTGCAATCCCGCTCTCGGCGTCCGCCAGCGTCGCGATCCACCTGGTCCACGCTCTTCCTCAGAGCGCAGGCGTCGACCTAGCCGAACAGCTCCTCGAGACTGCCGAAAGGCACACCGCGGGCGCGATTGCGCGATGCCGCGACGCCATCCGGCTGGACGCCGAAGCGCACTGCTACACCGCTGAGGAATGGCAGCCGATCATCTTCGACATCACCGCCTCGCTGCTCGAATCGGCGCGGCTCAACGACGAGCCGCCCACAATTGTGAAGCATCTGCAGGACGCGATCAGCTGGCTATCCCGCGCCGTGGTCGAGCTACACGAGGACTCCTCGGAGGCTCCGACAGCACTGGCCGAGACGCTCGCCCGCCTCCTCGCCGTATGGGTATTCGCGGACGCGGCGCTCACAAGCCCCGAGCCCGCCTAAGTACGTACCGCAATCGCACTGGCCGTCTGGTTTGCAACCACAGACAGCGTCGGAATCAAGCGGTCGATCGAGACCACCAGCACATCGCCCTCACAGCGCTGTATCCCCTGAGCTCGCAATGCAGAGAACCGGTAGCGCGACGCGCCTGCACCCTCTCCGCCGCGGACGACCAAACCAGGCCGCCTGCTCCCGCACTCGAGAGAGGTGGTGGGCGTCGTACGCTCTCGTCTTCGTTTCGACTACACCACACCGCTAGGCGTGATCGCCACCGAGTCGATGTCGCCCTGTCCTCGCCAAGGCAGTGAATGACGCAGCCGCCAGCCCCGGCTTGGAAGATAGCGAGCGTCCGTCTCGCCTCGTCCTCCGAGCGCGCACCCACGCGGCTGCGGCTCGCGAGAGCGAACCAATGGCGTGCGTAGACACCAAGAGCAAGCGCGGTGCTCAACAGCAAGCCTGCATAAAGACTGTGCCGGCACTCGCGCAGCCAGACCGAGCATTGCGCCTGCGCCACCACTCGCCATCGCCGCGCCGGCACGCGACAGCCGGCGGTACTGCTGACGGCGTGCGTAGTTCAACCCACCCGCTCGTCACTCACGAGCGAATCGAACCGAGCCGCGCCGTCCGTGACGGCGATCACGAGCCGAGCTCCTCCGTTGCTCGAGCGGCCGCATCCACCAGCCACTTCGGTTGCTTGCCCGGCGGTAGCAGCGTTGCCTGGCGAATCGCCTCGCGCGCCGTCGAGGCCCCGGCGCCAGTTGCGCGTTCCCCCGCGCTTCGCGAGCCATTCCCACTCCCAGCGGCAGCCGGCACGCTGAGAGCGCCACTGCTGACGGATGACCTCGACCGGCCCGCGCGGCGTCTGGACCGTCAGGGTCCCGAGCGGTTGCGAACTGAGCTGCCGGCCATCTCGCCATCTTTTCACCGGCGCTGGACGACCTCGGCGTCCGTCTGCTACCGCTCGGCCGTCGCCGATCGGTGTGTTGTCGTCTGGACGATACGGGGCCTACCGACCAGCCGAACGGGGGAATCCGCCAACCGATCCCATACCTGCCTAGATGTGAAAGCGTCCGCGACCTACCCACCGTGGACCGGCTGCTGACCGCCGAGGAGGTCGCCGAGCGACTCGGCGTAAGGACCGACTGGGTCTGGGCGCAGGCGCGCACCGGCCGCATTCCGCACGTTCGACTTGGTCGCTACCGACGCTTTCGGGAATCGGCTCTCGAGGCGTGGAGCTCCGGCCTCGAGGCCGCCAGCACGAAGCCGCGCGCGACCGCAAGGGTTCCGCTTCGACGCACCGCATAGCGTCCTTAATCGCTCGAGCATGGAGACCTTGCTGCCCCGCACCCCGGCCGCGGGCCCGCGCGTGATCCGGCGACGGTAGACGCCGCTTTCTGCATAGCCCCAACGGCACACGACCAGCGCCATCGCCGGACTTGACGTGGAGCCCGCTCTGCAACCCGCACAGAAAAATTGATGGACAATTGATGGACAGACGGCTCCTGGGCCGGGTCGGGGAGCCCTCAAAAATACTATTTGCAGGGATTCTGTGAGGGTGAGCGATGGGACTCGAACCCACGACCGCCTGGACCACAACCAGGAGCTCTACCAGCTGAGCTACGCCCACCGTGGGGCACTGAATCTAGCAACGGATCGAGGTTCGGGGTGCGAGTTTGTGGGCGGCGATGAAGCATCGCGAGGATCGACGCGAAGGAATTGCTGGGCTGAAACCAACCTCGGCCCTCTCCCGGCGTTGTTATAGATGGGGCACGTTGGACGAAAGTGGGGCACCGTTGACGGCTTGCCTTCCCAGCCGTCGCTTTGGCGGGTGTCTGGGGGCGCGGCGTTCCGGGGAATGACTCCCCGGGACGCCGGCTCGCCGGGCCGGGGCCAGAGGGTCGGCGCTGGCCAGAACATCCGGCCAGTCCAGTCCTTCGAGCCTGGACTGTCGCACCGACCTCACTCATACTTGCCTGTTTATGGGGGCAACCGCAGTCCTCTTCGACAAGATCGAACGCAGGCCGCCCCTCGGCCAGTTGGATGAGTCCCTGGTAGCCGACGTTCGCGCCGGCGACGATGCGGCATTTGAGGCGATCTACGATCGCTACGCGCGCGGGGTGCTCGCGTTCTGCGTGCACATGCTCGGAAACTACGAGGCCGCTGAGGACGCGCTGCAGCTGACGTTTGTCTCCGCCTACCGCGCGCTACGCGAGACAGATCGCGAAATCATGCTGCGGCCCTGGCTTTACACGATCGCACGCAACCGCTGCCTGTCCGAGCTTCGCTCCCGTCGCGGGGCGGATGACGTCGACGCGGTGGCTGCGGATCGACCGCTACTGGAGGGCTTGGCCGATCAGGTCCAGCGACGCGAAGACCTGCGCGAAATGGTCGAGGACATGCAGCGACTCCCGGCTGACCAGCGGGCGGCGCTGGTCTTGTTCGAGCTCGGCGACCATTCTCACAACGAGATCGCAGCCGTGCTGGGGGTTCGTAGAGAAAAAGTCAAAGCGCTCATCTTCCAAGCTCGAGAGGGGCTGCTGCGCGGTCGCCACGCGAGAAACCGTCCCTGCGCCGAGATCCGCGAGCACCTCGCGACCGCCAAGCCGAGGATCCTCGCTCGCAGTACCACCCGGGCTCACATCGACCGCTGCCCGAGTTGCGCGGCGTTCGAGCACGAGGTTCGCCATCAGCGGGCCGCCCTGGCTCTGATTTTGCCGGTGGTGCCGGCCGTCGAGCTGAAAGCGTCGGTGCTCGGGTCGGCTTTGAGCGGCGGCAGCGCCGCGGCCGGTGGTGGATTCGCCGCCGGTGGCGGCGCGGCGGCAAGCGGCGGCGTGGCGGCAGGAGGTGGCGCGGCGGCAGCAGGTGGGAGCAGCGCGGTTGGCGCCGGGGCGAGCAGCAGCAGCGCGCTGATTGCCGGTGCCACCACGGCTGCTGGCAGCGGCGCGGCCACGGGAGGGGTGGCCGGCGCCGGCGTGATGGCCGCAGGGACCGGCGCAACCGGGACGTTGGCCAGTGCCGGCGCGGGTGCGGCGAGCGTCGCTGCCGCCGCGAGCGCTCCCGTCACAGCCGTGGCCACCGGGCTCACCGCGGTGAGCGCTGACTACGCGGTCGGAGGAATCGGCGGCATCGGCGCCACCGGTGTCGTGGCGAAGATACTCGCAGCTGCGGTGATCGCGACGGGCGCCACCGGCGCGGCGCACATGATCGCCTCCGGACGTCCTACCGCTTCGGCGATGGCGAAGGTGTTGCAGATCCAAGCGCAGCCCCTGTCGGGGCGGACTTCGATGCCTCGGTCGGCTGCGAATGCCGACCTCGCCAACGGGGTGGCTCCCTGGCTCGCGCCGAGGCCCGCCGACGCGAACGCTTCCACTGGCGTGATCGCGACCCCGGCGTACACGAATACTGCTGCGACCGGTGCTCCGCTCACTAGCTCAGAATTGGAGCCATCGCTCATGACGACAAGTGCTGTCACCCAAGGTTCCTCGAGCACCGCCGGCTCCGGCAAGGTCACGGGTTCCTCCGGCAGCGGAGCCCCTCCGGCGGCGAACGCCGGTAGCGGCTCGGGCACGATCACCGGCATAAGCGGCACGACCACCACGATCCTGGCGCAGTCGGTTGGCAGCACAGGTTCATCCGGTTCCGGAAGCGCCGCGACTCAGTCCACTGCGGCCGGCGGGTCATCGACCGGGACCAGCGCCCCGTCCGCAAACATCACCACCGGCGCGGAAAGCGCGCCGGCCCCCAACCCCACCGGCGCCAAGACCAACGCAGGCGGCGGCGCTGGCACCGCGACCAACGCAGCCGGCGGCGCTGGCGCCGCGCCGGCAGAGAGCGCCGGCTCGACACCGGCCACGAACAGCGCGGCAAGCGATGACAACGCGGCTTGGAACGCTGCCGAGACGACACTCGCGGTCGACAGGAAGCGCGACGAGGGCGACGAGGACAGTCAAGCCACCGCGGACGGCAGCGCGAGCACGGCCAATCCGGCCGCCGGCGACACTGCGGCGCCCACTGGTGCCGCAGGCGCGAGCGTCGGACGCAGGACCGCGGGGGACACCATCGGGTCGAGCGATCCCGACACGGCCACTGAGGGCACGGGGTCAGCCAACGGCGCAGCTGCGACTACCACGTCAGGCAGCTGAACGGCTCGTCTTCGCTACGACGAAGTTCGATCGACGGCCAGCATGAGCCGCATCCGTGGTGCCGGCCCGAGCTTGGTCTCGGTGTCGTGCATGTGGACGAACCCGACGCTCCGGTAGAAGTCGACCGCATATGGATTCGCGGTCACTTCGATCGAATTGATGCCGTCGCGGTTGGCCGCCGCAGTGAGATCTTCGACCAGACTGCGCGCGACCCCCTGGCGCATCGAGTCGGGGTCGACGAACAGGTCCTCGAGCTCGAGGACCGCGCCGCCGAGCGGCAGAAACGTGATGAACCCGAGGATTGCTCCGTCGGCACTCACAGCAACCCTGGTTCTTCCTTCCGCGACCGCCTTGTCTGAGAGCTCGAGCGTCTCAGGGTGAGCCAGCAGGGCTTCCCTAAATGGTTCAACCGAGAGCGATGACCTCCTGAACAGTCGACGAAGCGCGACGAAGTCTTGCCGCTCGCCGGTGCGGATCACGATGGGCGTCACTGCTTCCAATATGCCCACCTGGCGCGGCGCTCGTCAACACCGCCCTTGCTACCCCGACCCTCGGGTTGCCTGCGCTGACCGAGGCCGGCGCCGCCGGCTTCGCGAGCCGGTAACACCGTGGTCTCAGAACCCGGGCTGCGGCCTGCGACGATGGAGCGGTGAAGATGATCAACGGAGCCCCGGGCTGGATCGCGCTCGACGGAGCCGTCAATGCCCGTGTCGTAGTGCCCGGCGTGCTGCTGCGATCTGACAACCTGCAGGCGCTCAGCGCGCGCGACTTGCGCCGGCTCATCGACGAGCAGGCACTCGAGGTAGTGCTGGATTTGCGGACCGGAGCGGAGGTCGAGCTCGAAGGACCTGGGCCGATGACGAGCGAGCCAGCGGTGCGGATCGAACATCGCTCGCTCTACCCGGAGTCCGGTGGCAACACCGATCTGGACGCCGATACGGTCAGGCCTTGGGCCACGCCCGAGGATGATGACCTGGCCGGCGAGTCGCCGGTGCTCCGCGCGTACATGAGCTACCTGCATCGGCGTCCGGACTCGATTGTCGCCTCCAACCGCGCGATCGCTCGTACAGATGGCGCCGTCCTCGTTCACTGCGCCGCGGGAAAGGACCGGACGGGCGTGGTCGTGGCACTCGCGCTGGACGCGGCAGGAACTGAGCGAGATGCGATCGTCGGCGACTACCTCGCGACTCAGGAACGCATCGACGCGATCGTCGCCCGACTCGTCAGGTCCCCCACCTACCGTGCCGAGCTCGAGGGGCACGACCCGCAGGTGCATGCCCCGGTGCCTGAGACGATGGAGCGCTTCCTCGAACTCGTCGACGAGCGCTTTGGCGGCTCGGCGGCGTGGCTCACGGCGAACGGCCTGGGCGGAGAGGATCTCGAGCGGCTCCGGTACAGGCTGAGCTCGGGCAGCTTCCGACGCCGGTAACGCAGCGTCTGAAGAGAGCCTCTTTAGGCCATGGTGGGCGTGGCCGGTATCGCCGGCGGTGGCCGGCGGCTGAGATTGACCCGTCTTTCTCGCCGTGAGGGAAATCCCCGGCCGTGGTGGGCGTCAGCGATTGCCCCGTCTTGCTCGGCGTGAGGGGAACCGCCGACCGCCCGTTACCGGACTCCCACAGCCCCGGGATGAACGTCCTGGCATGAACCCCCGAACGCCCTAGCATGAACTCTCGAACCCCCTGGCATGAACTCCCGGACGCCCCCGGCAGGACTCGAACCTGCGACCATCGGATTAGAAGTCCGGCGCTCTGTCCATCTGAGCTACGGGGGCTTGCCCGCACTGTAGAGAGGTTCGGGCATCCAGTCATGGTCGTGGTCTCTCGGCGCTGGGGGACATCCCCCAGCCCGGTCATTGCGGTCGCCAGGCCGAGCGGCCGAGTTCGGTCATGTAGCGTCGGCCGTTCGGATAGGAGACGAGCTCCAGCAGCTGACCCCACGGGGTCAGGAAGTGAGCGAATGTCGAATTGTCTCCCTCTTCGATCCCGGGAGTGTCTTTCTTTCCTCCCAGGATCCGTACTCCGTGGGATTCCAGGTGTCCCAGGGCGGCGTCCATGTCATCGACGTAAAAGGCGATGTGAGTGCCGCCGAAGTCGCTCATCCGTGGCCAGCGGCGTACCTGGTCAGGCGAGTCGTATTGGAAGATCTCGAAGTTGGCACCGTTGGCGCACCGGAGGATGGAGAATTTCGGGATCTCGGCTCGAGGGTGCAGGTCCAGGTTGTCCTGCATCCAAGTCCCATCGGGATCCGCAAACGGTCCCATGTCGTAGAGATGCTCACAGCCGAGCACCTCGACGAAGAATCTGACCGCCTCGGCGAGATCGGGGACGGTGAAAGCGACGTGCTCGACTCCGCGCAGCCCAGGGAGGCCTGAGGTGGCCGCAGCCGGCGTGGTGACGGGTTCGGGTGACATGAAAAAAACATAATCGTTCGTGTCAATGGGATCAAGTACATACCTGCTCTCGCCGCCCCTCCGCTCGCGGGTAGCGCGAGATGCTGGGCGACGGGTCGCTTGTAACCAATCGGATTGAGAGTGGTGCGCGATGCCGAAGTCTCTCCGATCCGAGCGCACGATTGCGGATGCTCGGGATCGCGTCTGACCTGGATAACGTCCCAGTGGAGCTTGCTTTTTAGTCGACTGGGACGTTGAACGTGTACTACAGGGTAAACGCCCCAATGGCGTTTTGAAGAGGCGCGAGTGGGACGTTTTCCAGGTGGGCGGGGTCACTTTCTCCAGGTGAGCGAGGGTCACTTGCTATATGAGACCAGTTCCAGCGCTATCGCTCGCGTCTGCCCTCTCGAGCGCTCCCGAACGACCGGGCCTGCCACTCGCGCACCGAGACCCCAGCAGTCCCGGTCGCAAACTCGCACCCGATCAGACGCGCTCCTCGGGACGCCCCGCCGTCGGCGACGCGTCAGCAACAGCTTTGTCAAGACATCGGGGCGCCCGGATTTGAACCGGGGACCTCACCGACCCAAACGGTGCGCGCTACCAGGCTGCGCCACGCCCCGGAGAGTTGAGTCGAGTCTAGAGGGCCGTCGATGCCCATGCGAATCGAGCATCCACGGCAGCGCCGACAGCGGCGACGCCTGCGGGGAGACACGGCATCACCGAACCAAAGCGCGCCCCCTCGCTTCGCGCATCGCCTCACCGTCGAGTAGCCTCAATCGCCGCTGATGGCCGAGATCCAGCCACTGGAGGCGCTTCACTATGACCTCACCCGTACGCACGGGCTGCAGGATGTCGTGGCGCCGCCCTATGACGTGATCAGCCCAGAGCAACGGGCCGCCCTCGAGGCGCGCTCGCCGTTCAACGTGGTCCGGATCGACCTCCCCGAGGACGGCGCCGATCGATACGAGCGGGCGGCGTCCGTACTGGCCGACTGGGAGGCAGAGGGCGTGGTCGAGCGCGACCGAGAGCCGGCGCTATGGATTCTGACCCAGGACTACACCGGCCCTGACGGCCAGGCCCGGACGCGGAGGGGCTTCCTGGCGCGCGTGGGGATCGAGGACTACGGGCCCGGCAGGATCCGGCCGCACGAGCGTACCCACCCTGGGCCCAAGGAGGATCGGCTGCGGCTGACCCGCGCGACCAAGGCCAACCTCTCCCCCATCTTCTCCCTGTACTCAGATCCGGAGAACTCGTCTTGGAAGGCCCTCGGGCCCAGGATCGACGGCGAGCCGTGGGCGCGGGCGACCGACGACGACGGCACCGTCAACCGCCTGTGGCGAGTGGCAGATCCAGACACGATCGCCGCCGTCGCCGACGCTCTCAGGAGCACGGAGCTGTTGATCGCCGATGGGCACCATCGCTACGAGACGGCGCGCGTATATGCCGAGGAAGTCGGCGGTCGGGGACCCCAGCGGTACGTGCTGATGTGCCTGGTGGCCCTGCAGGACCCAGGCCTCACCGTGTTTCCGACGCACCGGCTTGTTCGCGACCTCAGCGAAGCTCAGCAGCGCGAACTGGCGAGTGCGCTCGAGGAGAACTTCGAGATCGAGCCGCTCCAGGATTTGGACGCCCTCGTTCCGCAACCGGGCGATCAGGTCCGAATTGGCTACATCGATGCCGGCTCCCGCAAGCCGGCGATGCTCACGCTGAAGCGGCAGGAGATCGCTGACCGCGTGCTGCCCGGGCGCTCTGACGCTTATCGCCAACTCGATACGGCGGTGCTCGAGGCGCTGATTCTGAAAGGTACGCTCGGGCTGAGCGACGAGGACATCGACGAGCTGGCCGGTCTTAGCTATGCGCGCGACCTGAACGAGGCATTGGAGCGAGTCGAGTCCGGTCAGGTCGACGCCGCCTTCCTGATGGCTCCGACGCCGGTCGAGCAGGTGCAAGCTGTCGCGGCGGCGGGCGAGAGCATGCCGCCGAAATCGACCTATTTCTTTCCCAAGGTCCCCACCGGCCTGCTGTTCAATCCACTGACCGGGTAGCCGCGCGATCCCCTCGCCGCCACCCCGGCCGAAGGGCATTTGCAGGAGACTCAGCGATACGATGGAGTTTGCCACCCAGGTAGTCGGGACTCGACGCAAGGAACAGCCATGAGGGCGATCGCCCACAGAAACAACAGCGGATCGTTCACCCACCGGATCGACATTCGCCAGCACCAGGTGACGGCGGACGAGCCGCCTGAGCATGGTGGCGAGGACGAGGGGCCCACGCCCCAAGAGCTCTTGGCGGGCAGTCTGGCCGCGTGTACCGCGATCACCATGGAGATGTACGCGAAGCACAAGGGGTGGGACATCGGTCCGATCGAGGTGTCGTGCGAGTACACGCTCGCCGAACGAGGGTCGCCGACGCGCTTCAAGCTCGTTACGAAGCTTCCCAGGGCCTGCAGCGACGAGCAGATCGAGAAGCTGCGAGTGATCGCGGCGAAGTGCCCGGTCCATCGCACGCTCGACGGCGGCGCGATGTTCGAGGAGCGCGTCGAGTTGGTCGAGCCGGCGGCGAGGGTCAGCTAAGCCGCGTGCGCCGGGTTGGCCTTCGAAGAAGCCCGCCTCAATCGGCGACCGTGACGCCGGCCTCGCGCAACTCGCGCACGGCCAGCTCGCCGTCCCCCGGATGGACCTCGACCGGACGGGTGGCGTCGAGGTGCACGATCACATCGAAGCCGGCTTGCTTGGCGTCGAGCGCGGTCGCCTTGACGCAGTAGTCGAGCGCGAGGCCCACGACGTGGACCCGGTCGACCTCCCGCGCGCGTAGCAGGTGCTCGAGCTCGGTGTGCTCAAACCCCGAGTACCCCTCGTGCTCCGGCTCCCGGCCGGCATCGACGACCGCTTCGATCAGCGAGCGGTCGATGCGGGAATGGAGCTGGGCGCCTGGCGTATCTCTCACGCAATGCACCGGCCAGGGCCCACCCTGCTCCGCGAAGGAGTGGTGATTGGGCGGATGCCAGTCACGGGTGGCGACCACGAACTCCGCATTCTCGGCGAGGTGGTTGACCGGGTCGATCACCGCGTCGCCGTCGGGCACCGCGAGCGCGCCGCCCTGACAGAAGTCGTTCTGGACATCGACGACGATCAATGCGTCCATCGAGCGCCAATATAGTCGGCGGATGCCGCTGCGCATCGAATCGATTCGCGAGGAGTTGCGCCGCGTGCTGCTGTCATGTGAGGACGCGCTGGCGCTCGAGGTCCTCGGCCGCACCGACGCGGGGGTACTGGTGCCGCTCTACCTCCGCGACGGCGAGCTGCACGCGGTCTTCACCAAGCGCCGCGACGACCTCCGCCGACACCCCGGCGAGATCTCGTTCCCGGGGGGGCGCTATGAGGAAGGTGAGCAGGACCTGCGCGCGACCGCCTTGCGCGAGGCCGATGAGGAGATCGGCCTGCGCGAGGATGCAGTCGAGGTCCTGGGCGCGCTGCAGCCGACTCCCACGATCGTCACCGGGTACGCCGTGTATCCGTTCGTGGGGCTGATCGAGCCGGGACGCCAGTGGACGGTCAGCGCGCGGGAGGTCGCCGAGGTGATCGAGCTCCCCCTGTCGGCTCTGCTTCAAGGCTACGGACGGCGCCGCCTGGTCCGGCGCGGCGTGCCGATCCGCACCGACACATACCTCGCCGGCGACCATCTGATCTGGGGCGCCACGGCTCGAATCCTGTCGGATCTACTCGACAGGATCGAGCCGTTGCTGGTGAGCGATCAACGGCGGGGCCGCTGAATCGATGCTCAGCCCTTCTCGATCGGAACGTCGACCATATTGCCCCACTCGGTCCAGGAGCCGTCGTAGTTCTTGACGTCCTCCCGGCCGAGCAGCTCGTGGAGCACGAACCAGGTGTGAGCCGAACGCTCTCCGATCCGGCAATAGGCGATGATCGGCTCGCCGCCGAGCACGCCTTTGTCACCGTAGAGCTCCCGCAGCTGGTCCGCGGATTTGAACGTGCCTTCCTCGGTGACGGCCTGCCCCCAGGGGATCGACTTGGCGCCGGGGATGTGTCCCGCGCGCTGCGCGCCCTCGTTCTCGTATCCAGGCATCGCGATCAGCTCGCCCGAGTACTCCTGGGGCGAGCGGACGTCGACCAGCACGTGGGCGTTGCCCAGCGCACCCAGCACCTGGTCGCGCTTGGCGCGGATCGCCTCGTCTCCAGGCTTGGCCGCGAACGAGGCTCGCGTCAGGCTCGGCACCTCGGTGCTGGTAGGGCGGCCCTGGGAGATCCAGCGTTCGCGGGGGCCATTGAGCAGCTTGACGTTGGCGTGCCCGTAGTACTTCAGATACCAGTAGGTGTAGGCCGCAAACCAGTTGTTGCGATCGCCGTACAAGATGATCTGGTGGTCATTGGAGATTCCACGGCTTCCGAACAGCTCGCCGAACTCCTCCGGCCCGAGGAAGTCTCGCTTGACCTGATCCTGGAGATCGAGCTTCCAATCGAAGCCGATCGCGCCTGGGATATGCGCTTCCCGGTATAGCGCCGGGTTCTCATCGACCTCCACGATCCGGATCGAGTCGTCGCCCAGATGCTGTTCGAGCCACTCGGGCTCGACCAGCACATCGTTCGCGTAGTCAGCCACTGAGTCCTCCTCTGTTGAATCTTGATCAGTTTTAACGTATTTCGGGTCTAGTCTACTTGCCGCGGAATAACTCTTGATCAATGAAACGGCCGCGCGGGGTGCCGCGCGGCCGTTCGACGTGAAGGGTTTTGCTCGCGTGGAGTGAGCGGTCGGGAGTGTTTCACCGGGTCCGGACGGCAAGGGTGTCGGTGTTGTAGGCCAGGATCGCCCACTCAGTCCAGATCTGCTGGCCCTCGTCGCCTTTTAGGCGGGATCGGTCCAGGCCGTAGCGCCGCTTGAGGTGACTGATCCGGCCCTCGCTGACCGGTCCGGTAGCGGCGCAACCGGCGCGGCACTGCGCTTGGATTCCGGCTCCTGGCGGCCGGCGATGAACACTTGCTTGGGCTGAAGGCCCGCGAGCGCGGTGTTCGTCGGCGCCGGCTTGAACGCGCCGTCGAGCGGCGATCTCTCGTGGTGCTGATTCCCAGCCGCTCGAGCTCGGCGATCGTGCCAGGCAAGAGTGTCTCCTCGGCCGGGTTGCCGAGCTCGGTGGACGCCGGCAGGATCAGCCCACGCGCGCCGGTCTTGGTGTGCTCGGTCACCTCCGCCAACTGCGAGACGAACCCGAACTCGTTCGGCTTGCCCAGCTTGCCCTTGCGGATCGGCCTGGCGTCCGGATCTGACAGCGACATGATCCGATCCTTGATCGGCTCGCCCGCGACGCGCTGCTTGATCTGCCCGGCGACCTTCTCGCACCGATCCGCCATCTCCTCGAGCGCGGCGGCCGCCTTGAGCTTCGCGGCCGCGCCGCGCCCGCGTGCCTTGGCCCGGGCGAGGGTCGCAAGCCGGCGCGCCTCTGTGATCGAGCGCTCCAACAGCTCGCCCGTCTCCGCGGTCAGCTTCAGCACCTCTTCCTTGGCCTCGCCGGAGCGTCGGCTGATCGTCCGGCTGATCGCTCGCAACTTGCGGCCCATCGATCGTGACCGATCCCGCACCCGCCGCTTCTTCTCGCCGATCAGCTGCGCGATCCTGCGCCCCTCGCGGGCGAGCACTCTGACGCCACTGGACGCCACACCAGAGTCGGTCGGGTACTTCACGTCCGCCTCGATCACCGTCGAGTCGATCCGCACCGCCCGCGGCCGAAACCGCTTCTCCCGCGTCGCCTTCACGATCAACCCGCGTGTTAGCTCCGACACCGTCTCCGGCCCGATTCGCCTGGTCAGCTTGCGCACCGTCGACTCGTCCGGCACCCGGTCTGCTCAACGAGATCCGGCAGAACCGGCGCAGATGAATCGAATCCGACACCTCCGCCACCAACGACCTGTACCCCCACCGGTAGCGCTGCTTGAGCACCATCATGCGGATGTAGGTCTCCAACGCGATCGTCGGCCGGCCCTCCGTCAACACCAGCCCGCCCGGTTTGTTCGAACTCCTGACGCCAACGCTCCACCAGCGGCCACAGCAGCTCCTGGTCCGACAGCAACACATCCAACGACGCCAGCTCCTCGGGCAATTCCTTCACCTCGACCGGCAACACCTCGTCCCACAGGCACTCCGGCTGATCGGCCAAGAGCCTCAGCATGCACTCACTCCTTTCGACGAGAAAACCCAGCACGATGCAGGTAATTCTCATCGTCACACTCGGACGGAAAACCCCACTTACAACCCCTCATTTTTTCCGCGGCAAGTAGTCTAGCGTGGACGGCTCGCCGGGGACCGAAATTCTTCACTGATTTAGTGGAGATGACGGCGGCTGGCGATCATGCCCTTCAACCGTTGCCGAGCAAACCCACAACGGCATCGATGCCGGCGCGCAACCAGGCCCCCCGGTTGCCCGGATCGGCGCGCAGCAAGACGTAGGGAATCCTCGAGTCCTCGCACACGCGGCGGACGATCTCCGCGCCGCCCTCGAGCAGCGCCTGCTCCACCGAGCCGGCCGCCTCGTAGAGGACGCCGCGGATGGTCGTGTCGAGCATCCGGGCGAGCAGCATCTCGAGCCGAGGCCCGTGCAGCGCCGCGACGCGATCCGGAGGGCCGGTGGCTGATCCGAGCAGCAGGCAGGCGATGCTCACGTGGTCGAGCGCCCCCGCCAGGGTGGCGATTCGATCTGGATCTGCGACCACCGCCGAGGCTCCCGCGCGTTCGATCAGCGGGGCATTGCCCGGCTCCCGAGTAGTGCCGCGGACGGCGTGGCCGCGCGCCCGCAGCTCGGCGCTCAGGGCGCGGCCACGGCATCCGCAGCCGATGATCAGACAACGAGCCAAGTGGCGGGAGGGTAACGCGGCGGTTCGATCTGTAAATCAGGCCAGGCGGCCGCAGTCGCGCAACTTTTCCCCGGACCGATGTGTTTCGGGGCCGTCCACCGCCAACCGCCAGGTAGGGAGCCGGGAGTCCGACGGAGGCGGCAACTACGAACGTAGGAAGGAGGCGCGTATGCGCCTAGGACTGGCCGTGCTCATCGCTGCCGTCACCGCGCTCGGCGCCGCGGTTGCACCAGGGATCGCGAACGCAGCTCCCCGCCACAACCAAGGGCTGACGATCAACGCCACCCCTAACCCGATCATCACCGGGGATGGAGTGTTGATCTACGGGCAGCTCAACGGAGCCAATCCCGGCGGTCAGACGATCGTCCTCTATCACCGCATCAACCCGGCTGCTCGGTTCACGGTGATCAGCACGACGAAGACCAACGCCGAGGGGTTCTACGACTTCACCCGCGCCGAGGGCGTCGTGCTGACGAACCGCAGCTGGTTCGTCCGAGCGCCGCTGCTGCCCGGCAACGTGCACTCGCGCACGGTCCACGAGCGCGTCGCCGCGGCGCTCAGCATCACCGCGACGCCGAGCTCGGGCGATACAGGTCATCCGATCACGTTCAGCGGGCATGTGGATCCAACCGGCGTGCACGTCGGCGAGCGGGTGTACCTACAGGAACTGAATCCCGCTACCGACAAGTGGCAGACGCTGAGCAGTGGCGTGATCGGCGCCGGTTCGAACTATTCGATCGCGCACCGGTTCCGCGCTCCCGGAGAATATGACCTGCGGGCGCTCTTCAACGGCGACGATCGCAACATCGGCGCCACCTCCGACTCGGTCACGGTCGCGATCCAGCAGGCCCAGAACCCGGCGTTCACGATCAACACCTCGGCCCCGATCATCAACGACGGTTCCTCGGCGACGATCTCCGGGGTGCTGTACGCGCCCTCGACCAAGACCCCCCAACCTGGGGTCTCGGTGACCCTCTGGGCGCGCCAGGTCGGGGCCGCGCAAGCGTCTCCGGTGAAGAGCGCGATCACCGCGCTGGACGGAAGCTACGGCTTTGCCGTGTCGCCCGAGCACAACACGAGCTACTTCGTCCAGACCACCTTCAGGCCACCCGCCTACCGGCGGACCGCGGCCTTGTTCGAAGGCGTCCGCGACCTGGTCAGCCTGCAGACGAGCGCGGCGAGCACGCCCGTCGGGCAGCGCGTCACGTTCAGCGGATCGGTCGTCCCGGACAAGGCCGGTCAGCTGATCGAGCTGCAGCGGCTCGGCAAGGATGGCGCGTATCACACGGTGGCGCTGGGAGTGATCAACCGCAGCTCCGCCTACCGGTTCACGTGGAGGTTCGGGAACACCGGCGCGTTCACGTTCCGCACCCGCGTTCCTGAGGATGAGCAGAACGTAAGTGGCAGCTCCTCCCCGGTGGTGGTCGTGGTCACGCCGGCACCGGTGGCGACGCTGCCAAACGGCTAACGCCACGGAGGTAAGGGTTGGCGGCAACGGCTCCCGCCGCTCGCTGGCAAGGCGGCGGGAGCCACATCCTCGAGCGCCGCCGGGCACCCGACGCGCCGGCCCGGTAGCGTCTTTTGCTGATGGCAGCTCCAGCCGAAGTCATCGGCGTCGCCGGCGCGGGCACGATGGGCGCCGGGATCGCGCAGCTGGCGTGTCTCTCGGGCGCGCGGACGCTGCTGCACGACCCGGCAGCCGACGCGCTCGAGCGCGGCCTCGAGCGGATCCGGGAGCAACTCGAGCGCGGCGCACAGCGGGGCCGCTGGAGCGAAGCTGACGCGAGCGCCGCGGCCTCACGGCTCGAGTCCGCGCCCGCGCTCGAGGACTTCAAGGACTGCCAGCTCGTGATCGAGGCGGCTCCGGAGCGACTCGAGACCAAGCGGGACCTGTTCGCGCGCGTCAGCGAGGTCGTCTCGGAGCGATGTGTGCTAGCGACGAACACCTCCTCGCTGCTGGTGACCGCGGTCGCGACCGCGGCCAGCCACCCCGAGCGGGTGGTGGGCATGCACTTCTTCAATCCCGCTCCTGTGATGCGGTTGCTCGAGGTGGTCGCCGGAGCCGACTCCGCCGCGGAGGCAATCGCACTCGCTCGGGCGGTCGGCGAGGCGATGGGAAAGTATGTGATCGAAGCCGCCGACGGCCCCGGCTTTCTCGTCAATCGCTGCAACCGTCCATTTGGACTCGAGGCGTTGAAGCTGCTGCAGGAACGGCTCGGCTCGATCGAGGAGATCGACCGTATCTGCCGGCTGGGGGGCGGCTTTCGAATGGGCCCCTTCGAGCTGATGGATCTGGTCGGCGTCGACGTCGGGCTCGACGTGTCGCGCTCCTTCTACGAGCAGAGCTTCGGCGAGCCACGCTGGCGCCCCTCCCCGATTGCCGCCCGGACCGTCGCCGCAGGCCGCTTGGGTCGCAAGTCGGGACGTGGTTACTACGACTACGGCGCTGGAACCGACTCCCACCGGCCGCCGGATCCGTCTCCTCCGAGCGCCGGCGGGGGCGACGGGCTGATCGTGATTGCCGGCTCTTCGCCGCTCGCGCTCGAGCTCGCAGCGGCCGCGCGCGATGCCGGCTGGAAGCTCGCGACGCCGGGCGAAGCCGCAGCCGGCGGCGCGGTCCCGGCCCTGATCCTGGATTTGAGCGGAGCCGAGGAGCCGGAGGCCACGCTGCAAGGCGGCCCTCAGGCGATCTGCTGTGCGGGGGGATCGCTCGCGGCGCTCGATCCGGGAGGGGCGGCCGTCGGCTTTCACGCGCTGGCACCGTTGGAGCACTCGCAGCTGATCGAGCTGACCCGAGGGCTCGACACCGCCGAGTCGACCGCCGCCGCCGCGGAGCGCTTCTTCGCCACGCTTGGCAAGCTCACCGCTTGGGTCGGCGACGCGCCCGGCCTGGTGCTCGGGCGGATCGTCTGCCAAGTCGTCAACGAGGCGGCGTTTGCCCTCGGGGAAGGGGTCGGCAGCGCCGAAGACGTCGACGCGGGAATGGTCAATGGCCTCCGCTACCCCCGCGGGCCGCTCGCGTGGGCGGACGAGATCGGACTCGACCAGGTGCTCTTGGTGCTCGACGCGCTGTTCGAGGAGAACCGAGAGGAGCGCTATCGGGCCGCCCCGGCCCTGCGCCGGCTGGCGCTGTCGGGCAGGCTGGGCCGCCAAACCGGAGAGGGGTTCTTCCGCTACGACACTTGAGCGCCGGCCGCCTGGGGATCCTCGATTGGGAACGGCGTGTCACGCAGGTACCACTCGGCGTCGAGCGCCGCCTGGCACCCGGAACCCGCGGCCGTGACCGCTTGGCGGTAGGTGTGGTCGACGAGGTCGCCGGCGGCGAACACGCCCGGGAGGTTGGTCATCGTCGAGCGACCGCGGGTGACCACGTAGCCGGCGTCGTCGGTTTCCACCTGCCCTTGCACAAGGTGCGACTGCGGCTCGTGGCCGATGGCGATGAACGCCCCCGAGATCGGGATCTCCCGCGTGGAGCCGTCAACGGTGTTCTGCATCTCGGCGACGGCCAGCGAGCCGCCCTCGTCGTGGTGGAACTCGGTCACCACATAAGGCGTGAGCCACTCGACGTTGGGCAGCGCGCGGGCGCGCTCCAGCATGATCTTCGACGCCCGGAAGTCGTCGCGGCGGTGGACGATGGTGACGGTCGAGGCGAACTTCGACAGGAACATCGCCTCCTCCATTGCCGAGTCGCCGCCGCCGACGATGATCGTCGTCGCGTCCCGGAAGAACGCCGCGTCGCAGGTCGCGCAGTAGCTGACGCCCCGCCCGGAGAGCTCGACCTCGCCTGGAACATCGAGCTTGCGGTGCTCGGCGCCCATCGCGAGGATCACCGTCCGGGCGACGTGCAACTGGTCACTGACCCACACCCTGTGGAGGCCGCCGCCGCTCGAGAGCTCGACCGAGATCACGTCATCGGTCTCCAGCCTGGCGCCGAAACGCTCCGCCTGGTCGCGGAAATGCTGCATCAGCTCGGGCCCCATGATGCCCTCGGGGAAGCCGGGATAATTTTCGACGTCGGTCGTCTGCTGCAGCAGTCCGCCCCAAGCGAACCCCTCGATCACCAGCGGCTCGAGGTTGGCGCGAGCGGTGTACAGCGCCGCCGTGTACCCGGCGGGTCCGCTCCCGATGATGATCACGTTCTCGGTGTGTGGCTCTGTCACTTCACAAAGTATAGGGAAGCTGGGCGTCAACGCTCGGCCGCTCGCCGACGGATCGCGCGCAACAATCCTGCGAGGGCCCTCTGCAGGCGAGCTGACCGGGGCGCAGCCGCTCGGACGGTCTCGGCAAGCGCGGCTCCGGCGATCAGATCGATCGCGTAGTGCTCGCCCAGGTACACGAGCGCGAAGCCGAGCGTCGCCGCATAACTCCAGCCGAGCGCCCCCGCGATCGGATCGACTTCCGAGAGCAGATGAGCTCCCATCAGCGAAGTGGCGAAATGGAGCGACGGCATCGCGGCCAGCGGATTGCCTCCGAGGAACTCGTACAGGTCGCCCCAGCGCTCGCCCCAGAATCGGGGACCGTACTCGATCATCATCCGCCGCACCGCCACGCGTTGACCGTCCTGGAGGCGTCCCTCCGCGGCGGCCCACCACGGAGGGGCGGTCGGAATCGCCCAGTAGAACACGGCACCGAGGTCGAACACCGAATACATCCGCGCGGCCGCAGACGGGAACCGGTCGGGATCGCGGACGAGCACGTACGCCACGGTCGCGTGCGGGGTCGCGAACCACAGCCAGTGGCACCACACCAGGATCCACTCGAGGCGGCTGACCCTATCCGGCGCTGAGAACGCTCGCTGAAGGCGCACCGTCGGCGGCACGCCGAGACCGAGCATCCGATCCAGCGCGATTGGATACCCGGTCCGCGCACGAGCCGCGAGACGCTCGGGCTCGGCATTGGGCATCTCGTAGGCGGCCACGTACGCCCACATGTTGAGCGTCACCACCGCGATATCACGCGCGCGGCTGCGCGGAACCACGACGCACAACGCCAGCGGCGCAAGCCAAGCGGTTCCGAGGACCGCGGCCGGGGGTATCCTCGCGCGCCGCCGCAAAGCGGGCGCCGCGACCCCCACGACGACGAGGGACCAGGCAGCCGCTCTGATGCCCCTCGAGATGCGCAAGTCTCCGCAGTATAAGAACGAGCGCCTGGCGAGGATCGCCCCCGGCGCGGACAGCGTCCCGAGATCCGCAGGCGGCGACTCACCGCGCTCTGGCTGGGTAGAATCCCGCCGCCTTGCGAGTCGATCGATCCGACGCCAAACCCACCCGCGGGCGCCGTCCAGCCCGCCGGGCGCTGCTGCTCACCGTCGTGATCCTCGCTGGATCGCTGCTGCTCGCCCCCGATGCATTCGCGAACTTCATCACCCCGAAATCGGGCGGTTCGCCGAACGCCAACCAGATCGCGACGCTGTACAAGATCATCCTCTACATCGCGGCTGTGGTGTTCGTGGTCGTGGAGGGAGCGCTCCTCTACTCGGTGGTCAGGTTCCGTGCGAAGAAGAGCCCCGTCGCCGCTCAGATCCACGGCAACACCCGCCTGGAGGTCAGTTGGACGATCGCCGCGGCGCTGATCCTGGTGGTCATCACCGTGGTCACCTTCGCGAAGCTGCCAAGCATCATCAATCCCCCGAACTCGGGTGCGAACGGCCTGGTGCTGTCCGCCTCGCTGAACGAGCCCTCGCCGCCGAACGGCAAGAAGCTGACGATCTGCGTCCAGGGTCGGCAGTACATCTGGCGCTATGTGTACGGCAACGACTGCCAGCAGAACGCGTTCGCGTCGAAGCTGCCCTACTCCTTTCAGAAGATGTACGTCCCCGCGAACACCACGGTCGTGCTGGCGATCCAAGCGAATGACGTGATCCATTCCTGGTGGGTCCCGTCGCTCGGCGGCAAGGTCGACGCGGTCCCCGGCTTCACGACCTACACCTGGTTCAAGGCGTCCCATGCGGGCGCCCTCTACCACGGCAATTGCGCGCAGCTGTGCGGGCGCGGGCACGCGGCGATGACCGCGCTGGTCCAGGTGCTGACACCCTCGCAGTACTACACCTGGCTCCAGACGCAGTCGAAGTTGATTCAAACCGCCAACTCGCAGGTGATCCAGCTCCGCCGGAGCCTCACCCAGAGCGGAAATCTCTAGGAGACGTGACGATGGCGACCACAACTGTCGAGACCCCGCTGCGGCCGGTCCCCCAGGTCGTCTCCCACCAGGTGGTCAAGCCACGCCAGACCAAGCGCTGGGTGGACTGGGTGACGACGACCGATCACAAGAAGATCGGGATCATGTACCTCGTCACCACGTTCGTGTTCTTCATCCTCGGCGGCGTCGAAGCGCTGATGATGAGGCTCCAGCTCTCAGAGCCGAACAACACGCTCCTGTCGGGCCAGCACTACAACCAGCTGCTGACGATGCACGGGACGACGATGGTGTTCCTATTCGTGGTCCCAACATGGGCCGGGTTCGCCAACTACTTCCTGCCGCTGATGATCGGCGCCCGCGACATGGCCTTCCCGCGGCTGAACGCGCTCTCGTTCTGGCTGCTGCTCGCGGGCGGAATCGTGTTCTACGCCACCCTCTTCTGGCAGCCGCCGGAGGCGGGCTGGTGGAGCTATCCCCCGCTGTCGAGCATCCAGTACTCGCCGAGCGGAGGGCAGGACGCGTGGATCTTCCTGATCCACCTCACCGGTATCTCATCGCTGATCGGCGCGATCAACTTCTACGCGACGATCGTCAACATGCGCGCCCCGGGGATGACCTGGGGCCGGTTGCCCCTGTTCATCTGGGCGGTCCTGGTCTACGCGATCCTACTGATCATCGCGCTGCCGCCGGTCGCCGCAGCGGTGACGATGCTGCTCACCGATCGCCACTTCGGCACTCACTTCTTCGATCCCGCCGATCACGGGTCGCCGGTGCTGTGGCAGCACCTGTTCTGGTTCTTCGGCCACCCCGAGGTCTACATCATGGTGCTGCCTGGGTTCGGGGTGATATCCGAGGTCATCCCGGTCTTCTCGCGCAAGCCGATCTTCGGTTACAAGGCGATCGCGGCGTCAACCGCGGTGATCGCATTCCTGGCGACGCTGGTGTGGGCCCACCACATGTTCGCTTCGCCGATTCCGATCGTCGTGCTCGGGTTCTTCATGCTGAGCTCGTTCCTGATCGGGATTCCAACCGGGGTCAAGATCTTCAACTGGATCTCGACCCTGTGGCGAGGCTCGCTGGTAATGACCACCTCGCTGTACTTCGCGGTCGGGATGATCGCGATCTTCACGGTCGGTGGCATCACCGGAATCTTCTTGGCCGTGTTCCCGGTCGACTGGCAGCTCAACGACACCTACTTCGTGGTCGCGCACTTCCACTACACGATCTTCGGCGGCGCAGTGTTCCCGATCTTCGCCGGGCTCTATTACTGGTTCCCGAAGATGACCGGGAGGTACCTGAACGAAACGCTCGGCAAGCTCTCGTTCTGGCTGATCTTCATCGGCTTCAACGCAACCTTCCTAGTCCAGCATGCACTCGGTCTGACCGGCATGCCGCGGCGGATCTACACCTATCAGCCCGATCTCGGCTGGTCCACTTACAACTTGATCTCGACGATCGGATCGTTCATCCTTGGCTTGGGAGTCCTGGTGACGGTGATCAACGTCGCCCGCAACTACACGCACGGCCGCATCGCCGGCCCTGATCCCTGGAAGGGCAACACGCTCGAGTGGTTCACGACTTCCCCGCCGCCGGTCAACAACTTCGACGTGATCCCGCGCGTGCGCTCGGTCGAGCCGATGCGGGACATTCGCCGCCAGGTGGAGCGCGACACGGGGGTCGCGCAGAGGACCGGCGGCAGCGAGCGCTACGCGCGCGCGTGAGGCGCCGGGCATGAGCACCTCGACCCCGCGCGCGGTACCGGCGGAGCTCGGAGGTTCGCGGGCGCGGCAGCTCGTCTCCGACTACCTCGAGCTGACCAAGCCGAAGGTCCAGTCGCTGCTGTTGCTGACGACCGTGACGACGATGGAGGTCGCGGGCAGCCCGTCGGTATCGAAGATCGCGCTCACCTGCCTCGGCGGCTACCTCTCCGCGGGCGGGGCGGGCGCCGTCAACCACTGCCTCGATCGCGATCTCGACGCCCAGATGCGCAGGACCGCCACGCGTCCCGTGCCGTCGGGCAGGGTGTCACCGCGCGCGGCGCTGATCTACGGTTTCGCCCTGGCCGGCGCATCGTTCGTGTTGATGTCGCTGACGCTCAACCTGCTGGCGGCATCGCTCGCGCTGGCAGGGTTCGTCGGCTATGTCGGCGTCTACACGCTGTGGCTCAAGCGCCGCACTCCGCAGAACATCGTCATCGGGGGGGCCGCCGGCGCGATGCCGCCGCTGGTGGGCTGGGCGGCCGCGCGCGGGTCGCTGTCCTGGACCGCTGTGTACCTGTTCGCGATCGTCTTCTACTGGACCCCGCCGCACTTCTGGTCGCTCAGCCTGCTGATGAAGCAAGATTACGAGAAGGCCGGAGTGCCGATGATGCCGGTCGCGCGCGGCGAGGAGGCCACCCGCCGCCACATCCTGCTGTACGCGCTGCTGCTGTACGCGGTCTCCCAGCTTCCATTCTGCGCGGGCGCATTCGGAGGCATCTACCTGGTCAGCTCGATCGTGCTCGGTGTCGCCTTCATCGCCGGGGCCGTCCGGCTCTACCGCCGCGCCGACCGCCGGTCCGCTCTGCGCCTGTATCTGTACTCGCTGATGTACCTCGCGCTGCTGTTTAGCGCGATGGTGGCCGACGTGAAGTTGTAGGATGAGCCCGCGATGTCGCCGACGGCGGCGAGGAGCCTGAACTTGGATCGAAAGCTGGCACGCAAGAACATTCGCTCGGGACTGATCGCAGGTGCAATCTGCATGTTCATGTTCGGCATCACGTTCGTCGCGGCCGCGATCTACGTGCACCCGTGAGCGATCTCGGTGAACCTTCCAGCGAGGCGCCGCCCGCCGGCGAGGAGATCCATCTTCCCGGGCCCACGCTGATCCCGTTCATCATGGCGATCGGGATCACGCTGGCCGTGATCGGAACGACGATCAACTGGCTGTTTACGATCGTCGGCGTGGTGGTCTTCGTCCTGTGCTTGTTCCGCTGGGTCGCGGACACCCGCCGGGACGTCTCCGAGCTTCCCGAAGAGCACCATTGATCCCGGCGCCCTCGCCGGCGCCGGCGCCGGCGTAGCGGCGCTCGCCCCGAAGGCTGCTCGCTTCGCCCCGCCCCGGCGATGATAGGGCCGGCCTGGTCCGATCAGCTACCGCCGCTTTCGGCGCCCGCCGGTACCTCGCAGTTGGCGCCGTCCGCACACCACACCCGCACGATGTCGCGCATCGACAGGATGCCGGCGAGCTCGCCGCTCTCGACGACGACCAGGTGGCGGAACCCGCCGCGCACCATCGCCGCCGCCGCCTGCTCGAGCGACCAATCGGGCGAGGCGAAGGTCAGCCTTGCGGTGAGATGGTCCGCCACTCGCTCGGCATCGGGGTCCTGGCCGGCCGCCAGGGAATGCAGCAGGTCACGCTCGGTGATCACGCCGGGGCCTTGAGCCTCCGGATCGAGCACGATCGCCGCGCCGACCCTCCGGTTGCACATCGCTGCGGCGGCCTCACGAAGCGTGTGGCCCGGTCCGATCGTGAGAACGACCTCGGTCATGCCCTCTCGAACCTGCATCGCTCCTCCCGTAGTTTGCAACGATTGACGCAATCATAGTAGAGCCGACTGCGGCCGGCGATCCGCGGCCGCGCTTCCGGAGCGTTCGTCGCTCGGAACGCATAGGATGGTGGTTCAGCGATGCGAGAGGGGTCGAGGATCTGAACTGGATGCGGAACCGCCCGATCCTCCAAATGGTGGTGGTCGGCGTAATCGCTGCTGCGATCGGGATCCCGATCGCGCTGATCATTCCCTGGTTCCCGAGCAAGGGGTCGATCCAGGCGGGCAACGTTCGGACGCTCTACGACGTGCTGCTGATCGCGACGGTCCCGATCTTCGTGCTCGTCGAGACCGTGGTGCTGTTCTCGGTCTGGAAGTTCCGGATGCGGCCGGGCGAGGAGAACAAGGACGGTCCGCCGATCCATGGCAACACCCGCCTCGAAGTGATCTGGACCGCCGTGCCCGCGGTTCTGATCATCTCGATGTGCACTTACGCGTACACGGTGCTGCGCTCGAACGAGGCGAGCAAGTCAAACGCGATGACGATCAACGTCACCACCCGGCAATTCGCGTTCGAGTTCTCCTACCCGGTAGCGGCGGGAAAGCAGGTGGTCTCTCCCGACCTGTACCTGCCCAAGGGCCAGCCGGTGGTGTTCAAGCTTCACTCGCTCGACGTGATCCACAGCTTCTTCGTGCCGAACTTCTCCGAGAAGATCGACGCGGTGCCGGGGATCACCACCTCGCTGCGCGTCACCCCCACCACTACCGGCACCTTCCCCGTCGAGTGCACCGAGCTGTGCGGTCCGGGCCATTCGCTGATGCGCTCCGCCGCCCACATCCTCGAGCCCGCCGCGTTCCAGGCATGGTTGCGAGCACAGCCGGTCAACGGGCCGCCGCCGGTCGGCGCCCCGCCGCCCAACGGCGCGGCACCGGGGATCCCGGGGTCGGGCACCGCGCCGCCGAGCACATCGTCGTCGTCATCGAGCGCGGCTGCCACCACGCCGGCGGCGGGCAAGGCGGTGTTCACGGGCTCGGCGGGCTGCAGCAGCTGCCATACGCTTGCGGCCGCGGGAGCCACCGGGACGGTGGGACCCGACCTCGACGCGCGGCTGCGCAGCGACTGCGCGAACCCGGCCTCGCAGAAGATCCGCGGGGCCACGCTCAAGCAATGCATCATGACCGCGATCACCAAGCCCTACGCGTACCTGCCCTCCGGCTATCACGCCGGGGTGATGCCCTCGAACTTCGCGCAGACACTGACGCCGACCGAGCTTCAGGCGCTTGTCAATTTTCTCGCGAGCGTGGCAAAGTGACGATCGTGGCCCAGCCTCACGCCTTCGGACCTGCACGCCCCTCGCGAGCGAGGGGTATCTTGAGCGCGTTGGATAGAGCGAAGGAGAGCTGTTGATGTCCTCAACGACCCTAGCCCCCGAGCCGATCGCACAGCGTCCACCGACGCGGGTGCCGCTCCCGGCCAAGGTCCGCGCGCCCGGTTGGTACCGGGCCGCGTTGTTCGACGTGCTCGGCTTCGGCTTCGCGGTCGGGCTCACCGTGGTGATCCGCTTGGCGATGCACCAGCATCCGCTGATCGATGGCCATGCGATCACGATCGTCGCGCTGATCGCGGTGCCGCTGTTCTTCCTGGTCGGCATCGGCACCGCGGACTACTGGCTCCACTGGGCAGCCGGGAGGCCGACCCGTCCCGAGGAGCACTCCTCCCACGGTGCCCACAGCTGGCGGGACTACTTCCGCGTCAACACCGACCACAAGGTGATTGGTGTCCAGTACACGGTCACCTCGTTTTTCTTCTTACTGGTCGGCGGCCTGCTGGCGATGCTGATTCGAGCCCAGCTGGCGAAGCCGGGAATGCAGTTCCTGACCCCCGAGCAGTACAACGGCGTCTTCTCGGTCCACGCCACGATCCTGATCTTCCTGTTCGTGATCCCGGTGTTCGCGGGGCTCGCGAACTTCGTCCTGCCGCTGATGATCGGCGCGCCGGACATGGCGTTCCCGCGGCTCAACGCGCTTTCCTACTGGATGCTTCCGCTCGCCGGCGTGATGATGCTGATGAGCTTCCTGGCGCCCGGCGGCTCGTTCGCCGCCGGCTGGACCGCCTACGCGCCGCTCTCGACGACGATGCCGATTGGCCAGCTGTTCTTCTCGATCGCGGTGCAGCTGGCAGGAGCGTCATCGATCGCGACCGCGCTGAACTTCCTGGTCACGATCATCACCATGCGCGCGCCCGGAATGAGCTTCTTCCGGATGCCGCTGCTGGTGTGGGCCAACTTCTCAACCTCGCTGCTGGTGGTGATCGCGACGCCGTTCATCGCCGCCTCGCAGTTCTTCATCCTCCTGGACACCGCGCTGCACTTCCATTTCTTCGACGCGTTCGTCGGACCGAACAAGGACGGCAACGTGATCATGTACCAGCACGTCTTCTGGTTCTACTCGCACCCGGCGGTCTACATCATGATGCTGCCCGGCTTCGGGATCATCTCCGAGATCATCGCGGTCAAGTCCCGCAAGCCGATCTTCGGCTACCGGATGATGGCGTTCTCGCTGCTGGCGATCGTCGTGCTCGGCTTCACCGTCTGGGCGCATCACATGTTCGTCTCGGGGATGGCGGCCTGGATCCGGATCCCGATGATGATCACGACGGCGATCATCGCGATCCCCACCGGGATCAAGATCTTCTCGTGGCTGGCGACGCTGTGGCGCGGCGTCCTGCACCTCGACACCCCGATGCTGTTCGCGCTCGGTTTCCTGACGATGTTCACGCTCGGCGGGATCAGCGGCGTGATGCTGGCGATGATCCCGTTCGACATTCACGTCAGCCAGACCTACTTCATCGTCGCGCACATCCACTACGTGCTGTTCGGCGGGTCGCTGTTCACGATCTTCGCCGGCGTCTACTACTGGTTCCCGAAGATGACCGGGCGCATGTTCGATGACCGCCTCGGCAAGTGGCACTTCTGGATGACGTTCGTGTTCTTCAACCTCACTTTCGGGCCCATGCATCTGATCGGGATTCAGGGGATGCCACGGCGGGTCGCCGAGTACGCGGCGAAGTTCGCGGCCTGGAACCTGTTCATCTCGATCTCGGCGTTCATCCTCGGCGCGAGCACGCTGATCTTCATCTACAACATCGTCGCCAGCTGGCGCTACGGCCCGCGCGCACCGGCCAACCCGTGGCGCGGGCTGACGCTCGAATGGCAGGTCTCCTCGCCGCCGCCGATCTTCAACTTCGACTCGGTGCCAACGGTCGTGGGCGGGCCGTACGAGTACGGCGTTCCCGGGGCGGTGCACGGAATCTTCAAATCGCCGGCCGAGGCGAAACCGGTCGCCGCGGGGGCGTTCACCACACCTCCCAGTCAGGAAGCCCACACATGAAAACGGTGCTCGTAGTCGCGAACGAGACGCTCGGCGGCCGTTCGCTGATCGAGGCGGTCCGCAAGCGGGTTGCGGAAGGCAACGCGCGCTTCGTGCTCTGCGTCCCCCAGAACCGGCCGCGGGCCGGGCTCGTGATCTACGACGACGCCGTCTTCGACGCGGCTCAGGCCCGCGTCGATCTCGCGCTCGAGTTTGGCCACGCCGAGGGAATCGACGCGGTCGGGGAAGTGGGCGATCCCGATCCATACACGGCGACGATCGATGCGGTCCGCGAGTACAACCCGGACGAGATCATCATCTCCACCTATCCGGAGACGCGCTCGGGCTGGCTGCGCCGCGATCTGATCGAGCGCGTGCGTCTGGCGTCGGGAGTCCCCGTCCTGCACGTGATCGCCGACCCGGACGCCGAGGGCCTGCCGTTCAAGGTCACGCTTGCGGTCGCAAACCGCACCGCCAGCGCCGATGAGCTGTTCCAGGCGCTGAAGGCAAAGGCCGACAGCGATGCCGGTGGGCGTCTGTTCGTGGTGGTCGTGCCCCAGGAAGGGGGCGACGGCCAGTCCGCCCGCCGCGCCCGTACGAGGCTCCGGCTCGTGGTCGATCGGCTGCGCTCGGCGGAAATGTACGCGGCCGGGATGATCGGCGATCCGGATCCCTACACCGCGATCATGAACACCCTGCAGTACTTCCACGTCGATGACATCGTGATCTCGACCTTCGCCGAGACGCGCTCGGGGTGGTTACGGACCGACTTGATCGAACGGGTGCGCAACGCGACCGGCAAGCCGGTTGAGCACGTCGTGCACGAGGACGTCGCCCGGACCCCGGCATAGGTAGCGCCCAAATGGAAGCCGCATCGATCGCCCACGCAGAGCATCACGGCCCGCCGCCCGCGCACCGCTCCTCGCGCGTCGCGGCCCCGACCCTCGGCATGCTGCTTTTCATCATGTCCGAGGTGATGATCTTCGGCGCGTTCTTCACCGCCTACTTCTTCATCCGGGTGGTCAGCCACAACCCGTGGCCGGCGCAGGGGACGAAGCTGCCCGAAGCCGTCGCTGGGGTGAACACCGCGATCCTGGTGTCCTCATCGCTGACGCTTCACTGGGCGCTGACCTGTGCGAAGAACGGCAACCGCTTCGGCCTCAAGGCGGGGATGGTGAGCACGTTCCTGCTCGGACTCACGTTCCTTACGGTGCAGGTCAACGAGTACGTTCACATCGGCTTCTCGCCGCGCGACTCCGCCCAGGCGACGGTCTTCTACTCGCTCACCGGCCTGCACGGCGCGCACGTGTTCATCGGCCTGTGCCTGCTGCTGATCGTCACGATCAGATCGTTCCGCGGTCATTACTCGCCCGAGCACCATCAAGGCATGGAAGTGCCGGGGATCTACTGGCACTTCGTCGATGTGATGTGGATCATCGTCTACACGACCGTCTACGTGCTGTAGCGGCCGGGCCGCTTTCTCCCGATGCTCAACCCGCTGCGCTCCGAAGCCGAGGCGTTCAGGGCACTCATCTACGTCGTCGTGATCGCGGCGGTGATCGTCGCGATCGTGCTGCTCGCGCGAGCGGTGTGAGTGGTCGGGCTGGCTCACCACTCCTCGCAGCCGTGACACCATTGCCAGTGTGATCTCGATGCCCGTCGCCGCGGTTGGCGTGGTCACCGGCGTGGTGCCACCGCTGGTGGTGCTGCTGTGGTGGATTCCATACCACGCCCGCGCCCAGACGCTGGGCCGTGAGGGGCGCCCCGTCCCGAACTGGCGCCAGGCCTGCTATGTGGCCGGGCTGCTGGTGCTCGCGGTCGCGCTTAGCGGCCCGGTTGACAATCTCGCCGATCAGCTGTTGATGGCTCACATGGCCGAGCATCTGCTGATCGGGGACGTCGCCGCGCTCCTGATCGTGCTCGGTCTCACCGGCCCGCTGCTGGCGCCGGCGCTGCGCAACCCGGTGATCGCGCGCTTGCGGTTCCTGACCCATCCAGTCGTGGCAGTCTCGGTCTGGGCGGTCAACTTCTACGTCTGGCACCTACCGATCCTCTATCAGGCCGCGCTGCGCCACGACTGGCTTCACGGTTTCCAGCACGCCACCTTCCTGGCGTTCGGAATCTGCATGTGGATGGCGCTGCTGGGCCCGCTGCCGAAGCCCAGCTGGTTTACCAACGCCTGGCAGCTGGTCTACATCATCGTCGTGCGCCTGATCGGCACCGTGCTCGGGAACGTGCTCGTGTTCGGGGGAACCGTGTTCTATCCCTACTACCGGCCGGGAGATGCCCACTGGCACATCAGCCCGCTGGGCGATCAGATCGCCGCGGGCAGCCTGATGATGATCGAGGAGAGCCTGCTGACGATCGGCCTCTTCTGCTGGCTGTTCTTGAAGATCGCCCGGCAGGCCGAGGAGCGCCAGCAGTTGCTCGACTACGCGACCCTCCACGACATCCCCCTGGACGAGCAGCGCGCCGCCAGAGCCGTCGCCGCGGGACGGGCACCGGAGCTCTGGGAGCGCCTTCGCCGGCGCCTCGGAGACGAGCCCGGGGAGCACCCCGGCGAAGCCCTCGGCAACGGCGCCCCGCCCGCACGTAGCGGGACTACTTGACCGTCAGCGTGCCCTTCATCCCGGCCGCGGCGTGGCCGTCGACCGAGCAGTAGAACTGATAGGTGCCCGGCTTGAGCGTCGTGGAGACCGTCGACACGCCCCCGTTCGCCACGATCGGGCCGATCTCATTGACGCCGCTGCCCTTGATCGCGATGTCGTGCTGCACCGAGGACATGTTCTGCATCCGCAGCGTGACCTTGCCCGAGGTGGCGGTCGCGCTCGCGGCCTGGAACTTCAGCAGACCGTTCGGGTTGGCGTTGATCTCGACGACGCCGTTCTTCTCGACGGCCGGCTTGGTCGAGACCGAGGCGACCGCTGTCGCCAGCGCGCCGGTGTCCTGCCCGGGCTGCGCGGCAACTTGCGAGACGTACGCCGCGATGTCCTGAGCGTCCTGGCCGCTGACCAGCTTCGCGGGCATCACGCCCTCGGAGTTCGGAAATGCGATCCAGAAGCTGATTAGTCCCTCGATCGAGGTGCTCTTGACGCCGTCGGCGCGATCCTGGCGGAACGCGTCGTCGAGATTCGGCCCCACCGTGCCCGTCGCCTGAGCGTGGGCCAGCGTGTGGCACGATGCGCAGTGTTCAACGAACAGCTGCTTGCCGCGGACGAGATCGCCAGTCGGATGCTTGATCGCGCAGCCGCCAAGCGCCACCAGCGAAACGGCGCCGGCAAGCAGCGCCACGGTACGTGCAAGCCCTCTCATTTGCGTGAGCGCCGCACTCTATAAAAGCTCCCGGCATGGCGGCGCCAGCTGCCGGAACGCGCTCGCCCGGGCAGCCGTTGCGGCGTCATTCGTCGGAACGCCCCGCTAGGATGCCGGGGGGATGAGGATTCGCCAGAAGTACCGGTTTCGGACCCCCTCGACGGGTCGCGAAGTGATCATTGAGGCAGAGCCCGACGCGATCTACGTCGATCGCGACACGGGTGAGGACCTCGAGGTCGTAGCGCAGCTGCTGCCGTTGGCCCCGACCCCGTCAGAGCTCCCGTGGTCGGTCGAGAACCTGCGCTTCTGCAGCTGGTGCGATCAGCTGGCGCAGAAGGACTTGAACGACTGCCCGGTGTGTGGTCGGCGCATGGACCCGCTCGGGTCCTGAGAGCAAACCGATGACGGTTAGGGTTGCCGTGATCAGACTTCTCGCAGCGCTCGGGCTCGGAGCAACTCTCGCGTTCGGCGTCGCTGCCTGCGGGGGCGCGGGAACCGGGACGACCAACACCTCCGGCGCCCCCACCTTCACGGTCCCCACCGGCGCGCAGGCGAGCGGCTCCGGCTCGAGCACCGGCTCGGCGACGAGTGGCACGACCTCGAGCACCGGGGCCGGCGCAACCGGCGCCGCCGCGTCCTCGGGTGGCGCCGCGGCGTCCTCGGGCAGCGCCGGCGCGGTCAGCGGCTCGCCGGCCGCCTCGGTCTCCGCAGGCACATCGACCGGCTCGAGCCCTGCGGCCGGGTCCGGGTCGACGGGATCCTCGGGCGCCGCCGGAACCACTCCTGCGGCTGCTGGCACGGGCTCGGTCGCAGGCCAGAGCTCGGGCGGCGCCAGCCCTACCGGTGGCGGCGGCGCCTCGAGCGGCGGGGCCTCTTCTACCTCCAGCAGCGGCGGCGCCGGGATCGGGTCCGCGTTCTGCCAGCAGAACCCGGGCGCCTGCTAACGGCGCCGCGGCCGGCACGGTGAGGCGACCGGCTGATGGGCAAGCGCGTGCAGTCTCGCCTTCGATGAGCACGAGCCTCGTGTACCGCAGCGAGTTTGGCTACGAGCTGGTGATGCGCTCACTGTACCGGCGTCATTACGCCGCCCGCATGCGGGCCGTCGCCGGTCAGGTCCCGTTCGGCGCCTCCGTACTCGAGCTGTGCTGCGGACCGGGGACGCTCTACCGCCGCTATCTGAGCGCGCGAGCCGGCGGATACATCGGGATCGACATCAACGCCCGGTTCATATCCCGGCTGCGCAGCCGCGGCATCGATGCGCGTGTGATCGACCTCCGCCGCCTCGATCGGCCGCTGCCCGAGGCGGATGTGGCGCTGATCCAGGCGAGCCTGTACCACTTTCTCCCGGACGCACAGGTGCTGGTCGATCGGATGCTGGCGGCCGCGCGCGAGCTCGTGATCATCTCCGAGCCGGTTCGGAATATGGCCTCGAGCAGGATCCCGATCGTCCGCGCGGTGGGGCGCGTCGCCGCCGATCCCGGCGTCGGTGACCACGCCCACCGCTTCACCGAAGCGACGCTCGCACAGCTGATGGAACGCTACCGCGAGCGTCTGCTCACCGAGCTCACGAGCCCCGGCGGGCGGGAGAAGGTGTTTGTGCTGAGGGCTCGGTCCGGTTAGCCGGTTCCAAGGGCCGGGCGCCGCCGAGCCGCTGATCGGCCTCGATCGTCTCGCCGCCGCCGGAGAATGAGTCGATCGCGCGGCTCGCAAGACGGCGCTCGGGCCACAGCACAGGACCCTCCAACTCGGCATCGATCAGGAACAGCGGCCGGTTCTTGACCTGTTCGAAGATCCGCCCGACATACAACCCCACGACGCCGACCGCGACGATGATGAAGCCGGCCAGCACCAGCACCAGCACCGCGATGCTCGTGTATCCGGGCACGGACTTCTCCGGCTCGAGGAAGTAGTCGGCAATCTGATAAATCGCAACCGCGGCTCCGATCGCGGCGATCACAAAGCCGACCAGGACCACCAGGCGCAGCAACATCGTGCTGCGGAAGAACATCCCGTCGAGCGCCGCCTGCAGCAGCTTTCTGACCGTGTAGCCGCTCTTGCCGGCGTGCCTGACGTGGTGCTCGATCTCCACCGAGGTGGAGTCGAAGCCAAGCCAGTCGAGCGCGATCATGTACTCGCGATCGCGATCGCGAAGCTGCAGGAACGCATCCACCACCCGGCGAGACATCAAGCTCAGGTTGCTGTAGTCGGGCCGAACGTCGGTCTCCAGCGTGAGCCGCCTGTAGATCCGGCTGCTCCAGCGCCGAAACGCCGAGTGGCGCCAGCCGCGGCGGACACTGCGCACGACGTCATACCCTTCGCCCGCCGCCGCCCATAAGCGGGGAATGTCCTCCGGGGCCTCCTGCAGGTCGCAGTCCATCACCACCACCCAGGCACCCCGGGCCTTGGCCAGCCCCGCGGTGATAGCCGCATCCTGACCAAAATTCCGGCTCAGCCTGAAAGCGCGCACGTGGGGGTCGCCTTGCGCCAGGCGCGCGAGCACGGACCAGCCATCGTCGAGGCTGCGGTCATCGACGAACACGAGCTCGTAGCGGTCGGTGATCTGCATGACGCTTCGGGTCAGGCGCTCGTGCAGGACCAATAGACACTCCGCGCACGCATACACGGGCACGACGACGCTCAGCTCGATCGCATGTGCACGTGGGACTGAAGCTTGTTCGGCCATCGGGCGGCGATTGTCTCCGGTCGTCGGCAAAGCAGGTGCAAGGATTCTATTCACGTAAGGTTTCCGTAAATGCAACCGCACGCCCGTGCCGTCGCGCGGCTGTAGCGGCGCGGGCGGTGCCGACGCGGCGACCCGAGGGCGAGCACTGCTGACGGCGTCGATTGCTCAGCGCCCGCCGGCGAGCGTCAGCTGCAGCCTGCGGTAGTTGAACCCGTAAGCCCCCGAGCAGCCGAGACCCGATTCGCAGCCGTCGAAATTGGCCGACCACTTCAGCCACAGGGTTTGGCCGTTGCGCGAGATCCAGCTGACCGGGATGCCCGGGGCGTAGCCGTTTGACGGCCCGAAGTCAGGCTCGTCGGCGACGAACGAGAACGGACCCCAGGGATGCGGCGCCTCGAGGATCACGAGCTCCGCGCCGTCCTGCCAGATCGCGGGCGGCGAGGAGCCGTAGGAGTAAGTGAAGGTCAGCAGGTAGCGGCGAATCGGCGAGTCGTAGGTCAGCTGCGGATACGTGATGTGCGAGCTCCAGACGATGATCGGAAACGCGCTCGCGAACGAAGCGGAGAACAGCGGCCACGGCGTTCCGGACCTTTCCGTCCACCCCGACAGCCACTGCCATTTGCTCGGATCTGTGAGGTCGGCGATATCGGGCCTCGCCCGGCCCATGATCAGCCGGCTGGCGTTGAACTCCCGCTCGGTCGCGAGCGCATAGACATATCCGTCCGGGTAGAAGCCTCCCCGTCCCCGCTGCACCCAGCTCAGGTTCCCCAGCGGCGCCGGGAAATGCTTGCCCGGGGAGATCCAGTGCGAGCCATTGTCGAGCGAGTAGGCGAGTCCGGCTAGCCCCTGAAACGGCCCGTTCGCGTTCCAGTTCCAGTCTTCCTCCTGGGTGGCGAACAGGGTATGGTCGGCCTCGACCAGCCCGCTCGTGTAATACGGGCCCAAGGGGCCGACCCAGACGGCCGGGTTCGCGTGTATCTGGGCGTAGGTGTGAGCGACGGGACTGGAGGGGTTGCCGACGTAGTGAAACTGGATTCGAGGCGGGGTCCCGGTGATCTGCGCCAGCGATTGGCGCCAGATGCCCCCGGCGACGGGGACGTCAGTGCCGCCATCGTTCATCACCGTGTATTCGTTGCCGTCAGCTCCCCACGCGGTCGGCAGGATGTCTCCCCGCTGTCCCGATGGAGGCCCGTAGCGAGGGCTGGTCCAGCGCGCTCCGACGATCACCTTGCTTGGCAGGAAGGGGCCGGAATCGTACGTTGACAGCGCTCCGCGCGCGGCCGGCGGCGCCAGCAGCACGAGGGCGCACACGAAGCTCAGCGCGCCGGCGAGAAGCGTGCGCCGGGCCGCGCCTCGCTCAGCGGTAGCCGGGTCCATGCCTGCATCTAACCCGTTCCCCCCTGAGGAGTAGCGCGCGAGTTATTAAGCAGCAAATGTTGCCGAGCTCGCCTGAGCCGGCGCTAGCGTTCGCGCGGCTGGTAGAAGACGAGCAACGCCTGCGGGGTGCGGCGGAAGAACTGCGGCGCGAGCTTGGTCAGCTGATCGATGCTGATCTTCTCCGGACGCGCGAGCGCAAACCTGGCAAGCGTCCAATTGTGAACGTGAAAGCGGCTCAACAACAGTGCGCCGCGGGGCGAAACGCTTCGCGGAGTTGGCGATCCGACGGGCCTGTAGGTCAACAGCTGGAAATCGGTCTCGGGGCCGCTGACCGAGACCGGTAGCAGCGCCATGTGTTTGTGAGCGCCGATCACGTCGACTTCGCTGATCAGCAGCCGACGCGTGTGCGACTCGGTCCAGTCCACGCCGGGCAGGTAGATCTTCAGCGGTTGCCCGGTGGTCCCGCCCGCCACGAGAATCGCGCGGGGGACCGTCGCCGGCCCGAGCGCACGAGCCACCGAGCGCCAATTGGGCCGCTCCAGGCCTGGGTCGGTCTGTACGGTCGCGGCGGCCACCGAGAACATCGCCAGCAGCGCGAGCGCCAGCGCGCCGCCGAGGAGGCGGGCGCGTGGAGCGGTGCATGCGGCCGCCAGCAACGTCGCCAGCGGGATGAACGCGGGGATCACGTTGCGCGACAGGAAATAGCCTTGCCCCGCGAGGCCGAGCGTGAGCGGCGCAAGCAGCACGAAGCCGGCGATCACGAGCGCGACCTTGGCCCCGTCGAGCGTCTTCCTGTCTCCTGCGAAGACGATCAAGAGAGTGGTGATCGCGAGCAGCACCGCGCCCGCAACCAGGCCTCCGGTGATCGTCACGCGCCAGTAGAGGATGCTCACCCCCCACTCCGTGATCGCGCTCGAGATCCGGTCGACCAGCGGGATCGCGGTGATCCAGGAGACGCCGTGCGAAGTGTCGGAGACCGCGAAGGGGAGCATCGCCAGCTGGGTCAGCGCGACCACCGCCACCGCCGGGGCGGCAATCTTCGTGCGGCCGATCCACAGCAGCCACAGCGCCTCCGGGGCTACCAGGAACCCGGCGAAGAAGTGCGTCATCAGCGCGAGCGCCGAGAAAACCGTCCAGTAGGCCAGGTTGCGCTTCGAAGGCTCTTGCCGCGCCCGCGCAAACCACAAGAACGAGGCGCCGGTCAACGCCGCCAACAGCATGTAGGCGCGTGCCTCCTGCGAGTACCAGATGAGAAACGGATTGACCGTCACGAACGCTGCCGCGAGCACTCCTGCCCAACGCGAGACCAGCTCGCGCGTGGACAAATAGGCGATCGGGACCAGCGCGATTCCGGCGAGCGTGGAGATCGATCTCAGGGCCACTTCCCCGACGCCGAACAGATGAGCCCAGAGCCAGGCGAGGAGGAAGTACAGTGGCGGCGTCGTCTCCACGTGTACCACCGTGTGGAACATCGCCCCGAACGGAAGACCGGCTTCGTATGCGGTCAGCGCCTCGTCTTGCCAGAAGCTTTGGCTGTCGATCGTTATCACCCGGATCGCGGTGGCCAGCACCACCAGCGCCGCCACGAACCAGACGTCGGCCGAGATCGATTTGGCAGCGTCGAGATCGCCCAGACGCGGAAGACGGCGCCCGCGGGAGTGCTCAGCCAGGTACCCGGAAGTGCTCAAGCGGTCACCGGCGACAGGGGAATCATCGCGTGAGCGCCTCGGTGAGCGCCCGCACCACGTCGTCCTGATCGCGCTCTGAGACCTTGGGGCTCAGCGGCAGGCTCAGCGTCCGCTCGGAGATCGAGTTCGCGACGGGGAAGTCGCCGGGCTGCAGACCGTACTTTTCCCGGTAGAACGGCTGCAGGTGGACGCCGCGATAGTGAACGCCGGTGCCGATCTGACGGGCGGCGAGATCATCGAGCAGCGCATCCCGGGTGAGCGGCGCATCGCCGTCGAGCAGCACCTGATAGAGATGCCGGGCGTGAACGGTGTCGGGCTCGGGAGCCGCCGGCGTCTTCAGCGGCAGCCCCTCGAGCAGCGCGTCGTAGCGGTCCCACAACTCGCTCCGGCGCTCGATCCACCGATCGAGCCGCGCGAGCTGGTGCAGACCGAGTCCCGCCTGGACGTCGGTCATGTTGTACTTGAACCCCGGCCGGACGACTTCGTAGTGACGAAACCCCGCATCGGAGAAGCGCTGCCACGCGCCGAGGCTGAGCCCGTGCAGCGCGAGCCGCTCGACCTCGCGGGCGACCTCCTCGTCCTCCGTGGCAAGGGCGCCGCCTTCGATCGTGGTGATGTTCTTGGTGACGTAGAACGAGAACGCGGTCAGGTTGCCGAAGGAGCCGACCGGCCGGCCCCGCCACCGTGCGCCGATCGCGTGCGCTGCGTCCTCGATCACGCGCAGCTCGTATCGGTCGCGCAGGGAGGCGAGGCGGTCCATCTCCAGCGGGCGGCCCGCGAGGTGCACCGGCAAGATCGCGCGTGTTCGCTCGGTGATCGCCCGCTCGGCGGCATCGAAATCAATCTGCCCGGTCTCGGGCACCGAGTCGACCAGCACCGGCGTCGCGCCCGCGTGCTCGATCGCGTTGGCCGACGCCACGAATGTCATCGCCGGAACCAGGACCTCGTCTCCCGACCCGATCCCTGGCACCAGCATCGCGAGGATCAGAGCCGCCGTGCACGAGGACACGCAGCGGCAGTATGGAACCTCCAAGTATTCGGCGAGCTTCGCCTCGAAGCGCTGTACCTTGGGCCCGGTGCCAACCCAGCCAGAGCGCAGCGAGTCCACGACTTCGGCGATCTCCTCTTCGCCGAACAGGGGACTACCAAAGATCAGGAAGTTCTCGCGCGTACGACTGACCTGGTGAGTAGGGAGTGCGCCTAACCCTCTTCGGCACAGGCAAGACAAGCCTGCGGCGCGGGATAAGCTCCCCATAAAGATCAACGTTAGCGTTCTGCGATGCCAGCGTCGCAGGTAACCGTGCACGGCATCCGTCGGCGCCACGCTGTTCGGCCGGCGATCGGGCTTACGACAGTCGCGTCAAACGGCGGGGGCCGTGAACCTGGTTCTTTGGCACGCTCGGGTTCTGGACCTCGGTGGCGCTGTATTCCACGCGCGTGCCGGGATAGTCGCAGAGGTACTGCGCGATGCCCCCGATCGTCTGCTGCGCCTGCTCCGTGACCGCGGGCTTCGTGCAGTTGGCGGTGCGGCTCTGGCGGTAAGCGAAGCCGCCGGCAGGAAGGTCGATCGAGAGCACCGGCGCCCAGGTCGGGACGCTCAGCGCGACCACCTCCCCGGCCTTCACCGGCAGGGCGGTGGTCAACGGGAACTGAACCACATAGCCGAGCCACGGCTGCAAATGGAACATCGGGCTTTGCGCGACGACCTCCCAGCGACGCAGGCTCTTGCTGACCGCCTTGAGCACCGAGATGCCTGCTTCGGTATTGCCGCCGTAGGTCGAGTCCAGATAGTGAACGGAGTTGTGAGCGGCCTGGTTGGCGCCCGAGAGTCGAGAGAGGCCCACGGTCCAGGCGACGATATACCCGGCGTGCTTGACCGTGGTTGGATACGAGACGCCATCCCTGACCGACGCGAGCGCCGTTGCCCGCGTGAGGATGATCGTGCAGTCGGACGCCGATGCTCCCTTGGGGCAGGTGGGAGCCACCACGGGTGTCTTGGTCGCGCCGAGCTCGACGATCTGAGCGACGGCCCCGGTCGGCGTCAGCGCGGCGAGTGCAACAAACGCCGCCGCGAGCGGCAAAAACCGTTTCATGTTCCTCATTGAACACGACCTACCGGTCACAGTTGCGCGCACCGGCCCCTGCGGCAGCGAGGCGCCCACAGGCTCGTAAAAGCGATCGGCTTGATCAGCCACACACGGTCCCGATGGAGCCAGGAGCGCGGCTCCGACGAGCCGCGCCCGAGAGCCGGCCAGCTACAGCTTGATGACGTTGACCGCCTTCGGTCCCTTGGGACCAGACTCCTCCTCGTAGGAAACCTTCGCGCCCTCGGCGAGGGATCGGTAGCCGTCCCCGCTGATGCCGCTGAAATGAACGAACAGGTCCCGACCTCCATCATCGGGCGTGATGAAGCCAAAGCCCTTGTCGTCGCTGAACCACTTGACTGTACCCGTTGCCATGAACTTCCCTTCAGTGCTACTAGTGATTGGTCACGTCCGGGTACGCTGGGCGCCGACCCGAGAACGCGGTAAAGCTAGCAGGGACGGGCGGTTTCCGGCGCCTGGTCGGCGTGCGGATCCCGGACGAACGTCCGCAGCTCGGTTTCCAGCCCCGTTCAGCGGCCGCGAAAAGTCGCCTTCCCGGGCCCTTGCTCGAGGAAGCTGGCGACCCCGTTGCGTAAGTCCTCGGTGTCGAACAGCTCACCCGCGATCTCGCCGACGCTGTCATTGGCGCGCTCCACCCCCCCTTCCAGATACTCCCTGATCACGCGCTTGGTCGCTGCATGCGCGAGCGTCGGCCCGGTCGCCAGTTCAGCCGCGAGCTGGCGGACCGCTGCGGCAAACTCCTCGTCCGGGAGCACTTGGTTGACGACGTTCCAGCGCTCGAGGGTCCTCGCTTCATACGTCCGTCCGGTCATCACCAGCTCTCGCGCCCGGCCGCTGCCCGCGCGCTCGGCGAGGCGCTGAGTGCCACCCATCGCCGGAGTCAGGCCGATCACTCGCTCGACCAGGCCGAATTGCGCGGCCTCCGAGGCGATTATCAGATCGCACGCGAGCGCCAGCTCGAATGCCCATGTCAGGCATAACGCGTGGGCCGCCAACAGCGTCGGGCAGGGGAGCCGATCCACCCGCCGGGCGAGCGTTACCAGGCCATCGAAGGTCGCGCGCGCCTGCCCTGCGCTTTCTTGTGCGGCGAATACGGAGACGTCGACCCCGCCGCTGAACACTCGCCCTTCGGCGCGGAACAGCACCGCCCGCGCCGGCGCGGACTCGAGCTGGTCAAGCGCAGCGGCCAAGCCCGCTCCGATCGTGTCATCGAACAGGTTCAGCGGCGGCGAATCGAAGGTGACGACCGCCAGGCCCTCGTCGCGCTCGAGGGTGACCGTTTGCTCGTGACTCATCTCAGCTGCGCCGCGGCGGCCGCGATCTCGTCGGGGTCTCCCGTCTCCGGCGTCCACGGCAGCCGCAGCGGGTCGTCCCGGTAGCGCGGGATCACGTGCACGTGGAAATGGAACACGCTCTGCCACGCGGCCCGGCCGAGGCAGTTGAGCAGGTTGATGCCATCGGCGCCGAAGCGGTCCTTGCTCCGGGCCGCGAGTCGCTTCGCGGCGGCCATCGTCGCTGCAAGCTCGGCGTCGTCGATCTCGAGCAGATCGGTGGCGTGCTGGCGGGGAACGACCAGCGCGTGACCGCGGGTCGCGGGATTGATGTCCATGAACGCGATCGTGTGCTCGTCCTCGTCCACGATCTCGCCGGGAATCTCCCCCGCGATGATCTTGCAGAACAGACAGTCTGAGTCGCTCATCGGCTTGGCAGCCTAGCGAGCATCTGCCTCGCGCGCTCGATCGCCTGATCTTCGCTCTGGATTTCCCCCGCGAAACTGGCCTCGGTCAGCTCCTCGAGCAGCGCTCCCAGCTCCGGTCCCGGAGGTAACCCGAGCGCCCGCGCCAAGCGGTCGCCCTTGACCGGCGGGCGCGGTGGGCTCGCCCGCCATTGAAGCGCGTCGGCGACCAGCTCGCGGGCCAGCCGGATGTGCTTTGCGATCGCTTCTTCGGCGCCGGCCCCGAGCGTGGCGAGGCGGTCGGCGACGCTCAACACGGTGACGTCCACCTCCACCGGGGCACAGGCGCGTAGGTACTCGAACGTCGCGCGCCGGGTCAGCGGCAGCCGATGGATCAAGAAGCCGAGGCGCAGATGGTGCCGGGTCAGCGCCGCCACGTGCTCGCATAGCCTCTCGCTGGCCCGCAGCCGCCGCAGCACCGCGCTCGCGACCTCCGCACCCACCCGGTCGTGGGCGATGAACGTCACCCGTCCATCCGCGTTCACGCTGCGCGTTTGCGGCTTGGCGATGTCATGGAAGAGCGCTCCGAAGCGCAACGCCTGACCGCGGCTCAACTCGTCGGCGAGCGGCTCCGAGAGCAGCGCGCGGACGGCTTGCGCGTGGAGCCCGAACGCGGGCTCGGGATCACGCTCGAGCTCGATCGCCTGCGCCAGCACCGCTCGCGTGTGGTCGTACACGTCGAGGTGATGGAAGCGGCTCTGCTCGACCCCTCGCAGGCACCGCAGCTCCGGCAAGATCGAGGCCGTCACGCCGAGCGCGTCCATCAGCGCGAGCCCATCGAGAGCACGGTCCGCGATTACGATTCGCTTGAGCTCGGCGAAGATCCGCTCGGGCGCCACCTCCGCGAGCGAGCGGGCGCTGGCGGCCGCTCGCGCGGCCGTGTCGGGCTCCACGTCGAAGGCCAGCTCGCAACTCAGCCTCGCGAGCCGCAGCGCCCGTAGCGGGTCCGCGACGAACGCCTGCGCTGAGACCATCCGCAGCCGCCGCGCTCGCAGGTCCTCGCGTCCGCCGAACGGATCCACGTAGGACCCGCCGGCGAGCGGCTCGGCGATCGCGTTGATCGTCAGGTCGCGCTGCGCCAGATCGGCGTCGATCGTCTCGCCCGCGAGCGGCAGCACGTCGACCTGCCAGCTGCGATCGCCGGCCACCACCCGCCAGACCCCGAACCCTTCCGAGAGCTTGAACAGGTGCGCGCCGGTGGCGCTGGCCAGCTTCCGCGCCAGCGCTCGCGGATCCCCGGCAACCGCGACGTCGAAGTCAGCCGTGGGACGCCCCAGCAGCCGGTCTCGCACCGCCCCGCCGACAAGCCACGCAGCGCCCGGCAGATCCGGGAGCGCCTGCAGCGGCGTGCTCACACGGGCACTCCGTCGCGGTGATAGACACGCGGCACCCGGCCCGAGATCCCGCACACGAGCTCGTAGTTGATCGTCCCGATCCACCGCGCCAGTTGCTCGGCGGTCTGTCGCTCGCCGCCGTCGGCACCGATGATCGTCGCGGTCTCGCCCACGTGCACCAGCGGCTCGGGACCGATGTCGAGCGTGATGTTGTCCATGCTCACCATCCCTGCGAGCGGGTATCGCCGGCCGCCTACCAGCACCTGGCCGTGTGCGGTGAGCGCGCGGCGGAACCCGTCGGCATAGCCGATCGGCAAGGTGGCGATCCAGGTATCGCGCTCGGCGATGAACCTGCGCCCGTAGCCGGCGCTGTCCCCCGCCCGCGCACGCTTCACGGCCGCGACGTAGGTGGTCAGCTCGAGCGCCGGCTCCAGTCCCCGCAAGCTGGGATCCTGATTCATCGGATCGCAACCATAGATCGCGATCCCGCAGCGGACGAGGTCGAAGTGGCTCTCTCGCGCGCGTAGCGTGGCGGCGCTGTTGGCGGCGTGGATCAGGGCATCGGGCCGACGGCCGCGGATCTCGGCCGCGAACGGACGGAACCGCTCGAGCTGCAGCGAAAGGAATTCGGGATCCTCGTCAGCGGTCGCAAAGTGAGTCATCGCCCCGGCCAGCTCGAGCGCCGGTCTGCTCTGCACCACCCGCTCCGCGACCGAAATCGCCTCGCTGGCCTCGCGCGTGCCGAGCCGGCCCATTCCACTGTCGAGCTTGAGGTGCACGCGAACCGGCCCCCGCGCCGCGCGCGCGAGGTCGTCCACGAATCGCTCGCTCCACGCCACGAGCTCGGCCCGGGCAGCGAGCGCCACCGGCAGCTCCTGGCCGCTGAGGGCCCCCATCACCAGGATCCGCGCCCCGATGCCGGCGCTGCGGAGCGCCGCTGCCTCCTCCGCCGTGGCGACCGCGAGCCACTGAGCCCCGCCGGCGAGCGCCGCTCGAGCGGCAGGCGCGGCACCATGCCCGTAGCCATCGCCCTTGACCACCGCGCACATGCGCGTACCGGGAGCGAGCGAGCGTCGCAGCATCCCGACGTTGCGCTCGATCGCCGCCAGGTTCACCCTGGCCAACGCGCGCAACGGCATATCCGCCTAGCCCCTTGCAGGGAGCGCGTGCGGCAGCGCTTCGATCACGTCGCGGGCGATCACTCCCTCGGGCCCTCGTTCGCGTGCCGCCAGGCGACCCGCGCGAGCGTGGACGAAGACCCCCGCACAGGCGGCGTGGAACGGATCCATCGCCTTCGCCAGGTACGCCCCGATCACGCCCGAGAGGACGTCTCCGGTCCCGGCCGTGGCGAGCGCAGGCGCGCCGCCACGGCTGACCGCCACCCGTCCGCCGGGCTCGGCGACGAGCGTGTCGTCGCCCTTCAGCACGACGATCGCGCTTGCCTCACAGGCGGCGCTGCGGGCGCTGTGCAGACGTCTCGCCTGCACCGCATCGCTGTCGGTCTCGAGCAGCCGCGCCAGCTCTCCCGCGTGTGGCGTCACCACCGTTGCGGCGGGACGCTCGGCCAGCGAAGGCAAAGCTCCGGCGTGCGCGTTCAGGCCGTCCGCATCCAGCAGCAGCGGCAACTCGACCTCGTGCGCCAGTCTCCTCGCGAGCGCCACCGCGCCATCGCGGCGCCCCAGTCCCGGGCCCAGCACCAGCGAGTTTGAGTGGGCGGCGCGTTCCAGCACCTGGATCGCCCCGTCGGGCTCGAGCGAGCCTTGATCGTCGGGGAGCGGCACGGTCATCACCTCGAGCAGCCTGACTTCGAAAATCTGGTTCAGCGACGAGGGCACGAACGCGGTCACGTATCCCGCGCCGGCGCGCATCGCGGACTCGGAGGCGAGGCTCGGCGCCCCGGTAAGGCCGATCGAGCCGCCGCAGACGAGCACGCTGCCGGCGGCGAACTTTGTCGAGTCGCCGCCGCGACGCGGCACCGCATCCGTGACGCTTTCGCCGATCAAGCCGACCTTCGGGTCGGCCGGTCCGCCGGCCGGGATGCCGATGTCGACGACCGTGACCTCTCCGGCGTGGCTCTTGCCCGGCGCGATCCATAACCCCGGCTTGGCGGCGTGGAAGGTCGCGGTCGCACGCGCCGAGACGGCCGCTCCCGCGATCTCGCCGCTCGAGCCGTTGACGCCGCTTGGGATATCGCAGGCGATCACATTCGCGCCTTCGCGCCCGGCTGCCGCATTGATCGCCTCGATCGCGCTGGCCGCCTCCTCGCGCGGCGCCCCGGCGAAGCCCGTGCCCAGGATCGCGTCGACGATCGCCCGGGCATTCGCCAGCGCCGAGGCCGCGAACGGCCGCGGCGGATCGCCCGGCAGCCGCTCGGCGTTTGCGCGCGCATCGCCGCGCAGCTCGGCGGTCGGCGCGAGCGTGAGCACATCCACCTCGCGACCGCGATCGCGCAGCAGCCGCGCGGTCACGAACCCGTCACCGCCATTGTTGCCCTTCCCGCATACGACCGCGACGCGCCCGCTCGGCACGATCTCGTCGACGAGCCCGGCGAGGCCGGCGCCGGCGCGCTCCATCAGCTCGCCGCCAGGGATGCCCAGCTCCCCGATCGCCCATTCGTCGAGCGATCGCTGCTCCTCAGGATCGGGAAGCGGCTCGAGCCAGCCCGGAAGGCTCATACCGCGATCGCCACCGCCGCGGCATCGTTGCGGGTATGGGTCAAGGACACGCTGACCGCGACGCCGAGCTGATCTGCGCGCGCGGCGACGGCGCCGTGCAGTCTGACCTCCGGCGGCCCCTCGCCGCCGAGCACCTCGACATCTCGAAAGCTCCACGCCTCGAGCGCGAGCGCCTTGGCCACTGCCTCCTTGGCGCAGAAGCGCGCCGCGAGATGCTGACCGGGGCGAGCGCGAGAGGCGGCGTAAACCCGCTCGGCATCGGTGAACAGGCGTCCAGCGAGCCGCGGACGCCGCTCGAGGGCACGCTCCAGGCGCTCGATCTCCAACAGATCGATTCCGATCACTCGACCGTTACCGTCTTTGCCAGATTGCGCGGCTGATCAACGTTCAAGCCCCGGCGGCGGGCGATGTTGTAAGCGAGCAGCTGCAGCGGGATCACCGCCAGCAGCGGCGCCAGCATCCAATCGGTGGCCGGAATCCGGATCACCTCGTCGGCGTGTTCTCCGATCTGCAGATCTCCCTCGGTGGCGACGGCGATCACGCGCGCGCCACGAGCGCGCACTTCCTGGATGTTCGAGACCACTTTCGCGAGCACCGGCGACTCGGTGGCCACGGCCACCACGGGCGTGCTCTCGTCGAGCAGCGCGATCGGGCCGTGCTTCATCTCTCCCGCCGCATATGCATCAGTCGCGATGTAGGAGATCTCCTTCAGCTTCAGCGCCCCCTCGAGCGCCACGGGCAGGCCGACGTGACGACCGATGTACAGGAAGAAGTCCGCCCGGTAGGTCTCGAGCGCGATCCGCTCGATGTTCGTGGCACCGTGCTCGAGCAGCTCCGCGATCAGGTGCGGCAGCCGCTTGAGCTCGTCGATCGCCGCGGTGAGATGCTCGGGCGCGAGCGTTCCCCGAAGCTCGGCCAGTCGCAGCGCGAGCATGTACAGCACCGCCACCTGGCTGACGAAGGTCTTGGTCGCGGCGACCCCGATCTCTAGTCCAGCGCGCGTGTAGAGAACCCCGTCGGCGTCGCGCGTCGCCTGCGAGCCTATGATGTTGGTGATCGCCATCACGGTCGCGCCTCTGGAGCGCGCGGTGCGCATCGCCGCGAGCGTGTCCGCGGTCTCACCGGACTGGGAGATGCCGATCACGAGATCTCCGGGGCCGACCACCGGGTTGCGGTAGCGGTATTCGGAGGCGATGTCGACTTCCACCGGAACCCGTCCCCACTCTTCGACCGCGTAACGGCCGATGAGACCGGCGTGATACGAGGTGCCACAGGCGACGATCACAATCCGCCGGATCTGACGCAGCAGCTGATCGTCGATTGCCCCGAGGTCGCCGAGATCGATTCGAGTCCCGTGCGCGGCTCGCTCTCCAATCGTCTCCGCCACGGCGTCCGCCTGCTCATGGATCTCCTTCAGCATGAACGTCTCGAAGCCTTGTTTCTCAGCCGTGTCGGCGTCCCAGTCGATCTCGACGGTCTCCCGCTGCACGACCTCGCCCGCGGCGGTCAGGAAGCCGACGTCCGCGGGGGTCAGCACCACGATCTCATCGTCATTGATGTACTGCACACGCCGGGTGTCTCTCAGAAAAGCTGGGATCGCCGAGCCGATGAACTGCTCCCCTTCGCCCCGCCCGACGATCAATGGACACTCCTTGCGAGCGCCGACCAGCAACCCCGGCTGATCGGCGGACATCGCCACGAACGCGTAGTGGCCGCGTAGCTCACCGTAGGCGATACGCACGGCCTCGACGAGGTCGCCGTCGGTGTAGTGGTGGGCGATCAAGTGTGCGATCACCTCGGCATCGGTCTCAGATGTGAAGTGGGCGCCGGAGTCCGAGAGGCGCTGTTTGAGCTCGACGTAGTTCTCGACAATTCCGTTGACGACCACGTGCACACGATCGGCGGTGTCGAAGTGAGGATGGGCGTTCTCCTCGGTCACTCGGCCGTGAGTGGCCCACCGGGTATGGCCGATCCCGGTCCCGGGGACGCGCCGCTCGGCGAGCGCCACCGGGGCGTCGGGGGAGCCCTCGCGGGAATGGATCGCGTCGCGAAGCCGGCTGAGGTTCCCTACCGCGCGGACCGTGTCGATCCGGTCTCCGTCGAGGACCGAGATGCCGGCGCTGTCATAGCCACGATATTCGAGCTTCTCGAGCCCCGCTAGCAACAGTGGACGGGCCTCTCGGGAGCCCACGTAGCCGACGATGCCACACATGCGCCTTGATGCCTCCTGGGTTGATCGAACGGGATTCGTTCCCCTTTGTCGAGCCGCAGCGGCGGCTCGCGTCCCCGGTGTGCTCACCGGAGAACGAGCGACTCATACTAGCCCAGCGCTGCCTCGACTACTTCCCGCAAGCGGTCGCATACCTGGTCGGTTTCCTGTTGGCTGGGCGCTTCGACCATCACTCTCGCCAGCGGCTCGGTGCCCGACGCGCGAACGAGCACGCGCCCACGTCCGGCGAGCGCCTCGTCCTCGCGCTCGATCGCGGCCTGCACGGTGGGATCGGCAATCGCTGCCGTCAGCGATGCGCGATCGGCGGCGCGGATGTTCACCAAGCGCTGCGGCAGCTTCTTCATCGCGTCGCGCTCGCTCAGATCGCGCCCTGCCAGGGCTTCCAGCGACAGCAGCGCGCTGGCGATGCCGTCGCCCGAGGGACCGAAGCCGAGCTCGATGATGTGCCCCGATTGCTCGCCGCCGAGCGCCCATCCGCGCCGCCGCAGCTCATCCAGCACGTAACGGTCTCCCACCGGCGTCGTTGCGATCCCCACCCCGGCCGCCGCCATCGCCGTGTGGAAGCCGTAGTTCGTCATCACGGTCACCGCGACCCCGTTGCCTGGCAGTCGCTCGTGGCGGCGCAGGTGCACCGCGGCCAGTGCGATCAGCTCATCACCATCGACCACCACTCCAGCCCGGTCGACGGCCAGCACGCGGTCGCCGTCCCCGTCGAACGCGAATCCCACGTCATAGCGTCCCGATCCCATCTGCTCCACGAGCGTGTCCAGGTGGGTCGAGCCACATCCGTGGTTGATGTTCCGTCCATCCGGCTGATCGGCGATCACCTCGACGTCGGCGCCGAGCCTGCGGAACACCGCGGGCGCTGCCCGATAAGTGGCGCCGTTCGCACAGTCGAGCAGCACCCGCCGGCCGCTGAGCTCGAGCTGCGCGAACCGCGCCTGCAACGCTTGCAGGTAGTCCTCGAGCGCTCCCTCGAGCGGACTGATGCGCCCGATCCGCCGCGCCGGGGGAAACGGCTGCTCGAGCTCGGCCTCGATCTCGTGCTCTGTGTCGTCGTGGAGCTTGAAGCCGTCGGCCGCGAACAGCTTGATCCCGTTGTCCTCGTAGGGGTTGTGCGAGGCCGAGATCACCGCCGCCAGCTGCAAGCCGTGGCGAAGGACCAACAGCGGCGCCGCGGGCGTCGGGAGCACGCCGGCGGTCAGCGCGTCCCCGCCGGCCGCTGTCACCCCGGCGGCGATCGCGGCTTCGAGCATCTCGCCCGATTCACGAGTGTCGCGCACGATCAGTACCTGCGGGCGCTCCTCCTCCGCGCGGGCGACCGCGGTCCGGGCGAGCGCCAGTGCAAGCTCGGCGGTGAGGAAGTGTCCCGCGCGGCCCCGGACCCCGTCCGTGCCAAAGAGCTGGCGCGCCATCGAATCAGGCGGCGCTCAGCGCTTGGAGAACTGTGGCCGCTTGCGAGCCTTCTTCAGACCGGCCTTCTTACGCTCCTTCACCCGCGGGTCGCGCGTCAGGAAGCCGCGGCGCTTGAGCTCGCCGCGCAGATTCGGGTCCGCCACGATCAGCGCGCGCGAGACCCCGTGGCGGAGCGCCCCTGCCTGAGCCGAGACGCCGCCGCCGTGCATCCGGGCGACCACGTCCATCCTCGCCTCGTAACCGACCGTCTCGAGCGGCTGGCGGATCATCCGCTGAAGCGTCTCGCGCGGGAAGCAGTCCTCGAGCTGCTTGCCGTTGATCGAGTAGGTTCCGCTGCCGGGCTTCAGAATCACCCGCGCGACCGCCGTCTTGCGCTTCCCGGTCGCCGTGTAACGAGCGCCGGCGGCGAGGTCGATCGCAGCGTCGGCGATCGGCCGCGGTTCGTCGTCGGCATCTTCCTCGGCTTGCGCGGCGGCTTCAGCGGCCTCCGCCTCGGCCGCGGCGCGAGCTTCGGCGTCGAGGAACTCCTCGCCCTCGGGCACGATGTCCGGGATCAGGTCGGCGCCGGGGATCTCCGGTCGCAGGCGCGGGGTCTCTTCGAGCTCCTCGAGCGGCTCCTCGTGTGCAGCGTCCGCTGGACCGGCGTCCGCCGCGGGCGATGCATCTGCGGCGGGCGCGGTGTCCGCGGCGGGTGTGCTGTCGGCGGCGGGCGCGGTGTCCGCGGCGGGCGCGGTGTCCGCGGCGGGTGTGCTGTCGGCGGCGGGTGTGCTGTCCGCGGCGGGCGTGGTGTCCGCGGCGGGCGTGGTGTCCGCGGCTGGCGTGGTATCCGCGGCGGGCGCGCTGTCCGCGGCCGGCGCGCTGTCGGGCGGGGGCGGTTCTGGCGGCTGCGGCGAAGAGGTCGGGGCTTCGGGCTCACCCGGAGCTGGTGTGTCGGCTGCCGGCGGCGGTGTGGCGTCGGGGCGCTCGCCGGGCTGCTCGTCGTCGGGATGCTCGGCTTCGCTCACTGCTCGATCTCCATCGGTTGCGGCTGCTGAGCCGCGTGCGGGTGGTCTGGTCCGGCGTACACCTTCAGCTTCGTCAGCTGCTTGCGCGCGAGCCGGTTGCGCGGAAGCATGCCTTTGACCGCAAGGCGGATGACCTCCTCTGGCCGGCGCTCGAGCATATCGTTGAGCGTGCGCGACTTGAGACCGCCCGGATATCCCGAGTGACGGTAGTAGCGCTTGTCGGCGCGCTTGTTGCCCGTCACCGAGATCTTCTCGGCGTTAACGACGATGACGAAGTCACCCGTGTCCACGTGCGGGGTGTAAGTCGGCTTGCGCTTTCCACGCAGGGCGTCGGCGATCTGCGTCGCGAGTCGCCCGAGCGTTTGCCCGGCCGCGTCGACGAGCAGCCAGTTGCGCTCTCGGTCCTTTGATGTGGCTACGTAGGTCTTCATGGCACGCACAAGCCGCGCGAGATCCGCGCGGCCAGTACGCAATGATAGGAGATGTTCGCCAGCGCGTACGCTCGGACCATGAGGCTAGGGATCGAGGCCCGCAGAATCGGCTATCGCGTCGCGTACGTACTGCTGGTGTTCTACTCGCTGATCCGCCGACCGCGGCTGCGCGGCGTCAAGTGCGTGCTCACCGACGGAGACCAGGTGCTGCTCGTGCGCCACACCTACGGGCCCCGGGGCTGGGACCTGCCCGGCGGCGGGATCAAGCGCAAGGAGGAGCCGCTCACCGCCGCCCGGCGCGAGATCGAGGAGGAGCTAGGCCTGGAGATCGACCAGTGGACGCCGCTCGGGCAGATCCACGCCACCGTCTACACCCGCCGGGACACCCTGTGGTGCTTCCATGCCGAGGTCCACAACCCCCGGATCACCTCCGACCCGGTCGAGATCGCGACCACCGGCTGGTTCCCCCGGCACAACCTTCCCCGGCACCTGGGCCGCTTCACCCGCGCGGTGGTGGGGCTCCTGGAGCGTTAGCGCGTCGCGGCTGGGGGACGCCCTACAGGGCCCCCGACTACTCCCATTCGATCGTCCCCGGCGGCTTGCTCGTGATGTCGAGCACGACCCTGCCGACCGGACGAATCTCGCTGATCATCCGCGAAGCGATCTGCTCGAGCAGGTCGTATGGCAGCCGTGCCCAGTCGGCGGTCATCGCGTCGTCGCTGGTGACGGCGCGGATCACGATCACGTTGCCATAAGTGCGGGAGTCTCCCTGTACCCCCACGGTCCGGATGTCGGGCAGCACGCAGAACGACTGCCACAGCTCGCGATACAGCCCGGCCTTGCGGATCTCGTCCTGCAGGATCGCATCGGCCTCGCGCAGGATCTCGAGGCGCTCGCGCGTAGCCTCTCCGCCCACGATCCGGATCGCCAGGCCTGGTCCCGGAAACGGCTGGCGCCAGACCAGGCGCTCGGGGAGGCCCAGCTCCGCGCCGACCGCTCGCACTTCGTCCTTGAACAGCGACCGCAGCGGCTCGATCAGCTCGAACTCGAGATCGTCGGGCAGTCCGCCGACGTTGTGATGGGATTTGATCGTCGCTGCCCCGGTCCCGCCTCCTGACTCGATCACGTCGGAGTACAAGGTGCCCTGGACGAGAAAGCTGACGTCCTCGAGCTTCGCGGCCTGTTCCTCGAACACGCGGATGAATTCCGCCCCGATCCGCTTGCGCTTCTCCTCCGGATCGCTCACTCCCCGCAGACGAGCCAGGAACCGGTCGGAGGCGTCGACCGCCACCAGCGGCACGCGGAAGTGGTCGCGAAAGGCGGCGATCACCTGCGCGCCCTCGTTCTTGCGCATCAGCCCGTGGTCGACGAACACGCACGTGAGGCGCTGGCCGATAGCCCGATGTACTAGCAGCGCCGCGACGCTCGAGTCGACGCCGCCTGAGAGCCCGCAGATCGCCCTTCCGGACCCCACCTGCGCGCGGATCCGCTCGATTTGCTCGTCGATCACGGAACTCGCGCTCCAGGAGCGCTTACAGCCGCAAACGTCCTCGAGAAAGTTCGTCAGCACGCGCTGGCCGTAGGGAGTGTGGACCACCTCCGGATGAAACTGAATCCCGTACGTCGCCCGCTCGATCGACTCAAATGCGGCCACCGGCGAGGCGGTCGAGGCGGCAAGCGCGGTGAAACCTGGCGGCGGCGAGAGCACCGTGTCGCGATGCGACATCCAGCAGGTCTGCTCCTCCGGGGTGCCGGCCAGCAGCCGACCGGACTCGCGGACGGTCAACTGCGAGCGCCCAAACTCGCCCACCTCGGCGCCCTCGACGCGGCCCCCGAGCTCGCGCGCGAGCAGCTGCATCCCGTAACAGATACCGAGCACCGGGATCCCCAGCTCGAGCAGCGCCGGCTCAAGCGACGGAGCTCCCGGCTCATACACCGACGCCGGCCCGCCGGACAGGATCACGCCCTTCGGCCGCCTGCGAGCCACCTCCTGCGGCCCCACGTGGTAGGGCAGCAGCTCGGAGAAAACGCCACTCTCGCGCACCCGGCGCGCAATCAGCTGGGAGTACTGGCCGCCATAGTCGAGCACGACGACCTCCTCGGTGCCCGTCGCCGGCGAAGTCGTGTTGACCCCGGCCTCCTCGGCGATGGGCGCGACGGCGTCATCCGCCGCGGGTTCGGCAGCTCGTCCGGACGCGGCCTGGACCGCGGCGGCCACCTCAGTCGGTGACACCGACCGTCGCGGCGACGCTGGCTGCACCCATCCCGACGCCCTGCTCGCGTTGCAGCTGCTTGCCCTCGGTCTGCAGCGCCGGCGCGACCATCAGCTCAGCCCGGTTGAACTCCGCGATATCGCGGTAACCGCAGGTCGCCATCGAGGTCCGCAGCCCGCCCATCAGATTGAAGGTGCCGTCGTTTTCACGCGCCGGTCCCCGGATGATCTCCGCAAGCGTCCCGTTCTGCGAAGTGAGAACACGGGTGCCGCGGGGCAGCGTCGGGTGGAAGGTGGCCATCCCCCAGTTGTAACCGCGCCCGGGGGCCTCGTACGCCCGAGCGAGAGCGGAGCCGAGCATCACGGCATCGGCGCCGCAGGCGACCGCTTTTGCGATATCGCCCCCGTTCCGCATCCCGCCATCGGCGATCACCTTGACGTAGTCCCCGGTCTCGAGCATGTGTTGCGAACGCGCCGCCGCGACGTCCGCGATCGCGGTCGCCTGCGGAACTCCGATCCCGAGCACACCCCTGGTGGTGCAGATCGCTCCCGGGCCCACGCCGACGAGCACTCCGGCCGCCCCGGTCCTCATCAAGTGCAGGCCGGTGTGGTAGGACGCACAGCCGCCGACGACCACGGGCGTCGGCGCGAGCTCCCTGATGAACTCCTTGAGGTTCAGCGGCGGTCGCGTCTCGTCACGCGAGACGTGCTCGGCCGATACCACGGTGCCCTGGATCACGAGGATGTCCAGTCCCGCCTCGAGCGCGACCTCGTAGTGCGTTCGCACCTTCTGCGGCGTCAGCGAGGCGGCCGCGACGACGCCGTGCGCCTTGATCTCCTCGATCCGCTGCGCGAGCAGCTCCGGCTTGATCGGCTCGGAGTAGATATCCTGCATCTCGCGGGTGGCGATGTCGCGCGAGAAGGTCGAGATCCGCTCGAGCTGGTGATCGGCATCTTCGTAGCGACAGAAGATGCCCTCCAGATTGAGCACCGCCAGGCCACCGAGCTTGCCGATGATCGCCGCCGACTCTGGCGAGACCACCCCGTCGAGCGCGGCCGCCAGCAGCGGGAGATCGAATCGATACGGGCCCAGCGTCCAGGAGATGTCGACGTCGTCAGGATCCCGCGTCCGGCGGGATGGAACGATCGCGATCTCGTCGAAACCGTATGCCCTCCGGGCCTTCTTTCCGCGTCCGATCTCTACTTCCATTGGGGCATCCTAGAAGGTGCCGCGGACAGCAACGGCAGGTGGAAGGTGACGAGGGCGGCGACCATGACCCGATGCTAGCAGCGGCTCTGGCGCCGCCACCGGCGGGCGCTCACCCGAATCTCCGGCCTCTTCCTCAGCCGGTCTCCGGCCCCTTTCGCGGCCGATCTCCGGCTGCTTCTCAGCCGATCTGCGGCCCGCGTCCTCAGCCGACTCCGGCCTGTCTCCTCAGCCGATCTCCGCGCCGATCTGCAGACGCTCGACGTCGACCTCAGCAAGCAGCTTGTCGACCTTCGCCGGGTCGATGATGCCCGCGCCGATGTGGTGGGTCGACTCGGCGCCGCACGCGACGCCGAAGCGCAGGCATTCGACCGGCGGGCGTCCTCCGTACCTAGCGGCTACGTATCCGGCGAGGAACGCGTCGCCCGAGCCGACGGTGGAGCGAGCCTCCTGCCTGGGGACCCTGAGCCGGTAGAGCTCCGATGAGGAGTCTTCGAGCACTTGCGCGTAGCAGCCGTCGGACACGGTCATGATCGCCTCACCCGCCCCGAGACGGCTGATCTCCGCGACCGAGTGGGTGCGGTCGTCGGCATCGTTGAACTCGTGTCCGACGAGCTCTTCGGCCTCGAGCTCGTTCGGGGAGACGACCCGCGGCTCCGCGCGCACCGCCATTCGGAGCGGCTCTCCGTCGGTGTCCACCATCGTCGTCACGCCGAGGCGCTTCACGTCGCGGATCAACCCGGCGTAGACATCGGGTTCCATCCCACGGGGCAGGCTGCCGGCGAACACGCAGATGCTGGCGCCCTGCGCCAGGTAGAGCAGCTTGTCGCGGAAAAGCTCGAGCTCCTGGGATGAGACCAGCGGACCGCGCTCGTTGATCTCGGTCTGCTGGCCGTTGGTCGGATCGAGCACGGCGGTGTTGGTGCGCGAGTCCTCTCTGATCCGCACGAACGCGTTGAGGATCGACTCGTCGGTCAATGCCTCGACGATCGTGGTGCCGGTCGCACCGCCGGCGAGGCCGGTGGCGATCACCGGCTGCCCAAGTCGCTTGATCGCGCGGGCGATGTTCACTCCCTTGCCGCCCGGCATCGTCCTCTGTGCGACGGTGCGATGTCTTCGGCCGGGCGTGAAATTCGGCACCTCGAGCGTCTTGTCGAGCGCTGCGTTGAGCGTGACGGTGATGATCATGCAGGCTCCCTACCGGCCATTTGACCTCCCCTCATTCGCGTCCGGCGCCGCAGGATGAAACCGGCGGCGGCCGCGAGCACGAGGACAAGCGGCACAAGCGTAGATGGTCGCTTGAAGAAGCGACCAGCGAGCGTTAGTGGACTGACCGCGGGCAGCGCCTCAGCGAGCACCAGTTTGGCGCGGCCCAGCGTGCGGCCGTTGGCGCGGACGAGCGCGACTCCTACGACTGTGCCGCGCTTCTGGGGTCCGGCGAGCTGGTCGGGGACGTCAACCTGGACGGTGACCCGCGCGGTGCGTCTGGTCACCGCGGTGTATCCCCGCGCCGCGATCACGATCGCGTGGCGACCCGGTTCATCGCGAACCGGAGGCCGAGCAAGAACTTCTCCCGCCTGAACGGGATGCACGAGGTGGAAGCTAGCGAATCCGTAATCGAGCAGCGCGAGCGTGTTGGCGTCACGGGTCGCTTCGCTCGCGGTTCCAAGCACCGCGCTGATCAGCGTCATCCCCTCTCGAGTCCCGGACCCCACCAGTACGTAGCCGGCATCCGAGGTATGTCCCGTCTTGATCCCGTTGATCCACGGCACCCGTCCCACTAGCGTGTTGCGGTTGGTGACGTAACGGACGTAGCGACCGGTGTGCAGGGTGGCACTCGGAAGCCCTATCACGCGCGCGAGGAACGGCTCGTGGCGAAGCACATGACGAGCGATCGTCACGAGGTCACGTGCGCTCGAGTAGTTGCCGGGGGTATCCAACCCGCTGGGAGTGGAGTAGTGCGTGTGGGCGAGCCCGAGCTGGCTCGCGCGCGCGTTCATCATCGCGACGAAGCGCGCCACCGAGTGGCCCCCGACGTTATAGGCGAGGTCCTCGGCGGCGTCGTCCGCGCTTGGTAGCAGCAACGCCAGCAACAGGTCGTGAACGCTCATTCGCTCTCCCGGCACGAGCCCGATCTGCGAGTCCGCCGCCGCAGGGTAATAGCCGTTCTGGGTGAAGATCGTGCTCAATCGGTGTACGTGCTCGAGCGTCAGCAGCGCGGTCATGAGCTTCGTCGTGCTCGCGATCGCGAGCTCCTCATTGGCGGCATCGAGATACAGCGGCTGTCCGGTTTGCTCGTCGATCAGCGCGGCGGCACGGGCGCTCAGCCGCGGCCCCGAGCGCGCGAGCGCTGGGGCGGTGGTGCCGAGCGCAACGACGGCCGCGCAGATCGCCGCCAGTAGGCAGCGGCCGCATCCGCGGCTCACCGTCTCAGCCTCAGCCGCTGTCCGGTCTGGAGGGTGTTCGGCGCCACCGACGGGTTGAGCGTCTCGAGCGTTGGCACCGGGATCCCGGTCTTGACCGCGATCGTCGAGAAGCTGTCGTTGGCCTGCACGGTGTAGAACCGCTGGTGGGGGTATTTGTGCTGCGGGCCGCCGATCGAGGCGTGACTAGCGGGCGCGGACGAGGCGCTCAGCCGCGAGTGAACGATCAGGTACGTCCCGGCGATCGTCGCTACGAGTGCGATCGGCGCCAGGTAGCGCGCGGGATTGCGACCACCCATCGCGCGGGCGATGATACAGGCGGCCGCGATACCAGTCCTGCAATCCGCCGCTCATGTTGGGCCGGGGCAAGCCGGGCAGGTGACGAGCTGTCGGGCGGGGCTCGCGCCGGCGGGCGTCGATCTCGATCCGTGTGGCGCGGACGGCGGGCGCGGCCCTCGATCCGTCGTCGCGGATCGCGGGCGCGCAGCTCACGATCCGTGCGCGGCGAGCCTCCAGCCGAGCTCCCGCAGCCGCTGCGCCTCATCGCGCGCAGCTTGCGCCGGATCACCCCCGAGCCGCTCATGTGCTGCCACGATCCCGCGCGAGGCCGAGAGCAAGCCTCCCGCCGGACCCGGCTTGAAGGCGGGCGCCAGATCTTCCACCCGACCGCCTTGGGCGCCGATCCCGGGTAGCAGGAAGACCGTGTGGGGCATCAGCGCTCGCAGCCCGGCCAGGTGCTCCGGCGCGGTCGCGCCTACGACGGCGCCGACGTCGCTGAGACCACCGCGGCCGATGCCCGCGGCGCCGAGTTGTGCGACCAGCATCGCCAGACGGTCGCTCACCGTCCCCCCATCGGCCAGCTGCAGCTCTTGGAGATCGGCGGCGCCCCGATTCGACGTCCGCACGAGCACGAATATGCCGCTGCCCCGGGCTCGCGCCACCGCGAGGAACGGCTGCAGCGAATCCGCTCCGAGCAGCGGATTGACCGTCACCGCATCGGCTCCGAGACCCGCCACGGGCCCGTACACGGTGGGCGTCTCGCCCAGCAGAGCCTGCGCATAAGCCGCCGCCGAGACGTCGATGTCCCCGCGCTTGGCGTCCGCAAGCACCAGCAGGCCCGCATCGCGAGCGCGTTCTGAGACCTCGCGCAGCGCCGCCCAGCCGGGCGCGCCGAGCCGCTCGAAGCAGGCCAGCTGCAGCTTGACCGCCAGACACTCATCGGCGACCGCTTCGATCGCGAGCGCGCAATGGGCGCTGACAGCGAGAGCGGCGCGCTCGGCGGGAGGGCTGGCCCCCCCGCCCGCAAGCGCCACCCCCCGCGGCCACAGCCGAGCCGGATCGGGATCGAGGCCGAGTACGAGCTGCGAGCGGCGCGCCTCGACGAGTTCCGCCACCCGGTCGCCGAATCCCGGCTTAGCCGCCGTTCCGGGCGACGCCGCGATCGCCGCGTCGGATGACATCTGCTCGTTCATCGCGGCCGGTGGAGGTCTTCGCAGCTCGCCGCAATTTGCGGACGCTTGCGGCTAGTTGACGGCCTTCTTCAGCCCCGCGCCGGCGGTGAACTTGGGAACCCGCGAGGCCGCGATCTGGATCTTCTCGCCGGTCGCGGGATTGCGGCCCTCGCGAGCGCTGCGATCGGACACGCTGAATTTGCCGAACCCGGAGAAGCTGATCTCGCTCCCGCGCTTGAGCGTCTCCTCGATCGTCTCGAGCACCGCTTCCACGGCGTCTGCGGCATCCTTCTTGCTCAACCCCGCCCGATCCGCGACCTGATCAACGAACTCAGATTTCGTCACTTGCTCCCTCCTTCGAGGTGGTAGGAATGTTCGACGCTAACACGGCGAACGGACAATCCGCGTGCACTCCGCCCTCGGCAAAGGCGATTGTGCCGGGTCAAATCGCCGGACCAGGGCGGTTTCCCGGCCGAATCACCGCAAATTGCGAGGATCCGCTGATGCCGCCGCGGTTCACACCCTTGGAGGGCCGCGGCTGACGGTAGCTGCGCGGCGCCGGGCGCCCGTCTGACATCGTCGCTTGACGCGAGAATAGGGTCGTGGACCTAGCTCGAATGGCCTGGCTGGCGACCGTGCTCGCCTGTTTGATCGCTGTCCTGATCCTTGTCCTGCAGGGCTATTACGGCTACGCAGGCGTGACCTTCGCGGTCGCCGTCTCGGCGGCGATCAACCTGAAGTAGCGGGTGGAGGCGAATCGCGGCTTCTGGGAGCGGGTGGGCGGCGAGCTCGTGCTAAGCCTAAGCAGCGAGCCACCGCGCGAGCGCCCGTGCCGCCCTTCCCCGATGGCTGATCGCATCCTTCTCGACGTCGCTCAGCTCGGCCATGGTTCGATCTCGGGCATCACCTTCGGGAACGAACACCGGGTCATAACCGAAGCCGTGGCTGCCGCGTCGGCGAGGCGCGAGCGTGCCCCGGCAGTCGCCGCAGAACAGACGTTGCCGACCGCCGGCCGGGTCGACGTAGGCGATCACGCATACGTAGCGTAAGCCGCTGCCGATAGGCGCTTCGCGAACGAGCTTGTCCAGGTTCTGCTCGTCGGTCGCGTGCTCCCCCGCGTAGCGAGCGGAGCGCACTCCCGGGGCGCCACCGAGAGCTTGCACCTCGATCCCCGAGTCGTCGGCGATCGCCGCGCGACCGGTGGCGGTGGCGGCGGCGAGCGCTTTCGGGAGGGCGTTGGCGGCGAATGTATCCCCGTCTTCAGGTGGAAGCTCGATCTCCGCCGGGAGCGGCTCGATCGCGATTCCCCGCGGTTCGAGCAGCCGACGGAACTCGGTCAGCTTGTGTGGATTGCGCGTTGCGAGGACGAGCGGCCCACGGTCGTTCATCGATGCTCAGCCGACAGCCACCGCGACCGCCTGTTCCTGTTCCGCGCGCAGCTTTTCGATGCCGGCCGCCGCGAGCGCCAGCAGCTCATCGAGGTGGGCGCGGGACAGGGGCGTGCGCTCAGCGGTCGCTTGCACCTCCACCAGAGCGCCGGTGCCGGTCATCACCACGTTTGCGTCGACTTCGGCGGTCGAATCCTCGGCGTAGTCGAGGTCGAGCAACGGGACGCCGTCGACGATCCCGCACGAGACGGCGGCGACACTGCCGGTCAGGGGCGAGCGCTCGAGCAGCTGGTCGGCCCGCAATCGCTCGCACGCGAGCGTCAGCGCCACAAACCCGCCCGTGATCGAAGCACACCTCGTGCCGCCATCCGCTTGCAGCACATCGCAATCGACATAGATCGTGCGCTCCCCGAGTGCCGAGAAATCGACCACCCCTCGGAGGGAGCGACCGATCAGCCGTTGGATCTCGACCGAGCGGCCGTCCGGCCTGCCCTTGTTCACGTCGCGCTGCTTGCGCTCTCCGGTGGACGCTGGCAGCATCCCGTACTCCGACGTCACCCAGCCGCGCCCGCCGCCAACGAGGAAGCGGGGAACGCTCTCTTGCGCCGAGGCGGTGCAGATGACCCGTGTCTCGCCCATCGAGATAAGCGCCGAACCGGTGGCAGTGCGCACGAAGTTGGGCTCGATCGCGGTCGGCCGAAGCTGGTCGGGGCCGCGAGCGTAGCTGCGTTCGGGGGCGGTCATGCGACCACCTTAGCCTCCAACTCGATGCGAGCGAGCTGTCCCAGCGGCATCTGCAGGAAGCGGGTGCCGAGCGACTTGAACGACTCCACGTCCCCGGTGCACTCAAAGCGATAGGCGCCTTCGGTTTGCCGAGGGTTGATCAGGCCGTTGGAAGCGAGCGCGCGCTCGACGCTGCGAGCGACACCCGTCCCCGAGCTGACCAGGGCGACACCGCGACCCAAGGTGCGCTGCAGCATCGGGGCGATCACGGGGTAATGGGTGCAGCCGAGGATCACCGTGTCGACCTGTGCCTCGCGCAATGGCGCGCAGTACTCCCGCACCGTCTCAACCACCCGTTCGTCAAACGGCAACCCTCCTTGAATAATCGGCGCGAGGTCGGGGCAGGCAACGCTTTCCAGATGCACGTGCGGGTCCGCCGCCCGCACCGCCCGTTCGTAGGCCCCACTCGCGACCGTTGCCGGAGTCGCCAGCAATCCAATCCGTCCCGTGCGACTGCCGGCGACCGCTAACTGTGTCGCCGGCGCGACGACGCCGATCACATCTACTTCGCGGCCCATTCCCTGAAGGTGTTGTTCGAGCGTCGTCAGCGCCGCGGAGCTGGCCGCATTACACGCGACGACCAGCAACTTCGCCCTCTCGGCCAGCAGGTGATCGGCGATCTCGATCGAGAACCCCTGCAGCTGTTCCTGGGTGCGCTCGCCATACGGAAACCGTGCCGTGTCCCCGAGATACACGTAGTCCTCGGTCGGCAGCGAGACCAGCAGCTCGTGTAGAACCGTCAAGCCGCCGACGCCTGAGTCGAATACCGCGACGGGCGCTTCGGCGCGGGCAGTCATCCGGCCATGGTGTCAGAGGGGCCGGGCGGCGCGGGTACTGGAGGACGGCTCGGTGTGGCCGGGTTTGACCAGAGCGGCTGGAGCGGCGGAGGCTCCGGGCCGCGAGAAGCGCGGCGTCGGTCGGGGCGGAGGCTGTGTGGCGGAGGTAGCGCGGCGATGATCCGTCTCCAAGACGTCAGACTCCCACTCCAACCTGGTTTATCGTCCCAGTCGACGCCCCGCCAACGGCCATTGGGACGTTTACCCTGCTATTCATGGGTTTTATCCCAGTCGCGTTCAAAGCTGCGTCGACTGGGACGATCACCAGGTAGGTGCGCTAGCTCCGACGCTCCGCTCCGACCCTTCCCACCCACTCCAACTAACCTCGCCGCCCGAATGCGCGCGCTGATCGTCACCAACATGTATCCGAGCCCTGCGCATCCGGCCCTCGGTTCGTTCGTCCGGGACCAGGTGCAGGCGCTACGGCGGATCCCCGAGCTGGAGGTTGAGTTATTCGCGTCCGAACCGGGCTCGCCGGCCGCCTACGCTCGCGCGGCTGTCGAGCTGCGCCGCCACTATCGGGGCGAGCGCTTCGACGTGGTGCACGCGCACTTCGGGCTGACGGCGTGGCCGGCGCTGGCAGCGCCGGCGCGAATGCGGGCGGTGACCCTTCACGGCACCGATCTCGCCCATCCGCGTTCGCGGGCGCTGACGCTCGCGGCGCTTCCGCTAATCGACCTGGTCGCCGCCGTCTCAGAGCCCCTGGCTCGGCAGGTTCCGCACTGGGTCACTCGCGGCGGGGTCGCGGTGCTGCCTTGCGGGGTCGATCTGACCCGCTTCCGTCCGGTCGCCAGGGCGCTGGCGCGCTCACAGCTCGGCCTGGCCGTCGATCGCCCATACCTGCTGTTCCCCGCCGATCCGCGGCGGCCCGAGAAGCGCTTTGACCTCGCCCGCGCCGTCGCCGGCGAGACGCCGCTGCTGTCGCTGGGCGATGTCGATCCCAGCGAAGTGCAACTGTGGATCAATGCCGCCAACGCGGTGCTCGTACCGTCCGACCGAGAGGGTTTCGGGCTCGCGGTGCTCGAGGCTCTGGCCTGCGATGTCCCGGTCCTCGCGACGCCTGTCGGCGTCGCCCCCGAAGTCCTGAACGGGCTTGCCGGCGCCTACTGCGGGCGCTTCGAGATCGACACCTGGCGCCGCGCTCTGGCGCCGCACCTCGCGTCCGCCGATCCCCGCCTGCAAGGTCGGGCGCGGGCAGAGCGGTACTCGAGCGATCACATGGCGCGAGCGGTGCTCGACGCCTGGCGCCGGCGGCTCTCAACGCACTCCATCGGCTAGCCGCCAAGCCTCCGCCGCGCTCACCGACCGGGATCGACCGACCCCAATCCCGGCCACCACTTTGCCAGCCGGCCGATCGCCTCCCTGGCTAGCGGCGCGACGCCGACGTCCTCCCCCTCGACCGACCCCGACCCCGCCATCCCCTTGAGCGTCACCGCAACGGATCGAGCGAGCGCGTCTAGCGCATAGCCGCCCTCGAGCACGGCGCCGAGCGGAGCGCCGAGCTCGGCGCAGGTCTCGCGGATCGTCCGCGTCATCGCCGCGAATCCGGCCTCGGTCACCCGGCAGCCCGCCAGCGGGTCGTCCCGGTGTGCGTCGTATCCCGCCGAGATCAGCACCAGCTGGGGCTCGAACTGCAGCGCCAGCGGCGCCACGAGGTGCTGCAGGAGCGACCGGTAGAGCGCATCATCGGACCCCGCCGGAACGGGCAGATTGACCGTGTAGCCCGCACCCGCACCGGAGCCGACGTCGCCCGCTGGCCCGGTGCCTGGATATAGCGGCGACTGGTGGATCGAGACGAACAGCACGCGATCGCTGGCGTGGAAGAGGTCGTTGGTGCCGTTTCCGTGATGCACGTCCCAATCGAAGATCATCACCCGCTGGAGGCCGCGCGCATCGAGGGCGTGCTGCGCGGCGACCGCGACGCTGTTGAACAGGCAAAAGCCCATCGCCTGCTGGGCTTCGGCATGGTGGCCCGGAGGGCGATGGGCGCTGAAGCCGCATCCGGCCTCACCGTCGAGGAGCAGGTCCACCAACCGGACCGCGCCGCCCGCCGCGTGCAGAGCAGCATCGAATGAGCCCTCGCTGGCGAGGGTGTCGAGATCGAGATGGCCGCCGCCGCGAGCGCTGAAGCGCTCGATCGCGGCGATGTGGCGCTCCGAGTGGACTCTCGACAGTTGCTCGCGGGTGGCCGCCGGAGAGCTCACGCGCTCGTAGCCCAGCCACCCGCGGCGTTCGAGCTCGCGCTCGATCGCGACGATCCGCGCGGCCTGCTCGGGATGCCCGCGGGTGTCATGCCGGAGCGAAGACGGGTGCGAGAGGAACACGGGCGCTGCTGTCATCTCGCGAGTACCGTACTGGGGATTGGAGTCTCTACAGACCGAGGTGGCTGTGGTTGGTGCCGGGGCGGCCGGGCTCTACACGGCGTTGAGCGCGGCTCGAGCGGGCGGACGGATATTGCTCGTCTCCGCCACGCCGCTGGCCGAGTCCTCGAGCTACTGGGCTCAAGGTGGCTTGGCGGCGGCGCTGTCGGCGCAGGATAGCCCGGAGCTGCATCTGGCCGACACCGTCACCGCCGGCCGTGGCGCGGTCAGGGAGTCGGCCGCCCGGATCCTCTGCGAGGAGGCGCCGATCGCGGTCGATGACCTCGCGCGTCTTGGCGTGAGCTTCGATGTCGATCGCAGCGGGCGCCTGGCGCTTGGTCTCGAAGGGGGGCATTCCGCCCGCAGGATCGTCCACGCCGGCGGTGCCGCGACCGGCAGGCGGCTCATCCGGCAGCTGTCCGCGCTGGTCGCCGAGCACCCGCGGATCGACGTGCTCGAAGGCCGCAGGGTGATCGCCGTGCTCGCCGCCGACGGTCGCGCCGTGGGAGCCCGGCTCGACGACGGGCGCACGATCGCTGGTCGCGCGGTAGTGCTCGCCACCGGTGGGGCCGCGGCGCTGTGGTCGCGCACCACCAATCCCGCCGGCGCCACCGGCGGCGGCCTGCTGCTTGCGTTTCGCGCCGGCGCGGCGCTCGCCGACCTCGAGTTCCTGCAGTTCCATCCGACGGCGGTCGTCGCGCCCAACGGCGCCGACGGCTTTCTGGTCACCGAGGCCGTGCGGGGAGAAGGTGCGCTCCTGCTCGACTCCTCCGGACAGCGATTCGTCGACGAGCTCGCGCCCCGCGACGAGGTGGCGAGGGCCGTGCAGCGACAGATGGCGCTGACCGGAGCGGCGTTCGTGGACCTGGACATGCGCGAGGTCGATCCGGCGCTGTTCCCGAACGTGTTCTGCGCTCTGCGGCGGGCGGGGATCGACCCCGAGCGGGAGCTCGTACCGGTAGCGCCCGCGGCCCACTACATGATGGGCGGGATTGCGACCGACGTGAACGGTCGGGCGACGATCTCCGGGCTGTACGCGGTCGGCGAATGCTCGTGCACCGGGTTGCACGGCGCCAACCGGCTCGCATCGAATTCGCTGACCGAATGCTTCGTGTTCGGGTCCCGCGCGGCCCGCGCGGCGCTCGCCGAGCCCGCGGTCGACCCCGCACCGGTCACAGACGCCGCGGCGACCGTTCGCTGCGAGCGCGCTTCACCGCTCGAGCCAGAGAGCCGCGAAGCCCTCTGGCGCCACGCCGGCTTGGTGCGCGAGCGGCGGGGATTGGAGCAGCTGGCGCTCGATCCGCATCCGCTGATCCGTTTGATCGGCGGTGCGGCGATCACCCGAACGGAGAGCCGCGGAGCCCATCAGCGATGTGACTTCCCGGACCCGGACCCGGCCCTGAGCAGCCGTCACGTGACGATTGTCACCGGCAGCGACCCCGGGTTCGAGACCTGGTACTGACGCCACGTGACAATTGACACGGGCGTCGACCCGGTTCGGGGCCTGGTACTGACGCGATCCGCAAACTCTTAATTAGAGATTAATCGCGGGGCCCCGCGCGCTTCACATCGCGGCGGGATACTCGCGAGGGATGCGCGCAGGCCGGGCGCGCCAGCGGATGGCGCCAAGGTCGGAGCCGAAAGGAGTTGACAGTCTGCATGTATCGGTTTAGTCGAGCGATCTACCGGGAGCTGGCAGGGGAGATCATCGAAGACCCCCATGGGGTTTGCCCGTACGCAAACCACGAGCGCGTTCTGCGGGCTTGCGAGGCGACAGTGGAGCGGCTGGCAACCGACCGCCACTACTTCGCCCGGCCCGCGAGGACGCTGTTCTGCGACGTGCGCGCGTATTTCCCGATGAGCGCCCAAGCTCGGGTGTTGCGCGTGATCGAGCGCTACCTGGAGTTCGCCGATGAATTCCTGCGCCGACAGCCTCAAAACGGGTTCGACGTCTACGGCAATCCGCTCCAGTGCCGCGCGAGCACGCGCAAGGGGACTCCGTGCCAGCGGATGCCCCTGCCGCACAACGGCTATTGCCCCTCGCACCAGCACCTGGCAGAAACGGAGGATCCCGCCGACCCCGCGCTGGCGGCATAGAGCACCTTCCCTGGCCCGGCCGAGCGCCGCGCCGATCAACTCCGTCGGCGCGCGAGCAGCAGCTTTTTTTATAGGCCCCGCATCCGCGGGGCCCGTTTCCTCGCTTTCGGGGTAACTTCGGCTCATGCTCCTGGGCGTCGATGTAGGCGGAACCTTCACCGACGCGGTGCTCGCGTTCGACGGCCGGCTGTTGACCGCCAAGGCGCCGACGACGCCAGACGACCAGTCAGAAGGCGTGATGGCGGCGATCGAGGCGGTGCTCGAGCGCGCCGAGAAGCGGCCGGAGGACGTCGAAGCCTTCTCGCACGGGATGACCGTCGTCACGAATGCGCTGCTCGAGGGGCGCGGCGCGAGGACCGCGCTGATAACCACCGAAGGCTTCAGCGACATCGTCGCGCTGGGGCGCCAGAACCGCCCCGATCTCTACCGCCTGTGTCGATCATGGCCGTCGCCGCTGGTCCCGCCGGAGCTCCGCTTCGGGGCTCCTGAGCGGATGACTCCCGATGGGCCGTTGAAACCGCTCGGCGAAGAGGAGGCCTCGCGGCTGGCCGGCGAGATCGCGGACTGCGAACCGGAGGCGGTGGCGGTCGTGCTGCTGCATTCCTACCGCCATCCCGACCACGAGCTGGCGATCGGCGAGGCGCTCGAGCAGGCGCTCCCGGATGTGCACATCTCGCTTTCGCACGACGTCGTTGGCACCTTCCGCGAGTTCGAACGGGCGGTGACGACCGAGGTCGACGCGGCGTTATCGCCGCTGCTCGCGAGCTACCTCCGCCGGCTGGTGGAGCGGGCGCAGTCAGCGGGGATCCCGGAACCGGTGATCATGCAATCGAACGGCGGGCTGATCGATATCGCGACGGCGGCCGGCCATGCCTCGTGGACGGTCCTCTCCGGGCCGGCCGGGGGAGCGGCCGGCGCCGCTTTCGTGGCTCGCGCGGCCGGCGCGCAGGACGCGCTCTGCTTCGACATGGGAGGAACCTCCTGCGATGTCTGCGTGGTGGATGACGGAAGCGTGCAGGAGCACGGCGCCGGTGAAATCGCCGGCCGGCCGCTGGCGCTGCCAATGCTTGCCGTTCACACCGTCGGCGCCGGCGGCGGGTCGATCGCATGGCGAGACCCCGGTGGAGCGTTGCGAGTCGGCCCGCGTTCCGCCGGCGCTGACCCGGGGCCCGCGTGCTACGGGCGCGGCGGCAGCGAGCCAACCGTCACCGATGCCAACCTGATGCTCGGCTACCTCGACGCGGACTCGCCGCTGGCCGGCGAGGTGCGCCTCGACCGCGAGGCCGCCGAGACCGCGATCTCCGGCCTGGCGGACGCGCTCGGGCTCGAGCCACTCCCCTGCGCGGAGGGCATCATCCGCGTCGCCAATGCCGAGATGGTGCGGGCGTTGCGCGTGGTGACTGTCGAGCGCGGAATCGATCCTCGCGGCTACGCGCTGCTGGCGTTCGGCGGCGCCGGACCCCTGCACGCGGCTAAGATCGCCGACGAGCTGGGGATCGAGACGATCCTCTGCCCCCGCGCATCCGGTGTGCTGGCGGCGCTGGGACTGGTCGTCTCGCCGCGGCGGCGCGATGTGCAGCAGAGCGTGTTTCTCAGCCGCGAGTCGCTCACTCGCGACGCCCTCGCGAGCGCGGTCGGTGAGCTGGGCGACCGCGCCCGCGGGGCGCTCGGCGATCAGGAAGCCGAGCTGGTCTCCACCTATGAGCTGCGCTATCGCGGCCAGGCGTTCGAGCTGGCGATTCCCGGCGAGACGCCGGCCGACCCGGAGACGCTGCGGGAAGCGTTCGAGGCCGAGCACGAGCGCCGCTACGGCTACCGAGATGCCGACCAGGAGCTCGAGCTCGTGACGATCCGCGTCTCCGCCACGATCCCAGGGGTCGACGTCGAACTCGCGGCGAGTGACGGGGCGCTGGATAGCGCTCGGAGGACCGCGACGCTGGACGGCGAGCAACTCGAGTTCCAGGTCTTCCGCGGCACCCCGACGCCGGCCACTGAGATCGAGGGACCGGCGATCGTCGAGCTACCCGAGTCGACGCTGCTGGTTCCGCCGGCCTGGGCCGGCGAGGCCGACGAGACCGGGACGATCAAGGTGAGCCGCTCGCAATGATCGATCCGGTTGATCTTCAGGTCTTGACCGGTGCCCTGCGGGCCATCTGCGAGGAAATGGGCGCGGTGCTGATCCGCTCCGCTCATTCAGCCAACATCAAGGAGCGGCGCGACGCTTCGACGGCGCTGTTCGACGTGAACGGAGAGATGGTGATGCAGGCCGAGCACATCCCCGTGCACCTCGGCGCGATGCCGGCCGCGGTCGCCGCGGTGCTCGACGAGGCGCACGAACCGGAGCGCTCGTGGATCCTCAACGACCCTTATCGAGGCGGCACCCACCTTCCGGACATCACGGTGATCACGCCGATCTTCGCCGGAGACGAGCTGCTCGCGTTTGCCGCCAACCGGGCGCATCACGCCGACGTCGGTGGTCGCGTACCCGGCTCGATGCCGGCGGACAGCCACACGCTCGACGACGAGGGCGTTGTGATCGAGCCGCGCGTCCTCGACGACGACGCGATCGACGAGCTCAGCTCGCAGATGCGCCAGCCGGCGCAGCGGCGTGCCGACTTGAGGGCTCAGCTCGCCGCCGGGCGCGTCGGAGTCCGCCGGCTGCTGGAGTTGCGAGAACGAGTCGGTCAGGAGATGATCGAGGCGGCGTTCAAGGAAGTGCTCGATTACGCCGAGCGCCGCACCAGAGCCTGCATCGAGGACCTCGAGGATGGCGCGCGCGAGGCCCGCGACGTACTCGAGAGCACCGAGGGCGACCTCGAGATCGTGATCCGGGCCACTGTCGCCGGGGACAAGCTGACGCTCGATTTCAGCGGCACAGCGGAGCAGCATGAAGGCAACCTCAACTGCCCGGTCGCCGTGACCCGCTCGGCGTGCTACTTCGCGATCCGCGTACTCACCGACCCCGACATCCCCCCGAGCGCCGGCGCCTATCGCCCGCTCGAGGTGATTGCGCCTGAGGGATGCCTGCTCAACGCGAGGCCACCAGCCGCCGTCGTCGGCGGGAACGTCGAGACCTCATCGCGCATCGCCGACGTGGTGCTGCGGGCCTTCGGCCGGGCGGTGGGGCAGGGCACGATGAACAACGTAACGCTCGGCAGCGAGGACGTCGTCTACTACGAGACGATCGGGGGAGGCCAGGGGGCCTGCCCCGACGCGGACGGGCCGAGCGGTGTGCACGTGGCGATGAGCAACACGCTCAACACGCCGGTCGAGGCGCTCGAGCTCGAGTTTCCGCTGCGGATGAGCACCTACAGCCTGCGACGGGACTCCGGTGGGCGAGGGGAATTCAACGGCGGCGACGGGGTGATCCGCGAGGTCGAGGCGCTCGCGCCGCTGCACTACTCGCTGATCACCGAACGTCGACGCCATGCCCCGCCGGGCGCCGAGGGGGGCGAGGACGGCGAACCGGGGCGCAACAGCCTGGATGGAGACGAACTGCCGGCAAAAGCGATTGGCGAGCTCGAGCCCGGGCAGAAGCTGCGAATCGAGACCCCGGGCGGCGGCGGATACGGCGAGCCGCAATGATGCCCGACGTGAGCCGGCGAGTAGCGTTTCTAGGCCTCGGGATCATGGGTTCGAGGATGGCCGCCAACTTGGCCGATGCCGGCATCGAGCTGACGGGCGGCTGAGATCAGCCGGCGAGTCTGAACTTTCGCGATTTTTGTCCGAGGGGTGGACACGAATTGCGGAAGTTCGCCGGCGGCCGGGATTCTAAGCCCGGACCCACGCCGTCGGCGCCTTGCGCCGCCGACCGGCCAACCCGGATCTGACGCGCTCTCCACCGCACCCACCGACCGCACCTCCCGACGCCCGCCAAACCCCCACCGACCGCGCCCCAGCGCCCGCCAAACCCCCGCCAACCCCACCCCCCGGTCTGGAACCGGACTGCAGCCAGGGCGCAGGAATTCTGCGAGCGGCACCTCGCGAAGGCGGCGGCCACGCCGGCTGAGGCCGCAGCCGAGAGCGAGGTGTGGAAGAGGTCAGGCCGCCGGCGTGCCGTTTCCGTTCGCGGCCCTGACCCGCGAAATCCTTAGCGCGGCGTCGGGAAGAGGGCTCGGCGATGATGACTTCGCCGCTCTCATCGAAGTTCTCGAAGGAACCGCCGGAAGGCCCCTCTGACCCTCTAAGCTTGGTCACGGTCCGGAGCCGCCGCGGCCGCCAGATCCCACGCTGGAAGAAATACAATGTTTCGGCGAGATTTGGCGATTTCGCGGCTCTGGCATACAATCCGCGACTCCTGTTGCTGCCGTAGCAGTTTCGACGCTACACGCACGGGATTGATAGGTAAATCTCTTCCGTCTTCACAACTGATAAATGCCGATTGCCTTTAAAGAATGGGCCGTGACCGTGCGGGCTCTCGCCGAAGGCGAGCAGCTCCTGACCCTCCGTAAGGGGGGCATTCGCGAGCCCGAAAAGCACTTCAAGCTTGATTACCAGCGTTTCTTTCTATATCCAACCTTCGACCATCAACGCTCGGACCTGGTGCGCGAATCGCATCGTCCCGAGCTCGCCCGCGCCCTCGAGGAAGGCGTTTGGAGCGACAGCGAACCGGCGCCGCATTCGCTTTTTCATGGCGACGAGATCTCTCAGCCCGATCGCGTCCGGATCAGGGCGTGGGCCGAGGTCGCGGCGCACTACACGGTCACGGACCGTCGCGCGGTCGATGCGCTGTCTCCGTTTTACGTTTGGACGCCCGACTACGCCGAGAAGCGCTTGGCGTGGAAGCGCCGCCATCCTCTGCACGTGATCCTGTTGCGCACATACCGGATCCCGCGTCCTGTCACCGTCAAGGTACGGGACGAGTATGGTGGTTGCCGCTCGTGGCTGGAGCTGACCCGCGAGCTTCCGTTCGAGGGCACGCCGGTGCTCTCGGATGAAGAGTTCGAGCGGGCCTCCGAGGAGATCGCGACGATCGCCTCCGATCGCCAGCCGATCCTGGTCTGAGCTCCTCGCGCCACCGAGGTCGTAAGCCGGCGGGCGCTCTGATGCCCGCCGAGCCGCGACCCCCAAGCTGATGGCCTGGGTGCAGTCCACCTCGCCGTCGTTCCGCGCCAGGCACGACTCCGCCGACACCGATGATGCCGACCGGCTGTTGCGCTCGCTCGAGCGCGCGTGCGACCGCCTCGGTGGGATATTTCCGCGTGTTGTCGTCGACCTGACGGTCGTTCTTCACCGCTCGATGGCGTCGTTGTCGCTGTCGAATCCGACCGTCCCGCTGTTCGCGTGGCTGGCGACCGCTCCGGCCGCCCGCCGATATGTCGTAGGTTGGGCCGGCGATACCGAGCTGCACGTGCTCGCGCCGGCGGCGCTTCGGACCCGCGCCTCGGACATCCCCGGGGCGCGAGAGATGCTGGCGCTATCGGCTGCGGCGCTCTATGCCCGGCGGGTGATCGTCGAGAACAATCGCCAGCTCCGCGCCGCGGGGGCCCCTGGCCGCGCCGCGCTCACGCTGCGCTGGGCGTGGCTGATCGAAGGGTCGGCGTGGTGGTTCTCGGGACAGACTCAGCACGCGCGGCCGGCGATCGCGCGGCGCTTACGGGAGGGGAGCCGACCGGCGTTCCCCCCGGGCCTCCGCGACGCGACCCTGCTCGGGGGGACGCTGATCGACCTGCTCGTTCGCGAGGAGGGCGAGCTCGCGGCGGTCGAGCTCGCTTCGCGGCTGCACCCCCAAGGCGCCCGTGCGGCGCTGTCGAAGGCGTTTGGCAGCCGCGAACTGGTCTGTACCGAGGACGCCTGGCGCTCGCATCTGGCGCGGATCGCACGCGGCGTCTGAGTCGCCTGGGAACCGGCGCTACTCGGAGCGATCAGCCTCGAGCTCGTCCTGAAGCAGGACCTGCCGTGCGGTCAGCACCGCCGCTTCCGGGACGAGCACGTCGCGGGGGCCGGCGGCGAGGAAGTCGGGGACGTCGAACCCCGCGCTGCGCCGGAGCAGGCTCGGGATGCCGTGGTCGAGCAGCAGGCCCTGGATGAACTCCGCCTCTGGCTGGCTCCCCGCACCGGCGACGCGGACCAAAGGCCCCTCGGCCAGCTGCGGCTTGATCTTGCGGGCCTGAGCTTGACGCTCGCTGGGCTCGTAGGTGGCCTGACCCTGGTGAACCAGCGGCAGCTTGCAAGCGCTGCAGAACCGCTCAGCCGGTCCGAACTGCCGCCCGCAACTGGGGCACACGAGCATCTCCGCGGCGCTGGCCATCACTGCACCAGCAGCTCCGCCTCCGCCACCTGTCCATCGCGGATCGTGTACGCGCGAACGGTCGCATCCTCCCCCGCAAGGCCGACGATCAGATACAGCGAGTCGGGATAAAAGGCAAGGTTGATGTCGGTCTGTGAGGGATATGGCTCGCTGCGGGTGTGCGAGTGGTAGATCGCGCCGAGATCCAGGTTGGCGTCTTCGATCGCCATTTGAATCCGGAACTGCTCGGCGCCGTCGATTTCGTAGCGGAGCGGGCTCGCGGCGGCGTTGCGTGCCCGGTGAACCTCGACCGCCTCACCATCGCGAGAGGCGATCATGCCGCAGCACTCGTTGGGGGCGTCCGCGCGCGCGTGGGCGACGATCTCGTCGAGAAGCTGCCGTGGAATCCGCATTGCTGCCGAGGCTACCAGCGCCGAGCGGTTGGTCTTACTTGCCCTGGACGAGCGCGTAGGGGACCGCCTGCGAGACGTCGCCGTGGCTTTGAAGCCCACTGAGCAGCGTCCAGTGCTGCGCCTCGCAGGCCATGATCGCCGCGCTGAGGCCCAGCAGTCGTGGATCGTGCAGCTTTGAGATCGCCGCGTAGTAAGCCCCCTCGACGACGGTCTCGACATCGATCAGCAGCCTCAGGCAATCGCGCCGGGTGGCCAGGTCGGTGAGGCTGACGGGAACGTGGTGCGCGGTCAGCGCCTTCTGCACCGACGCCAGGTCCGTGGGGACGGACGGGGGCCCCGCACCGAGCCTCGCAAGCTCTCGGCTCAGCGCCGACACGTGCTGATGCTCCTGGCCGAGCAGCCGCCTGACCGCGCGCGACGCCGCCGGCTCGAGCGCGCCCGAGGCGAGCGCCTGGTGATAGGCGACGATCACGATCTGCTCCACCGCGAGCGTCGCCGCCAGCACCTGGGCATCCGAGTCGCCGCTGGCAAGCGCCACCGACTCGAGCGACGCGGTGAGCACCGAGACAGCGGCGACAGTCGCGATCCCGCGAGAGACGAGCTCCCTGCGGGTCGAACGGTCGCTGGGCTCTTCCGCGCTCACTCGTAGCCCGTCACGAGCGCCGACGGGATCGGATCGAGCTTGAGCCTCGAGCGAAGCACTGACACGTGCTGAGCCTCGTTTCCCAGGATCGAGGCCAGGTCCGCTCGCGTCTTCCCCTCTGAGAGCCGCGGAATCGCCCGCAGGTAGGCGGCCACCACGCCTCCCTCGATTGAGTGCAGCAGCGCCAGCAGCTCCGGGGTGTTGCGGGGGTGCCCGAGGTCGTAGCTTGCCCGCGGCAGCGCGGGCTTGCCGCCGGACTGAGTGATGATCCCCCACAGCTTGCCGGCATGCGTGAGGTCCTGGGAGAGAAACTGCTTGGCAGCTTTCTGGTTGCGCCCGCTCAGCAGCGGGATTGCGGCGGTATAAGCGGCCGTGGAGCGGTACTCGAGTGACAGCACGGCGTTCAGGATCACGACATCGTCGCTGGTGACGGGCGGCGTGAGTTGATTTGTGCTCGGCGTGCGCGAAGCACTGGAGCTGCCGCACCCGGCGAGCAGGACTGCGCCCGCGGAGGCCCCTAGAAGCTTCCTCCGGGATGTCGGTTCCGCGAGCGGGTTCACCACCAAACGGTGGCGTCCAAGTCCACGATCTCGTCCAGGGGACGTGTGTAGATGCCGCTCGACAGATACTTCCAGCCATCGTCAGCGACGATGAACACTACGTTTCCCTCATCGAGCTCGCCCGCGATCCGCACCGCTACGCGGGCGATCGCGCCGGAGGAGACGCCCGCGAACAGGCTCTCTTCCTCGAGCAGCTTGCGCGTGAAGACGATCGCGTCGGTGTTGGTCACGAAGATCTTGCGGTCGAGCAGCGAGAGATCGATGATCGGCGGGATGAAGCCGTCCTCCAGCGAGCGCAGGCCCTGGACCGGCTCGCCTTGCATCGGCTCAGCCGCGACGATCTTGACCTGCTCGCCGAGCTCCTCCTTCAGCCGCCGCCCGTTGCCCATCAGGGTGCCGCCGGTGCCGAGGCCCGCGACGAACGCCGAGACCTCCTCGAGCTCCTCGAGGATCTCCAGCGCAGTCCCGTTGTAGTGCGCAAGCGGGTTGGCCTGGTTTCCGTACTGGTAGGGCATGTAGTAGGAGGAGTCCCGCTCAGCCAGCTCCAGCGCCATCTCGACGGCGCCGTTGGAGCCCTTGGAACCCTCGGAGTAGACGATCTCGGCGCCGTACATGCGCAGCAGCTCAGTGCGCTCCGGAGTAACGTTCTCGGGCATCACCGCCTTCACCGGGTAGCCCTTGCGGGTGCAGATCATCGCCAGCGAAATCCCGGTGTTGCCGGAGGTCGGCTCGAGGATCGTTTGCCCGGGACTGATCGCCCCGCGCTCCTCGGCATCCTCGATCATCGCGCGGGCGACGCGATCCTTGACCGACCCGGTCGGGTTGCGTGACTCGAGCTTTGCCCAGATCCTTACTCCGGGCTTGGGGCTCAAGCGCTTGAGCTCGACGAGCGGCGTGTGGCCGATCGCCTGAATGATGTCGCCGTAGCGGCCCCCACAGGGCCTGTTCTGAACCTCGGCGGCCATTGCTTTACGAAGTGTAGCGTCGGCCGGGTGTTTGGCGGGGGTCTAGCTACCCGGCGCCGCCCGCCATCGCCGGCAGGATCACCAGCGTGTCTCCTTCGCCGACCGCGGTCTCGAGACCATCGAGCACGCGTACGTCCTCGTCGTTGAGGTACACGTTGACGTAGCGGTTCAGCCCGCCCTCGGGCGAGAACAGCTGCGAGCGGGTGTCGGGATGCGCCTCGGCGACCGATCGCAGGATCTCGCCGACGGAGGAGCCGTCGGCGTTCAGCTCCTTCTCCCCGCCGACGGACGCCCGCAGCACGGGTGGGATACGAACGGTTGCCATCGCCGTAAACCCTAGTGGGCGCCGGCGCAAAACGCTTCGTAGTCAGGGAAGACGCCCATTTCCTGGTCGGAGATCGACGCGGGCTCGCGCGAGCACACCGGGCAGTCCGGGTCACGGCGGACCTTGACCTCGGTGAAGCGCGCCGCCAACGCGTCGTACATCAGCAGGCGACCGATCAACGGCTCGCCCTCGCCGAGGATCAGCTTTACGACCTCGGTCGCCTGCAACAGGCCCATCGTCCCCGGAAGCACTCCCAGCACGCCGTTGGCACCGCACGATGGCGCGAGCTCAGCCGGCGGCGGCACCGGGAACAGGCAGCGATAGCAAGGCCCGTCATAGGGCTTGAACACCGACAGCTGGCCTTCGAAGCCGAGGATCGCAGCCGATACGACCGGGATCTCCAGCCGCACCGAGGCATCGTTGAGCAGGTAGCGGGTGGGAAAGTTGTCGAGGCCGTCGACGATGATGTCGTAGCCGGAGATGATCTCGATGATGTTCTCGGACCCGAGGCGCACCGGGTACTTCTGAACCTGCACGTCGGGGTTCAGCGCGGCGATCGTCTGCTCGGCGGAGTCCACCTTCGGCACCCCGATCCGCTCGCTCGAGTGGATCACCTGGCGCTGCAGGTTGGAGAGGTCGACGTCGTCGTTGTCGACGATCCCGAGCGTCCCGACTCCGGCCGCCGCCAGGTACAGCGCGGCCGGCGAGCCGAGCCCGCCTGCTCCGAGCAGCAGCACCTTGGCGTCCAGCAGCTTCTGCTGACCGTTCACTCCGACCTCGGGCAACAGCAGGTGGCGCGAGTAGCGGTCGCGCTGCTCGGCGGTGAGCGTACGCGGCACCTCGACGTCGTAGCCTCGATCCTTCCACAGCGTGAAGCCACCGGTCATCGACTCGACGTTCTCGTAGCCGAGGTCCTCGACCAGCGTCCGGGCCGCCCATGCCGAGCGGTTGCCAGACTGGCAGTAGAGAATCACGTGCTGCCCGCGATCGGGAACCGTACCCTCGATCCGCGACTCGAAATAGCTTTTGGGAACGTGCTTGGCGCCGGGGATGTGCCCACCGGACCATTCCTCGGGCTCGCGCACATCGACGACCACGGCGCCATTGGAAACCTGCTCGCGCACTTCGGCCGGATCGACCTCGTCGATCCTGCCCTTGATCTGGCGGAGAACTTCGGCTCCGGACGGGCTCATCGTCCAAACTCCTTAAATGCAGTCATCTTTCAATACTTCAGTGAGTATAGCGGCGGGGGCCGGCGCGTGGGGCCGCTTACGGGCACCGCCGAGCGGCTCTACCATCGCCTTTCGTGCGACCCCCGGTTGACCACATCGACGCGCCGCCGTTCCCGCCGCGGCTGCCCTGGATAAACGCCGCGACGATCCGCATGGATCAGCAGCTGGGGCGGCCGGTGCTGGTCGAGTTCTGGGATTTCTGCCGCCCCAACTCGATCCGCACGCTGCCCTACCTGAAAGCCTGGCACGAGCGCTATCAGGCGGCCGGCTTGCGGGTGATCGGCGTTCACGCCGCTGGGTTTGAGCCATCGCGAGATCCGGAGGCGGTTCGCGCCGCGGTCGCACGGCTCGGGATCGAGTATCCCGTGGTGGTCGACGAGCAGCTCGAAATCTGGGAGCTGTACGGCAATCTCGGCTGGCCGGCGCGCTATCTGTTCGACCAGCGCGGCAAACTCGCCTACTACCACTACGGGGAGGGGGCGTATGAGGAGACCGAGGAGGCGATCCAGGAGCTGCTGGAAGTGGACGGCCCGCGGATTGCACCGATCCGTCCCGAGGACGCCCCCGAGGCCCGGCTCGCGCTTCAAAGCGACGATGTCGCAGGACCCTTCCGCGGCCCGTATCAGGCCGGAGCCGTGTGGGCGGTGCTCGACGGCCATGGGTCGGTGACCGTGGGCACTCGCAGCGTGACGGTCGAGTATCCGGGTTGCTATGAGCTGGTCTCTCATGAGCGCAGCACCGCGGGAGAGCTCGAGCTCGAGCTCGCGGGCGATGTGCGCTGCCACGCGGTCTGCTTTACCCCGGGCCTCGCTTAAGCTGATCGAGCAGGTTGGTCACCTCCGGCCGACGGTCTTCCTCGAGGATCGCGCAGAAACCCGGCCGGTAAGGACTTTCGTCCGGGACCTGACCGAGAAATGCCCGTTCGTGGATCCAGCTGCCGGTGTTCACGACCGCGCTACCGGTCGGCGCGCGCCACTCCCGCGGGTCGTCGCCGGCGAGCGGTCCCGCCCGGTGAGTGTGACCGAACAACACGTGCGCTGGGGTTACGTCGAGCCGCACGAGCACTTCGCCGAAGGCTCGCAGTGCCGCCCGCCGCAGCTCCTGTCCGGAGATGTCGGCTCTCAGCGGGCCGAGCCCGGCGACGTTCAGCCCGGCTACCGCGAGCGGAAACGCAGCGGCCGCTGCTCGCCGGCGTAGGCCGCGGCGCTCGTCCGTCTGCCGCAGCAGCTCCCAGATCCGCGCTGAGGCGCCGTGCGAGCTGCCGCCGAGCTCCGGTCCGCCCCACTGTGCGACCGCCTGGATCCAGGCGTAGATCGGCGCGAGCGTCCGCTCGTAGTCTTCGACTTTGGTGGGGCCGCCCGTGGCTTCATGCACGAGCCGGGCCATCCCCCCGGCGCCGAGCCGCTCGAACATCGGGACGGTGGTGTGACGGTCGAGGTAGTGGCCGTGTGTGGCATAGAGGTCCTCCCGCAGCCACACGCCGGGGTAGGCCACGCGAACCTTGGCCGGAGCGAACCAGCCGGCGAGCGCCCCGAGCGGCTCCTCCGGGCGCCAGTCGACCTCGCACTCGAGTCCGAGCGGCGTGGGCGCCTCCCTGCTCGCCCGTCGCTCGAGCCACGGAGCGAGCAGCTGGTGGTCGTGATTACCGGGGACGATCACCACCTCTCCCCCGCCGCTCAGGGCCGCGCCGAGCGTCCGCAGGACGGGCTCGGCCGCGGCGAGCGCATCGCGCACCGGCCCGTGGCGAAACTCGATCACGTCGCCGAGCAGCACCAGTCGATCGACGCTCGCGAGCGCGCCTAGGAGAAGCGAGCGCTTGCGGTCGTCTCGGAGCGCGTCGACGCCGGTGCACGCGCCGAGGTGCAGGTCGGAGACGACCAGCGTCCGCAGTGCGGCTGGCCCTAGGCTGAGGCGGCCGCCAGCGCTTGGCGGATCGCCTTCGGGAGCATGAAGCGGACGTCCTCCCCGACCACCTCGAGTTCCCGCACCTCGCTCGTGCCGCGGGCCTCGAAGAAGTCGACCAGCCGCTGAACGAGCTCCTCCGGGGCGCTCGCCCCCGAAGTGATCCCGATCACCCTGCGGCCCTCGAGCCACTGCTCCTCGACCTGAGACTCGTTGTCGATCAGGTAGGAGTCGGCGCCGTGGTCGCGGGCCACCTCTACGAGGCGGTTGGAATTGGAGGAGTTACGCGAGCCGATCACGAGCACGAGGTCGCACTCGCGCGCGAGTTGCTTGACCGCTGCCTGGCGATTGGTCGTGGCATAGCAGATGTCGTCGGTCCGCGGACCGACGATCATCGGGAAACGGCGACGCAGGCGGTCGATGATCGAGCGTGTCTCCTCGACCGAAAGCGTCGTCTGCGAGATGTAGGCGATCTTGCCGGTGTCGCGCACCTGGAGTGCGTCGACATCATCCTCGCTCTGGACGAGTACGATCCGGTCGGGAGCCTCGCCCATCGTTCCCTCGACCTCCTCGTGGCCTTCATGACCGATCAGCACGATCGTGTAGCCCTCGGCGGCGAACTTGCGTGCCTCCACGTGCACCTTGGTCACCAACGGACAGGTCGCGTCGATCGTCCGCAGCTTCCGGCGGGCGGCGTTTACGTGCACCGCCGGGGCGACGCCATGAGCGGAGAAGACGGCCGTCGCCCCCTCCGGGATCTCGCTCTCGGAGTCGACGAACACCGCGCCCCGATCGCGCAGCTGATTCACCACATGCTTGTTGTGAACGATCTCCTTGCGCACGTAGACGGGCGCCCCGTAGAGCTCGAGCGCCCGCTCGACCGTCTGCACGGCACGGTCGACGCCCGCGCAGTATCCGCGCGGCGTCGCCAGCAGCAGCAGCTCGGGAACCGAGGCCATCGATCAACAGTGTAGGGGCCGAATGTGGCCCCGAAGTTGATCAATCGTTAGCGGTGACGGACTCCAGAAGCTCCGCGAACTGGCGCCTCGCCGCCTCGCGCCGCGCCGGTATGAACTGACTTGGAATCTCGTCGGCGGGCGGCTCATAGCCCCGCAGTATTTGCCGCGCGACCGACGTGCGGTGCACCTCGTCGGGTCCGTCATAGATGCGCGCCGCCCGTGCGTACCGGTACATCGCCTCGAGCGGCAGGTCGGTCGAGTAGCCGAGCGCCCCGTGCGCCTGCAGCGCGCGATCGACGACGTCGTGGAGGACCTTCGCGCCGTAGTACTTGATCATCGCGATCTCGGTCCGCGCGGCCATCACCCCGGCGGTGTCCATCTTCCAGGCGGCGCCGAGCGTCATCAGCTTCGCGGCCCACATCTCGGCCGCAGAATCGGCGATCCAGTTCTGAATCGTCTGATGGCCGGACAGCGTCGACCCGTGGGAATACCGGTACAAGGAGCGTTCGCACAACATCTCAAACGCCCGCCTCGCGACTCCAAGCCATCTCATGCAGTGGTGGATCCGCCCCGGGTACAGCCGCTGCTGGGCGATCTGGAAGCCGGCGCCCTGCGTCCCCAGCAGCGCCCCCGCCGGAACGCGCACGTCTTCGTAGAAGATCTCAGCATGATTGCCGTAGCGACCGAAGCTGTCCCACGGGTGCTCCATCGTCGCGATGTCGCGCGCCACCGTCACGCCCGGAGCGTCGGCGTCGACGATGAACATCGAGGCGCGCTGATGAGGACGTGCCTCGCGGTCGGTCACCGCCATCACGATCAAGAAGTCGGCAATCGAACCGTTGGTGGAGAACCACTTGTGCCCGTTGATCACCCAGTCCTCACCGTCGCGAACGGCGGTGGTGTCGAGCAGCGTCGGGTCCGATCCGGCATTGCCCGGCTCGGTCATGCTGAAAGCCGACTTCAGATCCCCGGCCAGCAGCGGAAACAGATAGCGCTCCTTCTGTTCGGGACTTCCGGCGAGCGCCAGGATCTCCGAGTTGCCCGAGTCGGGCGCGGCGTTTCCAAACACCAGCGGCGCGATCGGAGAGGTGCCGAGGATCTCGTGCATCAGCCCCAGCTTGACTTGACCGAAGCCCTGGCCGCCCAGCTCCGGATCGAGGTGCGCGGCCCACAGGCCGTGGTCCTTGACCTGCTGCTGCACCGGCCTGACCGCGCGCACCAGGCCGTCCCATCCGAGGTCGTCGACCAGTGTCTCCAAAGGCCAGATCTGCTCGCGCACGAACGTGGTCATCCAGTCGAGCTGGCGCTCGAACTCGGGCTCGGTCGAGAACTCCCAGGACACTGCCCGGAAGCGTACTCTTATCTTGGGCCGGTGACCTCCGCGCGTGGAGCGAGCAATGCCGCAGCAGCATCTCGATCGCTTGACCTCAACTGACGCTTCGTTTCTGCACCAAGAGGGGCCGACCTCGCACATGCACATCGGCGCGGTGCTCGTTTTCGAGGGGCCGCCGCCGGCTTTCGACGACTACCTGCAGCACGTGCGGGGACGGCTGCACCTCGTGCCGCGCTATCGCCAGCGGCTCGCGATGCCGCCGTTCGAGAGCGGCCGGCCGCTGTGGGTCGACGATCCGACGTTCAAGCTCGAGTACCACATCCGCCATGCCGCGCTGCCCGCTCCGGGTACCGACCAGCAGCTGTTCGAGCTCACCGGGCGGATCGCGTCCCAGCAGCTGGACCGCTCGAAGCCGTTGTGGGAGAGCTGGCTCGTCGAGGGACTGGAGAAGGATCGCTTCGCGCTGATCTTCAAGACCCACCACTCGCTGGTCGACGGCGTGTCCGGCGTGGACATCGCCAGCGTGTTGCTCGACCTCGCGCCGACCGCGACCCCGGCCCCTGCTGACCTCGAGCCATGGCAGCCGAAGCCACAGCCATCGGCCGCGGAGCTGCTGCTCGCGGGAGCGCGGAGCATGTTCACCACCACCGGCGAGCTTCTCACCCGGACGCTGTTCGCCGCCGCCAGGCCCGCCACCTCGCTGGCGCTCCTGCGCGACGCGCTCGAGGGCGTAGGGGAGATCATCTGGGCGGGGCTGAACCCGGCGCCCGAGACGCCGCTGAACGTCGAGATCGGCCCGCACCGCCGGTACTCGGTGGTCCGCCAGCGGCTCGACGACTACAAGCTCGTCAAGGACGCGCTCGGCGGCACCGTCAACGATGTCGTGCTGACCGTCGTTTCGGGCGCCCTCGGCGAGTGGCTGCGCTCACGCGGAATCCGCACCGAGGGGCTGGAGATGCGGGCGCTCGTGCCGGTCTCCGTTCGGGGGAGGGACGAGCAGGGAATGCTCGGCAACAGGCTGAGCGTGATGCGCGGGCCGCTGCCGGTGTACATCAAGGATCCGGCCGCACGGCTGCGATTCGTGCGCCACGAGATGGACGGCCTCAAGGAGTCAAAGCAGGCGGTCGGCGCCGCGACGCTCGTCGCGGTCAACAACTTGGCGCCGCCGACGATTCTCGCGGAGGCCTCCCGGCTCAACTTTTCGACCCGCCTGTTCAACCTGATCGTGACCAACATTCCGGGTCCGCAGCTGCCGCTGTACGTACTCGGGCGCAAGCTCGACGATCTCTATCCGGTGGCGTTCCTGCCAAGGAAGCACGCCCTCGCGGTCGCGATCATGTCCTACAACGGCAGCATCGATTATGGGCTGCTCGGCGACTATGACGCACTGCCCGATCTCGAGCTGATTGGCGAGGGCATCGACGCCGCGCTGCAGGAGCTGCTGGCGGCGGCGCGCGACCAGCGGACGGGCGCACGTGCGCGGGCGGCCGCCGCGCGAGCTCGCGGGGCCGCCCGCGCCCGGGCGGGGCGCGATCCCGGCGGGCGCGGGCGTAGCGGGAGCGCCGATCTCGACGCGAGCGGGAGCGCCAAGCGCAGCGGTAGCGCCAAGCGCAGCGGGAGCGCCAACGGCAGGAGCGCCGGCGCCGGCAAGCGCGCGACTCCCGCGAGCGGCGCCGGAGCGGCCGCACAGGCGGGCGCGAAGTCCAACGGAGGGCCGACGCCGATCATCCCGGTCGGTCGGCCTCGCCCCCGGACCGGCCCCGCGGCTGACATGCGAGCCAAGCGCTCGCGCAGCTCCCGGTCCCAGCGCAAATCGCCGCGAAAGGATTCGGGGACCTGAAGCGCTCGTTGAAACCTCCCAACCGGCTCCCGCAGTAGGGTCGCGTCTGCATGGCCGATGATCTGATCAGGCCCGGCGAGACCGCGTTCACGCTCGACCTCACGGCCGCACAGCTGAAGATCGTTCACACCGCGCTGAAATCGCTGTTCGACGACCTTGGACACGAGGAGCGAGACGTCAAGGGAGTGGTCGCCTCAGTGCTCGCAAAGCTCCCCGGCGAGCACGACATCCGGGCGATCGATTTGAAACGGGAGCTGCGCGGGCGCTGATTCGCTCGGGTCAGAAGCCGAGCGCGAACTTCGCGTCCTCGCTCATCAGCTCGGGCGTCCACGGAGGCGAGAAGGTCATCGTCGAGCTCACCTGCTCGACGCCGTCGAGCTCTCCGACGAACTCCTCGATCTGCTCGGAAATCTGCGGGCCGATCGGACAACCGGGGCTGGTCAGGGTGTAGGTCACGCTGACCGTGCCGCCCTCCACCTCGACGTCATAAATCAGCCCGAGCTCGACGAAGTCGAGGCCCAGCTCGGGATCGATCACGTCGCGAAGCGCGTCTGTGACATCGTCTACGGAAGCCATCTGTACACACAAGTGTACGAGACTCGGCGTGAGGGCCTTGCATACAAGGTGCAACTTTCGCTAGCTTTGCGCGATCGTCGACTTTGATGACAAGCCGCCGACACTGCGCTGCCGTGGAGACGAGGACCGCTCGACGCAGGGTGGCCGTCGTCAGGCGCTGTTCCGCGCGATCAGAGCACAGGCGGACGTGGTCGTGGATCTCAGCGAGCTGGTATTCGCTGACACCTCGCTGATGCTCGACTTCGCGATGCTGGCCCGTCGCTTGCGAGCATGCGGACGCACGCTTCTGGTCCGCGGTGCGCAGCCACAGATCAAGGCGCTGATCGAACTCGTCGGCCTGCACCGGCTCGAAGGAGTTCGAATCGAGGGCTTCCCCGCTCTCGCATAGCTGTATACATCGGCTCGAGGCGCAAAATGGCGCGCGTCGCAGGGGTTTTCCGGCTCGGGGCGGCGCTTTGTATGGATCCTGAGGCAGACTTTCAGGCGCCGCTGAGACGGGGAGCTGAACAGTTCGGCGCCGCTGAGTACGCTTGCGGTAATGCTCTTGCTTCTGTTCCTGATCCTCTGGCCGATCGCGGAACTGTTCGTCATGATCAAGGTTGCTGAGGCGATCGGCATCCCACTGACGATCGTCCTGCTGATCGCCGGCTGGCCGATCGGGATCTTGGTCCTGCGCTCTCAGGGGCGAGCCGCCTGGCGGCGACTGAACGTGGCCGTGTCAGAAAGAAGACCGCCCGCGCGCGAAGTGGCCGATGGCGCGCTCGTGCTGTTCGGCGGCACGCTGCTGATGATTCCGGGTTTCATCACCGATGTGGTCGGCATTTCCGCGCTGTTCCCGCCGACTCGGGCGCTGATGCGGCGGTTGCTGATCCGCAATTTCCGCAGCCGCGTGGTCACCCGGGTCGCGGGCTTCGGGCGCCAGCCTTACGACGTCGACTCAACCGCCAAGGACCTCGATCAGCCCAGACTGCAGCCGTGAGCGCGGGCTCCTCGGCGCCCTTGAGGACGGTCACGTTCGGCGACCTCGAGGCGGGCGTGTGGGGGGCGGTGTGGGGCGGAGCGCACCCCTTCCTCGCGCTCGGGCTCCTCGACGGCACCGAGCTGGATGCCGCGGATGGCTCGCTCCAGGGCTCCGGTGCGCACGAGCAATGGCGCGTCGTCAGCGAACGAGCGGAGCTGACGATCGCTCCCGAGGGGGACGCCGTGCCGGCGCCCCGAGAACAGGGCTTCGACCAGCTCTGCCGGGTCCGAGGGCAGCTCAGGCACGATCGCGACGGAATCGCCGTCGACTGCCTGGGGCGTCGCGCGTGCCGCGTACGGTTCCCGGACTTCGAGCGGTTCGCCTCGCTCCGGGATGTGTCAGCCTGGTTCGCTCCGGATGACGGGATCTCGCTTCTCTCGCTGCGCCCTCGCCGAGCATCGGGCCACGCCGATGACCTGATCACGGCGGCCGTGTTCGAGCCGGAGGCGAACGCGGCCGTTACCGACCCGCGCCTCTCGACCTCATACGCGGCGGGCGGCTTGCCCTTCCGACTCAGCCTCGAGCTGTGGCTCGATGACGATCAGGGCGAAGAGGCCAGCCGGTATCCTCGCCGCGCCGCCGGCGAGGCGATCGGCGCACGGCTGCGATTTGCTCGGGGTGAGCTCGATATCGACGCCGAGCTGCTTCGCTGCCACAGCCATGGCTGTGAGGGTGCGGGGGTTTATCTGCTGGTGCGGGCGTCGTGAGCGAGATCGAAGCGGTGATCACCGACTTCGGCGGCGTCCTGACCACGCCGCTGCTGGATTCGTTCAGGGAATTCCAGCGTGTGTCGGGGATCGCGCCGGAAACCCTCGGCCGGGCGATGGCCGCGGTGAGCGCCCGCGACGGCGCGAACCCGCTGTTTGAGCTCGAGACCGGCCGGATGACCGAGAAGCAGTTCCTGCGCTTGCTCAGCGATGAGCTGAGCTCGGCGCTCGGCCGTCCGATCGAGCTGCAGGGGTTCGGAGAGCAATACTTCGACAATCTCGATCCCAACGAGCGGATGATCCGGTACATGCGCGAACTCCAAGGCCGGCGCTTCAAGCTCGCGATCTGCACCAACAACGTGCGCGAGTGGGAGCAGCTGTGGCGCGCCAAGCTGCCGGTCGACGAGATCTTCGACGTCGTCGTCGACTCGGCGCACGTGGGCACGCGTAAGCCCGAGCCGCAGATCTACGAGCTCACCTTGCGGCGCCTCGGTGTCTCCGCGCCGCGGGCGCTGTTCATCGACGACCTCGAGCACAACTGTGAGGGCGCGCGCGCAGTTGGGATCAAGGCGATCTGGTTTCGCTCCACCGACCAGGCGATCGAGGAGATCGAGGCAGCGCTAGCGGCGGGCTGAGCCGCGGCGCAGTCCTCAGTTATCGATCCCCAGTCGATCCCAGCAGTACAGCTCGAGGCACTCCTGTGCCAGCTCGATGCAGCGCTGGTCTGAGAGCCACGGCAAAACGGTGTCGAAGGCTTCCTCCTCGCCGACCCCGGCTTGAAAAGCCTCCTCCCCGCGGAATCCGGCGGCGATCTTCAGCGCCTCACGCCGATTCTCGCCCAGCGACGGGAACACGTTGACCAGGAACTCCTTGCTGGGCAGCGGATGCCCGAGCTCGAGCGAGGCGTGCCAGGCCGCCAGGAGCGAGAGATCGTTCTCGTCGAGGTCGGCGACGGCCTTGGCGTAATGGGACTCGAGCTCCGACTCCGGAATCTCGTCCACCCATGCGCGGACGACCTCCCCCAAGATCTGGCGGCGCGCCTCGCGCCCGACCGAGTCGGCGATGACCCTGATGGCGTTCTGCGGCTCGATGAAGCAGAGTGACATTGCGGCTCCGGCTCGTGGATTCGGACGCCGCAGAAGGTAAGTGGTGCGTCGGACGGCTCCTCTCGAGATAGAGTCGATGCCGCGAGCGCCCTATAGCCCCAAGGCTTCACGAGTTGACTCGAGCGCGCCGGGATCGGGCTCGGCGTCCTCGCCCAGCCCGAGCGTCGCCCGCTCGCCCCGGCCCCAGTTGTAGAGGCCGACGTCAAGAGCCTCGAGCGGCACGGCCGCGGCTTGCGCCAGCTCCGCCGCCCGCCGCTCCAGCAGCAGTTGATCGCCGATCCCGAAGATCCGCTTGGCCGCCAGCGTCGACTCGTTCGCGCCACCGAGTTGCAGCGATCCGGCTTCTAGCTCGTACACCCCGAGGCGGCCCAGCGTCACCAGCAGGTCGAAGCGGGCGTCCCGGTGAAAGCCTGGCAACGCCAGGCGCTCGAAAACGCGCGCGAACCTCCGCTCGGGCGCCCAGGGCGCCTCGCCGCTGAAGGCGGCCGCCTGTGATCCCGCCCGCGAGACCCAACCTCGGTAGGCCTCGATCGTCCGGAGAGCGCGGGTGGGATCGTGCGCCGTGCGGGGACCGGTGAGCAGGTCGTCGAGCTGGGGCGTGGCGCCCGAGGCCCAAGAGGTGCGGACCTCGCGGATCGACGCGAATGGATCCTCGCCGTCGAGCGGGCAAAGGTAGGCGATCAGAAACGCGAGCCAGGTCCGCTCCTCGATCTCGATGCCGTGATCGGCGACCTCGCCATACGGCCCCGGCGGATCGGCCGAGAACGCGAGCAGCCGCCGAGCCGCGAATGCGAGCTCCTGCGCGAGGCGCTCGGCATCGGCGCTCGAATGCAGACCTGGCACCAGCGGGGAGTGGTAATCATCGTCGGCACCCCGTGCGAGCCGGCGCACCCGCACTCCCCCCCCACTTCGGCTGCCGGGGCCGGCAGGGCGCGTGCGCCGGGCGCTGGGGGCAGACCCGGCCCGGGCCTTCGGAGGCGAGGCGGTGCTGGTCCGCGGAGCGCTCGAGGACACGATCGGGCGCAGCTCGATCGACTGCTCTCGCGAGCAGATCGGACAGTTTTGCAACAGGCGGTTGTGGCGGCAGAAGGTGGGCATGGCCATCATCCTCGCATGCCGTGCCTTGCCCTCCGAGCTGCGCGCTCGACGAACACGCACGCTAGCGGTCAGGTCTGCAGCGGCGTGTCGCTCATCGCCGCACCGGCGGCCTCCATTCGTCGGTGCTCCTTGCCGCGCAGGATCACCTCCCGGAAGCTCTTGAAGCGGAAGATCAGCACCAGCGCCGCGAAGCCGAGTGCCGAGCTCAGGATCGCAGTCGCGATCTGCTGCCCGACGGAGAACGCCGCCACATCGGGGTTGTGGGCAAAGATCGTCAGCAACAGCGCCTGCTGGACCCCGGCTCCGCCTGGCGTGAACGGGAACACCGAGGCGATCACCTGGACGGCCAGGACCAGCAGCGCGTTGCGGACAGAGCCGCCGATGTGAAACGCCTCGAGCAGCGCCCAGTAGGAGAAGAACCTCGCGATCCAGCTCAGAAACTGCCAGCTCGCCATTTGATCGCGGTAGCGGCGACGGTCGCGCAGAATCGCCAGGCCCTGCTTGACGCGCTGCCAGAACGCTCGCACCCTCGCCGACAACAGCGCGAACGCAACCAGAAACAGGATCGCCAGCGCGGTCAGGAAGAACAGCGTGAACCGCATGTTCGCGGCAAAGAAGCTGATGTCGAAAGCGGGGAGCTTCGAGAAGTCCGGGGGCTTTGGGAACACGCCCTGAGTGAAGGCAAAACACATCACCAGCAGGCCCATGAACCAATCGAAGAGCACTCCCGTGGAGAGTGCCGTGGCAATCGTGGGGTAACTGCTCGGTGGGATAGAGACTCGGGTCAGGAACAGCTGCGCGATGTTGCCGCCGCCGAGCGGGAAGACGTTGTTGACCGCGTAGGCGACCATGTACGCGCCCCAGATGTCTCGCCAGCACACTTTCTCGCCCGGATAAGCGGCACGCACCGCGTTGAATAGCGCTCGCGAGCGGAGTAGCAGGTAAAGCGCGTACAGCGCGAGGCCGATCAGCAGCGGTATCCACGCCAGGTCGGCGAGCTGCGAGAAGAACTGGCCCGCGGAGTTCAGCAGGCTGGTGATTGTCGAGCCGACCGAGGTGTGACCGTGATGTGCAGCTACCGCGGAAAGGACCACCATCGCCACACGGTGCCATATCCGCGCCTCCCGCCAGTGTTGCAGTCAGGATCCGAGCGTCGCAGCGAGGGATTGCGACGAGGGAGAACCGGGGGACCCAGATCCATCTGGGTCCCCCGGAGAGTCAGGGAAGTGGGGGCGCAGTTCCCTGACCGACAGGGGCGAGTTTCCCCGTCCCAAGCTTTACCTAAACCCAAATCCCCCTGATTTCTCGCACCCTTGGCGGAGGATCGCCTCGGTCACGAGGATAGCATCCCCGAGACCGCTGCTGCCGAAACGTTTCGGCGATCAGGGCGCGTCGCCGGCGGCTAGGAAGCCCCCCGCGTACCCGGCCCGCTGAAGAACTCCTCGCCGGGACGGACGTTGAACGCCGCCTCCGCCTCGTGGCGCAGGGTGCGGTCGGTTTCGCCGCTCCAGGCGCCCACTGTGAGCATCTCGCGGTCTTGGTCCATCGGCGTCCCGCCGAGCGCCTTGTTTACGACCCGGGCGCATTTGCGCCCCTCGGCGATCGCGGTCACTACCAGCGACTGGCCGACCCGCGCATCCCCGCATGCGTAGACGCCATCCAAGGAGGTGTGGTAGGTCTGCTTGGTGTTGATGTTGCCGCGCTTGTCGAGGATCAGCCCGAGCTCGTCGACCAGCCCTTCGTGCTCGGGATGCTCAAAGCCGATCGCGATCAACACCAGGTCGGCCTCGAGCACGAACTCGCTACCCGGAACCGGCGTCAGATCACGCGACGAGGTCCCCGTCACCTGGCGGGCATAGACGTGGCTGACGTGCCCGTCGCGGCCGCCGAAGCCGGTTACCTCGGTGCCCCAGCGGCGCTTACCGCCCTCCTCGAGCGCGTAGGTCATCAGCGTCCGCTTCGGCGGCAGCGGCCACGGGTAGCGCGGGTCGCGGCCGTCGCTGCGCAGCTCCGTGTAGACGTCGAGCATCACGACGCTGCGGGCACCCTCGCGATGGGAGTTGGAGATGCAGTCCATGCCGGTGTCGCCGCCGCCGATCACGATCACGCGCTTGCCGCCGGCGGTGATCTCGGTTCCGGGCGCGGGCGCCTTGAAAGCTCGGCCCTGCTGCTCGGCCACCCACCGATTTCGCTGATACAGGTAGTCCATCGCCAGGTGAATTCCGCGCAAGTCGCGCCCGGGAGCATCGAGGTCGCGCGAGACGCGGGAGCCGATCGCGACCACCAGCGCGTCATGGCGGTCGGTGAGCTCGAGCGCGGTGACGTCCCGCCCGACGTCGACGTTGTAGAGGAACTCGATGCCCTCCTGCTCGAGGATCGCGACCCGCCTGTCGATGATCCACTTCTCGAGCTTGGCGTCGGGCACGCCGAAGCGCAGCAACCCACCCGGGCCCTCGTCGCGCTCATACACGGTGACCGTGTGTCCGCAGTGGTTGAGCTCGGCGGCCGCGGCGAGCCCAGCCGGGCCGGCGCCGATCACCGCGACGGTCTTACCGCTGCGCCGATCCGGCGGTTCGGGCGTCACCCAGCCCTCCGCGAAAGCTCGCTCGACGATCGCCAGCTCGATCTGCTCGATCGTCACCGGATCGTCGTTGATCGCCAGCACACACGCCGACTCGCAGGGCGCCGGACAGATCAGCCCGGTGAACTCGGGGAAGTTGTTGGTCGCGTGAAGCTGGTCGATCGCCTCCCGCCACTTGCCGCGGTAGACGAGATCGTTCCAGTCCGGAATCAGATTGCCGAGCGGGCAGCCCTCGTGGCAGAAGGGGATACCGCAGTCCATGCAGCGCGCTCCCTGGCGCTCGATCTCGTGCTCCGGCTGCACCGAGAAGTACTGGTTGTAGTCGCCCACGCGGATCCGGGGATCGCGCTTGTCGAATCCAACCCGGTGAATCTGAAGGAACGCGCCGAGCTCACCCATGGGGCTGCGGAGCGTAGCAGTGGCCTGCGCCCGGGCGGTAGCGTTCGCCGTCGTCATGCCGAACACACTGCAGCTCCTTCCCCGCGGGCCGTTCAGCCTCAAGGCGGCGGCGCAGTTCGGCTTCGGCCCCACCGAGGGACGGCCGCCGCCGTTCGACGGGACGATGAGGCTGGCATTTGCGGTCGACGGCGGACGGGGCTATGCCGGCGCTCAGCTGCGCCAACCGGTCGAGGACGGACCGATCAGCGTCGAGCTGCAAACGACCGGCGGCCCGGACGCCGAGCTCGTGCTGGCTCAAATCGCGCGAATCCTCTCGCTCGACCACGACGGCGAGCAGTTCCTGGCCGTCGGCGAGCGCGATCCGGTGATCGAGCAGTTGCAACGCCTCCACCCCGGACAGCGACCGGTCCTGTTTCACTCCCCCTACGAAGGCGCCGCCTGGTCGATCATCTCGGCCCGCCGCCACAGCGCCCAGGGAGCCCGGGTCAGAAACCAGATCGCCGAGCGCCTCGGCACGACGTTCGAACTCGACGGTCACAGCGTGCACGCGTTCGCCCAGCCTGAGGCGCTCCGAGACCTGCCCGACGACACTCCCGGACTGAACCAGGAGAAGATCTCGCGGCTGCGAGCGCTGGCGCAAGCGGCGCTCGCGGGGAAGCTCGAGGTGGAGCGCCTGCAGGGGCTCGGCCCCCACCGCGCATGGACCGAATTGCAGCAGCTGAAGGGACTAGGCCCCTTCTACGCCGGCCTGGTGGTGCTGCGGGCCAGCGGATTCGCCGACGCGATCCTGCCGATGGCGGAGCCGAAGGTGCTGGCGCGGGCCGCGGAGCTGTACGCGATGCCGCAGCCGCCAACGCTCGCGCAGTTCGCGGCGATGGCCGAGCCCTGGCGCCCGTTCCGAACCTGGACGACGGTCTTGATCAGGCTGGCCGGCGATCGCGCCGCACGCTAGGCGGCTTGCACCGCCTCAGCCGCCTCCGCCTCGGCCTGTTGCGCCAGCGCGCGCCGGTAGTCTCGCGGCATCACCTTCACGAACCGCTCGCGGGCTCCGCGTTCCCAGGAAGCGAGCACATTGCGCCCGACGAGCGAGCCGGTGCGGGCGACATGCTCTCTGATCAGCTCTTGCAGCTCGGCTTCATCGTCGGCGCTCAGCCGCTCGAGGTCGACGAGCTCTGGATTGCACCGTTGCTCGAAGCCGCGATCGACGTCGTACACATACGCGATCCCCCCGCTCATGCCGGCGGCGAAGTTACGCCCGGTCCGGCCGAGCACGACGACGCGGCCGCCGGTCATGTACTCGCAGCCGTGGTCGCCGACTCCCTCGACGACCGCGTGTGCGCCGGAGTTGCGCACCGCGAACCGCTCCCCTGCGAGGCCACGGAAGAACGCCCGCCCCGAGGTCGCTCCGTAGAGCACGGTGTTACCGACGATCATGTTCTCCTCTGCGCGGAAGCGGGCTTTCTCGGGAGGCCGCACCGACATCACCCCGCCAGACAACCCCTTACCGGCATAGTCGTTGGTCTCCCCCCGCAACGACACCGCCACCCCAGGCGCCAGCCAGGCGGCGAAGCTTTGACCGGCGGAGCCGTAGAACGAGATCTCGATGGTCCCCTCGGGGAGGCCTTCGTTGCCATGGTGACGGGCGATCTCGCCGGAGAGGATGCCCCCGACGGTGCGATTGACGTTTCTGACCGGGATCGGCCCAAGCTTCACCGTCCCGCGCCGTTCGATCGCCGATGCACACCTGCGGACGAGCTCCCAGTCGAGCGCGTCGTCGAGCACCGGAACCTGAGGGCGAGTCCGGTGGCGGGGCGTTCCGGCGGGCAGATCGGGATCGGTGAAGATCATCGACAGGTCGACGCGTTTTGCCTTCCAGTGGTCGATCGCGTCGGCGGTGTCGAGCAGCTCGGTGCGTCCGATCATCTCATCGACGCGCCGGATACCGAGCGAGGCCATGATTTCGCGAACCTCCTCGGCGACGAGCATCAGATATCCGGTGACGTGCTCGGGGGTCCCCTGGAAGCGCTTGCGTAGCTCCGGGTCCTGGGTCGCGATCCCGACGGGACAGGTGTTCAGGTGGCAGACCCGCATCATGATGCAGCCCATCGCGATCAGCGGCGAGGTCGAGAAACCGAACTCGTCGGCGCCCAGCAGCGCCGCGACGACGACATCGCGACCGGTCCGCATCCCCCCGTCGACCTCGACCACGATCCGGGAGCGCAGGTCGTTGAGCAGCAGCGTCTGTTGCGTCTCGGCGAGGCCGATCTCCCACGGGATGCCCGCGGACTGGACCGAAGACTGGGGCGATGCTCCAGTGCCGCCATCGTGGCCGGCGATCGTGACGTGATCGGCGTTGGCTTTGGCGACGCCCGCAGCGACCGTGCCGACGCCGACCTCGGAGACCAGCTTCACCGACACGGAGGCGGTCGGATTGGCGCAGCGAAGGTCGTAGATCAGCTGCTTGAGGTCCTCGATCGAGTAGATGTCGTGATGGGGCGGGGGGGAAATAAGCCCGACGCCTTGGGTGGAGTGGCGAATCCGGGCGATGTAGTCGTCGACCTTGTCGCCCGGTAGCTGCCCGCCCTCGCCTGGCTTGGCGCCTTGGGCCATCTTGATCTGGAGCTGGTCGGCGTTGACGAGGTAATGAATTGTGACTCCGAAGCGGCCGGAGGCGACCTGCTTGATCGCCGAACGGCGCAGGTCACCGTTCGCATCGGGCGTGTAGCGGCCCGGATCCTCGCCGCCCTCGCCGGTGTTCGAGCGCGCGCCGATGCGGTTCATCGCGATCGCGAGCGTTTCGTGTGCCTCGCGGCTGAGCGCCCCGAGGCTCATCGCGCCGGTGGTGAAGCGCTTGACGACCTCGGTCGCCGGCTCGACCTCCTCCAGGGGCACCGCCTCTCCCGCCGGACGAAGCTTCATCAGCCCGCGGAGCAGGCCTTTGGCCACTGCCTCGTCGTTGACGAGACGGGAGTACTCGGCGTAGGTCTCTCGCGGGTCGCCGTTCTGACCCTGGACCGAGTGCTGGAGCTTTGCCACCGTGTCCGGACTCCAAACGTGCAGCTCGCCGTCGCGACGCCACTGCAGCACGCCGCCGACTGGCAGCAGGTTCCGCTCGGTTCGCGGATAGGCCCGGAAATGGCGTTCCATCGCCTCGGTCGAGAGCTCCTCGAGCCCGATCCCGCCGATCCGCGAGGCGGTCCCCGTGAAATACTGGTCGACAAGCTCCCGCTTGAGCCCGACCGCCTCGAAGATCTGGGCGCCGCAGTACGACTGGATCGTCGAGATGCCCATCTTCGAGATCGTCTTCAGCAAGCCCTTGCCGATCGCCTTGACGATCCGCTTCTCGGCCTCCTCACGCGCGGACGGACCGCGCGCTCGGCTTCGGGCCCCGCCTGAACGCGCGGCGCCCGCGTCATCCAGCTGGTCCTCCGGCAGCAGCGAACGGTCGGCGAGCTCGTCGAGCGACTCGAACATCAGGTAGGGATTGATCGCCGCGGCGCCATAGCCGATCAAGGTCGCCATGTGATGAATCTCACGTGGCTCTCCGGACTCGATCACCAAGCCCGTGCGCAGCCGGGTGCCCCGACGCACCAGATGATGGTGGACCGCCCCGACCGCTAGCAGCGATGGGATCGCGATCCGCTCGGGCCCGAGGTTGCGATCGGACAGGATCAGGATGTTGGCGCCGTTGTCGACATACCGAGCGGCCTCCTCGCACAACGCCTGCAGTCGCGCTTCCATCCCATCGGGGCCCTGCTCGATCGGCCAGCTGATATCGAGCGTGGCGGCATCGAAGACGTCATGGGAGACCTGGCGGAGCTTCTCGAGCTCGTGATTGCGAAGGATCGGCTGGTCCATCACCAGCATGTGGGCCTGGTCGGGCGACTCGGCCAGGAGGTTCACCTCGGCGCCGACGCCCGCTTGCAGGCTCATCACGACCGACTCGCGAATCGGATCGATCGGCGGGTTGGTGACTTGAGCGAACAGCTGTTTGAAATACGAGAACAGGGGCGGCTGACGGTCGGAGAGGACCGCCAGCGCGGCATCGTTACCCATGCTCGCAACCGGCTCCTCGCCCTTGGCCGCCATCGGCGCGATGATCAGCCTCAGGTCCTCCTGCGAGTAGCCGAAGGCCAGCTGCTTGGAGCGCAGCGGCTCGATCCTCGGCGCGCGCGGCTCGCGCTCGGGGAGCGCGTCGATGTGGACGACCGAGCGCTCGTACCACTCTCCGTACGGCTTGCGGCGTGCCACCCGGCGCTTGACTTCGCCGTCCTCGACGATCTTGCCTTCCTCGAGATCGACCAGGAACAGGCGGCCGGGCGCCAGCCTGCCCTTGCGCTGAATGTGCTCAGGAGCGATCGTGGCGACGCCGGTCTCGGAAGCGAGCACCACGTATCCGTCGGTGTCCTGGACCCAGCGGCCGGGGCGGAGTCCGTTGCGGTCGAGGACCGCCCCGGCGAGACGCCCGTCGGTGAACACCACCGCGGCGGGACCGTCCCATGGTTCGATCAGGCAGGAGTGGAAGTCGTAGAAGCCGGTGACGTCGGGATCCAGGTTCTTCTGCGTGCGGTACGCCTCGGGCACCATCATCATCACCGCGTGCGGGATCGAGCGGCCGCTCAGCACCAGCAGCTCGAGCACGTTGTCGAAGATCGCGGAGTCGGAGCCTCCCTCCTGCACGACCGGGATCACCTTGCTCATGTCCTCGCCGAACAGATCGCTGGCGAGCTGGGACTCGCGCGCGCGCATCCAGTTGATGTTCCCGCGGAGCGTGTTGACCTCGCCGTTGTGGGCGATCATCCGGTACGGGTGGGCTAGTGACCAGCTCGGGAAGGTGTTGGTCGAGAAACGGGAGTGGACCAGTGCCAGCCGGGAGGCGACGCGGGGATCGCGCAGATCGGTGAAGTAGCGGGGTAGCTGCGGCGCCGTCAGCATGCCCTTGTAGACCATCGTGCGAGAGGAGAAGCTGGGAAGTGCGAGCTCGCGGCCGGCGGCGCGCTCGAGCACGCGCCGGATCACGTACAGCTTGCGCTCGAACGCGTCCGGATCCTCGATCTGCTCCCCCGCTGCGATCACCACCTGCCGGACTACGGGAGCCGATAGCCGCGCGGTGTCGCCCACGTGGCGTTCGTCCACCGGGACGTCCCGCCACCAGATCGCGCGCTGCCCTTCCCGCTCGATCGTCTCCTCGATCAGCTGCTCCAACACGACCCTGCGCTCCGGATCCGATGGCAGGTAGCAGACTCCCACTCCATAGCGCCCCCGCGGCGGCAGCTCAACGCCGGTTACGGCACGAAGGAACGCGTCGGGAAGCTGCACCAGGATCCCGGCGCCGTCGCCGGTGTTCGGATCGGCTCCCTCGGCGCCGCGGTGCTCGAGGTTCTCGAGCGCGTCGAGCGCCTTCTCGACAACCGCGTGGCTCGCCTCGCCCCAGAGCTTCGCGACCATCGCGATGCCGCAGGCGTCATGCTCGTTTGCGGGGTCGTAGAGGCCGGTGGCCCCCGGGGGGATTGATCTCTGATTCATGAGGAACTGCCCTGGAAGTGGGCTAGGCAGGCCGGCGCGAGCCAAAATCGTATCAGCGGCTGTTAGGGACGCGTTAGTGCCGAACGTGAAGCCGGAGGAACCGGCGGCCGGAGGGTAAATCTGTCCCGCATGAAGCCTACTCGAGTTCCCCTGCTGCTGATCGTCGTGACCGTAGCGGCGCTTCTCGCCGCCGGCTGCGGGTCGAGCAGCAGCTCCACCACCAAGAAGGCAACAGCCAGCGCGAGCTCAGCGATCACCAGTGCCAGCTCGAGCGCCAGCTCGGTGGCCTCGAGCGCGACTTCCGCCGCGAAGGCCAAGACTCACAAGGCCACCGCGGAGGCGAAGGCGAAGGCTCACAAGTCCACCGCCGAGGCGAAGGCGAAGGCTCACAAGTCAAAGGCCGAGGCGAAGGCGAAGGCGAAGGCCGAGAAGGCCAAGGCAAAGGGCAAGACTTATAAGGTCGGCGAGTTTTGCGCGACCAAGGATGAGAGCACCTATAAGGCGCACGGCTATACCTGCGTAGACGGCCACCTGAAGAAGACCTGATCAGCGCTTGGACTTGGCGGGCTGGCGCCCTGGTTTGGCTGCGCCGTCGCCGGCGGGCTGTCGGCCCCGCTTGCCGGCGCCGTCGCTGCCCGCCTGCTTGCGCGGCTCAGGCGCCGGAGCCGGTTCATCATCGTCGGAGCGCACCGCGGCCAAGCTGGCCTCGAGTGCCGCCATCAGGTCCGGCGCCGGCTCCGGCTCCTGCGCCTCGGGTTGAACCGCAATCTCCTCACCCGCCGCCTTGCGCTCGATCAGCGCGATCACGCGGTCACGGTAGTCATCGCGGTACTTGGTCGGCTCGAAATCCGCCGACAGCGACGAGATCAGCTGCTGCGCCATCTTCAGCTCGCGTTCGCTGGCCTCCGCGTCGGCGATCGAATCGAGCTCATCGAGCCGGTCCGGCGCGAGCACTTCGTCGCCGAACAACATCGTCGTCAGCGTCAGCACGTCGCCGGCCGGGCGCAGCGCACACAGCTGCTGCTTGGAGCGCAGGACCACCCGCCCGATCCCCACCTTGCCCGACTCGCGCATCCCGTCGAGCAGCAGTCGGTAGGCCTTCGCCCCGCCCGCGGTCGGCGCGAGGTAGTAAGAGTGGTCGTAATAGATCGGATCGATTTCCTGCAGGTCGACGAACTCCTCGATATCGATCGTCTTGGTCGCTTTCGGGTCGAGTGCGTCGAGCTCTTCGGGTTCGATCAGCACGTAGCGATCGGGAGTGATCTCGTAGCCCTTGACGATTTCCTCGTAGGGAACCTCGTCCCCGGTCGTCGGGTCCACGCGCTTCTGGCGGATGCGGGCCCCGGTCTTGCTGGAGAGCTGGTGAAAACGGACCGTCTTCGGGGACGTCGCGCTGTACAGCTTCACCGGCACGTTGACCAGTCCGAAGCTGATTGCGCCTGACCAAATTGCGCGGGCCATGTCAGCTTTGTATAGCGCATGAGCGCCGCGATCAAGCCTGAGCGCAGTCTTGCCGCTCGCGGTCCGACCACTCCGGACAGAATCGACCTCTCACAAACTCGTGCCCCGAGACGTTTTACCTGCAGTGTTGCTGCCGCCCTTTCAGGAGCTGCTAGACAGCCACGGACGCGACGTGCAGCGGTTCCTGGTCGCTACCGTCGGCGCGTGCGCCGCCGATGACTGCTACCAGGAGACCTGGCTCGCGGCGCTTCGCGCCTATCCGCGGCTGCGCGATGCCTCCAACCTGCGCAGCTGGATCTTCACGGTCGCGCACCGTAAGGCGATCGACCACGTGCGCGGGCAGCGGCGCGAAGCCGTTCCCGTAGAGGAGGTTCCGGAGCGCGCCCAGCCGGCCGCCGTCCAGCCCGACCAGGAGCTCTGGGCACGGGTGCGCGAGCTGCCCCGCAAACAGCGCGCGGCGATCGCCCTGCGATTCGTCGTCGATGCCCCCTACGCCGAGATCGCGGAGGTCATGGACACCAGCGAGGAGGCCGCCCGGCGCAACGTTCACGAAGGCCTCAAGCGACTGCGAAAGGAATACCTCAGAAAATGAGCGATCTCGATCACCTGGCGAGCGCCTTGCGCAGCGCCGCGCGCGAGCGACCGCTGCCCGAGCTCGACCTCGCCGCATCCTCGGCCGGCCTGCTCGATGTCGCCTATGCGACGTTCGACTCACCCCTCGGCGAGCTGCTGGTCGCGAGCACCGAGCGTGGGCTCGTGCGGGTCGCCTACCTCGACGGCGAGGACGAGGGGGTGGTGCTGCAAGGTCTCGCGGCGAAGCTCTCGCCGCGGGTGCTGCGAGCGCCACGCCGCCTCGAGCAGCCACGCCGCGAGCTCGATCAATACCTCAGCGGCAGGCGCCGGGAGTTTGAGCTGCCGCTCGACTGGCGGCTGACGCGGGGCTTCGCCCGGCGGGTGCTGCGCGCCACCGCGCGGATCCCGTATGGCTCGGTATCGGACTACAAGCGTGTTGCCACGGAGGCCGGTAGCCCGCGGGGATACCGCGCCGCCGGCAACGCGCTCGGGTCCAATCCGCTCCCGATCGTGATCCCCTGTCATCGCGTGCTGCACTCGGGCGGAGGGCTGGGAGGGTACACCGGCGGGCTCGAGCGCAAGCGCCTGCTGCTGCGCGTCGAGGGCGGCTAGTGTCCCGAATCATAAAATTCGGCGACACCGAGAGACGCCACTTATGACTCGGGACGCTACCAGCGATTTTGCATGCTGCGAGACCGTGTCGGGTAGGAACATGAGGACACCTCCATGGATGTTCTGCGACCAGTGCGGGCGTTCGATCGCTTTCAGCAGCGGCACCTCTGGCTTGCGATTCCCATGGCGGTGCTCAGGAAGTTCGGCAACGACCAAGCGGGAAGCCTTGCGTCGCTGATCGCGTATTACGCGTTCTTCTCGATCTTCCCGCTGCTGCTGGCGTTCGTGACGATTCTCGGCTACGTGCTGCAGGGCGACACCGGCGCGCAGAACTCGATCACCAAGTCGGTCCTCGGTCAGTTTCCGGTAGTCGGCCAGAAGCTCGATCCGCACGCGCTGCGCGGCAGCGTGGCCGCGCTGATCATCGGCCTGCTGGTCGCGGTGTGGTCGGGCCTGGGGGTCACACAAGCCGCCCAGAACGCCTTCGATCGCGTTTGGGCGGTCCCGTTCAAAGACCGGCCCAATTTCATCTTCTCGCGCCTGCGCGGGCTGGCGCTTCTGGTCGCGCTGGGATTCCTGTTCATCATCGCGACGCTGGCCTCGGGACTGGTAATCGGTGGGCTCGGGGGACCGCTGCTGAAGGCTGCGGGGATCGTGATCTCGCTGCTGGTGAACTTCGGGTTGTTCGGTGCCGCGTTTCGGTTCATGACCGCGAGAACCGTTCCCACTCGCGACCTCTGGCTCGGGGTGGTCGTAGCTGGGGTGGCGTGGGAGGTCTTGCAGATCGTGGGCGGCTACTACATCGGGCATGTGCTGAAGAACGAGAGCAAGAACTACGCCCAGTTCGCGTTCGTGATCGCGCTGCTCGTGTGGTTGCACCTCGGGGCGCAGGTGACCGTGTACGCCTGCGAGATCAACGTGGTGGTGACGCGCCACTTGTGGCCGCGGAGCCTGTTCGGCCCCCCCGCGGTGCCGGCCGACGAGGAGACCTTGACCAAGCTGGCGAAGGTCGAGGAGCGCCACCAGGAGCAGAAAGTGGAGGTGGAGTTCGAGCGGGATCCCGCCGGCTCCTGAATCGCAACGGGTTCGCGCGGCTTAGAAGAGCCGGTCCGGCGCTTCTCTGCGGGTCAGCTCGAGCGGCCACGAGCACATCCCACCCTCGGCGGGGCAGCCGTTGCACAGCGCCCGGTGGGGCTCGCCGCTGACCACGAACTCGCGTCGCAGCACTCCCCCAGCCAGCTCGCCGAGCTCACGCTCGAGCCGTGGCAGGTCCCCCGCGGCGAAGCCCTCCGCGACCGGCTCGTGCGGGCGCTCCAAGAACTCGTACACCACCTCGACCGCGGCCGCGCCGGCCCGCAGCGCGGCGACGGCATAGATGAGCCGCTGCGTCGCGTACTCGCGAGCGACGATCGCCGCCGGATCGGCCCGCTCCAGCCGATCGCTCTTGTAGTCGACGATCAGCATCCGTTCACCCGGCTCGCGGGCGAGCACGTCCAGCACGCCGGTGATCGTCATGCCGCCGTCGATCGGGAACGAGAAGCGCGCCTCGCGGCGGATCTCGCCGGCTCGGGCGAGCCGGGCGCGGAGCTCGCTGCCCGCGAACGCCTCGATCAGCTCGGCGACGTCTCCGAACCGGCCGCTGCCGGTGATTCCGGCGCGGCGAGCAGCCGCCGCGACCGCTTCCGGACTCGGGCGCAGCGGACGGCGAAAGTCGAGCCGCTCGAGCAACGCGTGGACGAGAATCCCACGCTCGGTCCCCGCCAGATCGCCGCCCGCGCCCGGGCCCGTCCTGTGCTCCGCGACCGGGGGCAATTCCAGCACCCGCTCCACATAGAATCTGTAGCCGCAGCGTTCGTACTCGCCGAGCGAGGAGTAGCTCAGCGCCGTAACCGGCGCTACAGGAGGCGCCGCGGGCGGACGCGGGTGCAGCCGCAGCTCGCCGGGGGGCGATGCCGTCGAGGGCGCGGAGGCGGGAGGCGCCGGGAGGGCCGGCCCCGAGCGGCCCTGCGCCGAGGAGAAGATCCTCCAGTGAACGCCCGCCTCGGTCGTGCCAGCTCCCTCGCTCACCCGGGCGGCGATCTCCGGGACGAGCGCCGGGGCGATCCACGCGATCGGCGCGGCCGCGCCGTTTGCCGGCGAGCCGAACGAGTCGAGCTTCGCGGCGCCGCTCAGAATCAGCCGCTCACGCGCGCGGGTCATCGCCACGTAGAAAAGCCTCCGTTCCTCGCTCTCTTCGGCCTGCTGGCGCTCCTCGCCGAGCGCTCTGTAGTCGAGCGCGGGCTCGCGCTTGCCGGTTCCGGGCTGTGCGAGCCGCAGCCCGAATCGCCCGTCGCTTCCAATCCGCAAGAGCTCCCCGCCGCGCCGCGGTGCCCGGCCGAGATCCGCGATGCAGACGACCTCGAACTCGAGCCCCTTCGCGCGGTGAATCGTCATCAGCCGCACCGCATCGAGCGCCTCGCCCTCGACCGGCGCCTCGCTCTCGTGGGAGTCGATGCCAAACGCCCGGCTGCGGGCAAGCTCGAGAAACCCGCGCAGGCCAAAACCGCCGTCGGCCTGGTACTCGCGCCCCAGGCGCATCAGCTTGCGCACGTTCGCCAACCTCCGCACGCCGCCCGGCATCGCCAGGATCTCGAGGTCGTAGCCGGTTCGCGAGAGTGCGCGGCCGATCAGCTCGTCGATCGCAGCGTGGGCCGCCGCCCGCCGCTCGGCCGCGAACCACTCAGCGAACCAGGCGAGCAGGTCGCGGTCCTCGATAACGAGCTCGTCCAGTCGTCCCTCCGGCTCGCGCAGGAGCCACCAGGGATCGCGGCCGGCCGAGCGTGCGCCGGCGCCGAGCAACACCAGCGCGTCCACCGACACTCCGACCAGCGGTGAGGCGAGCACCGTATACAGCGCGTCCTCGTCGCGGGGATTGGCCAGCGCACGCAGGTACGCGACCATGTCTAGCACCTGAGGATGGGACCAGTAGCCGCGGCCGCCGATCACGTAGCTCGGAACGCGTTGCTGCTCGAGCGCCCGCTCGTAGCACCGCAGGTCGGTTGTGGCCCGGATCAGCACCACGATCTCCCGCGGGGAGCGGCCGCGCTCGATCAGCTCGCGGATCCGCTCCGCCAACACCCTCGCCTCGGCTAGGCGCCAGGGCGCCACGAGGCCGTCGTCGGCCCAGTCGGCACCCTTGTCCGCGATCAGCAACTCGACCAGCGGCTGATCGGCGGGCTCCAGCCGGCGTCCCGTCCGCAGCGCCATGAAGCGCTCGCCCAGCTCGCGCTCGAAGGCGAGGTTCAGCACGGCGAGAATCTCGGGGCGGGCACGGAAGTTCGTCCGCAGCGTGGCGCGCGCGCCGATCTTCTCGAGCCGCTCGCCGCGGCCTTCGAAGAGCTTGACGTCAGCGTGCCTGAAGCCGTAGATCGACTGCTGCGCATCGCCGACCGTGAACAGATTTGCATGCGCGATGAGCTCGATCAGCTCGAGCTGAACCTGGTTGGTGTCCTGGAGCTCATCGACCATGATCAGCGCGAAGCGATCTCGGTAGCGATCCCGGAGCTCCCCGTCGCGGTCCAGCAGCGACCGCGCCAGCAGCTCGAGATCCTCGAAGTCGAGCACCGAGCGGGCGCGCTTGCGGGCCGTGTAGCGAGCGCCGAAGGCTTGTAAGAGACGGTCGAGAAACCGGTGCGCCGACTCGGCGCGAAGCTCCTCGCAGGCGGAGCGAAACCGAGCCAGGGCTTCCCCGTAGGCGGTGCACGGCGGCGTGCTCAGCGCGGCCCCGTTGCCACCCGGCAGCGCCACTCGGTCCAGGTCGCCGGGCCACGGCTGCTCGGCCGCGATCAGGGCCCGGCAGGCGTTGAGGCGCTCCAGCGCCTGCGCCACCCGGACCGGCGGATCGACGATCGAGCCGAGCTCGCGGGCCGCCGCTGCAGCCGCCCGCGAAAGCTCCTCACGCGCGCTCTCCAGATCCACCGAGGGCGGATGCAGTGCGGGGAGCACCGGCGCGATCTCACCACGAGAGCGCAGCTCGTGGTAGGCGCCGAGGATCGCGCCTCGCAGCGCGCCGGGACCATATGAGGCCAGGAACTCGATCCCATCCGGGGCGTCGCGCGTGAGCTCTTCGAGCGCGTCCTCGAAGGCGGCCTCAGCCAGGCGCCGGCCCTCGGGCTGATCGAGCACGGTGAACGCCGGATCGATCCCGGCGGCGAGCGCGTGGGCTCGCAGCACGCGCGCGCAGAAGCCATGAATCGTGGAGATGAATGCGCCCTCGGTCGCCTGCGCCGCCTCGCGGGCGCCGAGCTCGAGAAGACGACGTCGAATTCGATCTCGAAGCTCAGCGGCGGCCTTCTCGGTAAACGTGATCGTCAAGACCGACGCGACGTCGATCCCGTCGTCGAGCGCCGCGCGCGCGAAGCGCTCGACCAGCACCGAGGTTTTGCCGCTCCCGGCTGCGGCGTCCAGCAGCAGGTCGCCCGTCCGGTGCTCGATCGCGTGAAGCTGCTCCGCGGTCCAGTCTCTCGTCGAAGTGTCACTCGACACGGCAGATCCCAGGAAAGCGACAGCCATCGCGCGAGCATGTTGCCGGGGAGGGCATCAGCTCGCCCGAGCGCAGGCGCGCGGCAAGCGAGATCGCGCGAGCGGCCGCGTCGGCGAGCTCCGCGTCGAGCTCCTCCCGTGTCCGCGCATCGCCGACCACGACTTTGGCGCCCACCTGCGCTCCCTCGAGAAACACTCCTCGCGCGCGCAGGTCCCCGCCCGCGAGCGGCTGGTACAGGCCGGCGACCGGATCCAGCTCGAGCAGCTGCCTCACCGCGAGCATGTACAGCGCAACCTGCAGCTGGCGATCGGCGCGCCAATGTGCCCCCTGGTGCTCGGGACGCGCGCTGGTGCTCTTGTAGTCGCGGACGATCGCGTGACGGCCGCGGTCCGGCGCCACGTCGACCCGGTCGATCACGCCACGGACGCGGATCTGCTGCGAGCCGTCCCCGAGCGTCAGCGCCGGCAGCGATTCCTGCTCCCCCTCGAATCCGAACCGCAGCTCGATTCCCTCGGGTGCCCAGGCGCACCCGTCGGCCGCCTCGTGTGCCAGATAACGGCGCAGATCGGCTTCGATCATCCTCACCGCCGCCGCGCGAATTGATTCCGGCCGACCCGCTCCGATCGGCGCCGGAGCGTCGGCGAGCACCTCGTCGAGGAGCCGGTAGGCGTCCGGCAGCGTCTCGCTCGTGATCGGTCCTTCCAACCTGCGCAGCAGTTCCTCGAGCGCCGCGTGCATGAAGTTGCCGCGCGCGAGCGGCTCAGCATCAGGTTCCAACTGCACCGGCGCAAGCTGGCGCTCGACGAGCCACTTGACCGGGCAGTCCGCGTATGCCTCGAGCGCGCCGCCGGAGAGAATCTTGCGGTGGCGCACCTGCTCGAGCGCCACTTTGCCGAGCGAGCGAACCCGCGTGCCCAGCAGGCCGGCTTCAGCAGCGCTCGCCGCGGCCTGCGCGCGGGCGAGCTCGCGCGCGGTCGGCGCGCTGTCAGGGAGCCACACCACGTCTGCCAGCAGCCGCTGTTGACGACGGCCGGCCCAGTCCTCGACGAGCAGCTCGCCGACATCGGCGATGAACGGCGAAGACAGCTCCACCGTCCCTTCCTCATCCGAGCTCCGGTAGGAGAGCACCAGCCGCTCGGTGGCGCGCGAGACGCAGGCATAGAACAGATAGCGCTCCCGCGCGAGCGCGTCCTCGCTCGGCGCGAGCCGCAGGCCCGCGCAAGCGGCTAGCTCTCTGCGCCGCTGATCGGGTAGGAATGGCTCCGCGAATCCGGGCAACGGGAACTCACCCTCCTGCAATCCGCACACGAACACGCAGCGAAACCGCCTGGCCCTGATCGCGAGCGGCTGCGCCAGCAGCACGGCGCCTGGTCTCGGAGGAGCGCCGTCGTCGACCTCGAGGCGCTCCAGCAGCTCGATCAGCTCCTCCGCGGTCAGCGTTTGCTCCAGTTCCTCGAGCTCGGCCAGCGCGGCCAGGAGGCTCGCGAGTGCCCTCGCGTCGAGCTGCTCGGCACCCTCCAGCTCGCGCGCGGTACCCCGGTAGGGCAGCGTGAACAGCCTTCGTGCCTGGCAACCCAGCTCCCTCGCGGGGTCGGCCGCCGCGCGAAGAGAGTCGAGCGCCTCGAGCTCCCAGCCAAGCCGCGCCCGCGCCTGCGCCGCCGTTCGCAGACCTTCGCGCCGGATCTCGAGCTCGAGGCGGTCGGCGAGCTCGGGCCGCTCGAGCAAGCCCGGGGCCCGGAGGTAGGCGAGCAGGTCCTCGGCCCGCGCGGACTGCTTGTCGAGCAGCGCACAGCGGGCCAGCGCCAGCACCGCGGCTCCAACCGCGGTCTGCGAGAACAGCACCGAACGCTCCCCTCCGAGCTCGATCCCGTAGTCGGCGAAGACGCTCGCGACCAGCGGCGCCACGCGCGCGAGCGAGCGGTACACGACCACGATCTCCTCGGCCGGGACTCCGCTGCGCAGCAGGCCGAGGACCTCCGCGGCCACGAGCTCCGCCTCGGCGCGCTCGCCCCCCGCCTCGAGCAGCGCAACCGCCTCACCGGGGTCGATCCTCAGGACCTCGCCGGCGCAGAACAGCCCCCGCTCGAGATGGTGCAGCGCGAGCCGCGAGCGGGGAAAGTAGTGCTGGTCGAGCGCCGGCAGCTCGACAACGTGCTCGGCCAGCGGCCGCAGCTCCTCCACGGTCTCGGCCCGGGCGACGAGCGCCGCCCGGCCGGGCTCGTAGGTCAGCGAGACGGTCACCTCCGACCCCGCGACCCTTGCGAGCGTCTCTACCGCATCGCGCTCGAGCGGCGTGAGGTCGTCGAACCCGTAGAAGAAGACACTTCCCAGCCAGCTCCCGGGATTCGCGCGCAGCGCGTCGAGCGCCCGCCACGCGTAGCGCTCGTGGTCGACTCGGCCCAGTCGCTCGAGCTCGCGCTCATACCCTTCGTACAGCGCCGTCAGCTCGCGCGCGTAAGGCTCTCGACGAAGGTCCTCGAGCGCCCACGCCGCAAGCGCCTGCGCGAACCGTTGCGGGGTCACGAGCGAGCGCCCCAGCTCCGCGACCAGATTCCCGGCGGCGACCGCGAACCCCGGCGACGACGAGACACCGGAGAGCAGCGACAGCGGCGTCCGGTCGATCACCGTTCGGAGCACGCGGTCGCGCCCGAGCGCCGACAGCCGTCGCCCCTCGTATCCCGCGTGGCGGGCGATCTCGGCTACCAGCCCGGAGAACGTCAGCACCGACCCGAGCACCGTTCCGCCGGCTGCCAGCTCGCGCTCGTAGTGGCGTGCGTCCAGCGCGGTGGGCACCACCAGCAACGCGCCGCTGCCGGCAGCCGCGGCGTAGGCGCCTAGGACCTCCCCGGCCTTGGCGGAGTTGGCGGGACCGAGTACGAGCCGGAGTGACATGAATCCGACATGGTGGCGCTCGCTCCCGACGCGATCGCTTACGCGGCGGCGGCCGGCCCGACGCGATCGCTTACGCGGCGGCGGCCGGCCTCTCCGCGGCCGCCTCCGCCCGGGCTCCGGCGTCCTCGGCGTCAGGCGGCCTTGCGCCTTCCTTCGCCCAGGGCTCGTCGAACTCGACGCGCCACTTGCCCTCATCGCTCTGCGCCAACGCCAGCCTGGCCCGGAAGCTCTTGCCCGAACGGCCCTTGAAGCCGGTGACCGCCCGCTCCGTGCGACCGGTCTTGATCAGCTCCCGGGCGACCGCGACCGGCAGCTGCTTTCCGGCCTTCGACTTCCAGATCACGAACCCGCATCCGGGGTCCTCGCGCGACCAGCACGAATATCCCTTGCGGTTCTCAACGATGTCGCGGCCGCAGACCGGGCAGGGCCCGAGGTTGGCGCGGGGTATGCGGACGTCCTTCAGCTTGCTGTCGAGCTCCGAGACGGTGCTCTCGGTGAACTTGACGATGTCCCCCATGAAAGCCTCGCGGGAGTCCTCGCCGGTTTCGATCTTGGCGAGACGGTGCTCCCACTCCCCGGTGAGCCCCGCCGAGGTCAGCGCGTGCTCGCCGAGCAGCCTGATCACGTTCATCCCCTTCTCGGTGACGATCAGCGCGCGGCCGTCGCGCTCCAGATAGCCGACCTGAAGCAAGCGTTCGATGATCGCCGCCCGGGTCGCCGGCGTCCCGATGCCCGAGTCCTTCATCGCCTCTCGCAACTCCTCGTCGTCGACCAGCTTGCCGGCGGTCTCCATCGCCGCCAGCAGCGCTCCCTCCGTGTAGCGGCGGGGTGGCTTGGTCTCCTTCTGCACCGAGGCGATCTCCTCGACCCGGGCCCGCTCGCCCTGATCGAGCTTCGGCAGCTGCTGTTCGCGGCCTTCGTCGTCGTCGGAGCGAGCGCCGTCCACGTCGGCGGTCTCGCCATAAACCCCGCGCCAGCCGGGGACCAGCATCAGCCGCCCGCGGGTGCGGAACACGTGCGTCGCCACGGTCGTCTCGAGACGGGTGTTCTCGAACACCGCATCGGGGTGGAAGATCGCCAGAAACCGACGTACCACGAGGTCGTAGACGCGACGGTCGTCGTCGTTCATCTTCTCGACCGGATGGCGCTCGGCCCGCGTCGGGATGATCGCGTGATGGTCGGCGACTTTGCTGTCGTCGACCACCCGCGCCAGCGGCAAGACGTCGAGCGACAGCACGTACCGCGAGGCCGCTGCATACTCCCGCTGGCCGCCCACCAGGCGCGCAACCGGCTTGATCTCGCCGATCATGTCGCCGGTCAAGTATCGAGAATTGGTTCGCGGATACGTGAGCGCCTTGTGCTCCTCATAGAGCCGCTGGGCGGCGGCCAGGGTGCGCCGCGCCGAGAATCCGAAGCGGCTGTTGGCGTCGCGCTGCAGCGAGGTGAGGTCGTACAGCAGCGGGGGGCGCTCCTTGCGCTCTGACTTCTCGAGCCGGGTGATCTCGCCGCTTTGGCCCTCGCACGCGGCGACGAGCGCCGCGGCCTGCTCGGCGCTCTTCACCCGCGGATTGGCGCCGTCGTGATAGCGGCCCTCGTAGTTGCGGCCGCGCTCGCCGGAGACCGGATCGAAGACCGCATCGACGACCCAGTAGGGCTCGGGCTCAAAGGCGCGGATCTCCTGTTCGCGGCGGGCGAGGATCGCGAGCGTCGGGGTCTGCACGCGTCCCAGCGAAACCGCTCCATCGAACGATGAGCGCAGCCGGATGGTGGCCGCACGAGTCGCGTTCATCCCCACGATCCAGTCGGCCTCCGAGCGCGAGCGAGCGGCCGCCTCGAGCGTCGCGAGCTCTGAGCCGTCCCGCAGGCGCGCGAAGGCATTTTCGATCGCGTCGCGGGTCATAGAGCTCAGCCACAGCCGTTTGACTGGTTTGCGGCCCCCGGCCTTCTCGTACAGGTACGCGAAGATCAGCTCGCCTTCGCGGCCCGCGTCGCAGGCGTTGACGACGAGGTCGACATCGTCGCGGCCGAGCTGACGCTTGACCACGTTCATCTGCTTCTTGGAACGCTCGTCGCGGACGACCAGCTTGAAGTGCTCGGGCACGATCGGCAGATCGGCCATCCGCCACTTCTTGAAACGGTCTCCGTATTCGTCGGGATCGGCGAGCTGCACGAGGTGGCCGACTGCCCAGGTGACGATGTGCTCGGGCCCCTCGAGGTAGCCCTCCTGCTTTTGGAACGGGCCGGGAAGCACGCGGGTCAAATCGCGTCCGACCGACGGCTTCTCGGCGATCACCAGAGTCTTGGTCATGAGTTCGGGGAGGGTAGCGCTCGACGCAACCTCGATTCTGAAATCAACTCGAGCGCAGCTGTGCCGCTCGCCGCGCAAGCCACGGCAGCTGGAGCTCGTCGGCGGTACGGGCTGCCGCCCGCACGAGCTCGCCGGCGCGGGCTCCGCGGCCCAGCGCTCGCCCGTAATCGAGCTGCGTGCGGCCCACACACACCGGTGCCCGCAGGGCGCGGTTGCGAGTCAAGGCCTCCTCGAAGTGCTCTCGGGCGAGCTGGCGAGAGCCCGCGCACGCGGCGAGCGTGCCGAGGTGGCGCGCCACCGAGCCCTGACAGATGGCCCCGAGCCCGATCACGACGTGGAGGTCCCGATAGGGCAGCAGCAGCTCGTACAGCTCCGCCGCGGTCACCGTCTCCCAGCGCCGCGCGGAGATCGGCGAGCACGGTGATCGGGCGGGAACGGTCGGGTACCGCACTACCACCCACAGCTCTTGGGGGCGCTCGAGCTAGGGCTGGTGCAGCAGATGGCCGAGGACGTTCGGGGGTCGGCGTTGCCTGGAGGCGTCCGGGGGCGCTAGCGCCTGCGGGCGGGCGGTGTGCAGACCATCGTCCGCCCGGAGGTCATCCCACGCGTTAGCCGAGCTGTCGCGCGCGGCGGTCAGCCCGCGCATTGCTGCGTGCTCACCGGACCCCCTGAAGCCTCCGCTCGCGCCAGTTCCTGGCGCACCAGCTGGCTGGGGACGGCGAACCCCCCCTTGTCCTTCGGCGGGACCCCGGTGATCGCCGCGAACACGGTCGCGACTACCCCGCCCGAGGAATCGACCATCGGGCCGCCCGAGTTGCCGGGGCGCACCAAGCCACGCAACGGCGTGATGCTGCGCAGGACGTCTCCCTGTCCGTAGGCGTCTTGCGTTCGCACCTCGCGGGTCTGGCCGATCCGCCCCGGTTCAGCTGCGAACGGGCCATCGAGAGGAAAGCCGAGGATCGCCGCCGCGGTGCCCGAGCGCGGGGCCGGCACGAGCTTCAGCGGCGGAGCCGACAACCCGGTCACGCGCAGGACAGCGACGTCGTCGTGAGGATCGAAGCCGATCACCTCGGCCGGCAGGCCGGGCGGCTGACCGCCGATTTCGACTTGTGTGTCGCTCTCGCCGGCGACCACGTGGGCATTGGTCACCACCAGCCCGGGCGCGGCGACCCAACCGCTGCCCTCGATTCCCAGCCCGCACGCGGTGCCAAGTACCTTGACCACGCTCGCGCGCGCAGCGCGTACCGCCGGTGACCCGAGGACCGCGCCCTTCGGCGGGGCGACGTTCGCGGCGGGGCCGTGCACGGACGGCAGCGGATCGAAGCGAGCGAGCGCACCCAGAATCGGTCCAGACGGGGGCAGCAGCTGGTTCAGTTCGCCGAGGATCGCCGAGCGCTGGATGTCGTTGCGCAGCCCCGTCGAGCTGGAGGATTGGACCGCAACCGCGCCGACGATCCAGGCGATGCCGAGTCCGATGCAGGCCGTCAGACTCGCGCCGAGCAACCCGTCGACGGTACGAAGACCGGGTAGTCGGAGGACCCGGCGAGCCCGAACGCCCACGCCCTCGAAGCCGCTCGCCAGCGCCCCGCCCGCGAGCAGCGCGCCGAGTAATCCGAACAGCGGCGCATACGGCGAGTGTGATCCGCTCGGGAGCAGCAGCGGCCCGAGGTGAGCGCCCAGAAAAGCACCGATCGCAAACCCCGCCAGGGACAGCACGCCGACAATGAACCCTTGCAGGTAGCCGTAGACCGCGAGCAGCGCGGTGAACGCGACGATCAACCAGTCGAGCGTATCCACGCCGATGAGGTTATCCGCGCGTCGAAACCGCTCTCCATCCTCTATCCGCCCCGATGAGGTGATCCGCGCGTCGAAACCGCTCTCCATTCTCTATCCGCCCCGCCTCCCTTCCCTCATCTTCTACCGTTTGTCGGCGAGGTGGCGCAAGCAGGGTATTTGGCTGTCGGTTCGCGGCCACGGAGAGCGCGTAGGCGCGGCCGACGCTGGCGGCTGCTGCGGATTCTCCCGATCGCGTGTCTGGCGGGGGCGGCGTTCGCCGCCGGATTACTGATCGCGACCGCTCCCGGCCGCGCCGAGCATCGGCTGGTGACCAACTATGTCGACGCTTGGGAGCAGGGCGACTACCCGCGGATGTACGACTTGCTGGAGCCCGGGTCCCAGCAGCGGCTCTCCGAGCAACGGTTCGTCGCCGCCTACGAGCGCGCGGCGAGGACCGCAACGCTGACCTCGGTGAAGCCCGAGCAGGTGGGCGCCCGCCAGGGCGCGGTGATCCCGGTGCAGATGCGAGTCACCACGCGCGTATTCGGCACGCTTCAGGAGACGCTCGACGTGCCGCTCGCCGGCAGCGGTTCGAGCGCTCGCGTCAGGTTCGCTGGCGCGCTGCTATTCCCCGGATTGAAACTCGGCCAGACCCTCAGGCGCAGGGCGCGGCTGGCACCGCGCGCGGCGCTGCTGGCGAGCGACGGGACGCCGCTGGCAAAAGGCCCGAACCGAAGCTCGCCGATTCCCGCGGTGGCCGGCGAGGTCGTGGGCACGCTCGGGCCGATTCCAAAAGCGCAGGCAGCTCAGTATCAGTCCGAGGGTTATCCGCCGAACGCACAGGTCGGCCAGGATGGACTGGAGCGTGTCTTCCAGAGCCAGCTCGCGGGCGCTCCCGGCGGCGCGCTGCTCGCGGGGCATCGGACCCTGGCCTCCGCGAAGCCCGTTCCGGGCAGCGCCGTGACGACCACGATCACGCCAGCGATCGAACAAACCGCGATCACCGCGCTGGCCGGTCGCTATGGCGGACTCGCGGCCATCGACCCGCGAACCGGCGCTGTCCTGGCGCTGGCCGGGATCGCCTTCTCCGCGCCTCAGCCTCCCGGCTCGACGATGAAGATCATCACTGTCACCGGCGCGCTTGAGGCACGGATCGTGAGCCTTTCCACCTCGTTCCCGATTGAGACGAGCTCGACGATCGACGGCTACACGCTCTCGAACGCCGGCGGCGAGGCTTGCGGCGGGACGCTGCTCAACGCGTTCGCGGTTTCCTGCAACTCGGTCTTTGCACCGCTGGGCGTGAAGCTGGGCGGCGCCCGGCTGGTGAACGTCGCCGAGCGGTTCGGCTTCAACCAGGCCCCGTCGATCCCGGGCGCGGCTGAGAGCACGATCCCCTCCGCCGGCCAGATCGGAGGCGCGGTCGCCGTCGGCTCCTCCGCGATCGGCCAGGGCAAAGTGCAGACCACGCCGCTGCAGATGGCCGATGTGGGGGCCACGATCGCGATGGGTGGCCGCAGGCCGGTCCCTACGCTGAAGGCCGATCAGCCTCCCACCTTCGTGCGCGTCACCAGCCGCCGCGTCGCTGCCGAGGTCGAGAAGATGATGATCGCGGTGGTGCAGTTCGGAACCGGGACCGCCGCCCAGATACCCGGAGTCGAGGTGGCCGGAAAGACCGGCACAGCCGAGCTCACCGATACCGCGAGCGCGGGAGCGAGCACCGCGCAGAACACTGACGCGTGGTTCGTCGGCTATGCGCCGGTCGGCGATCCGCGGATCGTGGTCGGGGCGCTGTTCCCGAATCAGGGCGCGGGCGGGGCGACCGCAGCGCCCGCAGTTCACGACGTGCTGGTCGCCGCATTGCACGCGCACTGAGACCAGGCGTTCGGACCGGCATCCAGCGACAAGTACATCGGTGGCGCGCTGCGGGCCAGCGTGACATTCGCGCGCCCGCCGAGCGCGAATGTCACGTTAACCCGCCTGGCGCGGGCCAGCGTTACAACGGATTTCCCGCCCGGTTCCAGTGTCACGTTAACCCGCCTGGCGCGGGCCAGCGTTACATTCGATCCTCCGCCGAGCGCGAATGTCACGTTAACCCGCCTGGCGCGGGCCGGCGTTAGATTCGATGTTCCGCCCGGCCGAGCGCTACGTCAGCCCGCGCTGTGTCCTCACCGGAGTCGGTCGGTCGCCGCCATCGCCGTCGGCGACTGAGTCCCCTGCGTCCAAGCGGCCATCACCTGACCCCCGGGCGCCGCCGCCGCGAGCGTCAGGCCGGCCGCGAGCGTCGCCGGTGCGATCAGCTGCGGCGCTCCGAACCGCGTCGCCTTCGCGGCGCGGCTGGCCACCATCACCCCGCGCGAATCGACCCAGCCGATGAATGCCTGCCCGCCGGGCGCAACCGTTACGGCAGGGGTCTGCGAGGCGTCGATCACACCGAGCGAGCTCGGCGCGCCGAAGCGCCCGCCGGCCGTGCGGGCGGTGGCCTGCACGGCGCAGCCGCCGCCGGCATTGCAGTCCTCCCAGGCGAGCGCTTGGTCGCCCGCCGCGTCGCTCGCGAGCGCCAGCCCCGCGGCAGCGTGCGAGCCGACCGAGAACGGATGCGGCCGCCCGTGCCGGACAAGGTCCTGGGCGACGGGCTGGGAGTGGTAGACGCCTGCGCCGTCGATCCAGGTCTCGATCCAGGCGACCGTGGCGACCGAGCCTGCCGAGGCCATCTGCAGCGCCTCGATTTGATGCCCGGCCGGCGCGGTCACCGCGGTGGTGCGGCCACTGGGCGCCCGGGAGCGAGTGCCGTTCGAAACCGAGATCGACCGTGGCACAGGACCATCCGGAACGCCGCCAGTCGCGGTCCAGGCGATCGTTGTATGGCCGCCCGCGAGGCTCGTCGCGGCGAGCGTCTGGGGCTGGTCGCCCGCTCCCGTCAACCGACGAGCAGAGCCGAAGCGACCGAGTTTCGCCGCTTGCGCCGCCCAAGCGCCGCGCTGGGTTGCGATCGTTGCCAGGAGCCCACCGCCGCTGACCGGCACGATCCGTCCGAGGGTCGATCCAGTGAGCCCGCTGACGAGTGTCCGCGGGCGCGACAGCGAGCCCGAGGGCGTCATCCGAATCGTCTGCGCGAAGCTGCAGCAAGCCAGCCCCGCGGGACTGCTGCCGGTCAGCAGCTCGAGCGAGCTTCCGTCGAACGCCAGGTCGAGGATCGCCTGCGTTCCGGCGATCGCCCTCGGCCTGCCGGGGCGTCCCCTGGCGCCGACCGTCGTCAGCACCGCCGATGACGAGGCCGGATTGGCGGGATCGTCGAGCGCATAGGCGATCGCCGCCGCTCCCGCCGCGGAGAATCGAATCTGCGGAGGCGACACGGCAAGCCGCCATGGGCCTCCCAGGCGCACCGGCCGAGACCAGCCGGCGCTGGCAGCGGGCGCGGTGGCGGCAAGCGCCCCTATCGCCAGCGCTAATGCCGCGAGTTTTGGCGCGAGTGCAGAGCGGGCCGCGCGGACGGCCGCCTGGACTGCCGTGCGAACTGCCCGCGGGGCGGCAGCTCCACCTCGCGCCGGCGCTTCTCGTCGCTCACAGGTCAAGCGACATCGTGGACGGGTATGACTGACCCGCGGCGTGGATCTCGAGCGTCAGGGGACGGTTCGAGTACACGGAGTCGTTTAGCTTGAACAGCAATACGCCGGCTTGGTTGGGTCCGTAGTAGGCGATGCTCCCAACCGCCGGCTCGGTTCCATGCGGGAGCAGCGTCTGCTGGGTCCAGGCGAACGGGTTGACAGCGGGGTTGAGCGGGACTGGGTAGTAACGGTTGCCCTGCGTGTCGATGATGTCGAACGAGTCGCTGGTCGTCTGCGGCGTGCCGGTCTGGTTCCAGGCCCACAGGAACACCGCGTACCACTCTTCGTCGGCCGGCAATGCGATCGGGCTTACGCCGGCGAGATACTCGCGATCCTCGATGTTGAAGGGATTCAGTTCGCGGGAGACCTGTAGCTGATAGGTAACTTGCCCGGCCCACAGGTAGGCGCCGTTGTTGTTGGCGTCGGCGACCGTGGGGCGCGCGACCTTGTTACCGCAGGCGCCGAGTCCAACGGCCAGCGCCACCGCGCAACAGACGATCGAAATGCGGCGCGAGTGCTTGGCGGCGAGACGGATCCTCACGGCCGCGGAAGTTTATCCGCCGCCGGCTTAGTGGCGAGCCGCAACCGTCGCTCGGCGGCCGCGACCGCGACCCTGCTCGAGGATCCCGCGAAGGCGCCGCAGCGCCTTCGCCGCCTTCCGCTTGCTCCAGGCGCTCCCGCCAAAGGCCTCGAGCAGCTTGTCCGACAGCAGCCCCGGCTCGGTCTCCAGCGTGTACTGGACCCTCGTCGTATCCCCTGCCCCTGGAGACAGCGTCCACGTGCCGAGCATCCGGATCCGGTTGTACTTGCCGCCGCGGCCGCGCTCGACGATCTTGTAGGGCGGCTGCAACTCGGCGAATGTCATGTCCGCCCACGAGAACCGGCTCAGCGGAGCCTTGATTCGGAATCGTGCCCCCGCTCCGGCGCCGTATGAATCTTCACGCGTGAGATGCCAGTCGACCAGGTAGTGGTCGCTGAACTCGGCGTGGTTGGCGATGTCCGCGAGGTACTCGAACACCTCCTCCCGGGGACGAGAGATCGTCGTCGAGACGGTGAAGGGGTCCACGGCGGATCATTCTATGCGCGCCCACCTCACGCCACGACCGCGACGTGGGGCGCTAAGCGGCGGCCCGCTGAGCGGTGATTCTCATCGTGTGCCCGAACTCGGGTCCGTGCACCATCCGGGAGCCGATCGGATCCTCGCGCTGCATCACGCGGCAGAGCTCGCATGCGATCGCGCCCGAGGCATATACGTACACGTGCTCCCCGATCAGCGGGGTCCGGCGGCAGCGCGCGCAGCGCTCGCATTCGGCCAGCCAGTCGTCGACGCCGCGCCGCAACAGCGCCAGCTCGAGGTCGGGGATTGCGTCTCCGGATGTGGACATGGCGGCGGAATTCGCCGCCGGTGCCGGGCTTCCTCCCCTCTGGGCTCGCGCGCGACTTTGCCTGCATCACCTCGATCCACAAACCGGTAAATCCCGCAAATACGGGGACTTGCGGGCTACGAACGAATATAAAAATTTGCCGAGCGTTTATGGACCCTTTGACGTACGGGATATGATTCCGTTGGCCGCTTATCCAGCGCGGCAGAGCCTGCAGGCCCGTAACAAGGAGATGTGCCCCCTAATGAAAGCGTGGATATCGGGCAACGTTGCGGGAACCGGGACGTTCCGTTGCACGGACTGCGAGTACCCGGTTTCGCTCGACGCCGTGGACGAGCTGCCCACCTGCCCGAACTGTGGTGGGACCGAGTTCGTCCGAGCTTCGTTGTTCACGACCGCCCAGACGAGCATCATCGAGATGCCCTCGGAGGTCGATGACCAGGGGTGGCTGACTGAAGTCCGGGACGCGCTCAGTGAGCCCGGTCAGTATCTGGCCTACCGGATGGCCGATGTGGATGTACGAATCTTTGCGCTCCAGCGGGAGTGGACCCGAATTGGCCGCAGTCTCGCGGCCGACATTCGCTTCGATGACCCGACCGTGTCGCGAAGGCATGCGCTGATCGTGCGCCAGCCGGATGGTTTGCGCGTGCTCGATGACCGCAGCCTCAATGGCGTGTTCGTCAACGGCGAGCGCGTCGAGTGGAGCACGCTGGCGGACGGCGACGAGATCGTGATCGGGCGACATCATCTGCATTTCCTGGACGTCCCCGTGGTGTCCGGAATGCGCTACGGCCGCTCCACCGATCGCGACACCGGCACCCCGGCGCACTGAGCGGCGCGGAGGCCGCGGGCAGGCGAAGCAGATCGCGACGCTAGTTCTATAGTGGCCGCGATGGCCACGATTGCTGTCCTCTCGCAGAAAGGCGGCACGGGCAAGACGACAGCGGTCAGGACCCTGACCGACGTCTTCCGCCGCGCTGGGTTGAGGGTGCTGGCGGTCGACCTCGACCCCCAGGGCAATCTCTCCGACTACCTCGACGTCGATCCCGATGCCGCTCCCACCATCGGCGACGTGCTAGCGGGTCGCGCCAAGCCGATCGATGCCGTGCACGACGGGATCATCCCCGCGAACCTGGGCCTGGCAGAGGCCGAGCTGATGCTTGGGGGGAAGATGGGCCGCGAGCTGACGCTGAAGAAGGCGCTGCGCAAGCTCGCGGACGACTACGACCTGATCTTGATCGACTGTCCGCCTTCGCTCGGTCTGCTCACCGTCAACGCCCTGGTGGCCGCCAACTACGCGTTGCTCTCGGCCGAGGCTCAGTACTTCGCGCTCCAGGGCGTGGAGCAGGCGCTCGAGGTGATCGGGCTCGCGCGCGAGAGCCTCAATCCCGACCTGGTGTGGCTCGGCGTCGTGCTCAACATCGCCGACATGCGCACCCGCCACTCGCGCGAGGCGCTCGAGTCGCTTCGCGAGCACTTCGACGAGCAGGTCTTCGACACCACGATCCGCGCCTCGATCGCATACGCCGAGTCGGCTGAGCGCGCCTTGTCGATCGTCGACTACCGCCCCGATCTTGCGGTCGACTACGTCAGCGTCGCCGACGAGATCCTGCGGCGGATCGGCCTCGAAGCCCCGCGCCGGCGCCTGGCGACGTTGTTGCCAGCCGAGGCGTCCCGGGCCAGCGCATAACCCGGCGCGGCTACCGGCCAGCGCGTGAGGCGCGCCCGTCCGGGCCTGCGCGTCCCCCAAACGCGAACTTTCGCGATTTGTGTCCGACAGGTGGACAGAAATCGCGAAAGTTCACCTTCAATCAGCGCCTCCTCCTCGCGCGCGCATCCGGACTAGTCAGCGGAAGCTGCGCAGGTCCGCGTGGCCGGACTCAAACGGCGCCCGCATCACGCTCGCCCAGCCGTGGGTCTGCGCCTCGAGACGCTCGATGACCTCATCGGTCCGCTCCCGACTGCACCACACCAGCACGGTCGGACCGGCGCCCGAGATGGTCGCGCCGAGCGCCCCCAGCGCCGCCGCTCGCGAAACCAGCTCCGCCGAGCGCGGATAGAGGTGCGCGCGCCACGGCTGGTGCAGCCGGTCATCGAGGCCCGCCGCGATCAGCTCCGGGTCCCCGGTCGAGAGCCCGCGAATCAGCAGCGCGGCGTGCGCGACGTTGAACACGGCATCGGCGAGCGGCACCGAGGCCGGCAACGCGGCGCGCGCCTGGGCCGTGCGCACCGCCTCGAACGGGACAACGAGCGCTGCCTCGAGGCCGATCGGCGGATCGAAGCGATGCACTCGTGACCCGGTACAGATCACGATCCCTCCTCGCAGCGCCGCCGCGACGTTGTCGGGATGGCCTTCCAGCTCGGTCGCGCTCGCCAGCAGGTCAAGATCGAGATCTCGCAGATGGCAGGCTGCCACTAGCCCCGCGACGATCGCGGCGGCGCTCGAGCCGAGCCCCCCGGACATCGGGATCTCAGAAGCAATCCGGAACTCGAACTCATCGGCCGGGTGCAGGTGCTCGAACGCGCGGACCACCAGGTTGCTCCGATCGCGCGGGACGTCGAGTTCGGTGACGACGCCGAAGTGCCCGGTCTCGATCACCTCGAGCTCGAGGTGCAGCGCCAGCGCCACCGCGAGCACGTCGAACCCCGGCCCCAGGTTCGCCGACGATGCCGCCACCCGCACGAGCGCTCGCCGCGCGTGCGTCATCCGAGCACCGCCCGCTCGATCGCCCCGAGCTCCGGGGCGCAGGGCACGACGGCACCCGCCTGCTCGAGCGCCGTCTGCGGGTCTTTCAGCCCATGGCCGGTCAGCACGCAGACGATCCGCCTGGCGCCGCGCGCCCCGTGCGCGAGCAAGCCGGCCACGCTGGCGGCGGAAGCGGGCTCGCAGAAGACGCCCTCGGTCGCCGCGAGCAACCGGTAGGCGCCCAGAATCTGCTCGTCGCTGACGGCGTTGATCGCGCCGCCCGAGGAGATCACCGCGTCCATCGCATCCTCCCAGCGAGCCGGATTTCCGATTCTGATTGCGCTCGCGACCGTCTCGGGATGCGAAACCGGTGCTCCCAGCACGAGCGGCGCCGCCCCGGCCGCCTGAAAGCCGAACATCCGCGGCTTCAGGGTGGACTCCTTGAACCCCTTCCAGTATGCGCTGATGTTGCCCGCGTTGCCGACCGGAATACAGAGCGCGTCGAGCTGACCCTCGAGCGCATCGACCAGCTCAAAGGCGGCGGTTTTCTGTCCCTCGATGCGGAGATCGTTGACCGAGTTCACGAGCGCCACGGGGTGGCGCCCGGCGAGCTCCCGCACCAGCTCGAGCGCCTCATCGAAGTTGCCGCGCAGCGCGATCACTCGCGCCCCGTGCATCAACGCCTGGGCCAGCTTGCCAGTCGCGATCTTCCCCTCTGGCACGATCACCGCGCCACGCAACCCGGCGCGGGCCGCGTACGCGGCGGCCGATGCCGCTGTGTTGCCAGTCGAGGCGCAGATCACCGCCTCCGCGCCCTCCCGCACCGCCGCGGACACCGCGCAGGTCATCCCGCGATCCTTGAACGAGCCGGTCGGGTTGGCTCCCTCGAGCTTCAGCCACACCTCGGCACCGACGCGCTCGGATAGCCTCGGCGCGAGCACAACCGGCGTCGACCCCTCGCCCAGCGTAACGACCGGGTCCTCAGCCGCGAACGGCAGACGCTCGCGGTAGCGCTCGATTAGGCCAGGCATTCGGGCGCAGCATGTCAAAGCCGCCCGCCCGCTTCAGACTTCGAGCACCACCTTGCCGATCGCGCCTCGAGACTCGAGCAGCTTCAACGCATCCGCCGCCCGCTCGAGCGGGAGGCGAGCGCCGACGATCGGCCGCACGAATCCGTCTGCGATCAGCTTCGACACTTCCGCGCCGATCGCCTCCGTTCGCTGCGGCTTGGAGAGGACCGAGGCGCCCCAGCCGGCGCCGACGACCTCCGTGTTGCCGAGCAACAAGCGGTTGACCTTCACCTCGGGGATCGAACCACCGGTGAACCCGATCACCACCAACCGGCCGCCTTCGCCCAGCGATCGCAGGCTGTCGGTGAAGCGATCGCCGCCGACCGGATCAAAGACGAGATCGACACCGCCGTCCGAGAGCCCGCGGGCCTGATCCTTCCAGGGGCCGTCCGAGCGCAGCACCTGGTCGGCTCCCGCCTCACGCGCGATCTCTTCCTTGTGGTCGCTCGAGACGACCGCGATCGTCCGCGCGCCGAGCGCCCGCGCAACCTGCAGGCAGGCGGTTCCCACTCCGCCCGCCGCGCCGTGGACGAGCACCGTTTCACCGGCGGCCAGCCGGCCCCGCAACTTCAGCGCGAAGTAGGCGGTGTGGTAGTTGAGGATCAGCGCCGCGCCCTGGGCGAAGTCGAGTGCGTCTGTCAGCGCGAAGCAGAAGTAGGTGGGCGCCACGGCGACCTCGGCGAAGCCGCCAAGCATGCAGAAAGCAGCCACCCGGTCGCCTGGACGAACCGCCGCCTCCTCGGGCGCGGAGCGGACAACGCCGCCGACTTCGCTGCCGGGGACGAACGGCAGCTCCGGTTTGACCTGATATTGCCCGCGCGTCTGCAGCAGGTCGGGAAACGAGACTCCTGCCGCACGGACCTCGACGAGGACGCCACTGCCGGGCGTCAGCGAGTGCGAGGCCTCCGGCTCGGATATCTCCGCTGGCTGCAGGGCGCGGTCGGGCCCTTCGAGGTTGACGATCTGCATTGCGCGCATCGTGCAGCAACCTACCCGAACTCCTCTCCCGGAACCCGGATCGCTACCCAAACTCCTCTCCCGGAACCCCGGATCGCTACCCAAACTCCTCTTCCAGAACCCGGATCGCGCGAGGTGGCGCTCGCAGCGCGCCGAGCCCCGCGATCTCCCTCATCGCGCGCTCGAATTTCGACTCGAGCACCGGATGGATGACCATCACCAGCCTGGCCTGGTCATACAGGCCCTTTTGAACCACCGACTTCACCGACACCTCGTGCCGCGCCAGCAGCTGCGCCACCTGCGCCAGTACGCCGGGCCGATCCGCGACCTCGAGGTGCAAGTAGAACGCCGAGACGACGTCCTGCACGATTTCCAGTGCGGCCATCGTCGGTGGGGTCGAGGCCGGAGGGATCATCGCGCTGACCACATCTCCCAGCACCGCGCTGGCGGTCTGCGGACCGCCAGCCCCGGGACCCGACATCGTGATCTCGGTGATCTCCTGGGATTCGACGGTGACCGCGTTGAACGGTCCACTCACCGAGGCGAGCGGATGTCCCGGATACAGGAACGCGGGGTGCACCCGCACTGACAGCGCCTCGCCGATCCGCTCCGCCGTTCCGATCAGCTTCAGGCCGAGGCCGAGCTCGCGCGCGTACTCCAGATCATCGGGCTGGATCTGCTCGATTCCCTCGTAGCGGACCTGGTCCAGGTGAACCGGTGTGTCGAACGCGAGGCGCGCGAGGATCGCCATCTTCGCAGCGGCGTCCCGGCCGTCGACGTCTTCGGAGGGATCCGCCTCGGCGTAGCCAAGTCGCTGGGCCTCGGCCAGCGCCACGCTGAAGGTCATGCCGGTGCGAGCCATCTCGCTCAGGATGAAGTTTGTGGTGCCGTTGACGATCCCGTGAAGGCGGTCGATTCTCGCCCCGGAGAGCGATTCCTGCAGCACCCGGATCACCGGCACGACACCGGCGACCGCTCCCTCGAAGCGCAGCTGGACGCCTTCGGTGCGAGCCACGTCCCACAGCTCCTCTCCGTAGCGCGACAGCAGCTGCTTGTTGGCGGTGACCACGTGGCGGCCGGCACGCATCGCCCGCAGCGCGTATTCGCGTGCGGGCTCGATCCCGCCAATCAGCTCGACGATCAGGTCCGAGCGCTCGAGCAGCGGCTCGAAGGACCCGCGCTCGCGCGTCAGCACCCCCGAGATCTCGGGGCGTAGCCCGGTGATCAGCTCGATCCGCTCCGCGTGGCGGGGCAGCAGCTGCTCGAACGCCGAGCCCACGGTGCCGTGCCCGAGCAGACCGATCCTGAAAACCCGTTCACCGCTGGTCACGCGCGACCAGATCCTCGTAGGTCTCGCGGCGCACGACGATCCTCGCATTCCCCTCGCGGCACATGATCACCGGCGGCCGCGGCACTCCGTTGTAGTTGTTCGCCATCGCATAGCCGTATGCACCGGTGACCGGGGTCACGATCACGTCGCCCACTGCGGGATTGGCGAGCAACGTGTCGCGAACGATCACGTCGCCCGATTCGCAGTGCTTGCCGACGAGATGGCAGCGCTCGGCGGCCTCTGCCAGCGGCTGGTCGGCGACTAACGGCTCGTACACGGAGCCGTACAGCATCGGCCTGAGGTTGTCTGACATTCCGCCGTCTACCGCAACCCAAGTCGAAACGTTTCGCTTGACCGTCTGCACCGTGTACAGCGTCACCGTTGAGTGCGCGACCAGCGCCCGGCCGGGCTCGAGCAGCAGTCGGTTGTCGGCACCGATCAGCTCGTGCAACGCGGATACGAGCGTGTCCACGTAGTCGTCGACCGCCGGCGCCCGTTGACTCGAGGTGTACGCGACACCCAGCCCTCCGCCCAGGTTGTAGACGGGGAACTCGCCGAGCTCGGCGATTGCTTGCACTGCGGCTCGGAACGGCTCGAGCTCGAGCAGTTGCGAGCCGATGTGGAAGTGCAGGCCGATGAGCACCAGCTGCGACGTCCGCGACAGCCGTTCGATCGCCTCGCGGGCGCTGGCGAGCGAGAAGCCGAACTTCGAATCGGCTTGCCCTGTGGAGATCGACCGATGGGTGCTGCCGGCGATACCCGGCGTCACTCGCAGCAGTACCTCTTGGCGATGGCCAAGCTCAGCGGCGATCCGCGCCAGCCGGTCGAGGTCGTCGAAGTTATCGAGCACGATGTGTCCGACTCCTACGGCGAGCGCCTCGCGCAGCTCGTGTTGTGACCTGGCGTTGCCGTGAAGGTAGAGCCGCGCCGGATCAAACCCTCCGCGCAGAGCCAGAAACAGCTCGCCGCCCGAGGCCACATCGCACGAGAGACCCTCCTGCGCCAGCACGCGATAGACGGCGGTGCAAGGAAATGCCTTTGAAGCGAACAGCACGTCGAAGTCCGAGTGGCGCGCCGCGAGCGCGTCGATGAACGATCTCGCGCGGGCCCGCAAGTCCTCCTCAGCGACGATGTAGGCGGGGGTCCCGAATTCTCGTGCCAGCTCGATCGCGTCGCAGCCGCCAATTTCGAGGTGCCCGGCCTCGTTGACTCGCGTGCCGAGCGGATACACGTGGGAGAGCTGGGTGGTGGCACCTGGCATTGCGCGCCGATCATGCCATGCTTGCTCGCCGGCTGGGATGATCCCGGCGTGCCCCCGCCCCCGCCCTCGCTGCCATCCGACACCGGCAAACGCGATGGCCTGGCTTACTCGCTGTGGCTGCCGGCCGGCGCCCGCCCTCCGGCGGCAGGGGTGGTGATCATCCACGGCGCCGGATCGCGCAAGGAGAACCACCACGACTTCGCTCGGGCTGCAGTCACCGCGGGCTTCGCGGCGATCGCCTTTGATCAGCGGGGACACGGCGCCAGCGACGGCGAGATGGACGATCGCGCGATAGTTGACGTCGTCGCGATCGCCACGCTGTTGCGATCCTCGCTTGCCGGCCCCGAGAAACCGATCGCGCTCAGGGGCTCGAGCATGGGCGGTTACCTCGCGATCATGGCCGCGGCGCCCGTTCGAGCGCGGGCGGTCGTCGCGATCTGCCCCGCCAGCTCCGAGGCGCTGGCGCGTGGCCTCGAGCGCGGTGAGCTCGGATTTGCGGTCGATGTCCCCGCGCTCGGCGGATTGCTCGGGCGCAGCGATCTGCATCGAGCGGTGCAGTCGCTCGCCGTGCCTCTGCTGCTCCTGCACGCCGAAGGCGACGAGCGGGTGCCGGTGACCCACTCCCGTCAGCTGAGCACGATGGCGCGAGCGCGCGGGAGCCGCTTGCTCGTTCTTCCCGGTGGCAACCACCGCTCGGTCCAGCACGACCAGCAGCTGCAAGCGGAGAGCCTGCGATTCATCGAGCGCGCGCTGCTGGCGGACGCGCGCTCGCGCGAGGTTGCCTGAGCTCTTTGCAGGGCTTCGAAAACCCTTCAAGTTCCCGTGATGTCGTCTGCCAAGATTGTTGTGTATGGCGCCACCACGACAATTCGGACGCGACCCCGGGCTTCAGGCCCGGATGCTGCTGACCCTGTTCCTGTTGGGGCTGGTGTACGCCGTCCTGATCGGGGTGCTGATCGCCGCCGGGGCCGGCGCGGTGACGATCGCGGTCGTCGCCGCGGCGCTGTTCCTGGTGCAGTTCTTCACTTCGGACAAGATCGCGCTGTACTCGATGGGCGCCCAGGAGGTCACGCCCGCCCAGGCGCCGCGGCTGCATGCGATCATCGAGCGCCTCTGCATTCAGGCGAACCTTCCCAAGCCGCGGGTCGCGATCGCCCAGACGCCGATGCCGAACGCGTTCGCGGTCGGGCGCTCGCCGAGCACCGCGACCGTCTGCGCGACCACCGGACTGCTCGACCTGCTGAGCGAATCCGAGCTCGAGGGCGTGCTCGGCCATGAGCTGACCCACGTCCAGAACCGCGACGTGATGGTGATGACGATCGCGAGCTTCTTTGCGTCGATCGCGTCGTTCATCGTCCAGACGGGATTCTGGTTCGGCGGGGCTTTCGACGATCGCGACAACGACAGCGGGCCGGCGTTCATCGTCGTGATCCTGGTCTCCGCGGTCGTCTACCTCCTCTCGTTCGTGCTCCTGCAGGCGCTCTCTCGCTACCGTGAGTTCGCCGCCGACCGCGGCTCGGCGATCATCACCGGCCGCCCGAGCGCGCTGATCTCGGCGCTGATGAAGATCAGCGGCAACATGCAGCTGATTCCGGACAGGGACCTGCGGGCTGCCTCTGGCGAGCTGGCCGCGTTTTACATCTTCCCGCCGAAGGCAAAGCAGACGGTCGCGACCCTGTTCGCCACGCATCCGCCGCTCGAGGCGCGCATCGCTGCCCTGCAACGGCTCGAGGCGCAGCTCCAGGGCACCGCCTAGCAGTCTCGAATGGGGTTTCTCGACATCCTCACGGGCAAGCGCAAGCTCGCGGCTCCGGCCCCCGACCGGCTGTTCGCGATCAGCACTGCTTACGTGACATTCGAATCGAGCCTGTCGATCACCTCCCGTGGGACCGCCGCGATCGTCTTTCAGCCGCTGGCGACGGCCGACTTCGAGGGGATCGTGCGTGACATGGAGGAGGTCGTGCGCGGCACCGCCGCCGACAGCGGCACCACGGTCGAGAGCTCCGACGACAGCTACGGCTTTCGCTGGCTGGTGCTCAGGGGCAAGAGCTTCGACGACCTGGTCGTCGGCATCAACGCGGTCAGCGGTGCGCTCGAGGCCGGCGGCTACGGCGAGCGGGTGCTGTGCGCGGTGTTCGCGTTCGAGGACGACCGCAAGCGCCCGCTGTACTGGATCTACAACTACAAGCGCGGCAGCTTCTACCCGTTCGTCCCCGCCGGCGACCAGCAGCGCGACAACGAGCGCGAGCTGGTGTTGAAGGCCCAGATCGGTCGCGAGCTGCCCGTCGAGCAGGAGCTCCAGCGGTGGTTCCCGCTCTGGGGGATTCCGATCTAGCCGGCGCTGCAGCGGCCGGCGTCGGCCGTGGTCATCCTGGGATCAGACCCTCGCCGCTGAATTCCGCCTTTGCCTCTGCGAGAGAGACATCGGGCGGCGGCAGGATCAGGTCTGAAGGCAGGAGCTCGTCGTCGCCGATCAGCTGACCCTTGCTGCGGATCAGCTCGAGCAGCCGCGCATACGCGGTCCGGAAGTGCTGCTCGTCCTCGGTGTTACAGGCCGCGACCGCCTGGTTGTCTAGCTCGTTCACCGCCGCGACGTCGTCGTCGCTCAGCTCGTACTGCCCCTCGGTCGCGATCCGGACAATCACGTCGCCTGGCCCTCTTGCGTGGTCGCGCCGCTGCCGCCGCCGGCTCCGAGCTCGCCCGCCGGAGGCGGAGGGGATCCGCTGCCGAGCTCGGACTTCATCTTCGCGAGCTCCGCGTCGACTTCGCTGGTGCTCGAGAGCTCCTTGAGCTGGCGATCGATGTCGTCCTCGCCGGGGCCGAGCGCGGTCAGATCCTCGAACGTCCCTGACGCCTCGAGCTCCCCGACGGCATCCGCGCGCGCCTTCATGTTCTCGGTCTTATCGAGCGCTCGCTGCATCGCCAGCCCAACGTCCGCCATCTCCTCGCCAACGCCCGTCGCCGCCTCGGAGATCCTGACCTGCGCCTCGGCGGCGGAGTACTGGGCCTTGATGACCTCCTTCTTGGAGCGGAACTGCTCGATCTTCGAGCGCAGCTTCTGCTCGGAGGCGGTCATCTGCTCCTGCTGCTGCTCGAGCTGGCCGACCTGGCTGTCGAGTGACTGCAACTCGGTCTGGGCCACGTTCTTGCGTTCGAGCGCCGTGCGCGCCAGCTCCTCGTTACCCGCGGCAAGTGCCTGCCGGGCCTGCGTGTCGAGCTTCAGCACCTGATCCTGCAGCTTCTGCTCCTGCAGCTGCAGCCGCTTCTTCGAGGTGACTACGTCGGCAATGCCCTTCTTGACGTTTTGAAGCAGCTCGATCTGCTTCTGATAGCTGTACTCGAGCGTTTCCGAGGGATCCTCCGCACGATCGAGCACCTTCGAGATCTTCGCTTTGATTACGGTCGACATGCGCCCGGAAAGGCCCGGCATCGCATCCTCCTTAGCGGTGGCTAGACGAGCGTCCTCTAGCGTAGCGTCCCGCCGGAGTTGATTGCTCCAAAGAGCCTGGATCAAAAGCACTTCGGGGCATCCCCGAGCGACATCCGGCGCTCCGCTCTGAGGCGCTCGCTAACGTCCGCGGGCGCGATGCGAACGACCCTGATCGCCACCGCGCTGGCCTGCGCATGTCTCGCCGGCTGCGGAGGCTCGACGCAGCTGATCACCGTTACCGCTCCGGTGGTCGGCGTTCGATCAAAGACGCCTCAGGCGGGACAGAAGCTCGGCTTCCCGGCGGTGGCCACGAAGAACACGACGCGCGTGGCCGGCGGAGACCCGGTCGCCGACGCGGCCGGGGTGGCGCTGGCCGTGTACCCGTCCTCCGCGCCCGGGACGCATCCGGCAGCGGTGACGATCGCCCCCACCGAGGACTGGCAGGCGGCGATCGCCGCCTCGGTGCTGATGGCGGGACCGATCAAGGCGCCGGTCCTGCTGTCCGGCAGCGCCTCGGTTCCCTCGGCGACCTCCGACGCCCTCAAGCTGCTCGCCCCGACCGGTTCCGGTGCGGCTGGCGGAGCCCAGGTGATAACGGTGGGCGACGTGCCCAGCCCCGGCGGCCTTCGCTCAGCGGCGATCTCGGGCAGCGACCCATATACGCTCGCGGCGGAGATCGACCGCTTCGAGAGCGCGGCGCGCGGCAGCCCCACCGCCGACGTCGTGATCGCCTCCGCCGATGATCCCGGCTATGCGATGCCGGCCGCCGGATGGGCGGCGGAAAGCGGCGACCCGGTGTTGTTCGTCAATCGATCCGCCGTTCCCCAGGCCACCCGCCAGGCGCTGCTCTCGCACCGCCACCCTCACATCTACGTGCTCGGGCCCGCGAGCGTGATCCCGGACAAGGTGCTTGCGCAGTTGCGAGCCTATGGCCCGGTCAAACGAGTCGGCGCGAGCGACCCGGCCGCCAACTCGGTCGCGTTCGCCGAGTACAGAGACCCTGCGTGCGGCTACGCGCAGCCCTGCGCACATGTTCCCGGGAGCTTCGGTTGGGCGATGCGCAGCCCCGGCCACGGCTATGTGATCATCAACGCCACCCGACCGCTGGATGCAGCCGCCGCAGCGCCGCTGTCGGGGAGCGGCGATTACGGGCCCGAGCTGCTGCTCGACAGTGCCGCTACGCTGCCAGCGTCAGTGCTCAACTTCTTCCTCAACTACGCGACGCCTGGCTACACCCAGGAAGGCCCCACGGCAGCTGTCTACAACCACGGCTGGATGATCGGCGATCAGCAGTCGATCTCGATCCCGGTCCAGGCCGAGGTGGATAGGCTGCTGGAAGTGGTGCCACAGCAATGAGCCAGGCCGAGAACCCCAGTCGCCTGCGTCCCGGTCACGAGGTCACGGTCGATGACGTCAGGCAGCTGATGGGCGCGTCGACGCCCCACTTTGCCTTGCAGCTGCGCGAGCGGATCAAGGCGCTGATCCGCGGTCTCCCTGCCGATCATCCCGCCCGGATCGAGGGCGAACGGGAGATCGCGCGGCTCGACAAGATCGCCTTCGCGGGCGAGATCCGCGGCCACGAAGCCGAACCCGGACTGACGCCGATGCCGAGCGTCACTCCCGACGGCGGGCGCTGAGCAATCGCGACATGCAGGTCCTCTGAACATCTCGCGTGAACGACGAACGCTTCATCTCCGTGATCGGACTGGGCCGCGTCGGGCTGCCGCTCGCGCTCAGCTTCGCTGATCGCGGGATGCGCGTGCTCGGCGTCGACCGCAACCCCGCGGTGCTCGCCTCGGTCGAGGCTCGCCAGATGCCGTTCGCCGAGACCGGAACCCAGGCGCTGCTCGAGCGAGTCGCAAGCAGCGGGCGCCTTGAGCTGACCGAGCGGGCCGCCGACGCCGCGCGGGCCGACGACATCGTCCTGACGCTCGGCACGCCGTCGTTCTCGCACATCGAGAGCGACCTCCGTCAGCTGCGGGCTGCGGTTGACGATCTGCTGCCGCTGCTCAGATCCGGACACGCGGTGATTCTTCGCTCAACGATCGCTCCCGGCACGACCGACTTCGTGGCCGGTTACATCGAGAAGCGCCGCGGCCTGCGCGTCGGCGAGGATCTGTTTGTCGCCCACGCTCCCGAGCGGATCGCGGCGGGCCGGTTTCTCGAGGAGATCTCGACGCTTCCGTGCATCGTCGGCGGCGTCGGCGAGGCCTCCACGACCCGCGCCGCCGAAGTGTTCTCAGCCTTCGGAACACCGATCGTCCGGACCACGCCGGTCCAGGCCGAGCTGGCGAAGATCTGGACCAACATCCTCCGCTACGCCACGTTCGCGCTGCCCAATCTGTTGATGATGGATTGCGAGCGCTACGGGGCCAACGTGTTCGACGTGATCGAGCTGATCAACCGCGATTATCCGCGCGGCGGGATCGCGATGCCGGGGCTCACCGCGGGCACCTGCCTGCGCAAGGACTTCGCCTTCTCCGAGGAGCGTTCCAACGCGCCCGGGATGCTACTTGCCGTCTCGCGGGTCAACGAGGCCGTGCCGCTGTTTCTGGTCGAGGGCATCAAACGGCGGATCGGAGAGCTTCACTCGAAGAAGGTCGCGGTGCTGGGGCTGACGTTCAAGCGCAACACCGACGACGAGCGCGACTCGCTCTCGCCGAAGCTGATCCGCTTGCTCGAGCGAGAGCTGGCCGATGTCGCGATTTGCGATCCGCACGCCCCGTCACCGACACAGCCGTTCGGCGAGGCGGTCCAGGACGCGGACGTGGTGATCGTCGCCACCAATCATTCCGAGTTCGAAGGGCCGGAGGCGTTGCGTGAAATTCGCGCGCGCGCCTGCGAAGACTGCCTGCTGGTCGATCCGTGGAACGCGCTCGGGACCTCGCAGGTGTTCCTGTACGCGGCGGAGTCATCGGCGATGCTCGGTGATCGAAGCCTCGCCGACGTACGCGGGGACACCACAGGCTGATCGGCGCCCGCATGAGCCGCGTGCTGGTCACTGGCGGCGTCGGCACGATTGGATCCGCGGTCGTCCGGCGCCTGCTGGCCGGCGGCGAGTGGGAGGTCAGGATCTCCGATCACCGCGCGGCTCCGGCCTGGATGCGCGAGCGCTGCGAGGTTCAGACCGCCGATCTCCGAGATCCGGCGGCGGCAAAGCAGGCTCTAGCGGGATGCTCGCACGTGATCCATCTCGCCGCGATCGTCGGCGGGATCGCAAACTTCCACAAGCTCCCGTTCACGCTCACCGAGGTCAACAACGCACTGACTGGAGCGCTCGTCCACGCCGCGGTCGACGCGCAGCCCACGCGCTTTGTCTATGTCTCCTCGTCGATGGTGTTCGAGCGCGCGACAGAGTTCCCTACGCCCGAAGAGCACCTGCACGAGTGCCCCGCCCCCCGCTCCGCTTATGGTTTCTCAAAGCTCTCAGGAGAGGTCTACACCCGCGCCGCACACGATCAGCATGGACTGCGCTACACGATCTGCCGCCCGTTCAACGCCTACGGGCCGGGCGAGCTTCCCGATCCCGACGAGCCGGGGATCGCGCACGCCGTTCCCGACCTGATCGCCAAGGCGCTCTCGGGCCAGCGTCCACTGCAGATCTTCGGTACCGGCGAGCAAACCCGGACGCTCACTCACGTGGACGACATCGCCGACGGAATCGTCACCGCGATGGCTTCACCGGCGGGCGAGAACGAGGACTTCAACATCTCCGCCTTGGAGGAGCTGACCGTGGCAGAGATCGCGCGGCGAATCTGGGAGGCGTGCGACCGCGACCCGGAGCAGTTCGAGCTGGCCCGCCTCCCAAGCTTCGCGGTGGACGTCGGGCGGCGGTGGCCGTCGGTCGAGAAGGCCAGGCGACTGCTCGCGTGGGAGGCCCGCATCGATCTTTGGACGGGGATCGCCGAGACGGTCGCTTGGCTGCGGAGCCAGGAAGCGTGAGCAGCGGCTCGGGACGCGCGCCTTAGCCGGCGGCCGACACGCACGCCTGCGCGAGGCCATAACCGCCGGGCGCTGAGAGCTCAATCCCACTCATCCTGTTCGTCTTCCTCTTCGGGATCGTCAAATCCGCGCCGTGGTGAAGTTGGATCCTCAGACTCTGCCTCGCGAAGGTCCTCGAGATCGTCCTCGTCGGGTTCCTCGCGATTGGTTGCGTCGTAGCCGTCCGCCATGCCGCTGAGCTTCCCCTGAGGCCTGGCAGTCAAACGCCGCACCCTCCGTCAGGAGACCGCTGGCTCGCACTGTAGCCTCGGAGATCTCGATGGCCCTACCCGACCGCGCCAGGACCGAAGGCAGCCAGCTCCCGGGCCCGTACCCGGTGGGGTCCTATGCCTCGCAACTGAAGCGACGTCTGCAGGACTTCGCGCACGTGCAGCTGGTGGGAGAAGTGTGGGGGTTCAAGGCCGGTCGTGCCCGGGTGTACTTCGAGCTGCGCGACCTGCGGGGAGCGCTGCCGTGCTCGATGTGGCTGAGCGACTTCGAAGCGCTCGGGGTCAGGCTCGTGGATGGGCTGCGGATCGTGGTCGGAGGCGGCTGTGACTATTACCCGGGGAGCGCTACCTCCTCGCCGTCGTTCACTTTCTCGGCCACCGAGCTTCGGGTCGCCGGTGAGGGAGACCTGCTGGTGCAGCTCGAGCGGCTGCGCAGAGCACTGCACGCCGACGGCGTGTTCGAACCACAGAAGCGGCTGCCTCGGCCGTCGCTGCCGCGGACCATCGGCGTCGTCACCGGCGAGCGAGGCAAGGCGCGCGACGACGTGCTCGCCGGGCTTCGACGGCGGGGCTGGGCGGGGCGCCTGGTGTGGGCCTACGCGCCGGCGCAGGATCGGCACGCCGCACCGAGGATCGCGGCGGCGCTGCGGGAGCTCGCCGCGATCGAAGAGGTCGAGGTCGTGATCGTCGCCCGTGGCGGTGGCTCGCTCGCCGACCTGTTCGCGTTCTGCGACGAGGGGCTGTGCCGCACCGTGTCGTTGCTTCGGGTGCCGGTGATCTCATCGGTCGGCCATCACACCGACCGGACGCTGATCGACGACGTCGCGGCGCTCAGCTGCTCAACGCCGACGCATGCCGCCGAGGCCGCGGTCCCGATCGACTGCTGCGCCGCGCGCGCCGACCTCGCGGGGTTCGCGCGCCGGTTGCAAAGCCATGGCCGCCGCGCGATCCTCGACCGAGCGCGTTCGCTCGCCCATCTCTCTCGCGCTCCGAGCCAGCATCTCGCTCGCCACCGCCGCCACCTACACCAGCTGTTGCGCGAGTTGCGGGCGAGCGCCCGACGGGCGACCGAAGAAGGGCGCTCGCTGGCGGCTGTACATACGCTCGTCCTGCGCCGCACAAGGGATCGCGCGGCCTCTACTGAGGTGGCCCGCAGGCGCGGGGATCTCGAGCGACTGGCGCTGGCGCTCGCCGCCCACGACCCTGATCGCACCCTTGCTCGCGGCTATGCCCTCGTCCGGGAGCCAGGCGGCGAGCCGCTGACCTCAGCGGCGAAGACGGCAGCGGCGAGCGAGCTCGAGCTCCACTTTCACGACGGGATGGTTCCCGCTCGGGTGATGAAATGATCGAGGAGCGCACCTACGAGTCGGCGGTCGCACGCGTGGAGGAAATCATCAAGCGGCTCGACTCCGGCGATGCCGGCCTGCGCGAGACGCTCGAGCTGGTCAAGGAAGGCCGGGAGCTGGTCGAATTCTGTGCGGCCGAGCTAGAGGTCGTCAGCCGCGGGCTCGAGGAGCTCCGCCTCGAGGAGCTTGTCCAGCGACTTGAGCGCGGAGCACAGCGCCAGTGAGCACGTTCGATCTGCTGGCGGAGCTTCCGCTCGAGGTCGAGGGGTATCGGCTCGAGGGGCTGAAAGCCAATGTCTCGAGTGGATTCGAGCGCCTCACGACCGTCGTCCACCTAAATGGAGGCGGCGTCGAGGGCATCGGCGAAGATGTCGTCTACCAGGCCGAAGATCACATCGCCCTGCAGCAGGCGGGAGCGATGCTCGACCTCGCCGGTAGCTTCGCTCTCGGCGAGTTCTGCGAGCTGATCGACTCGCTGGACCTGTTTCCGGTCGCTCCGGAGTGGGAGGTCTCTCGGCTCTACCGACGCTGGACCTTTCACAGCGCCGCGCTCGACCTCGCGCTCCGGCAGGCCGGGCAATCGCTGCATGCGGCGCTCGGCCGTGATCCTCGTGAGGTGAGGTTCGTGGTCTCACTGCGGCTGGGAGAACCACCGACGCTGGGACCGGTCGAGCGCCGGCTCGCGCGCTACCCGAGCCTTCATTTCAAGCTCGATCCGACCAGCTCGTGGACCCCCGAGTTGATCGCCGCGCTGGCCGCTACTGAGGCGGTCGACTCGGTCGACTTCAAGAGCCAGTATCACGGGACCGTGGTCGACCAGCCCCCCGACGAAGCGCTCTACCAACGCGTGGTCGAGGCCTTCCCGCGGGCTTGGATCGAGGATCCGGATGTGACGACGCCGGAGACCGCGGCGGTGCTTGCCGACCATCACTCGCGGATCACCTGGGACGCCCCGATCCATTCGATCGCCGACATCGAAGCGCTGCCTTTCCCGCCGCGCATGGTCAACATCAAGCCCTCGCGGATTGGCGGGTTGGCGAAACTTTGCGCGACCTATGACTATTGCGCCGAGCACCAGATCGGCGCCTACGGGGGTGGGCAATTCGAGCTCGGTCCGGGACGCGGCCAGGCTCAGTACCTGGCCTCGCTATTTCATCCCGACACCCCAAACGATCTCGCCCCGGCCGGCTTCAACCGGGAAGACCCGGCCCCGGGCCTGCCGACCAGCCCGCTCGCGCCCCGCCCCGATGCGAGTGGCTTTCGCTGGGGCTCGTAGCGCGCCAGCTCCGCTCAGCGGTGTCGAACTGCCTTAGCGCCGCGAGCTCCGCTCAGCGAGCGCTGCTCGCTAGCTGTCCCCGAGTGCCAACAACAGCTTGCCCCGCACCTGGCGCGCGGAGATCCGCTTGAACGCTTCGCCCACCTGCTCGAGCGGCAGCACTTCGTCGATCGGGATTCGCAAATCACCGGCCGCGAGCGCCGCGAGCGAGCTCTCGAGCGCCTTCCTGCGCTCCTCGCGACCGAGTTGCATGCCACCATAGCCGAACACCGAGATCGACTTGCGGTAGAGAGACTGCATGTTGAAGGTCACCTCGGGTCCTGCCGAGGTTCCGAACGTCACCAGGCGTCCTCGCACGGCTAGGGCCTCGATGCAAGGAGCGACGAACCCATCTCCGAGCGGGTCGAACACGATCGTCGGCTCGAACTCGGAGAGCCCCGCCTGGAGCTGCTCCGGCCCGGCCACCAGCACCCGGTCGGCGCCCTGATCGGTGATCCCTGCTGCCTTCTCCTCCGAGCCGGTCTGGCCCCACACGGTCGCGCCCGTTGCACTCGCGAGCGACACGATTGCGCTGCCGACGCCGCCGGAAGCGCCGAGTACCAACACCCGGTCCTCGCCGCTCACCTGTCCGAGCTCGCGGACGGTCATCCAGGCGGTCAGCCCGACGACACCCATCGCGGCCGCCTTCTCCGGCTCTACGCCCTCCGGCAGCTCGATCACGGCCGCCCGCGGGACGACCGCAGCCTGGGCCCAGACACCGTCGCGTGTCGCACCGAGCCCTTCGCCCGCGACCAGGACCTGGCGACCGTCCACGGTGCCGGTACCCTCGCCGCCGATGGTGCGCGGGAGCGGCGCGTCCGGGGCTACCCTGCCCGCGGCGATATAGGTGTCGATCGGATTGACGCCCCCGAAGGACATCTCCACGAGCACCTCATCCTCGCTGGGCGTCGGTAGCTCGACCTGCTCGATCTCGAGCGGTTCGCCGTGGGCCGTGAGCCTTGCGGCACGAGTAGCAGTTGCGCTGCTCGCCATCTCTGAAGCGGCTACCCGGAATCGGCGCGCGCGAACATGCTCGCGGCACGACTCCCGGCACCGCATCGCGTCGCATGACCAACTCACGCTAAAGCTGTACGCCTGCGACTAACCCCTTCCAAACCTGAGACCAACTTTTTAGGGCTCGTTGAGGTCTGCGCTCCAGACTTCGCGTCGCGACGTACCTCATAGCAGCACCTCCTCCCCAGAAGCACGAAGTCGGCCCGTCCCCAGCGGGCCGACTTCTTTTTTGACCTGCCGGCCCGAGGCCCGCTTTCGCCAAGGCCCGGGCCGCCCTCTCTGGCGAAAGCCCTAGACGTGGCGAAGCCGGCCCGGGTTTGGGCCGGCTTCATCTCTCCTCTCAACCACCGGGCGGGCTTCTGCGACCCACCGGCCGTTGCCTGAATCGGAAATGTAACGAATGATGCGAGAGCGCGCCAGTACCAACCGTCATGACCCCACGGCGGGCCACTGCGCATCGCTCACGGCGCTTCGCTCACGCCGGCCGGCGCTGCCTGATCCGGACCGCTTCGATGCGGTTCTGCCGCACTGACTCCACCCGGATCGAGTAGCCGTTGGCGGAGACGGTGTCTCCGCGTTTGGGCAGACGCCCAAGCTGTGCGAACACGAACCCGCCGACCGAGTTGTAGGCGTCGGTGTCGACCGGCAACTCGAGTCCATAGTCCTCCAGGTCGGTGACCGCGACGTGCCCGCGAACGAACCAGTCGCCGTTGGCGAGTCGACGGACGGCTCCTCCGGCGGGATCGGTTTCGTCGGAGATCTCTCCAACCACCTCTTCGATGATGTCCTCGATCGTCACGATCCCCGCGGTTCGCCCGTACTCGTCGATTACGATCGCCAACTCCGTCCGCTCTCGCTTGAGGTCCGCCAAGAGATCGTCGAGCGGCTTCGTCTCCGGGACCAACGGCGCCTCGCGAACGAGGCCATCGAAATGCGCGTCGTCGCCCTCGGAGAGCATCAGCTTGACCAGCTGGTTGACGTGCACGATGCCCTTCACGCGGTCCTGATTGTCTTCCTCGGTCACCACCAGCCGGGAGTGGCCCGTGGAGATGCAGCGCCACAGCGCAGCCTCCACGGTCTCCTGGACGTCCACGGTCACCACCGCCGGAATCGGTGTCATCACCTGACGGGCCTCCTGCTCGTGGAGGTGAAAGACGCCGGTGAGCATGCTGGCCTCGCCGACGTCCAGATGGCCGCCGGTTTGCGAGGCAGCGATCATCCACTTCAGCTCATCCGGAGTACCTCCCTCCGGCTCTGCGCCGGGATCGACCCCGAGCATCCGCAGCAGCGAGTTCGAGGCCGAGTTCAAGATGACGATGAATGGATGGAAGAGGACCCTGAAGAACTGCAGCGGCCGCGCGATCCGGCGGGCGAGGCCCTCCGCGTGCTGAATCGTGTATAGCTTCGGGACGATCTCGCCGATCACGCTCTGGGCGCTCGTGATCAGCAGATAGGAGATCACGACCGAGATCGCGACTGCGGCGGTGTGCCCGATGGGACCTCCCAGCACCGGCTCCAGGACGTGCGCGATTGCCGGCTCGCCGAGGGCGCCGATAGCGATCGACGCCATCGTGATCCCGACCTGACACGCGGAGATGTAGTCGCCGATGTTCTCAATCTGCGAGAGCGCCAGCCGGGCGCCGCGGACGCCCTCCTCGGCGAGTGCCTCGAGCCGCGCCGGTCGCGAGCGAACGAGCGCGTACTCCGCGATCACGAAGAACGCGTTCGCGAACACCAGCAGCACGGTGAGAACGATGAAGAGCGCGTTCACGGAGCCGCGTGGGCCGAGCAGACCGCGCCCCCCGCGCTGCTACTTCGAGATGGGTCCTCGTCGGTCATTCAGCGACGCGACGAACGGTAGCAGCCAGGGAAGCGGCTACCGGGTTCGCGCCGGCAGCCGCTACCGTGAATTGATCCACTCACCGCATTTGCAGTCATGAGAATCGTCAGCCTCGTTCCCTCCGCCACCGAGATGCTGTTCGCCCTCGGCCTCGGACCCGACGTGATCGCGGTCACTCACGAGTGCGACTACCCGCCGGAAGTGGTGGAGCTACCAAAGGTCACCCGCGATGTGCTTCCCGCCGGCTTGAGCGCGGGCGAGATCGACGCCGCCGTCAAGCAGCGCACGCTGGCCGGCGAGTCGATCTATGAGCTCGACGCAGACCTGCTGCATCAGCTGCGGCCCGACCTGATCGTCACGCAAGCGCTGTGCTCGGTGTGCGCGGTCTCCTACGACGACGTCCGCGCGATCGCCGAGGAGATCGAAACCCAGCCGATGGTGATCTCGCTCGACCCGCATACCGTCGGCGAGGTGCTGGGCGATGCCGGGACGCTCGCGAAGGCAACCGACTGCAAGGACGCCGCGGTGGACCTGGTGCGCGATGCCGCGACCCGGATCGACCGCATCAGGCTGGCGGTGCGCGACGCGCGGCGACCTCGCGTCGCGGCGCTCGAATGGCTGGATCCACCATTCGTTGCCGGTCACTGGACCCCGCAGTTGATCGAATTTGCGGGCGGCGAAGACGTCCTCGGGTTCCCGGGAGAGAACTCCGAAGAGCGCAGCTGGGAACAGATCGCCGCCTCGCAGCCGGACATCGTGATCGTGATGCCGTGCGGCTACGACGCCGAGATCGCGCACCGCGAGGCCGAGATGCACCGCGACCAACTATCGGCGATCGGCGCGGGCGAGGTGGTCGCGGTCGACGCGGCAGCGTACTTCTCGCGCCCGGGCCCCAGGATCGTCGACGGCCTCGAGCTACTCGCTCACATTCTGCACCCGGAGCTCGTCCCAGAACCGAGCGCGGTGGCACTGACGGTTCCAATCTGAGCTCGCACCGGCGCGGCGGCGCTATACCCAGCCCAGGCCAACGCCGTGCGGAGTCAGCCCGGAACCGCTGGCGACCGCCAGTGCGCCTGCGACGCTGATCACACCTACCAGCAGGCAGCCGACGAGCGCCGCCCCGCGCATCCGCCGCCGCTCGTCGAGCTCGACGATCAGGTAGCCACAGATCAAGCCGCCCACGAAGCCTCCGAGATGGCCGCCGATCGAAATCCCGCCGACTGTCAGCGAGAAGAGAATGTTGATCAGCAGCGTCGGACCGAGCCCGCTCTGCCAGATCGGGATGCGGCGGTTGTGGGCTATTACGAACAAGGCCCCGAGCACGCCGAAGCACGCCCCCGAGGCGCCCACCGTGTACGCGTCCGGCTGGAACAGCAGCGCCCCGAAGGCGCCTGCCAGCAGCGAGACGAAATACACGACCGCGAAGTTGAGCGAGCCGATTGCCGGCTCGAGCATCGTCCCCATCACGTACAGGAAGACCATGTTGAACAAGATGTGGAGGACGCTGTAGTGCAGGAATCCGGAGGTCACGATCCGGTAGTACTCGTGCTGCTGGTGGATCAAGGGCCCCTCGAGCGCGCCTTTGTTCAGGATCGTCCCCGCGACGGCGCCGGCCGCCGGCGTTCCCGTGGCCAGCTCGGCCAGGAACACGAGCACGTTGAGCGCGATCAACGCCTCCGTGACCACCGGCCGCGAGGCGATCGAGCGAACGGTCTTGACCTTGGTCCGCTCCCGCGCGCACTCCGGGCAGCGCATCCCGACCGGGGTCGGCGTCATGCAGTCGGGACAGATCGGCCGTCCGCAGGAGGAGCACGAGACACCCGTCTCGCGAGATGGGTGGCGGTAGCAAACGGCCATTCTCGTCCACGCTATCAGCGGGCCGCGCGGAAACCGTCCGGGCGGCCGCGGAGAAATCCTCTTCGGGGAACCGCGGCTGCAGCTAGTGGTCGCTCCCACAACTACGCTCGCACCGAGAGGTGCGAGTGGCGGGTGCCAGGCCAGCCGAGGGCCGCCAGGCGCGCCTCGAATGGGAGCGCACTTGTGGGAGCCACCACTAGCGAGCTGGGAGGATGCGCCTGACCTCTTCGGTGATGTCACGCGCCGTCCGTTGCGCGAGCTCCACCAGGTTGCGCGATTGCTGCTTGCGCGCTCGATGTCGGGCGCGTACGCGCAGCACCACCAACGCCCCGCCCGCGCCGGCCCCGATCAGCACGGCCGCCGCCGGCCGGACCCAATTGCGAGGATTGCGCATCGCCGACAACTCCCACGAGTCGAGCTCCTCTTGAGCGAGCTCGGTCAGGTTGATCAGCGTCACCTCCAGGCGCCGCGCGAGATCCGCCGGGGGATCGACGGGGGTCAGCGCCTGCCGCAGCAGCGTCTCGAAGTCGGCGCTGCCAGAGCTCATGCTTGCTCCTCCGGAGCTCTGTTCTCGGAGACGATGCCCTCCAGCTGTCGGATCGCGCGGTGCAGTAGCACCTTCGTGGCGCCCTCCGTGCGTCCGAGCGCACGCGCGATCTCCCGGTTGTCCATGCCCAGCGCGAAACGCATGATCAGCGCCTCGCGCCGATCGTCGGGCAGCTCCGCCACGCCCGCCAGGATCGATTCGAGCTCCTCTCGGCCCTCGACGAGGGACTCGGTGGTGTGGGGCGCGGAGATCATGCCGGCGTCCTCGATCGCTGACTCTGGCTTGCGCGAGCGATCGCGATAGAAGTTCGCCGCCAGGTTGTGCGCAATGCGGATGAGCCACGGTCGAAGAGGCCTGCCATTTGACTCACGAAGCGCTCGCTCGAAGTGACGGTAGGCCTGCAGAAACGTCTGCTCGGTGAGGTCCTCGGCATCGTGATGGTTACCGACGCGGTAGTAGCTATAGGAGTACACGTCGCGCAGGTGCGCTCGATAGAGCTCGCTGAAGCGAGCGTCGAGCTCCGCCTTTGTCTTCGTGCCGTCCTCATCCACGACATCAGAGCCTAGCTCCGCTCACGCCGCCCGCGCAGATCGTTTGCGTTCGGAAACAGCGGGCTTGCTGATTGCCGCGGTCCAGCGCTCGGGCGTCATCCGTCCCTGTACGAGTGCCGCGAGAGCATCGAGCGCGGGCGCCCGCAGACCCGCCCCGCCGGCGACCGCCGCGAGCAGCGGGACCGAGTCGATCGCCTCCGCGACCCGGCCTAGAAGCACGCCGATCTCCTGCGCGGCGAGGCCCTGAGCGAGCAGCTCCCCGGCCCGCCGGTTGCAGGATCGGTCGGCGAGCAGGGTCGCGACCAGATCGCCGGCGCCGGCGAGCCCGGCGAAGGTGTCCGCCCGGGCCCCGCGCTGCAACGCCAGCGCATCGATCTCGCCGAACACCTTTCCCGACGCCACGCCGGCGACGCTCGCCCCGCTGAGTGCAGTGGCCGCCCCGGAGGCCAGAACAGCGGCATCCTTCGCGCATCTCGCGAGCTCGACGCCGACGACGTCCGTGGAGAGAGAGACGTCGAGACGCGCAGTGGCGAGCGCGTCCGCAAGCTGTCGCGCGAATCCGAGATCGGATGAGGTGACCACGACCGAGGCCCCCGTCGCCACCACCTCGGCGGGTTGCACCGGCCCGCCCAGCACCGCGATCACGCGCGCCGCACAACGCTCGAAGGCGAACGCCGACGGCAGCGTGCCGAGCGGCGGGACCAAGCCGCGAGACAAGACCAGCAGACCGGCGCGCCGCGGAATCCGCTCGCCATGCGCGGCGAGCACACTTGGGAGCGCACGGGCCGGAACTGCAAGGCAGATCAGATCGTGCCCTCCCAGCTCGAGCTCGGCGGCGCGCATCGGGCGAACGGCGTCGGGCAGCTCGACGCCGGGAAGGTAGGCGTCGTTCGTGCGCGCCGCCGTGAGCGCGGTCACCTGCTCCTGGGTTCGGCAACCGAGATCGACTTCGAGGCCCGCACGTGCGAGGCAAACCGCCAGGCTGGTTCCCCAGGTGCCCGCGCCGATGATCGCGGCGCGACGGATGGGCGGCAACCCGCCGAGCCATTCCCACTGAAGCATCACGCAGGGCCAGATCCGCTGGGTGACCGCCGCCGCCAGGGCAGGCGAGGCGTCTTGGACCTGCGGGAACTGCAGCGGGCTGCCGGCACGGATCCGGACCTTGTGAGGCCTGATCCGCCAGCCGCGGCGGACCGCCTCGGTGCCGATCACGGCGACCGGGACCACGGGCACACCGGTCTCGAGGGCGAGCCGGCCAACCCCGCGCTTAGGCTCTCCGAGGGAGCCCGGACGGGTTCGAGTGCCTTCGGGAAAGATCAGCACGATCTCCCCGCGCGCGAGGATTGCCTTCGCGGTGTCGATCGATTCCGAGTCTCCCGCTCCCCGGTCGACGGGGAAAGCCCCGAGCGCGCTCAGCATCCACGCTACCACCGGCCAGGCGAACAGCTCTTTCTTGGTGAGGTAGTACATCGGCCGCCTGGCCATCGTCGCGATCACGAACGGGTCGAGGAAGCTGCGGTGGTTGGACGCGACGATCACCGGACCTTCGCCCGGTATGTGCTCCCGACCGATCCGCTTCATCCGGAAGTAGACGAGGAAAAACGGCTCGAACACGGCCCGAACCAGCAGGTACACCAGCCGATTTGCGCCCTTTACCCGCGTCCGTTGGTGCAGCCGCTCCTCATCCATGGCACAGACGCGTACCCGCGCTGCGGCCGCCCGTTACAGTTGCGATTCCAGGTATGTCGACCGACCACACTCGAACGCTCGGAGGAGCCGTCTCTGGCGGCGTCGCAGCAGCCGTGTGGGCCCTGCAGCAGCCACTGGACAAGCGGCTGTTCGACAACTCGTTTGACGACATCGAACTGCTTGGCAAGGCGATCACCCGTAGCGACAGCTGGTACCCGGCGGGCCTGGCCTTGCACTTGCAGAACGGAGCCTTGCTGGGCGCTGTGTACGCGAACATCGCTCCGCTTCTGCCTCTGCCCGCGATCCTTCGCGGGCCGCTGTTCGGGCTCGCAGAGCACTGCCTCTCTTGGCCGCTTGGAAGGCTCGCCGATCGGTTTCACCCCGACGCCGATGAGCTACAGACGCTCGCCGGCAACCGCCGCGCGTTCATCCAAGAAGGCTGGCGTCACCTCCTGTATGGGCTGGTGTTGGGAGAGCTCGAGCGCCGCTTGAACGCTCCGCCGCCATCGCCGCCGCCGGAGCCGGAGGCGGAGTTCTCGAGCAACGGTCACGGCACGCTCGAGCACGCGGTCTCGGCCGAACCGGGCTCCTAGGCCGTTGCGAGTCTTGATCACCGGCGCCTCGGGGTTCGCCGGCGGGTACCTGGCGCGGGCCTGCGCAGACGCGGGCGATCAGGTACTGGGAATCTCGCGCCGTGGTCTCGTCCCGCCCGGAACCGGCGACGCTCGCGCAGTTGACTTGCTCGACAGCGGCGCGTTGCAAGCTGTCTTTCGCCAGTTTCGCCCGGAGGTCGTCTATCACCTGGCCGCGCTGAGCTCGGTCGGACGCTCCTGGGAAGAACCGGCCAAGACCGTCAACAGCAACGTCGCCACCGCTGTCAACGTGCTCGAGACCTTGCGGCTGCAGGCGCCCTCCGCGCGGACCGTCTGGGTGAGCTCCTGCGAGGTCTACGGCACACCTGAGCGGCTGCCGGTCGCCGAAGACGCGCAGGTCAGACCCGCGAGCCCTTACGCCGTCTCGAAGTCCGCGGGCGAGCTGCTCGCAGGCGTGTATCGCGACGCATACGGGCTGAGGATCGTACGCGCGAGACCGTTCAGCCACACCGGCCCGGGCCAGCGCCCGATCTTTCTCGCATCCTCGCTGGCGCGGCAGGGCGCCGAGGCGATCGTCGCCGACGCCGACGGAGTCAGGATCGTGACCGGCAATCCCGACACTCGCCGGGACTTCACCGACGTGCGCGACGTCGTCCGCGCCTACCGCCTGCTCGCGCACGACGCGCCCACCGGCATTTACAACGTCAGCTCCGGTCGCTCGATCTCGACCGCCGAGCAAGTGCAGTTGCTCGGCGACGCGATCGCCCCGATCCGCGTCGAGCACATCGTCGACCCCGCCCGCGTCCGCAGCCACGAGGTGATGGACCTGCACGGCTCGAATGACCGGTTGCGCTCGGCGACAGGTTGGAGTCCGCAGATCCCGCTCGAGCGGACGATCGCCGACGCGCTCGAATGGTGGGTGGCGCAGCTACGCGGTCGCGCCACCGCCCGAGCCTGACCCGAGCTGGGTGGTCCCGGTGATCGCGGTGGCCCGGTTGATCGCCGGGTGCGGGCCGCGCGAGGGCCGCACGCGAGGCGCGGGCCGCACGCGAGGCGAGGCGCGCTCGCGCCTCGGCGAGCGGCCGAGGTCATGCGACACTGAGCGCACGCCCGCCTAGCTCAACTGGTAGAGCACTTCACTTGTAATGAAGGGGTTGGGGGTTCGAGTCCCCCGGCGGGCTTTTTCGGGGATTTACAGGGACTTCGTTGCATCTGTCCTCCACCTCATTTGCTGGCCTTTGCGTCCATTACGCGTCCATTAGCTAACCGCGCGGCTCGGATCTGGCGGTCAGCAGGAATTCGTTTGCCATCCCAGTTTTCGATGACGCCGGCATAGTGCTGCTCAATCATTGCGATGCTTGTACCGACCTCGCGCGCGATTTGGGTCAGGGGCACGCCCTCGTAGATGCGCAGGGTGATGAAGCTGGAACGCAGGTCACGCGGCCGTGAACCTTTAGGAGCGCACCCCGGGCGAGCAGGCATTGCTTTTCGGCGTTCGTTCGCTGGACGGGCCGGCTCGCCAGTCCAAACAACTCGACGCCAGTTTCGCCAGTCGTCGCGATCCCAGAATCCCCCGTCATGGGCAGGGAACACTGGCGCTTTCGGTTCCGGACGACCAGACGCAAGAAACCACTCACGTAGGTCATCACCAAGTGGCGCTAAGAGCGGCGTGAACCTAACTCGCCGGCGCTTTGTATCTCGATAGCGAATTGCTCGAGTCCCGACGTCTCCCCAGCTAAGCCGACAGACGACCTCCTCCGGCCGCGGACCCGAATAAGCGAGGACCGATACAACGGTCCGATCGCGCAGTCTCACCAACTTCCCCCGGATCTGCTCAACCTCGCCTGGCAAGAAGACATGTGGCTCTCGAGCGCGCTCGTAACGGGGCTTCCGTACAGCGGCCGCTGCATTGAACTCAACCAATTCCTCGACTACAGCGAACGAGAGAAAGGATTGAAGAATTGCCATCGTCTTACGGATCGTGGCGATTCCAATCTGGGATCTCTCAAGGTCCTCGCGGAACCGAGCTAGTCGCTTCGGCGTTAACTCGCGGACGCCATACTCACCCAGCCGTGGCTTGATGTGATTGACCCATGCTCGCGCGTAGAAGTCCCGTGTCGAGCTGGCGAGGTTAGGCGTGGCGTGAAGCCGCCAATAGATCTCAACGAACTCGCCCAGTGGCATGTCGTCTGGAATGACCGCTTGCCCGAGTTGCTTTCTGCGTCGGATCCAAGCGATGAAGTCGGCGGCGTCTCGCTTCCGGTCGAACGTCCGCCCGCGCCGTCGGTCTCCCTCGCGCCAGCGGACCTCCCACCTACCGTTCGCTTTGCGCCGAAGATCCATCAGCTTCGTCCTTCAATTGCTCTCAGCCGAGCCAAGCTCGCACGATCGCTATTACTTTTCTCAACTCGCACAGCTAGATTGGTCTGCGGCTGCTTTCGCTCAGCTTGACGGCGGCGAACCGGAGCTCTCAGCCAGCGCTCGTAATCCGCGACCGTGATCCTGTAGTGACCGGGGGAGTGTCCTAGGAAGTGTGTAGGCATGAACGAAAGAGACGTTCATGTCTTCAATCAAAGAGAAGAACTCATCCCAGCGAGCGAGGGTTCCCCGCCGTCCTGGCGCCGGCGAGCCGCCGGGCGAGCTGGCGCCCTCGCCTGGGATTCTTGACAGCGTGCCCGACGAGATCCCTCGCAAGCTGTCCGATGATGTTGTTGACGAGCTGCTGGCCGGTGCCAAGACCGAAGAGGAGATCGTCGGGCTCGGCGGCTTGTTGGGAGAGTTGACCAAGCGGCTGGTCGAGCGAGCGCTCGAGGTCGAGCTCACCGACCAGCTGGGCTATGAGTCTCACCACGAGCCGCCGGGGGGCACGGGGAACGCCCGCAACGGCGCGACGGGCAAGACGCTGCAGACCGAGCACGGGCCGGTCGAGATCAAGGCTCCGCGGGATCGTGACGGGAGCTTTGAGCCGCAGCTGGTCAGAAACCGCCAGCGGCGGTTCGAGGGGTTCGACGAGAAGATCCTGGCGCTGTATGGCCGCGGGATCTCGACCCGGGATATCGAGGCTTACCTACGCGAGCTCTACGGCGTCTCGGTCGGGCGGGATCTGATCAGCCGGGTCACCGACGCGGTCATCGACGACGTCCGCGAGTGGCAGTCACGAGCGCTGGATGACCTCTACCCAGTCGTGTTCCTCGACGCGCTGGTGCTCAAGATCCGCGACGGCGGGCTCGGTGCAGCGCAAGGCGTGTTACCTGGCGATGGCGATCACCATGGACGGTGAGCGCGAGGTTCTGGGGATGTGGTTCCAAGAGACCGAGGGCGCCAAGGTTCTGGATGCAGGTGCTGACCGACCTCAAACAGCGCGGCGTCCAGGACATCCTGATCTGCTGCGTGGACGGCCTGCAAGGCTTCCCCGAGGCGATCGAGGCTGTCTTCCCCCAGACCGTGGTGCAGACCTGCATCGTGCATCTGATCCGACACAACCTGAAGTACGTGCCCCGGCGCGAGTACGACAAGGTGGCCAAGGACCTACGACTGATCTACACCGCGGTCGACGCCGACGCCGCCCAGGCCGCGCTGGAGGCCTTCGATGAGAAGTGGGGCCAGCGGTTCCCGGTGATCACCCAGGCCTGGCTGAACGCCTGGGAACACGTGATCCCGTTCATGGCATTTCCATCCGACGTGCGCCGGGTGATCTACACCACGGATGAAAGTGTCAAGTCCCCGGCTCAATTTCACGGTCTGTGTTCGAGACGTTCTCCGGTGCTTGTGGGCGAGGTTGGTGTCTGCGAGGGTGTCGCTCGCCGGCAGGGACGCCGGCGAAACACGGGTTCGGATGAGGTTCGGCCGAGTGCGGGCGTGCGAGGCTCTCGCCCCCGGAGGGACGGCGGTTGGCAGGAGGCGGTGTCGGGGTTAGGCTTTGCTCAGGGCGTGGTCGACCCCGAGCGAAGCGCAGGTTCTGGGACTGATGCCTGCCGCGCAGCTTGCCCCGCAGAGGGCCTTTTCAGTCGCGTCCCATTGGCGGCGGCCACGCCCGGTTTGCCAGGTCCGCGAGCCTGCCAGTCTGCGACCTGTTGGCGGTATGCGTGTTCGGCCTGCTCGGCGAGCTCCAGCTCGCGTTGCCGGACTTCTCTGAGCGAGTAGTTGGCGGCGGCGCCCTTCTTGCCGGGGTGGGCGGGCATGCCGGCGCGGAGCTCGAGCGCGCGGAGCTTCTTCTCGGTCAGGGACTGCCGGGCGAACGCGTAGTCCTCGCCGCGCTCGATCATCGTCCAGCACAGGCACACGAGCTTGCGAGCGGTCGCGACGATCGCGATCTGCGTCCCGCGGCGCGCGCGGACGCGTTGATAGAACGCCCGCAGCGGACCGGGGATCTTCGAGGCGGTGAATGCGGCCTCGACGAGCATCCCGCGCGCGTGCGCACGCCCGTTCTTGGTGATCCGCCCGTGCGACGCGGCCTTGCCGCCGGACTGCCTGACGCGCGGGTTGAGCCCGAGATAGGACACGAGCTGCTCAGGTGTGCGAAACCGGCGGAAGTCCCCGACCGCTGCGATCAGCGACAGCGCGACGGTCGCGTCCACGCCCGGGATCGTCATCAGCTGGCGAACCTCCGGTCGCTCAAGCGCGATCCGGCCGAGTGCGGCGTCGATGATCCGTAGCTCCTGAGCGTGGAAATCGAGCTGGCGCAGCAGCGCCTCGACCGCATGATGCTCGTCCGCTGGAAGGTTCTGGTCGCCCAGCCAGCAGCGGCCCTTTACCCCGAACAGATCTGAGAACGGGCAGCGGTTCACCAGGTTGCGGTGAAGGATCGCCTGGATCTGGTTCTTCAGTCGCGTGCGCTGCCGGACGATCTGCGTGCGCCGCGCGACCTGCCGGCGCAACGCCTGCGTGTCCTCATCAGGAACCCACACCGACGGCAAATAGTCCGCCGCCAGAAGCTCAGCCAGCACGGCGGCGTCGACCTTGTCGGTCTTGACCTTCGCCTCGGCGATCGCGCGCGTCTTCATCGGATTGGACACGATCACCCGGGCCACGCGGGGTTCGATCGCGCGGACGATCGCGTGGGTGTTGCACGTCGCCTCGATCGCGACCTCATCCTCCGGACCCAGGCTGTCCGCGAACACCCGCAGGCTCTCGCCACAGATCTCGACCTGCCCAGCATGTCGCACCTGTCCGTTCTCCCAGATCGCGACCTGCGCGAACTCGCGATGCACGTCCAGACCGATACATCTCCGTCCCACCACTTCACCTCCATCCACGACGCGTTGATGATGTGGGAGCAGGCGGGCGAACGACACCTACGGATCCGCGCTCACGGCGCAACCGGGCAAGTCGCAGGGGCGGCCAAGTACTAACCCGCGCTCGAGGCGCAACGTATAAGAACGGCCTGCCCAACCGCGTTCGCTCCCGGATGCCCCGCGGCCCGGACGGTCGCACCGTACCCACCAGGCCCTACACGCTCAATACCTGCAACAGCCCGGTCGAATGGGCGCGGCGACATCTGGTGCCTTTCATACCGGATACAAACTCCATTGAAGCGCTGAACCGGCAGCTGCGCAAAGCGACCAACACCAAAGGACACTTCCCCAACCAGGAGGCCGCCCGCAAACTCATCTACCTCGCCATCGCCAACGCCACCCCCAAGTGGACAAAAACCGCCGGCTGGACGAAAGCCCTCCTAGCGCTCAAGATCCACTTCGGAGACCGACTGCCCGACTAACCGCCTACACACTTAGTCGGACACCCTCCATCCGTCGATCTCCAATCCAGTAGTTCACTCGTGGTGTGCGACCTCGCGTCGCACGTGGCCAAGCGATCGTCCACGTCAGGCCAACGCGTCCTCCTCCTCGCCGCTTACGGCGACGCGAAAGATGGAAGCGCTCGTGGGCATTGGAGCCCGGGGAACCGGCGCGCGGCACTGATGACCAGAGGTTCGCGCCTCGGGTGGCCGGCCGCGCTGCAGACCGGGCGTGTGTCAGCCGTCTCCGCCGGAGCAGCGATGCATCAGTATCGGTCGTGGTGCCGGAACCAGGCGCCGTTCTCGTTGCGTCCCAGCGGCGCGCGATCGAGCCATTGGTACATGCCCCACAGCGAGTCGAGGCCGCGCGCGTAGGCTGAGTAGGTGTGGTAGACGACGCCGTCCTGGTACGCGAAGGCGCTCATGCCGGGGGCCTCGCGCATGAAGGTGGCGTTGTCGGTGCCGGCCATCGCGGCGTGCGGGCTCGGTTGCGTCGCCGCGAGCGCGCTACGCATGTCTCTCGCGGTGTAGTTGTAGTCAGTGTCGCCCGAGCGCTGCTGCTCTTCGGTGAAGGACGTGTTGAAGTCGTAATTGAAATCGCTGTCGTGGGAGGAGACCCAGCGGAACGTCCAGCCCATGCGCCGCTTGTAGGCTTGGATCTGATCGATGGGCGCACGCGAGACCGCAACCAGACCGACGTCATGGTTCTCGAGGTGGACCGCGAAGCCATTGAAGCCGTCGGCGATCGCCGAACACGACGGGCACCCCGATTCGTAGCCCGGTCCGAGCATGAAGTGGTAGACGAGCAGTTGCGAACGCCCGCCGAACAGATCGGAAAGCGACGCGTCCCCCTCGTCGGTGTCGAAGCGATAGTGCTTCTCGACCGGCACCCAAGGGAGCTGCTGACGCTGGCGGGCGATCTCGTCGCTGCGGCGGGTCAATTCCTTCTCGGCTTTGAGCAGGTCGAGGCGGGCGGCGAGCCACTGCTCGCGCGTGCCAGTCGGGTGGTTCACGGTGGTCATGCGGGTCTCCTTTTGCGGTTGTTCAGGTTGCAGCGGTGGCGATGCCGAGGGCGACGATTGCCAGCGCCAGGGGAAGGTCCAAGGTGCGACGCGGTGGAAAGAGCTTCTGCGCGAGGACGACCACCACGATCGCGACGATCAGCCCGACGCTCATCAAGTTCACGGCGACGAGTACGAGCATCAGCCCGATGCTCGAGCCGAAGCAGAGAGCGCCGAACCGGGTTCCCGAGCGGACGCGCTCACGGCAACGCCGGCGGCACTGGCGCTTGACCGGCGTGAGCTCGTACGCACCCGCGCCGATGAGCAACGGCCCCGGACGCGGCAGCGCCGGGCGGCTGGTAGAGCAGCCACATCGCCAGGCCGGCGAGCGCCCAGACGCCGAGATAGGAGCCGGCGAACAGCGGCGCGGCGAGCACACCCGCGCCGTCACTCGCCCGCCGCGCAATCGCTGGGACGGCGCTCGGCAGCATCATCGCTGCCATCATCAGAATGAACAGCGGGAGGGTCATCGTCATTGCGCCTGTCGGTGTGCCATGCATCCCGGGCATCGGCATGCCGTTCATCGCGTCAGTCCGAGTCTGGCCGGCGTGTTCAGCTGGACAGCCGGGAGCGTCTCGCCGGTCTCGAGCAGCGTCTTGAGGTTGGCCAGGACCCGTGGCCAACCGTTGCTGATCAATGATCCGGTCAGCCCGCCGGGCACCAGATCGTCGTGGATCACGGTCAGCTTCACGTGATCGCCGAGCGGCTCGATCTCGAACGTGACCTTCGAGCGTGGCTCGGAGGCGAGCCGGTCGTGGGCCTCCTCAGTGAGGTTGAGCGCCTGCGTCCACTGGGGCGAATGCGTCTGCCACGTGTAGGACAGGCGACGGTAGGGCTCTGATTCGAGCACGACCTGATCAGGGTCGGCAATCGCCAGGCCGCGTGTCCGCCAGATCATCGTCGACCCAGGCTTCCAGTCGGTTTCGAACGTGATCGACCAGTAGCGCTCAGTGAACGCCGGCTCGGTCAGCGCCTGCCACAGCTTCTCTGGTGTCGTCCGGATGTACGTGGCGTAGACGAACGAATGCTCCTCGGGCTCCACGGGGGTGTCCTCCAGTGCTCGTTTCAGGTCGGCGAGCGCGTTGACGCGGTCCTGCTCGTACCGCGTTATCCAGCGCTCGGCGATATCGTTGATGGGCGCCGCGTTGAGGTAATGGTGCTTCTCCCGGCCGCGGCGAACGGTCGTCACGAGGTTGGCCGCCTCGAGCACGGCGATGTGCTTGCTCACCGACTGGCGAGCCATCTCGAGCCGCGAGCACAGCTCCCGCAGCGTCTGGCCGTTGCGCTCATTGAGACTGTCGAGGAGCAGCCGCCGGCTTGGGTCGGCCAGCGCTTTGAAGACCTCATCGCCGTGCGAATAGGCAGCCATCTGGCTACCCATAATATGCAGCCAGATGGCTGCCTGTCAAGCGGTTGCTTGTCGAACGATCCCGGTCGGGCGCGTCGCGATGCCATCGCCGACTGGGCCATGGCTTCGGACTCCAACGGCCCGCTGATCGCACGAGCGCATCGGCAACCGAGGAGGCGTCCGAGTCGGCCTGCGTATCGCCCTCCATCTGGGCGAAGTCCAGGGCCGTCGTTGCCAGGTCGGCCCAGACCTGCTCAGCCGTGATCGCGGCACTGGGCACGAGCGTCAGCTGCGACGCGTGCCGGCGCGCCGGCGCCCGGCAACGTCATCTGGTCAGAGCATGGCGGTGGCCCGTGGCATGGTGGACCCGGGCGGGCGTTGCGGCGGCCGTATGGCGGCCTCGCAGTTGGCCGCTTGGATCTGACGGCGCGAAGCGCCCCGACCCTTGACTTCCGCTCAATGAGAGGAAAGTGAGTATCACCCCAACGGAAGCGTCCTCGGTCGAACAAGGTTCGCGAAGGGGCGATCATGAAGGGGCCTGTCGGGGCGACTCCGAGCAGCCGAGGCTTGCGCAATGTCGGGCCCGCCCGTCGTTGTTGTCGCGGGTTCTTGGGACGCCGAGACCGTCAGCCGACGCCGAGCGCGAACACGTGCACTGCGACCTGGGGCGTGCCGACGATGCCGTCATCGACGTTGGGGAGGGTGATAGAGCGGACGGTCTTGCGCCGCGAGAGCAGGATCTCGTCGGCGAACACGTGCACCGGGCGCGAGCTGGCACCCGAGCCGGGCTGGACGTTCGACGGCGAGGTGGTGACGATCTGCGAGTTCGTTGACGCCGTGCTCGCGGCCCAGTCGTTGAACGTCAGCGTGTAGCTCTGGGTGGAGCCATCGGTGTAGGTGATCACGCCTGTGGCCGTGTAGTTGTTCGGTGCCCAGGTGCCAGCGCCGAGCACCACGATCGCGCGCCCCTTCTTGTTGATGAGGATCGTCTGACCCCCGGTCACCACATTGTCGGCAGTGCCCGGGGCCGCGTCCGGCCACGTGACCGTGATCCCGTCGATCGTGACCTTCTCGCTGGGAGCGAGCCCCGCGGCGGCCAGTCCCGCGGCGTCATAGCTTTGACCGCCGCCGTCGTAGTTGCCGGGGATCGGATTGGACGCGTCGGTGATGCCCACGTTGTCGTAGGCGGCGGCCAGATTGGGATAGGTGCCGAACGGGACCGGCGCGCGCGACCCCTCGGCGATGTCTCGCTGATTGACGGCCCTGACCCGGGCCACGTCGACCTTGACCACCCGGCGGTCGTAGGTCAGGAGGCCGTCGACCTCGTTCTCCACGTCCGTGGCGGCGGTATAGATCGCGGAGTTCAGCCCGAAGTGCAGTGCCTCGAGGCCCGCCTGGCTGAGCAGGTCGACGTAGCGCTGGGTGAGGATGTAGGAGTCTGCCTCCATCTCGTAGGCGAACGGCGTGCCGGGCCACAGGTGGCCGGGAACGACCAGCTCCAGCCCTCCGAACTCGCCGTCCTCAGCAGCTTGATGGCCGCTCGGTGGCTGCACCCCGGGGCCCAGATAGGTGTGGTTGTCGAGCACGTCACCGTTGTCGATGCCGAATGAGTAGCAGCAGTTGAAACCGCTGATGGTGTCGACCAGCCGGCTCGGGTCCCAGGCGTGCACATCGGCGGTGACGCCGGTCGGGTCGAACTCTCCCCAGCCCTCGTTGAACGGCTCCCACTGAACGATCGAGGGATGGTCGATGTGGGTTTCGATCATCGCGTGCAGCTCGGCGAGGAACTCCGCCTGGGCGCTCGGGGTCGGGGTGGCGATCACCATCGCCGGCATGTCCTGCCACACCAGCAGCCCGAGCCGGTCGGCGTCGTAGTACCACAGCTCGGGCTCGACCTTCATGTGCTTGCGGACCGTGTTGAAGCCGAGCGCCTTCTGCACCAGCAGGTCGTAGCGGAGCGCTCCAGGGGTCGGCGCGGCATAGATCCCGTCGGGCCAGTAGCCCTGATCGAGCGTGCCGGCCATGAAGATCGGCTTGCCGTTCAGCATCACCTTCGGCACGCCGCCTGCCGATCGGATCGAGATCGAACGCATCCCGAAGTAGCTTCCGACCGCGTCGATGACCTGCCCGTTATGCAGCAGGCGCACGGTGAGGCCATAGAGAAACGGGTCGCTCGGAGACCAAAGTCGCGCGTGGGGCACGGGCAGCGACAGCGCCTGGTTTGTGCCGCCGCGAGCGCTCGCCACCGGCCGTGAGCCCTGATACGCGATCGCTTCGACCGTATCGCCCGCCGCCTCGGTGGCATCGACCCTTACTTGCAGGGTGTCGCCGCGTAGCCGCGGCGTCGTCGTCAGCGAGACGATGTGTTCGGCCGGCACCGGCTCCAGCCACGCGGTCTGCCAGATGCCCGAGCTCGCCGTGTAGAAGATTCCGCTCGGGTCCAGGCGCTGCTTTCCAATCGGTTCGCCGCCCTGATCGACTGGGGCGTAGACGCCGACGACGATCTCCTGCACGCCGCCCGGATGAAGCGCGGAGGTTATGTCCATCGTGAAGGGGTCATAACCGCCGCTGTGGATGCCGATCAGCTGTCCGTTGACCCACACGGTCGCCTGCCAGTCGACCGCCCCGAAGTGCAGCAGCACGTGCTGGCCCGACCAGGTACTCGAAATCGTGAACGTGCGCCGGTACCAGGAATAGTTGTAATGGGCCTCGATTCCCGACAGCCCGGATTCCATCGGGTAGGGGACCAGGATCCGCTGCGGAAGATCGGTGCCGATTGGCGGCGCCTGTCCGGCGCTGGCCGGCGCGAACTGCCAGACGCCGTTGAGGTTCTCCCATGCGTGCCGCGTGAGCTGCGGACTCGGGTACACCCCGTAGTCATTGCTCGGCGAAACCTGCGAGGTCCAGGGGGTGGTGAGCGGCGGCGCCTTGAGCTGCCAGCCGGTCTGCTGCGGGCCGCTCGGGGCGCTCGGACCCGGCTCTGGAGCGGTCTGCGGCGGCGGCAACAGCCTCCCGGCCGCCGCGGCGGCGAGCGACCCCGGGCTGGTGTGCCGGATCGTGTGGTGGTCGACTCCTGCACGGGTCTTGCCCGCGATCGTCGGTGCGCTGGCGAACGGCTGGGCGCGTTGCGCGCGAGCGGCGGGAGCTGCCGAGGCAAGCGTGGCGCCCGGCGCCGCGGCCCGCCTGTAGTGCACGACCGGCGCGGCGACCGCGCCGACCGTGAGCGCGGTCATCGAGAAGCCGAATACGACGACCAGTACCGGACGCCGCGCGAACGCGCGACCCCAGAGAATCGACGCGGCAACGCGCAACAGGCGATCTAGCACGACACTCCTCCCGATTCTCGACCGCGCTTTCGTCGGGCCGGGTGACTGCGGTCCCGGGTGTGACTCTTTCAGCTCGACGGTGCCGCTGTCAATCCAATCAAGCGACGATCGGTCTGCCTCCGTGCAGGGCCCGCTGACTGACCTCCGCAGTGTGGAGCGCTCGCCGCCCGGTGCCGTGAGCGATCTGGGTGCGGCACGAGAAGCCGTCGGCGACGATCAGGGTATCGATCGCCGTCTAGCGCCCGCACCAGGGGCAGCAGGGTTCGCTCACCGGCTCTCATCGAGACGCGATAAGGATCGCCGCCGTCGTAACCGAACGAGCCGGCCAACCCGCAGCAGCCCGAATCGAGCAGCTCGACCTTCAGGCCCAGCCGCGTCAGCAGCGACCGCTCACCCTCGAGGCCGATCACGGCGGCATGGTGGCCAGAAGTGACACTGCACGCGATCCCCGACGTAGCGCATCTCGCCAATCGGGGCGTAATTCTCCTCGCCGCTATCCAGGCGACCAACCGGCCGCGGCGACGGAGGCGGGGGAGCTTTGCGGCGACCCATCATCAGATTTTGGCGAAACCAACGTCTCCCGCAAAAGGCTTCCCCGGTAACGGCGGGGCTCAGAAGCCCGGGCGATCGAACCGGCAGAGATGAGCCCGGCACTACAGGAAGTTCTGGCGCTTCGCTCATCGAGGGGACAGAACTCGAAAGCGCCGCCGCTCGCCCCGCAGCGACCGATCCCGACGATCAGAACGTCGCCGCAGCAATGTTCCGACGCTGTCTACTCCGACGATTGCTTCGCCACGAGGCTGTCGGAAAATGATTTGGCGGTGTGAGCGGCTCACAATGGGGTTGCTTGCCACCGTGCGCGATCGTCCCGTAGCGCCCCGAGAGGAGCAGTACGCGGGACGCCGCCGTCCGCTTCCCCACGCCCTTGTAATGCCGTCACAAAGAGTCGTCCGGGTGTGGCAATTTTCCGACAGCCTCCCACGCCAGCAGTCGTGCCGCGCCGCGACGCGCGCGACCGCATCGCCCGGGCGGAGCGACGATCCCCCGTTCGATCCTGGCTGCGCCCGCCGCGCTATTGCTTCTATAGGGCATCGGGCTGCTGCTTCGCGCGGAAGGCGATCGCGCAAACCGCTCACATCGGGATTACGACCGGCGCGATGTGTTTCCAGGCTCTCGCCGGCCAACTGCTTACTTGTCCCGTGCGGCCCTTGTCAAGCTTGGGTGGACGGGGGTGTTGGTTGTGTAGGCGGGGCCCGGTCCCCAGCTGGTCGCCCGGCGAGCGCCGGCGGCGGTGCTCTGTCACTCGTAGGGCGGCCCTTCGGGCCGAGCGCGGAGCGTTTGACAGGCGCCGGGTGGGCGCTAGTTGTGTCGTGTGCGCGGACGCCCAGGCTTACTTCGGCACTCGGCCCGGGTTGGCTCCGGGTCGGCGACATGATGTTTGATGGGGTGTTCCGGCAGATGGTGATGCGGCCGCTCAATCTTTCTGGGCCGTTCCCGCCTGGGCGGGTCGGCAGCAGTCTCGCCGGGAGCTGGCCGCGGTTCATCGGGTGGTCTCGGGTTTGCCGCGTGACACGTGGTGGGTTAGGGGACGGGCGCGAGCGCCTGGTCGCCAAGCTCTGTGAGGATGTGGTAGCTGCGTTTGAGCAGCTTGCGTGCGAGTGCGAGGCAGGCGCGGTTGCCGCCGATCCGGGCGGCTAGCTGCTGGTAGTAGGGGCGGTCGGGGCTGGCCGGGAAGCGCGCGCGCTGAGCCGCCTCATAGAGCGCCCAGCGCAGCGCGGGCGGTCCTTGGCGGGAGAGGTGTCCGGGGGCGCGGTGATCGTCGGATTGGTAGACGGTGATGTCCAGGCCGCCATAGCGGACGACGTCGCGCGAGTTGTGAAAGCGGCGGACATCGCCGAGCTCGGCGAGGATCGTGACCGCGGTCAAGTCGCCGACTCCGTAGATCTGCTCGATCAGCGCGCGACAGCCGGGCTGCTTGCGCGCGATCGCGTGCAACTCTGAATCGAACGGAACGAGCTGGATGTCGAGCGCGTTAATGATCTGGAGCGCAATGTCGAGCTGCTCGCGGGCGGCGGCCGGGAGTCTCAGGCCGGCGATCCATTCGCGGCTCTCGAGTGAGAGCAGGTTGCGGCGTTGCGGGAACCCGTGGTGGTAGAGCACGGCGTGCATCCGCTGCTGCCACTCCGTGCGCTGGTGGGAGAGCAAATGACGGGTCCGGACGCGGGCGCGCAGATCGAGGATCTGCACCGGCGGGATCCACGACTCCGGCAGCCGGCCGATCAACAAAAGCTCGCGCAGGTGCCGGGCATCGGCCCAGTCGGTCTTCGCTCGCTTCTTCTTGCCCTTCAGCGCAGCCGCCTCGGCCGGCTCAGCCAGGTGCGCCTCGGCGCCGATTCGCTCGAGCTCCTCGACCACGAACCGCCACCCAGTCGTTGCCTCCAGCGCCACCTCCAACCCTTCATCCCGGAACCGGGCCAGGAACTTCCGGACCCCGGCGCGGTCCGCCGGGGCGATCCTGGCGCGGGAGACCTCGCCGGTGATCGTGTCCAGCCACTCCGCTGAGATCTGCGCCCGATGCTGATCAAGCCCATCACGATCGACATCAGACCAGCCCCCGATCGAGAACCACGACACGATCGAGCACGCCGCCACCGGCCGCCCGCCGGGCAGCCCATCGCATACCGTCAAGCACGGTCGGTACCTCCTAATCGAATGGCCGGCCGCGCGGCTGGTACCCGCACAGGCCTTCAACCTATGCCGTTCGACGCGGAGGGCCGGCCACCTTCACCGGGAGGGTGACACACGCCAAACGCGACATCACATGCTTTCCGGCTCGCCGGAGAGCAGCAGCCTGATCGACAGTGCCCGAAGGGCGACGATGCAGCATCTCGGCGACGCTGGCGGATCCTTGGTCTCGGTCGGGCTGGGTCGCTCATCGGCGCTAGCGAGACGCGCGTCGTGGCATTAACGCCGCAGCGGCTGGTGGCGGTAGCGTGTTGGAGATGAGCGACGGTCACGAGTCTCGCGCGACACCGATCCTCGCCTCCGACGCCGAACGCGAGCGCGGTCGCTGTGCTGCGTGACGCGGTCAGCGAGGGTCGGCTGACCTTGGAGGAGTCAGTGAGCGGGTGTCGGTCCTACGCCGCGCGCACTGACCAGGAGCTGGCCGATCTGGCTCGCGACCTGCCCGGGCACCTGCCGCGTCAGTCTCTGGGGCCGTCGTAGCCGAGGAGCACCGGGCTTTGTGCTCGCATCTGGTCCGCAGCGGACCGTGGTCGCTGCCGCCCCGCTCCTTGTGGCGCTCGCTGTTTGGCACGATCGACCTCGATCTGCGCCAGGCGCGGCTCGCGGGCCCCGAGACCGAGATTGAGGTCTACAACCTGTTCGGCACGGTGACGGTGATCGTTCCTGAGGGTGTCGAGGTCGTCGTGCGCGGCGGCGGGTTGTTCGCTACCCAGAAGATCGAGGCGCCCGAGCGATCCCCGATCGCTGGCGGACCGAGGGTGACGATCGACACCCGTGGCCCCAGTGGCACTCTGTATGTCCGCACCCGCCCTCCGCGCCCGGCGCTGACCGAGTCGGTCAAGAGCACGCTGAAGCATTCGATCTACCGCACGCTCGAGCCCTGAGTCTCGATCCGCCGCGACTCATAGCCGTTCACAGGCGTCGTTGGATCGTTCGCTCCTCCCACAAACGATTGGCTGCGTCCACACCACAGCTCGTCGCCCGCTCGCTCCTGCTTCGGCCCGACGAGCTGCCGGAGCAGCAGCACGATCGAGACTTCCCAGATGGTGACATTGGAGCAGCGAGCTCTCAGCGCTGCGGACTTCTGCTCTGACCCAATCCTTTGCAGCGAGGCGGCTAACACTTGGACCGACGCGTGCGGAGGCGCGAGTCTCGTGCGAACTACTAACCAGGTGCGGGTTGAAGAGACCGGGGCTGCTAGATGCGTGGTCCCAGTCAGTGTGGATCGGAGCTGATGCGGGTCCCGCAGCCGGCGAGGTCGTAGCCTCCGAAATGGGCGACACGTTGCGTGAAAGCGGTCGAGGCGAGGAGGCCGGCGAGCGCGTCCGCGCCAGCGTGATCGAGCCAGCGCTCGGCAAGCCAGATCTCAACGGTGTGATCTTCGAGGGCGAGGAAGCGTAGGTCGAATGCTCGGGCGGCGGCTTCGGTGGTGACGGCGGCGCCGTTGACGGTCGCGGCGATCCTCGCGGCGTCGATGTGTCCGGTTGCGTGGGGCCCGGATCGGGGCTGAGTGATCCCCGCTTTGGCGCTCGCACGCTCAAATGCTTGTTGGCTTGCGGCGGCCGGTTCGCGTTGTGCGATGGGTGCATCCCCGTGGAGTACCGCCTCGAGCGAGTCGCCCGGAACGGTGGGTGCGGTGGCGAGCCCGACCTGCCAGCGAGCGAGGTGCCAACGGATGACCGGAACCGGCGGCTTGGGAAGCTGGGTCGATATCCCGTGGACGACGGCGCCGTGGACATGTCCTCGTTTCAGTGCGCGCAGAGCGATTCCGGTCGGCGCTGAGATCGCGAGCAAGCTGCACGAGCCGAGCCCGTGCAGCAGTGCTTCGGCCACGCCGAGCGCCGGGTCGCAGCCCGCGACCACGATCCCCGCTGGGGCCGCTCCCGGGAACAGTCGGAGCTTCCCTCCCTGAACGACCCCGTCGGGTCTGGCCCAGCTCGCGCCGGAGATCCCGTGGTCGGCAAGCTCGGCGGCGACGATTTGGTCTGCGACGCGTCCGACACGCACCAGCGCACCGTCCCGCACGCGACCACCGAGCACCGCAGCGACGACGTCGCCCGCCGGCTCGGTGAACAGCTGTTCGACGGTGGTCGCCAGCGCCCGGGCGAGTCTGAGCGCAGTGTCGACGGCGGGTGTGTTGTGTCCGGTTTCGACGGCGGCGACGAGCTGCCGGCTGACCCCGGCGCGAGCGGCCAGCTCGGTCTGCGTGAGCCCGCATTCCAGCCGGCGCTCCCGGAGCCGAGAGTCTGTTGTCATTGCCACGATTCGGTTAGGGTGCCAGGATTCTGGCGTGCAGACAAGGAGGCCATCGTCGCGATGAGATCAATCTGGGCCCGACGTTTCTCGCCGGTGCTCGTGGCGGTCGCAGTATCGGCGCTCGCCGCCTGCGGAAGCAGCAGCTCGAGCTCAAGCTCGACATCCGCTCCGGCAGCGACGACGTCGAGCTCGAGTCGGGCGACCAGCACGTCGTCTAGCAGCGGCGGGTCGGTGCCGACGGTGCTCGCGGCCGCGTCGCTGACGAAGGTGTTCCCGCAGATCGATCCGAGCGCGAAGTACACGTTTGGCGGCTCGGGCGCGCTCGAGACCGACATCGAGCAGGGGGCGCCCGCGGACGTGTTCGCCGCGGCCAGCCCGAAGCAGCCGGCCGCGCTGCTTGCCAAGGGGCTGGTCGACAAGCCCGTGAAGTTTGCCACCAACACGTTGGTGCTGATCGTCCCCAAGAGCAACCCGGCGCACATCAGCTCCGTCAGCGATATCACCAAACCGGGGGTGAAGCTGGTGATTTGCAACGCGACGGTCCCGTGCGGCGACTATGCCCGGACCGCGTTCATGAATCTCGGGATCACGACCGCGGCGATGAAGAACGTAGTCAGCCAGACGACCGATGTCACTCAGACGGTCGCCGATGTCGCCACCGGCCAGGCCGACGCCGGCTTTGTCTACATCACCGACGCCAAGGCCGCCGACGGCAAGGTCGCTGTCGCGCGACTGCCCGCGAAGGCCAAACCCGGCGCTCAGGACTTCATCGCAGTCGTCAAGTCAGGCAAGAACCAGGCGGCCGCGAAGGCGTTCGTCGCGATGGTTCTCTCGCCCGCGGGTCAGGCGAAGCTGCAGGCGGCCGGGTTCGGCAAACCGTGAGCGCCGCCGTCACCACCGCCACCCCGGTCCCCAGCGAACCCGCGCCAGCATGGCGCGCCATGCTGGGCCGGGCGGCGGTGGCCGTCGGGATGACGGTCGTGGTCGTTGTCGTGTTGGCGTTTTTGCTGGTCCCGATCGTGGCGCTGTTCACCTATCAGCCGGTCGGCGATCTGATCGACGGGTTCGGGACGAACGTCGCCACCGACGCGATCGTGGTGTCGGTGAAGACGAACGTGATCGCGTTTGTGTTGATGATCGCGTTCGGGACGCCGTTCGCCTATAACGTGGGGCGGTCTCGCTTTCGTGGGCGGAGCGTGGTGATCACCGTCGTCGAGCTGCCGTTGGTGATGCCGCCGGCGGTCGCTGGGCTCGCGTTGCTGGTCGCTTTCGGTCGCCTCGGGCTGCTCGGTCACACGCTGAGAGTGCTCGGGATCGATCTCGCATTCACGCAGGCGGCGGTGGTGATCGCGATCCTGTTTGTCTCAAGCCCGTTCTATCTGCGCGGCGCGATCGCCGCGTTTGAGGCCGTCGACGACACGTTGCTCGATGTCGCCGGGACGCTCGGGGCGGGACCGGTCAGACGGATGCTGCGGGTCGCGATCCCGCTCGCGGCCGGCGGGCTGGGGGCGGCCGCGGCGGTCGCGTTCGCGCGCGGGATCGGCGAGTTCGGCGCGACGATCGTGTTCGCCGGCAGCTTCCAGGGCAGCACCCAGACGCTGCCGCTCGCGGTGTACTCGCTGTTTGACGCCAACCTCGATCAGGCGGTCGCGATCGGGGTGCTGTTGATCATCGTCAGCGCCGCGATCCTGCTGACCTCGAAGCTGCTCGTGCGCTCATGGACCTCCTCGAAACTGACATCGCGCTCCCCCGGCGCTCGTTCGAGCTTCGCGCCGCACTAAGCGTCGGTGCCGAGACGATCGCGATCGTCGGGCCGTCCGGCGCCGGCAAGACATCGCTGCTGCGCTCGGTCGCGGGGCTTGAACGCCACTGCACCGGCCGTGTCGTGCTCGGCGACGAGATTTGGCTCGACACCGCGCGCAGGACCCATCTCACTCCGGAGCGACGCCGGGTCGGCTACCTGCCCCAGGACTACGGCCTGTTCCCGCACCTCACCGTCGCCCGGAACGTGCGGTTTGCCGGCCGGCGCGACCGGCCCGACCTGCTCGAGCGCCTCCGGATCGCCGACCTCGCCCGAGCACGACCCGGGGAGCTGTCGGGCGGCGAGCGCCAACGGGTCGCGCTCGCGCGCGCGCTGGCCCGCGACCCGCGGGTGCTGTTGCTCGACGAGCCGCTCGGTGCGCTTGACGCGATCACCCGCCGACAAGTGCGCGACGAGCTCGGCGAGCTGCTCGGCGAGCTCAACCTCCCGACCCTGCTGGTGACCCATGCGTTCGAGGACGCCGCCGCCCTCGCCCGGCAGGTCGCGGTGATCGACACCGGCCGCGTGGTGCAGCTCGCGACCCCGGCCGAGCTGCTCGCCGGGCCCGCCAACGTGATGGTCGCCGCGCTGACCGGCGCCAACATCCTGGAAGGGACCGCGACCCTCACCCCGTCGGGATCGACCGTCCGCCTCCACGGCGGCGGCGAGCTCCACAGCGCCGCCCGTGCCAGCGGCGCCGTGCACATCGCGATCCACCCCTGGCAGCTCAAGCTCGCCGACCGCAACGCCTGCGGGCTCACCGACACCGTCCTCAGCGTCCGTCACGACCGCGGCGCGCTGACAATCCGACTCAGCCGCTTCACCATCCAAACGCCAGCCAGCGACAACGGCCATCCCTCGGTCACCGAAGGCACGACCGTCGGCGTCCGCGCCGACCCCCAAGACGTGCACGTCCTGCACCCAGCGACGTGACCCCCGAGCCATCCCGCGGATCCGGGCGAGAGGCAATCGTGAGCGCCGAGACCGACACCACACCCGAAGCCCATCACCAGTCCGCGTGGCTGACACCGGGCGTCCGCGGGATCGGGATCGCCAGCCTGCTATCCGACCTCGGGCACGAAGTCCCGACCGCGCTGCTGCCCAGCCTGCTGACCAGCACGCTCCACGCGCCCGCCTCGGCGCTCGGGGTGATCGAAGGAATCGCCGACGGCCTCGCGGGCGCCGCGAACTTCGCCGGTGGCGCACCCGCCGACGATCCCGCCCGACGCCGGTCGATCGCCGTCGGCGGCTACGCCACCACCGCCATCCTCTCCGGCCTGATCGGCGCCGCCACCAGCGCCTGGCAAGTCGGGATCCTTCGCGCCGGCGCCTGGACCGCCCGCGGGCTGCGCGTCCCCGCCCGCAACGCGCTGCTCGCCGACGTCGTCCCCGCCACCGCCTACGGCCGCGCCTACGGCTTCGAGCGCGCGATGGACAACCTGGGCGCGATCGGCGGCCCACTGCTCGCGATCGCGCTCGTCGGGCTGATCGGGGTGCGCTCGGCGATCCTGCTCTCGATCATCCCCGGCCTGCTCGCCGCGCTCGCGATCATCTACGCAATCCGCCACGCCCCCGCGCTCGCCGTCCGCCACCACCAGCCGATCCGCCTGCGCGTCCGCCCTCTCCTACACGGCGGCCTCGGCCGCCTCCTCGCGGCCGCCGCAGCCTTCGAGCTGGGAAACCTCGCCGCGACCCTGATGATCCTCCGCGCGACGGACCTGCTTGAACCCGGCCGCTCGCACACCTCCGCCGCACAGCTCGCGCTCCTGCTCTACGCCGCCTACAACCTCGCCGCGGCACTCGCCAGCATCCCCGCCGGACATGCCGGCGACCGACAAGGCATGCTCAGGATCCTCGCCGCCGGAACCGGCTGCTTCACCCTCGCCTACCTCGGATTCGCCGCCAGCGCCGAAAGCCTCATCCTGCTCGCCGGCTGCTTTCTCCTCGCCGGCATCGGAATCGGCTGCGCCGAAACTGCCCAAAGCGCCGCCGTCGCCCAACTCGCCCCCCAACACCTCCGAGGCTCCGCCTTCGGCCTGCTCGCCGCCATCCAAGCCGTCGGCAACCTCGCCGCCAGCGCCATCGCCGGAACCCTCTGGAGCGCCATCTCTCCCACCGCGGCTTGCCTCTACGTCGCCGCCTGGATGATCCTCGCGCTGGCCGGGCAGACGATCACCCTGTGGGAGGTTGTGTCCAAATGCGCGTCGACGCTGCGTCGTATTGGCAGAATCGACAAGGAGGGATGATGTCTCGGTACATGCTTTTGCTGTATGCCACTGAGGTCGAAGGTGAGGAGCTCGCGGAGCGCGAGTCCGAGATACCGACGATGTGGTTGGAGCTGACCAGGAGTCTTGAGGAGGCCGGGTTGTTGGTTGCGACGGGCCGCCTGCATCCGACCACGACGGCCACGACGGTCAGCGCGATTTCCGGCGAGACGGAGCTGACGGACGGCCCGTTCGCGATCACGAAGGAGGCCCTTGCGGGCTACTGCCTGATTGAGGCCGAGAACCTCGATCAGGCCTTGGGCGTGGCCGAGCGGATTCCGTTGATCCGCTACGGACGCGTCGAGGTCCGACCCGTCATGGGCGGGGGCGCTTGAGTGATCTGACGGCGGATGCGGTCGTTCGCGCGTTTCGCGACGAGCGGTCGGTCGTGCTGGCGACTCTGATTCGTCATGTGGGCGATTTCCAGCTGGCCGAGGACGCGGTCCAGGACGCCTACGCGGCCGCGCTCACGACGTGGCCGCGCGATGGCGTTCCGACGAATCCGGGCGCGTGGCTCACGGTCACGGCGCGGCGGCGCGCGATCGATCGCCTGCGCCGCGACCGCTCGGTGGCAGAGCGCGCCGAGCGCCTTGCCGAGCTCGTACGCCTCGACCAGCAGGAAGACCGGGCCGTGATCGAGGAGAGCGCGATCGTCGACGATCGCCTGCGGCTGATCTTCACCTGCTGCCACCCGGCGCTGGATGTGTCCGCTCGCGTGGCGCTGACGCTGCGGACGCTCGGTGGCCTCACGACCGGCGAGATCGCGCGCGCGTTCCTGGTTGCCGAGCCGACGATGGGTAAGCGGATCGTCCGGGCCAAGCGGAAGATAGCCGACGCTCGGATCCCGTATGAGGTGCCGGCCGACGAGGAGCTGCCCGATCGAGTGCGCGGGGTGCTCCGCGTGGTCTATCTGATCTTCAACGAGGGCTACTCCGCTGCCGAGGGCGACCGTCTCGTCCGCGACGAGCTGTGCCACGAGGCGATCCGGCTCGGCCTGCTGCTGCGCGAGCTGATGCCCGACGACGGCGAGGTGTGGGGGCTGCTCGCGCTGATGCTCCTGCATGACTCGCGGCGCGTCGCGCGTGTCGACGAGCACGGCCGCTACCTCGCGATCGGCGAGCAGGACCGCTCGCGGTGGGACCGAGCACGGATCCGCGAGGGCCTGAGGGCGTTGGAGCGTTCCGTGCGTCTGCGGCGCCCCGGTCAGTACCAGCTGCAGGCGGCGATCACGGCGCTCCAGATGGACGAGGAGCCGGACTGGCGGCAGATCGCCGACCTCTACGGCGCGCTGGCGAAGCTCACACCAACCGCGGTCGTCGAGCTCAACCGCGCCGTCGCCGTTGGCTTCGCGGACGGCCCGCAAGCAGGCCTCGATCTGCTCTCGCCGTTGCTGCACGATCCAGCGCTCATGCATTACCAGCCGTTGCACGCCGCCCATGCGGAGCTGCTCAAGCGCGCCGGTGAGCGACAGCGCGCTGCGCGCGCCTACCAGACGGCGATCAAGCTGAGTGCCAATGCGGTGGAGCGCACCGAGCTCGAGCGGCGCTTGCAGGATCTATAGGGGGCTGTCCAAATCGCCGCCCGTGCTGCGTCGGACTAGTGAGGCCGCCTCCGAGAGGCGGCGAACAAGCCACTGGAGGTCCGATGACAGCTCAAACCCCAAATATTCATCGCTGGCGAGCTTTCTCGCTGCTTGCCGTCGCCGCGTTCATGACAGTCATGGATTTGACGATCGTCAACACGGCGCTGCCGACGATCGGGCGAAAGCTCCACTTCCCGCAGACGAGCCTGCTGTGGGTCGTGACCGCATACGGGCTGGCCTACGGCGGCTTTCTGCTGCTCGGTGGCCGAGCCGCCGATCTGCTCGGCCGTCGGCGGATGATCATCGCCGGCTTGGCCGTATTCACAGCCGCATCGCTGGGAGCGTCGCTCGCGGGTAGCGAGGCGGTCCTGATCTCGATGCGCGCCGTCCAGGGTCTGGGCGCCGCGCTGTTCCTCCCGGCCGCATTGTCGACGGTGCGGAACATGTTCACCGAAGGCGCCGAGCGCAACCAGGCGCTCGGTATCTGGGGAGGTCTCGCCGCCATGGGTGCGACCTTCGGGGTCGTGTTCGGCGGCCTGCTGACGCGGTTCGCGGGATGGCAGTACGTGTTTCTGCTCAACGTCCCGGTCGGCGTGGTCGCACTGCTGCTGATCCGGCGGGTCGTCCCAGAGACTCGCGTCCACACCGCGCGGCGACGCTATGACCCGTTCGGTGCCGTGACGGTGACCGGCGCGCTCGTGCTGCTCGCCTATGCAATCGCGCAAGCCCCGCAGGTCGGTTGGGGGGCGGCGCGGACGATCGCCGAGCTGGCGATCGCCGTCGCGCTGCTCGCGGCGTTTCTGGTGATCGAGAGCCGCGGCGAGGCGCCGCTGATGCCGCTGCGGATCTTCCGACTGAGAACACTCGCCGGCGCGAACGCCGTCGGCGTCCTGCTCGGGGCGAGCTTCTACTCGTTCATCTTCATCGGCACCCTGTACATGCAGCAAGTGCTCGGCTTCTCAGCCTTGCAGGGCGGCTTCGCGTGGGCGGCGGCAGGGATTACCTCGATGCTATTCGCCGGCGTCTCGCAGCTGCTTGTCACGAAGGGTTCCGCGAAGCTGGTGATGGCGTTCGGAATGACGGTCATCGGCGTCGGCATCCTCTGGACCACCCAAGCGCCGGTGCACGGGCACTACTGGGCGAACCTGTTCGGGCCGTTCCTAGTGGCTGTCGGGATGGGAAGCGCATTCGCGTTCATTCCGGTATCGATCGCCGCGCTCGCCGGCGTCGCCGAACACGAAGCCGGCGTCGCGTCCGGGCTGATCTACACCTCCCAGGAGCTCGGCGGCGCGCTCGGCATCGCGATCGCCTCGAGCATCGCCGCCAGCCACTACAACACCCTCCTGCGCGGCGGGGACACCTTCCAAGCGGCGCTCACCGGCGGATTTCACTCCGCTCTCTGGGTGTCCGGCGCGATCGCGCTGCTCGCAATACCAGTCACGTTCCTGCTGATCCGCACGGACGAGATGGCAACAGCAGTCGCCGCGACCGCCCTCCGGGGCCCAGAGCCCGAGCCCGCCACCTGACGCACAGCAGCCCGAGCGATTCAACCAGCCGCGGCCCATACAACGAACAAAGGAGTCACGATGCCACACACGATGGTCACCTACACCGTCAACCCCGGACGTGCGGAGGAGAACACAGCCCTCGTGCGCGACGTGTTCGCGGAGCTCGCAGAGACACGACCGGCAGGTTTTCGGTATGCGGCGTTCTATCTCCCCGACCAGCGCCAATTCGTACACCTATACACCGATGAGGGCAGCCCCACCGGCGTGCAAGCGCTGGACTCGTTCAAGGCCTTCGTAGCCGGAGCGGAGGATCGCCACGAGCAGCCGGCCACCTTCACCCAGCCCGAACTGATCGGCGATTACCGCACATTCGACGACCCCGACGATCCGGCCTCCGGCGACTGACCTCCGGGCCCGCCGGTTCAACCAATAGCCCACAAGACCACGGGAGAACAGAAGCCATGCGCAAGTTCGTTGAATCCACACTCGTATCCCTCGACGGCGTGATCGCGTCGCCCGAGCGCTGGTCGCTCTTTGACGAGGAGTCCAGCCGCTGGACCCTGCAGGAGCTGCACAACTACGAGGCGTTTCTCCTGGGTCGCGTGACCTACGAGTACTTCCGGAACACCTGGGGATCCGCCACCGGGGGACCACTCAGCGAGCGGATCAATGCGATGCCCAAATACGTCGCCTCCCGGACACTGAGTGAAGCGACGTGGAACGCCACCCTCCTCGGACCGGACCTCGTCGACGCCATCGAGCAGCTCAAGACACAGCCGGGGAAGGACCTCATCAAGTGGGGCACCAGCCGGCTCGACGACACACTCCTGCGCGCGAAGCTCATCGACGAGCTTCAAGTGTGGTTCATGCCCGTTGTGGTCGGCGCCGGTCAGCGCCTGTTCGAAGACGTTGACACCTCCTCGATGGCGTTCGCGCTCACCCACGTCCGCAAGTTCGCCAACGGCTCAGTCATCCACACCTACACCCCCAGCTACAGAGATGAGCCACGTACGCACGCCGTGAGTGTCTGATCAGACACCGCCCCGGCTATCTGCCGCCGCTTCCCGGTCAACGACCATCAGCCCACGACGTTGCTCTCTCGTTCTCGGTGGCGGTGGCGCTGCCGGAAATGCGTGGACGATCGGTGTCCTCGCAGGCCTGGCCGAAGCTGGGCTCGACATGACCGAGGCCGCCGACGTGGTGATCGGCACGTCATCCGGTGCCATCGCGGCAGCCCAGGCGCGCAGCGGAATGCCGCCGGCCGAACTGCTCGCCTCGGTGCTGACGCCGCGGGCTCAACCGGCCGGGCAGAACCGCGAACGACCGCCTGCCCTACCGATGGCCACGGTGTTCGAGCGCATGAGAGCCATCTCTGCTGCCGCCGCCTCGGCAGCGGAGCTTCAACGTGCGATGGGTGCTTCGGGTTGGAGTGCGACGCGATCCTCAGACCCACGGCGGGGCAGCACCGAGCCGTGGTCGCCGCCAGGTTGCCATCTCATGAATGGCCAGCCCGGCTGATGATCGTGGTCGCAGTCGAGGCGCATACCGCGGACCTGGCGACTTTCGACCGCGATTCCGGCGCCGACTTGCTGGACGCGGTCACCGCCAGCACCGCGCTCCCGGGCTCGTGCCCCACGATCATCATCAACGGCACGCACTACATCAACGGCGCGGCGTGCGCTCCGCCGAGAACGCCGACCTTGCCTCGGGCTATGCAAACGTCTTGGTGCTCTCACCGTTCGGCGGACGGAGCGGGGCACTGCCCGAGGGACAGGTTGAGGGCCTGCGCAGACCACCGCAATGGGGGATGGACCTGGAGGGCCAGGTCGAGGCCCTGCGTCAGCAGGGCAGCCGCGTCGAGGTGATCACGCCGGACGCAGATTCCCGAGCCGCGATGGGCACCAACCAGATGGATCCGGCAACGCGCATCCCCGCCGCCCGCGTCGGTTACGCCCAAGGCACGCAGGAAGCGACCCTCGTGAGCGTCCTCTGACGGTCACGCGCACAGTCATGGAAACACAGCCAGGAGATCCCGCCATGCCCACGTCGCTCAGCAACCTGACCGTCTTCGGAGCCACCGGCAAGACCGGCCAGCAGATCGTCCACGCGGCCCTCGCCGCAGGACACCACGTCACCGCGGTCGCCCGCGATCCCGCGAAGCTCGAGATCAGGCACCAACGGTTGCACGTCGCCCGCGGCGACGTGCTCGACGCAGACTCGATCACGGAGAGCGTTCGCAGCGCCGACGCCGTGCTCTCTGCGCTCGGCACCGCCACCGGGTTAGAGCCGACGACCGTTTACTCGACCGGGACCACCAACATCCTGCACGCCATGAACCGCAACGGCGTACAACGGCTCGTGACGATCAGCGCCGTGCCTGTGACACCGCGCGAGCAGGTCGGCATCCTCCACCGTCGCCTCATGTTCCCGATCCTGTACCGATTCGTGTTCGGCGAGGGCTACGCAGACATGGCCCGCATGGAGCGACTGCTACACGCCAGCACCAGCGCGTGGACGGTGCTCCGGCCGCCACGCCTGACCGACGGGCCGGCAACGGGCCGCTACCGCACCGCCCTCAACGAGCCCCTGCGCCGCGCCGGCAAGATCTCTCGAGCCGACCTAGCCCGAGCAATGCTCGACACGCTCGACAACGCCCGCAGTCTCAAGGCGATCCTGACAGTCGCCTACTGACCATGCTCGATGCCGCGCGAGGGTGTCCGTCTAACTGTGTAGGCGTCAGTCGGTTAGACGGTCTTCGAAGTGGATCTTGAACGCCAGGAGGGCTTTCGTCCACCCGGCGACCTTGGTCCACTTAGGGGTGGCGTTGGCGATGGCGAGGTAGATCAGTTTTCTTGCGGCCTCCTCGTTGGGGAAATGTCCTTTGGTCTTGATTGCTTTTCTGAGCTGACGGTTCAGGGCCTCGATGGGATTTGTATCCGGTATGAAAGGCACCAGATGTCGCCGCGCCCATTCGACCGGGCTGTTGCAGGTATTGAGCGTGTAGGGCCTGGTGGGTACGGTGCGACCGTCCGGGCCGCGGGGCATCCGGGAGCGAACGCGGTTGGGCAGGCCGTTCTTATACGTTGCGCCTCGAGCGCGGGTTAGTACTTGGCCGCCCCTGCGACTTGCCCGGTTGCGCCGTGAGCGCGGATCCGTAGGTGTCGTTCGCCCGCCTGCTCCCACATCATCAACGCGTCGTGGATGGAGGTGAAGTGGTGGGACGGAGATGTATCGGTCTGGACGTGCATCGCGAGTTCGCGCAGGTCGCGATCTGGGAGAACGGACAGGTGCGACATGCTGGGCAGGTCGAGATCTGTGGCGAGAGCCTGCGGGTGTTCGCGGACAGCCTGGGTCCGGAGGATGAGGTCGCGATCGAGGCGACGTGCAACACCCACGCGATCGTCCGCGCGATCGAACCCCGCGTGGCCCGGGTGATCGTGTCCAATCCGATGAAGACGCGCGCGATCGCCGAGGCGAAGGTCAAGACCGACAAGGTCGACGCCGCCGTGCTGGCTGAGCTTCTGGCGGCGGACTATTTGCCGTCGGTGTGGGTTCCTGATGAGGACACGCAGGCGTTGCGCCGGCAGGTCGCGCGGCGCACGCAGATCGTCCGGCAGCGCACGCGACTGAAGAACCAGATCCAGGCGATCCTTCACCGCAACCTGGTGAACCGCTGCCCGTTCTCAGATCTGTTCGGGGTAAAGGGCCGCTGCTGGCTGGGCGACCAGAACCTTCCAGCGGACGAGCATCATGCGGTCGAGGCGCTGCTGCGCCAGCTCGATTTCCACGCTCAGGAGCTACGGATCATCGACGCCGCACTCGGCCGGATCGCGCTTGAGCGACCGGAGGTTCGCCAGCTGATGACGATCCCGGGCGTGGACGCGACCGTCGCGCTGTCGCTGATCGCAGCGGTCGGGGACTTCCGCCGGTTTCGCACACCTGAGCAGCTCGTGTCCTATCTCGGGCTCAACCCGCGCGTCAGGCAGTCCGGCGGCAAGGCCGCGTCGCACGGGCGGATCACCAAGAACGGGCGTGCGCACGCGCGCGGGATGCTCGTCGAGGCCGCATTCACCGCCTCGAAGATCCCCGGTCCGCTGCGGGCGTTCTATCAACGCGTCCGCGCGCGCCGCGGGACGCAGATCGCGATCGTCGCGACCGCTCGCAAGCTCGTGTGCCTGTGCTGGACGATGATCGAGCGCGGCGAGGACTACGCGTTCGCCCGGCAGTCCCTGACCGAGAAGAAGCTCCGCGCGCTCGAGCTCCGCGCCGGCATGCCCGCCCACCCCGGCAAGAAGGGCGCCGCCGCCAACTACTCGCTCAGAGAAGTCCGGCAACGCGAGCTGGAGCTCGCCGAGCAGGCCGAACACGCATACCGCCAACAGGTCGCAGACTGGCAGGCTCGCGGACCTGGCAAACCGGGCGTGGCCGCCGCCAATGGGACGCGACTGAAAAGGCCCTCTGCGGGGCAAGCTGCGCGGCAGGCATCAGTCCCAGAACCTGCGCTTCGCTCGGGGTCGACCACGCCCTGAGCAAAGCCTAACCCCGACACCGCCTCCTGCCAACCGCCGTCCCTCCGGGGGCGAGAGCCTCGCACGCCCGCACTCGGCCGAACCTCATCCGAACCCGTGTTTCGCCGGCGTCCCTGCCGGCGAGCGACACCCTCGCAGACACCAACCTCGCCCACAAGCACCGGAGAACGTCTCGAACACAGACCGTGAAATTGAGCCGGGGACTTGACACTTTCATCCGTCGTGTAGACCACCCGGCGGACGTCGGATGGAAATGCCATGAACGGGATCACGTACTCCCAGTTCTCCCGCCAGGCTTTGACCACGGGCGGCAGCTGTTTGCCCCACTTCTGATCGAAGCGCTCGAGCGCTTCCTGGGCTTGATCCACGTCGGCGGCGGTGTAGATCGGTTTGAGGTCCTTGGCCACCTGGTCGTATTGACGGCGGGGTACATACCTCAAGCTGTGGCGGATCAGATGCACGACGCACGTCTGGATGACCGTTTCAGGGAAGATCGCCTCAATCGCGTCCGGGAAGCCTTTGAGGCCATCGACGCAGCAGATCAGGATGTCCTGGACGCCGCGGTGCTTGAGGTCGGTCAGCACCTGCATCCAAAACTTGGCGCCCTCGGTCTGCTGAAACCACATCCCCAGCACCTCGCGCTCACCGTCCATGGTGATCGCCATCGCCAGGTAGCAGGCCTTGCGCTGCACCGACCCGCCGTCGCGGATCTTGAGCACCAGCGCGTCGAGGAACACGACGGGGTAGACGTCCTCCAGCGCGCGTGACTGCCACTCGCGGACATCGTCGATGACCGCGTCGGTGACCCGGCTGATCAGATCCCGCCCGACCGAGACGCCGTAGAGCTCGCGTAGGTAAGCCTCGATATCCCGGGTCGAGATCCCGCGGCCATACAGCGCCAGGATCTTCTCGTCGAACCCCTCGAACCGCCGCTGGCGGTTTCTGACCAGCTGCGGCTCAAAGCTCCCGTCACGATCCCGCGGAGCCTTGATCTCGACCGGCCCGTGCTCGGTCTGCAGCGTCTTGCCCGTCGCGCCGTTGCGGGCGTTCCCCGTGCCCCCCGGCGGCTCGTGGTGAGACTCATAGCCCAGCTGGTCGGTGAGCTCGACCTCGAGCGCTCGCTCGACCAGCCGCTTGGTCAACTCTCCCAACAAGCCGCCGGGCCCGACGATCTCCTCTTCGGTCTTGGCACCGGCCAGCAGCTCGTCAACAACATCATCGGACAGCTTGCGAGGGATCTCGTCGGGCACGCTGTCAAGAATCCCAGGCGAGGGCGCCAGCTCGCCTGGCGGCTCGCCGGCGCCAGGACGGTGGGGAACCCTCGCTCGCTGGGATCAGTTCTTCTCTTTGATTGAAGACATGAACGTCTCTTTCGTTCATGCTCGCGGTAGGGACGCCGGTTGCCCGGCGCCCCCCGCGCAGATCCCAGCGAGCGGAACTACCGCACTGGGCTCCTCCCTTGGGTACGAGCGTCAAAGCTGGCGACGGGCCAGGAATGCGTGATTGGGAGGAACGGAAGCCATCGATCGCGCAGGCGTCGCATCCGCTGCCAGGTCAGTCGTGTGCGCTGGCTGCGACGCCGAAGCGCCATGAACCAGGTCGGAACGCTCTCCAGCAAGCTCAACGAGTTCGGTGACCGCATCAACGTGCGCGACAGCCAGGGCCGGAGGGTCGTGGTCGGCCAGACCCACCGGTTCCGGCACACGAAGGCGACCAGCCTGATCAACGCCGGCGTGCCGTTGCACGTGGTGCAGCGCTACCTCGGGCACCCTCTCGCCGACGATGACGATGCACTACACCCAGACCCTGCAGAAGACCCACGAGCGCGAATTCCTGCGCTACAAGAAGATCACCGCCGACGGCGGCCAGCTCGAGCTCGACCCGCGCGACCTCTACGACTTCCTCGAACTCGACAAGCGCGCCGACCGCGTGCTACCCAACGGGCTGTGTCTGCTGCCCCCTCGCCAAGCGTGTGAGCGCGGCAACGCCTGCCTGACCTGCGACAAGTTCGCGACCGACCAGACCTACCTGGCCGAGCACACCCAGCAGCTCCGACGCCTGGATGAGCTGGTCCAACATCGCCGCGAAACGTTTCGTGTCAAGACGGGCCGGGAAATGAGCGACGAGAACGTGTGGCTGGCCCAGCGCCGCCAAGAACAGCGCGCGCTGCAGAAGATCATCGCCGCCCTCGAGCACCCTGACCTCGACCCCGACCAGGCGGTCCGCGCCGCGGGAACCCCCGCGCGCACCCAGGTCGATGACTGAGCGTGGCAACCGCAACAACCTTCGCGCCGCGGCTCAGCGCAAGCACGACGACGCCGTGGACCGCGCGCAACAGGCGCTCCGTGCGCTGGTTCGCGGCGGCGAGCCGGTCAACTTCCGCGCGGTCGCCAGGCTCGCGGACTGCTCACCAGACTTCCTCTACCGCACCCCGGCGCTCCGCGTCCGGATCCAACAACTCCGCTCCCAGCCCCGGCCCGCTGCCACACCGACCGACATCACGGCAACCGTGCCAGCCAACAGCGCGGTGATTCGCGAGCTGGCCGAACAGCTGGCCGACGAGAAGCGCCGGCACCGCGAAGACGTCGCCGAGCTCGAGGCCGCGCTGGCCGCCGCACACGGCGAATTGCTCCAGCTCCGTCGCCTTCCTCAAGGCCGATGACCCTAGGCGGCTTCGCATCGACCGCAGGATATCGGCCGCCTGCGGATGAGGCTCAGCCGGTTAAGACGGTGATGCCGTCGCCGATCAGCTTGACGCCGATCACGAGCATCAGCACCGCCATGATCGCTGCGTTGTTGTGCCCCATCCAGTCTTTGAGTTCGCCGAGCAGCTTCGCGGACCGGTCGCCCATCAAGAAGTAGATCGCGATCGGTGCCGCGACCCCGATCGTCGCGACGGCGATGAACACCGCCAGTGCGACGGCTTGGCCGCCGGCGCTGATCCCGGTCTGGGCGATCGCGGCCGCGGCACTGATCGTGATCAGGCCGTTCTTCGGGTTGACTGCGGCAAGTACGGCGCCCATGCCGAGCGCCTTCGGGACTTGAAACTGATCGATTGCTCGCATCCACGCGGGTAGCGTCGCCTGGGCGTCGCCGCGTGGCCGACCGTGCCACTGTTTGACCGCAACGAGCAGCAGCAGCACGCCGAGCACCAGCTTCAAGACGCCGACCCAGTCGGCAGGCTGTCCGTGGCTGCTGGCGCTCGCGCCGCTGGAGATGAGCAGGACGACGATGCCCAGGATCGTCAGACCCGAGATCCATCCCGCCAGAAACGCGGGTCCGTTGGACCGCGCCCGCGGGGTCGCGAGCATCAGCACGACACCGATGATCGGCACCGGGCTGACCGCCACGCCAACCCCCAGGGAAAGGACTTGTCCGATTGCCTGGCCCATACGACCCGATCATGCCTTAACCGGCGAGACCGGCGCTACCATGAATCCGGGACCTACTCGCCCGCGGGCCGCTCTTGGGCCGTGGCCGCGGTCGATAGCGGCAATCCTGAACGTCGTGATGGGTCGGCAACGATGCTGCGATGCGGGGGACGTGATCGCTCCTGATCGACGTGGGCGATCCGAAGGCCACGGATCACCCTGTGGTGGCCATCTAATCGGCTGTCTGCGAGAGTTGTTCGCTCTGTCCCGTTGGTCGTGGAGGTGTTGATGGCTGCGCGGTCGTTGCCTGGTCGGTTGGGTGAGGTTGAGTTTGATGGCGAGCTGCCCGCGCGCAGCGATCTGGGTCGGGTGTTTGATGAGCTGGACTACCAGATGGCCTGCCAGGCGTATCTGTGGGCGCTGCCGTTGGTGTCCTACGCGCAGTGGAAGACGCAGCACTACGACGTGTTCGGCGCGACCAGCTCAGATCTGGTGCTGTATGTCAGCTATCGCGATCGTCTCGGGTTGATCACCGCGAACGCCACGACTCCGTACACGCTGAACTTCTTTGATCTCAGCCAGACCGGGCCGCTGGTGGTCGAGCTGCCCGCGGGTCCGACCGCCGGCGGGGTGTCTGATTTCTGGCAGCGCGAGATCGGGGTCCTGGGCGAGATGGGCCCCGACAAAGGCCAGGGCGGCAAGCACCTGATCATCGCGCCCGGCACCGACGCGCCGGAAACCCACGATCACTACCTGCTGCAGTCGACCGGGATGAACATCATGTTCGGGTTCCGGACCCTCGACTCCGATCCCGGCCGTTCAAAGGCGCTGATTGACGCGGTGCGGATCTACCCCTACGAACGCCGTGCTGATCCGCCACCAACCCGGGTGGTCTCCCCGGATGGCCGGGCGTGGTCAGGCGATCAACCCCGCGGTCTGGCCTACTGGGAACGTCTGCACGAGATCTATCAGTCAGAGATCGTCAACGAACGCGACCGGTTCTATCTGGCGATGCTCAAGCAGCTCGGGATCGAGAAAGGCAAGCCGTTTGAACCCGATGAGCGCCTGAGCGCGATTCTTGAGCAAGCGTCGGCGGCCGGGGAGCTGATGGCCCAGGCCAATACGTTCGCCAAACGGTTCAGCGGCTCGCGCTACTGGCCCGACCGGCAGTGGGACCTGGCGATCGTGCTCGACAACTCCGCCCAACGCGGCGAGCACTACGACGAGCTGCTGGAACGCGCCTCCTGGTTCTATGAGGCGGTCAGCTTTTCTGCGGCGATGAAGAGCCAGACCGCGGGCGTCGGCCAGGCGTACCTCGGCGCCTACACCGACGCTCACGGACGGTGGCTTGACGGCGGCCGCGAGTACACGCTGCACGTGCCCGCCGACCCGCCCGCCAAGCTGTTCTGGTCGGCCACCGTCTACGACGTCGACACCCGCTGTCTGATCGACAACGATCAGCAGCGCGGCGACCGCGGATCCCGCGACCTCGAACTGGTCACCAACCCCGACGGGTCCGTCGACCTCTACTTCGGGCCTCCCGAGCCCGAAAGCGGACCGTCGAACTGGGTCCAGACGATCCCCGGCCGCCACTGGTTCTCCTACTTCCGCTTCTATGGTCCGCTTGAACCCTACTTCGACCGCAGCTGGAAGCTCGGCGACATCACCCCCTCCGAGTAAGCAGCCTGCCCGATCAGCCGACGTTCGGTTTCGCCGGGTGAAGCGTCCAGATTTCGTGATCAAGGAGTGTGTCGATGAGCACCACCCCCGAACCCCCCGCGCACGAGCCGTCCCCCGGCTGGGTGTCCGCAGACGAGGCCGAGGCCATCGCCCGCGAGGCGATCGTGTTCGCGTACCCGATGCTGTTCAACTACAAGACGGTCTGGGAACAGACCCAGGACCATCTGTCGGGCTCGTTCATCGGCGGGTTCAATCGCTACCGGCACTACACGCGCTCCTACACGTCGGCCGACACCGACATCGTCACCCCCAACAACGACAGCCCGTACTCGTGGGCGTGGTTTGATCTGCGTCGCGAACCGGTCGTGCTGCGGGTCCCTGAGGTTGCCGAGGACCGCTACTACGTCGTGCAGATGTTCGACCTGTTCACCTACAACTTCGCATACGTCGGGGTCCGCAGCACCGGGTTTGACGCCGGCGACTATCTGGTCGCCTTGGTCGGCTGGGACGGCGACCTGCCCGACGGGGTTCGCGATGTGCTGCGCACCGAGACCCAGATCGCCGGGACGCTGACCCGCACCGCGCTGTTCGGCGCAGACGACATGCCCAACGTCAGAGCGATCCAGCACGGCTACGCGATCCAACCCCTGTCGGAGTACGCCGGGCTGCGGCCACCGCCGCCGGTCGCGTCGCCAGCGTTCCCGGCCTGGGACGAGCAGCGTGCTCTGTCGGCTGATTTCATCGGCTACCTCAACTTCGTGCTGGGCTTCGTGGATCCGCATCCCTCGGAGACGGCGCTCTACGAGCGCCTGGCGCGGATCGGGATTGGGGCCGGACAGCCGTGGCAGCCCGAGAACGTCCCGGCCGAGGTACTGACTGCGATCGGAGCCGGTGTCGAGCACGGACTCAAAGACATCGACGAGCGGGCGTCGCACACAACCTCTTCGATCGGCCTGTTCGGCTCCCGTCAACAGCTGGCAGACGACTACCTCACCCGCGCTGTCGCGGCCAACATGGGGATCTACGGCCAGGTCGCCGAGGAAGCCGTCTACGGCGGCAGCCGACTGGACGCTAACGGAGACCAGCTGGTCGGCGACCAGCGCTACCAGCTTCGTTTCGACCAGGCGACGCTGCCCGAGGCGAAGTTCTTCTGGTCAATCACCCTCTATCAGCTGCCCAGCCGCTTCCTGGCCGCCAACCCCATCGACCGCTACTCGATCGGAGACCGAACCCCCGGGATCACCTACGCCGACGATGGGTCACTGACGATCACCCTCCAGGCCGCGACCCCTGATGATCGCGTCCAGCAGGCCAACTGGCTGCCTACCCCAGCTCGCGGCCCGTTCACGGTCATCTACCGCCTCTACGGACCCGGAAAAGAAGCCCAGACCGGCAACTGGTCACTGCCACCGATCACGAAGACCTCATAGCCGTCGGCCACAGACGCCGGCCACGAAACTACTGATCCCGTCTCCTCCAAAATAGCCCGTGTGCAGCCGCGCTTTTGGTCGTGCGCCGCCGTCAAAGACATGTCCTCGTCGCAATCATGCAGAGCATCATTGGGCAAACGCCACGGAAGTACGGATAAGGCGCGGTGGGGCAGCCGCTTGGCGCTTGAGCGCAAGCTGACATTAGCTGACGCGCAGCTGACGCTGGCGGCGCTCGAGGTCCTCCCCACCCCCAGCGCGCGCGCCGGTGCCGAGGCGCTGATCGAACTCTCACACCGCTACGGGCTGCGCCGCGCCGACGAGCTCCTCGCCGGCTGGATCCGCCGCCGCGGGCTCGGGGACTAGCACCGCCTCGATCCGATCCGCGAGCCCGGCGGTGAGCTCCGCGGTCTGCTCGAGCACATCTAGGCTGGCGCTCTCGGCCCAGCTGGCCAGGTACGAGATGCTATTCGCGGTCGTGTCAAGACCGGCCGTCTGACAGCAGCTCCAAGCGACCGACTCGACCGCGAGCGTAGGACAGCTTCAGGGCCTGCTCCTCGAGACCGACGAGCGCGTGGGCAAGCTCGTGTATCGCCGCCGCCAGCCGGCCATTGGGCTCCAAGCGGGCGGCGAGCTTGATCTCCCGTCGCTCGCGGTTGCAGGTCCCGTCCGCCTGACCGGTGTCACAGACCCGGACGGTGTAACCAATCCCGCGGCGAGCTCGATCACGCGATCGAGCAGGTGCTCGTGGCTCTCGCCGGTGATCGCTTCGATCGGCGCTGTCAGGAGCACCGGTTTCGCCGGCGGCGGGAGGGGTGCGACTTGGTCTTGAGCGAATACCGCCACGAGCTTGTACGTCGCCCGGGGCTTCTCGCCGGGATCGCCGCCGGCGTCGCGCCATTCCCGGATCCGATTCTGGCTGGGCGCGCACCGCGCCCAGATTCGGATTGCCCTGCTGCCTTTGGTGACGCAGTATCCGAGCTCGAACCACGCCCGGAACCCCGCGACCCGCTCCGCGGTCGAACGCTGGCTAAGGATCAACAGGACGTTCCGCCAGCTTCTCAGCAGGCTCTCTGAGCCTGTCGTTGATGTCGTCCATAGTGGAGGGAAGCCGTCCGGCGGGAGACTTACCTTGGGGGTGTGAGGGATGTCGTCGATGTCTGGGTGCGCGGCCGTTCAGGCGCAGCGAGCCGTAGGCGAGCGGAGCCTGGGCGGTCGCGGCGCGGTCGCGCCGGCGCCCCCGGGGAGGGCGGGCCGTGAGGGTGCAGCGGGTACTGACGCCGGGGACTCGCTGCTGATCGGCTCTGACACGGCGTGGGCCAAGGCGGCCGCCGCGCGGTTTCCGCCGAAGGTGTGCCGCAATCCGCTGGCGTGGCTGCGCTACTGCCGCGGGGTGTTGCAGCGGCTGCGTGACGACCGCCACGGTGGGGAGGTGTGGGAATGGGATACCTGGCGGGCGGAGCGGCTGGATATCGGCGGGCGCTACCGCCATCAGCCGGTCCGGCGGATCTACTTCGCCGAAATCGAGCCTGACTGGCTCAAGGCGCTGGCGAAGCGGTGGGCGCGCTGGCGGCTGACGACGGTGACGAAGTCTCCCGCGTCGATCGCGGTGTCGACCAGCTCGCTGCGGCGGTTCACCAGTTGGCTGGCTGACCGCGGCGAGCAGCTTGGGAGTCCGTCGAGGATCACGCGACGGGTGCTTGAGGACTATCGCGCGCACGTGCACACGCTGCCGGTCTCCGCGATGCGCCAGAACGGGCTGCTCACCGACCTGAAGGTGTTTCTCGACGACGTCCGTCCGCACGAGTGGGCGCCAGGGCTGCCGGCGAACGCGACCTACTACCGCGGGGAGATCCCCGCCAAGCAGCGCGCGATGCCGCGGTTCATCAACGAGTTCGTGATGGGCCAGATCGACAACGACACCAGTCTCGCCGAGCTGCCCGACGAGACGCTGCGCACGCTGCTGATCGTGCTGATCGAAACCGGTTTGCGATCTGTTGACGCTCGTCATCTGCCGTTTGATCCGGTCACGATCGATCAGGCGGGCGCGCCTTACCTACGTTTCCGCAACTACAAGCTCTCCCGGGAGACGATCATTCCGATCAGCCAACGGCTGATCGAGCAGATCCGCCGCCAACAGATCCAGCTGCGATCCCGCTACGGATTCGATCCGCCGCTGCTGCTGCCCCGCAAGCGCGCGAACCCGACCGGGGAGCGAGCGATGGACGGCCACTACGTCAATCTCCGGATCGCCCGCTGGATGACCGACCGCGGGATTCGTGACGCGAGCGGCCGGCCGGTGTGGGTGACCTCACACCAGTTCCGCCACACGCTGGGCACGCGGATGATCAACAACGAGGTGCCGCTGGAGACAGGTGCAACGGATGCTCGACCACGCCACGCCGGAGATGACCGCCCGCGACGCGACGATCAAAGACCAGACGTTGCGGCGCGAGTGGGAGCGCTTCACACAGCGCGTCAACGTCCGCGGCGAGCTGATCCCGCTCGAGCCGGCCGGATCGGCGATGTCTGACGCGGCCTGGGCGTTGGAGAACCTCTCGCGCGCGAAGCAGACCCTCGCCAACGGCTACTGCGGGCTGCCGTTGCAGCAGACCTGCCCGCACCCCAATGCGTGCCTGACCTGCGACAGCTTCCTGACCACCACCGAGTTCCTGCCCCAGCACCGCGACCAGCTGAGCCGCACCGAGCAGCTCATCGCCGAGGCGCAGGCGGACGGGCGCCGGCGGCTGGGGGAGATGAACGAGCCGGTGCGCCTGAACCTCGTCCGAATCATCGACGGGCTCGAGTCTCTGGAGGGTGCCGATGTCCGGTGAACAACTCGCCAAGGCAGCCGCGGCCCGCCACGACCATGCGGTCGCGCGCGCCGAGGAGGCGCTGCGCGCGCTTGACCGGGAGGGCGCTGAGATCTCGTTTCAGGCGGTCGCGCGCCGAGCGGGCGTCTCGCGCCAGTGGCTCTACACCCAGCTCGCGCTGCGCGACGAGATCCAGCGGCGCCGCGACCGCAGACCACCCCCCAAGGGCGTAGTGCCGGCGCCCCAACGCGCGAGCGAGGCGTCGCTGCGCCCGCGCGTCGAGAGCCTGCGTGTAGAGAATCAGCGGCTGCGGGAGGAGAACGCAAGTCTCAAGCAGGAGCTGGCGATCGCCTACGGCCAGCAGCGCGCCGCCAGCACCGGCGGCTGACTCACGCGGCCAGCGCCGGGATGGTCGCCGGGGTGAGCGCGGTCTCGACCTGGCGAGCGAGCTCGTCGATCGTCGTCGCAAAGCTGGTCACGGCCTCAAGCGCTCCGTCCTCGCCCCAGCCGGCGATATATGGGATCGATTCGCCGCTGGCGTCCAGACCGACGCTGGCCGCCGCGACATAGGTCGCGGTGTCGACGATCACCTCCGCGCGCTCGCGACCGTATTCGGCATACCCGACGCCGAGCGCGTGGATCGTCTCATGGATCAGGATCCGCAACCGCGCGTTGGCCGGCTGCTCTGCGTCACGACGATCCGCCGGGCCTTCTGATCACACCAACCGCCTGTCTGGCCCGGGATCGACTCGAATCTGACGGCGAAGCCGAGCGACTCGGTGAACGCTTGCATCGGGACGAGCAGATGAGCGTGCGAGTCGCCGCTCAACGGCTGACAGGGTGGTTCAAGCGGCGTGGGCTGGACACCCTCCAGAACTGCGACCTGGGCGCGATCGAACACCGAGACCGCCTTGAACAGCAACCGCGGCTGGGCGTCCTCGTCTGACTGCCGGTGGGCGTCTCGGTCCTTGATCGGCATCGGTGCGATGATCCGGATCGCGGTCTCGCCCTTGCGCACGCAATACCCGAGCGCCAGCAAGGCCTTGAACCCCGCGACGAACGTCGCGTCCGGGCAGGAGAGTGCGACCAGCAGCTGGTTGTTGAGCGACAGCCGCGCGAGGCCGCCTCTGGCGCGCACGTGAACCCGTCGCTGCCAGCCGTCTGAGGTGAGCAGTTGTTGGGCGGCCTCGTCGAGGCGTTGGCGGGCGGCGGTGCGGCGCTGCTCGCGCTGGGCATCGGTGAGCCGTCGGGGGGTGCGCATGATCGTTGGTCCTTTCGCTTCGGGCCCGCCAGGCGCGGGCCGTTGCGACCCCGCTGCACGCCCGGCAGGGCGTGCCACCATCAGGGGAGCCGGACCGCGCCGGGTGCGCGAGCTGACTGGAGCGCTGGACGGCACCAGCTGACGGACGCCGAGGCTGCACGCGGGTCACACGAGAGCGAGGATCCGAGAAGTGTCACGAACCGCCCGTGGCGCTGAGACAGCGCCGCTGGCGCTTAGAGCACGCCTGTGAGCACCAGCAGTCCGATGCCGACGAGCACAAGCGCGGTGAACACGTTGCCCCAACGCTCCAGCCACGGGCCCTTGATCTCATAGCCACCGCGCGCGGCGGCGAGCGTCAAACCCACGATCGTCGCGATCGTCACCGCTGCGAACACCGCCACAGATCCCACCGCGGTCGCGACCCCAGCTGTGGTCGCCGCGAGAAACACCGGCAGAATCGTCAGATCAGGGGACGCTGCCGCGCCGAACGGGACCATCACCGCGGCGAGCCCGTGCAATCGGCCCTCCGAAGCGCGTGAGCGCCGCTCATCGTGACCGCGGTGGGATCCGTGTTCATGATGGTGGTCATCGTGGTCGTGGTGGTGACCGTGGCCGATCAGCTCGAGGGCGGCGAACCCGAGGCCGGTTGCGATCAGCACGCAGCCGATGATCGTGTCCTGCGCGCTTTGCACGGTGGAGCGGAACTGCAACCCGACCACGACGATCACCGCGCCGAGCACGATCGAGACCAGGACGTGTGCGACCCCGGCCAGTGCGGAAAGACGGGCGATCCGCGACAACGGATAGCGACGGGTCCGGCCGAGCACGGCCAGGGGAACCCAGTGGTCGGGCAGGATGGCGTGCCCGAACCCCACGCCCGCGGCGGCCGCGAGCAACGCTGGCGCGGCGCTGCTCACGCGATGAGCGCCTGCTCGCTCGGACGCGAGGCGAGCCCGAGCCGCAGATGCTCGGTGTGAGAGACCGCTTCGCTGAGCAGCGCACGCACGTGATCGTCATGCAGCGCATAGATCACATGCCGGCCATCGCGCTCGCCGACGACCAACCCGAGATGCCGGAGCACCCGCAGCTGCGAGGAAACCGCCGGCTGACCCATGCCGATGTCGTGCGCGAGTTGCCCGACCGAGCACGGCCCGGCGCCGAGCCGGCTGAGGATCCGTACCCGGCTCGGGGTCGCGAGCGCCTGCATCGTCTCGGCCACCGAGCTCGCCGTCTCAGCCGACAGGAACGCCAGATCGGTCTCGCCACCATGAGCCATCGACACATCATTGTATGTCCAGTTATTGATATGGCCCAATGCGAACCCGGCGAGGAGCTCCCGCCACGAGCCGCGTCCACCCAACTTCACCTCAATGGCCGTTAGGATGAGCCGATGGCCGATGACCGCTGCGATCTGCTGTGTTTGGACCTACCGCGCGCGGAGGCGATCCGCGCAGCGCTCGACCCCGAGATGACCGCGAGCACAGCTGCCCGCGGGCGAGCGCTTGGGGACCCGACCCGCGCCGCCATCGCGCTCGCGCTACGACAAGGCAGCGAGCTCTGTGTCTGCGATCTCGCGTGGATCACCGGCAAAGCCGAGAACCTCGTCGGCCATCACCTGAAGGCGCTGCGCGAGACGGGCCTCGCGAGCTCACGGCGAGACGGCAAGATCGTCTTCTACACCCTCACCGCGCTCGGTCGCCAACTCCTGGACGCGGTCCTGAGCGCCGGCCGCGCGACGGTGTGATCGTGCCGATCGAGCTGCCAACACTCCAGGTCACACCGGCCACCGCTGCGACGACACCGTGCGAAAGAGAACGGGACCGCGAGCGACTGATCCGGCAGGCGAAGGCGCTCTCCTGGGGAAGCCTCGCGTGGATGACGATCGAAGGGGGCGTCGCGATCACCGCCGCCGTCGCGGCCGGGTCAGTCGCGCTCTTGGGGTTCGGGCTTGACTCGGTGATCGAGGCGCTCGCGTCGATCATCGTGATCTGGCGCTTCACCGGCAACCGCCGGGTCTCTGAGCACGCGGAGCGCCGCGCGCAGCGGCTCGTCGCTGCCAGCTTCTTCCTCCTGGCCCCCTACATCGCCCAGGACGCGATTCGCACCCTGATCAACGGCACGCATCCGTCGAGCAGCCCCGCCGGGATCGCGCTCGCGATCTCGAGCCTCGTCCTGATGCCGCTGCTCGGTCGCGCCAAGCAGCGGATCGGCTCGCAGCTGGACTCGGCCGCGACCGCCGGCGAGGGCACCCAAAACATGCTGTGCGCCTACCTCGCCGCCGGCGTGCTCGCCGGCCTGCTCGTCAACACTCTGTTCGGGATCTGGTGGGCCGACCCCGCGATCGCGGTCGCGATCGCCGCGATCGCCGTCTACGAAGGCCGGGAAACCTGGCGCGATCAGGGATGCTGCGCGCCGACGACGCTCACCGGTGCCGAACCCTGCGACGAGCACTGCTGCCGGCCATGAGCCGCGAACCCCGGCCGCTGCCAATGGCGCCATCAGGCTGTGAGCTCGACGACCGGCAACTCGCCCAACAGCTCGCCCGCTACCGAGACCTGAGCGCGAGCGTGCTCGCCGTGGAGCGAAACCACGCCATGGCCAGCGCCCGTGTCCTATTCGCAGAGCAGGTCGACGGAGAACTGCTCGAGCAGACGTTGTCGATCGAGCGCGACTGCTGCAGCTTCTTCACGCTCGCCTACGACCCGTCTCACCGTGTGCTCTCGATCGGCGCCGAGCCCGAGCGCTCCGACGCGCTATCAGCACTGCTCGCCGCGCTCATCCCAGCCGCATCCGCGCGCAACGCGAGATAGCGCCTGACCGCGACCAGCGACCAGATCGCCTCAACGATCCCGAACGGCCACGTGCCGGCCAGAAACCCATACGAGCTCGACAGCGCGCACCCGACCGCGAACGCAAGCACGAACCCGCGCCCGCGACCCTCAAGCGCATACATCAGCATCATGAACGTCACCACACACGCGCCAAACACCGTCAACATGGCCACGCCTCGTCCACCACGACGGCCGGCACACCGCGTGGCGCCGCCTGACCCCCACGAACAGCGGGGACCGCAAGCACCGGAACCGCAGCACGCCGCTCCACACGCGCCCGGGTCGACGCTGCCAACCACCCCGCCCGCCACCCGGGCGCGCGACCTCTGCCCATCACGATCAGTCCCGCGCTGATCTGACGGGCAACGATCACGATCCCGTCGGCCGGCGGGCCGGCAACCAACGCGACGCGCGCCACAACGCCGCTCATCCACGCAAGCCGACGCGCAGCCAGCAACACCGGGTCCGAAAACGGATCATCGGACCACGACACCGACTCGACCGTCGGACCCAGCCGAACAACTCGCACTTCCAGCGCCGCGAGAACGTGCACCACCACCAGTTGGCCCGCGCACTCGGCAACCAGCGCCGCCGCGACGGCCGTCGCTCGCTGCGAGGCCGGCGACCCATTCGTCGCCACTAGCATCCGCAGCCCCGCGACGGGCGGTTCGGCAGGCGCCAGCACCGGGCTGATCGTGGGCGGAGCTGAAGGTGCGAGCATGATCGGTCGCTACCCTCGCACCTGAACCCAGGTTTAAGTCAAGCACGACCTCAGTCATGCGCGACACCGCCAACGGAATGTCGATCGGCGAGCTCGCCGATCAAGCCGGAATGAGCGCAAGCCGCCTGCGCTACTACGAGCGCCGCGGACTGATCGAACCGCCCGCCCGACACGCCGGCAAACGCCACTACCAGCCCTCCGTGCTCCGGCGCCTCACGATCATCGACGCTGCCCAACGCGTCGGGTTCAGCCTCAACGAGATCAAAGATCTCCTCGGCTCACGCGACGGGCCTGCCCACGAACGCCTCCGCCGCCTCGCACACCACAAACTCCCCGAAATCGACCAGCTGATCGGCCGGGCCACCACCGTCCAAGCGCTCCTGCGCTACTGCCGCGACTGCCATTGCCGCTCTATCGATGAATGCAAGCTCCTCGCCGAGCCGGCAAATCTCCTCGACCACAGAGCGCTACTCCGAAGACCCGAAAACGGGCACACCGCTCGCAGCACACGGCCAGCCAAGCGACAAGCTGGCACCCAAGTCCACGAGGCTGACATGTCGCCGACACGCGTCACCAACAACAACACTGACAGCGACACCAAGGCATCTAGATAAGCCAGCTATAGGAGTGGAATCGCCGTCGGCTTTGAGGTACGCCTGCCAGCCACTCCAGCTATGAGGGTCTGCATGTCGAGCTCGACCTTCCTCTTTGATCGCGGTTCCTCGGAGCGGGCGAGGGCACGGTTCAGTGAAAATCTGTGTATCACCCGCGCTTGTGCGTTTGCCGGAATGCGGGCCTGCCTATGGCCATTTTTCGCCCCCTGACTACCCATCGGCCCCAGCGAGCTCGAGCATAATCAACTTCTCAAGCGGGATGTGCGCGATCGCACGGGATATCGAGCCACGGTTCGGGTCGGCTTATGCTGCGCGATTGATCGCGTGTCGTCTCATCATGCGCCAGCGATGACCGATCGCCCGATCTAGAAGGGTCTGGGCGCCAGCGGGGTGTAGCGGAGTTGATCGTCGATCTTCACCGTGACTTGACCGAGGCGTCCTTGGCGGTTTTTGCGGATCAAGATATCCATCTCCCCTGGCCGCTCTGAGTCGCGGTCGTAATAATCGTCGCGGTAGAGCATCAGCACGCAGTCACTATCGGCTTCGATCTGGCCGATTCACGCAGGTCAGATAGGAGGGGGCGCTTGTCGGGGCGTTGTTCCACGGCACGGGAAAGCTGCGCTACGGCAAGGACGGGAGAGTTGATCTCGCGGGCAAGGCGTTTGAGGCCGCGGCTGAACTCGGAGACGTCCTCGACGCGGTTACCGCTCGGGCGTTCGGCTCGCATCAGCTGGAGGTAGTCAACGACGACGAGTCGCAGGCTCTGGTCGCGGATGGCGACTTGCCGGGCTTGGGCGCGGAGTTTGCTCAGCGATAAATCGCCGTCGTCCAGGAGGTGAAATGGAACGTTGCTAGTCCTGGCGGCGGCGCTGAGCAGCGGCGCCCAGTCATCAGATTCGATCCGGCCGAGGTGCAGGCGTTCGGGATCGATCCCGGATTCGGCTGCGAGGTGCCGCTGGGCGGTTTCTGAGTCGCTCATCTCCAGCGATGCGAACAGCACTCGCTGCTGCTCTCGCGTTGCGATCTGCCGGGCGATTTGTAGGGTCAGCAGGCTCTTGCCCATCGCGGGCCGGCCGGCGAGAACGTATAGCCGGCCATTTTGGAGCCCCCCGAGGAGTCGGTCGAGGTCGGTCAGTCCGGTGGAGAGCCCAGGAAGCTGGCGGTTCTGGAGCGCCGCTTGCTCGAGTCGTTCGAGCTCCTCCCCTACCGCGTCATCGAGCATCCGCGCGGTGGCCCGCTGGTGATCGGCGCGGAGCGCGAAAGATCAGCTGCTCAGCGCGATCGAGTAGGTGATCGGGATCGTCGTTGCGCTCGTAGACGTCCGCTTGGATCTGGTAGGTGGCGGTGAGCAGCCGACGGAGTTGCGACAGCTGCCGGACGATCCTCGCGTAGTGGACCCCGTGTCCCGCGGCCGGTACCCAGCCGACGAACTGCTCGACCGCCGCTCTGCCCCCTACCGCGTCGAGCTGGCCTTGGCGCTCGAGCTGATCGGCGACAGTGAGATGATCGATGGGCTCGCTGGCTTGGTGCAGGGCGCGCATCGCGGCGAACACCAGCCCGTGCTTATCGCGGTAAAAGTCGGATTCGGACAGACCAACGTCGAGGAGCATCGTCGGCAGCAATTGGTGAGGAGCACCGATCCCAGCACGGACCGTTCGGCTTCGAGGTTGTGCGGAGGAACCATTGCGGCAGCCGTGCGCTGACCGTTGGTGGTGGTGCTCATGCCGGGACTCCTGTCGCATGAGGGCTTCCTGGGTGATGTCCGACCACAGTTGGCTATAGCGCTGCTCGACGAACCTGAGTGGCTGCTCGCACAGGGTGCTCCAGCGCACGCGCTCCACAAACCTAACCAGTCTCGGGTCGACCTCGGCGAGCTCGGAGAGAGCGCGGTCGCGCTGGTCGCGGCCATGGCGCTGGATCGCGCGCTCGAGCTCCTGTCTAGCTTGTGGCCATCCCATCCTTCCGCCCGAGGGGCTGGGTGCGCCGGGCGTGGGCCGTCTGCGGCGGGCGTGCTCGCGGGCGATCAACTGATCGGCGGCTCGCTCAAAGCTGGGCATCGTCAACGCCCGCGACCCGACAATCTCGTCAACCAGCATCTGCTCCAACGCCCGTCCGAGACGTTCGCGGCTATGCCGCTCAAGCAGTCGAGCCGCAGCTGCAGTCCATTGCTCGCACTCGGCTGCGTACTGAGCAGCGGGAGCGCTACCGAGGACCGGCTCCCAAGCATCAACAAACGACTGGCAGAGACCATGAGCAGACTCGATCTCCCCCTCCCCCCGCCTCTTTCATCTAGCGATGGCGTTGGGGTGTGTTCTATTGCCTTTTCTTGTACAGCCCATCCCACGCGCGCGTAAGAGGGCCGCGTTTCGGGCGGTGGGATGGCGGAAATTCCGCCCTCCCAGTTCCGTTTCGTGGCCCTGCCAGTTCCGGTTTGCCGCCCTGCCAGTTCCGGTCTGCGTCCCTGCCAGTTCCGGTTTGCGGCCCTGCCAGTTCCGGTTTGCGGCCCTGCCAGTTCCGTTTCGCCGCCCTTGTCGGGGGTGAGGGGTGCTTCTTGGATGATGTAGAGATTGGGAAGGTTTCTGCCGCCGTTCGCCGGGCGCCGGCGGGTGATCCTGAGCAAGCCGGCGGCCTGTAAGAGCCGGACGCACTGGTCTACTCGATCTACGGTGATCCCCGCCTGGTTTGCGATCTCGTTCCGCGATACCTCGGTCCTCAAACCGTCAAGATGGTTGCGTTGGGCGACGCAGAACTCGAGCAGCACGATCGTTAGGCCGATGTCCCGGAGGAAATGACCGCTAGTCCGTTTGCTGGCAAGCTGATCGGCCACGTTGACGGTGATCGCCGTCCACGGACCATCTTGGATCAGAAGGTGCAAGATGCTGATGGTCGCGCCTCGCTCGGGGTCGACCAGGCGCCCGCAGCGGACGACGCCGGCGCGCTCGAGGTAATCGAGCATCATCTTGACGTTGCGCCTCGCGATTGCGCCCCGGGCGGCGAGCTCGTCGTAGGTGAAGCGCAGCCGGTGATGCTCACCGGTGTGGCGTTGTTCGTTGGCGAGCTGACACAGCAAGGCGTAGAAGCCAATTGCTCTCAGGCGGCGCGGGCCGGCAACTTCGCTCCTGACTGCTTCTATGGCTTTGGGTCTCACTTGAAAGCAGGGGAGCTCGCGGCGATCCTGGCCCCACCACGTGGCTGGCGGCGGACGCGGTGTTCCGGGAGGCGGCCATCAGCATCTCCCCGAGGTGGGTCGCAGCGGAAAACTCTCTCGCCTTCGGGACCGGCGGGTCGTGGCCGTCGTGCAGCCGGCGCTGCAGGATTCCTGCCGATAAGGCGCGGCCACAGGCCAACGCGCGATGGACGCGCCGACGTCGGGTACCGCGAGGATCACCAACGCGCCCTCCGAGACACCTCAGAGAATGGAGGCTCTGGCTGGTCGCTGGTCTTCGCCAGCGCCACGAAATCGTGGTTGGCGGCTGACATCACTCGAGCGGTGCCGGACCGAACTTCCACGAGGCAGATCCCGGCCCTGAGCTTCCTCCGGCATGCTGTTCATGCTGGGACCGAGCGCGTCCACTGCGCGTCCACTGGCTTCGCCTCGTCCCGATTCAGCGGGTAACGGACGTCCACCGCATTCGTCAGCGATTTACGGGGGATTTCGTGCCTCGCCATTACCAGCCGTAGCCAGCCGTTGCTCCCCTGGCTTTCTCTTGTAATGAAGGGGTTGGGGGTTCGAGTCCCCCGGCGGGCTTCTGCGAAGTAGCTGCAAAGGGCGTGTGCTGTAGCTCATCCGGGCTGCGGATCGGTCACTCTGCTCGACCCGGCGCGCCACTTGGAACAGCTACGCTCTGGGGATGAGTGGGAGCGTTCGCGTCGAGCGCGGTTGGATCTTCATCGACGGTACCCGGCAGGACGACGGCTCGATCGCGCTCGGGACCGGGGGCGAGATGCGCTTCAGCCCCTTCGAGGCGATCTCACAGCGCCGAGACGCACAGCTCACGTGGGGCCACATCCTCACGGCGTCGGTCCAGCGGCTGGCCTTCTGGCGACGCTAGACGGCTCGACGGTGACCGTCGCGATGCTGGACGGCGGAGCGGATGCAGACAATCATCGCCGGAGGCACCTGCCGACCTGCCGGTGGGCCAGGGGCCGCAAGTGGCAGCCGCCGGCTAATCCACTGGCATATCGGCTCAATCTTGACAGAGGTAAGAGGCTACGAAGCATCGGCCGTCACCGTCGCGGTCTAGCCTGTGCTAGGTGGCCATGTGGGACGCCGTTTGCAGCTGCGGTCAGCTCAGTCTGGTAGCCGAGGGAGAGCCGCTGCGCGTTTCGGTCTGCCATTGCCTGGCGTGCCAGCGCCGGACAGGAAGCGCCTTCGGGTTGCAGGCGCGGTTCTCGCGCGATCGTGTCCGCATCATCGGACGCTCCCACGAATACGTCCGGATCTCCGAGGAGGGAGAACCGAGGACGTTCAACTTCTGCCCCCGATGTGGGGCCACGGTCTACTACAGCCTGGGCTCCGCGCCAGACGTCGTGGCAGTTCCCGTCGGCGCATTCGCCGATCCGATGTTTCCGCAGCCCAACTTCTCCGTCTGGGAGTCGCGCAAGCACGCGTGGGTGACGCTGCCCGTCGGCATTGAGCATCACTGCTGACCAGGCTTCCGCGCTTCGTCCAACGCGACAGTCTCGACGTCGGGTGCGGTGATGCGGCCGACGTGCAACCGCACGTGGCGTTGGTATGGCGAGCGCCCGGGCGCGGGATTTCTTGCGAATCGCCTAGGCTTGGCGGCTCAAGACAAAGGAGCGGCGTATGCACGCGCGAGTAGCGACGTTTGAAGCGGGCGATCCAGATCAAGTGCGTGAGGGGGTCCATGAGATCAAGCGCCGCGCTGCAGCCGGACCACCAGAAGGTGTGCCTGCTGTTGGCTTCCTCCTGCTCCACCAGGCAGATGTAGGAAAAGTCATGTCGATCACCCTGTTCGAGACCGAGGAGGACTTGCGACGGGGAGACGCGACGTTGAACGCAATGGATCCGCCAGGCTCTGGAAATCCGGGTCGTCGTCGTTCCGTCGAGGTGTATGAGGTAGCCGCGAAGATCGACGCTTGATCGCAGTCAGGCCGTGACGGTACGAGCTGGTCGGCGCTGACCCTGGCTCGACCAAGCTTGTCAGCGAGGTGGTTCCAAAGCTGCCTGGTCCAGTTGGCGGCCGGTTCCTCGCTGCTGGTTTCCAGGCGAAGCGCTCGCGACTTCGGCGTGGCCGCGTGAGACGTTAAGGGGTTGCATTTTTCTCGGTGGGCATCGGGCGGGGACATGGGAGCTCGCGCCGTTATGCAAGCGCCCGGTTGATCGGCGCGGCCGGGGGCCGGGACGATCGATTGGAGGACATCATGTCCGAGCCAGGACCGGTGGACACTTCACCGGCCGCGTGCGGTCACCGGCCGCGTGCGGTCACCGGCCGCGTGCGGTCACCGGCCGCGTGCGGTCACCGGCCGCGACCCCCGGTCACTGGGCGGGGTGCGCACCGCCGAACCGGGGGCTGCGCTACCCGGCGGATCCGCCTCGTGATGCGTGAAGCTGGGCCAGGCGCCTATGCGGACAGGCTTCGTGGTCTGATCGCGATCGTGTGCCGCGCGGGCTTGCGGATCAGCGAGGCGCTCGCGCTCACCGAGTCCGATCTGGACCCGAAGACCGGGTCGGTGCTGGTCCGCGCCGGTAAGGGCGGGAAGCGAAGGATGGTCGGGATCGACGACTGGGGCTGGGAGCACGTCGCTCGCTGGAGCGAGCACCGGATCCAGTTGCCGATCGGCCCGTGTTTCTGCATCCTTGCTGGACCGACGCGCGGGAGCGGCTGGTCGGCGGCAGCTGCTCGGGGCGAGCTTCGTCGGCTCGCGGCCCAGGCCGGTGTGCGGCGGCGGTTCGCGCCGCATCAGCTCCGGCACGCTCACGCCATTGAAATGGCGCACGAACGGATCCCGCTGGCGATCATCCAGCGGCAACTCGGGCATCCGCACCTCGGGATCACGTCGATTTATCTCCAGGGAATCGATACGCGCGAAACCGTGGACACCCTCCACCACCGCCGACCGCCGGTGATCCCGGCGAGCGCCGGCCTGCGGCTATAGCGAACCTCCAAGCGGAGCGCGTGATCGGCGCATCGCGCCCCCACTTCCATCGCCGGACTCGAGGGCCATGGCCGCGACGCGGGAGGGCACTACCCATAATGTCCGACTTCAGCAGCGCGAGCTGGCCGTGCCGGCATCGACGTCATGACATCTTTCGTCGACGAGCGATGGGTCCCTAAAGCGGGGACGGCGTCACTGCGTTTGGCCGATAGCGGAAGTCACCCGCCAGCAGCGAGGATCGCCTGATGCGTATGTAAACGCACCGATGGGCCAGGCCGGCTCGACCTCGACTAGCTCGTCCTTGCCCACCGCGCACGAAGCTTCGATGGGCTTCGTTTCGCCCGACTGCGGTTCGTTGTGGCACGTTTCTCAATGCTCCCGGCTGTCCAGCGTGCCGACGATGGTCCCGAACGGTATGGTCGTCCACCGCGCGGAGCAGGTGTCATCCGATCCATCCAGGTTGATTGCGCGCGGTGCTCAGGAGCTCGTACATCGCGCCGTCACGGCCTGCCCCGTGATTGCGCATCGTGGGGTTCGCGATGGGTGCAGATCTTGCTTCTCCCGCCCTAGGGGGCTCCAGAACCGCGATTGCGCACGAAAACGTTGGCGACCCCGAAGGTCACTGGGCAAGGCGGGCGCCATGCTGTCGCTTGCTTTGATGAGGGCCTGCGATCGCTACGTGTCACCGACGTCGTTCGATTGCGTCATGGCCCATTCGCCGTCGCGCTGCGTTTGGTCGTCATCCTCGCCGAACTGCTCCCGTAGCGTGCAGGCGGCGGCTTCGACGGCGTTCACGATGCCGACGTATCCGGTGCAGCGGCAGATGTTGCCGGAGAGCTCGTCACGGATCTGGCCCCGGCTCGGGTTGGGTTCGCGGTGCAGGAGATCGAGGGCGGAGAGCAGCATCCCTGGTGTGCAAAACCCGCATTGGAGTGCGTGGTGGTCGGAGAAGGCTGTCTGCAGGACGTGCAGGGTCCCGTCGTCGGCGGCGAGGCCTTCGACGGTCGTTACTGACTTTTCCTCGGCTTGGATGGCAAACATAAGGCAGGAGCGCACGGGCTCGCCGTCGACGAGTACGGTGCACGCGCCGCACACCCCGTGTTCGCAGCCGAGATGGGTTCCGGTCAGATGAAGGTCCTCGCGCAGTGCGTCCGCGAGCGTGCGGCGTGGCTCGACGTCGAGGCTCACGTGTTGACCGTTGACGGTAATCTGGATTGTCATTCGAGCTCCTCCGGGTGCGACGCGTTGGTTTGCCGTAGCGCACGCCGGACGAGCTCCTGTGCCAGCGACTTTCGGTACTCCGCAGTCGAGTGAACGTCGGGAGTCGGTTCGATGCCCGCTGTCAGTGCACGGGCGGTCTGATCGATGGTCGCCTCGCTCCAGCGACCGGGGCCGAGAGTCCGTTCTGACTCCGGGTCGCGATAGGGGGTGCCGGCAACTCCGCCGACTGCTACTCGCGTCCGCCCCTCGATCTCGGCGACCGCGACCGTCACTAGTCCAAAGTCGCCGTGCCGGCGCGAGAACTCCGCGAAGCCCCAGCGGTGGGGGACGACAAGGTCGATGGACGTGATCATCTCGTCCTCGGTCAGCGTGGTATCCAGCGGCCCCACAAGCAGGTCCTCCACGGGGATCGAGCGCGAGCTGTCTGCTCCGTGGATATGCACGATCGCGTCGGTTGCGGTGGCGATGATGGGCAATTCGGCGGCTGGGTCGGCGTGGGCGAGGCTTCCTCCGAAGGTGCCCCGGGATCGAATGGCGCTGTGGCCGATCCACGGTGCGGCGGTTGCGAGGAGCGGATGGTGACGTTGCCGCTCGAGCGCGCGGTGCCGGACCAGGGCGCCGATGCTGATCCTGCCGCCCGGCAGATGGCGAATCCGTGAGAGGCCGGGAATGTCGTTGATATCTATCAGCAGCTTGGGGCGGGACAGTCGGAGCGCGAGGATCGGCGTGAGGCTTTGTCCGCCGGCGATGAGCTTGCCCTCGCCATCTGCCGCACGGAGCGCTTGCACCGCCTCGCTGACGCTGGCCGCCCTCGTGTAGTCAAAAGGTGCGGGTTTCATCAGATACCCCGGAAGTTGGGTGGTCGGCGCTCACGCCGGGCGTGTTGACCCTCTTGAAAGTCCTGGCTTTCCCAGCATGCGAGGAAGGCATCCGTCAATTCGGCTGCCGCGGCGTCCGTTACAAGTTCGTCCAAGACGCGTTTCGAGTAGGCGAGCGTGAGGGGCGCGAGCTGCGAAATCTCCTCTGCCCAGGCGAGCGTGTCGGAAAGGTCCCCGAGCCGGTTTACTAGGCCTTGCTGGTGGGCCTGCTCCCCGGTGAGCTGCTCGGAGCCGAGCATCATCCCGGCAGCGACAGCGCCGCCGACGAGCTGTGCCAGCCGGCGAATCGTCCACGGGTCGACCGATAGTCCGATCTTGGCCGTGGGAATCGAGAAGATCGCCGCCGGCGCGGTAATCCTGAGATCACATGCGATCGCAAGCTGAGTCCCCGCGCCGATCGCGGGCCCGTTTATGGCTGCCAGCACCGGGATTCTCGCCGACCGGATCGTTCGTAGCGTGCCGTATAGGGCATCTCGGAAGGTCTCGCCGTAGAGCCCGTGAAGATCTGCGCCGGAGCAGAAGCTCGTTCCGGCGCCCGTGATCGTCAGAACGCGCATCTGTTCGGCTTCGGCCTGTTCGACGGCACGGCGGAGTTCAGCGAGATGCTCGACGTCCAACGCGTTGCGAACTCCGACCCGTTCGAGCGTGATCAGGCCGCCGCTGCCACGTGACTCGAAACGAATCACTGAAGCGCCTTCCACACAGATCCAGGTGTGATCGGAAGGCGGTCGATGTCGACCCCGATCGCGTCGGTGAGCGCGCCAGCGATGACGGCGTTGGGACCGAGTGTGCCGGCTTCACCGACTCCGCGGACGCCTGTGGGATTCTCGGCCGGTTTAGAGCAGTGCTCGATCGTGATGTCCGGCATCTCGGCGCTGGTTGGCATGAGGTAATCCATCAGCGTGCCGGTCATGAGGGTGCCGCTCTCGTCGTAGACAAGGTGCTCGTAGAGAGCACCGCCGATGCCCTGGGCGATGGCGCCCAGGATCTGCCCTTCGACGATCTGGGGGTTGACGATGATCCCGGCGTCCTCGACGCAGACCCATTTCAAAATCCTCAATGCGCCGGTTGCCGGATCGAGTTCGATCGCGGCGAGCTGCGCCCCGGCGGCGAAAGCGCCACGGATCGGGTCATAGAAGCGGGTAGCCTCGAGCCCCGGCTCGATCCCCTCGGGCAGCCGGTTGGACTCCAGATATGCGACGCGGGCGACCTCCGCCAGAGAGATCGGCGGCAGCGCTGCTAACTCGTCGTCGAGGTAGAACCCGCCCGCCTCGAGGCGGAGCTGCTGAGGATCGACATCGAGCAGGCCGGCGGCAAGGCGTTGCGCCTTCTCGCGGACCGCGGTGCCGGCTCGGTGGGCTGCGCCGCCCCCGATCACGGCTTGGCGGGAGGAGAACGCACCGAAGCCCCAGAGCGCCGTGTCGGTGTCGCCGATGTGGACGGTCACGTCCTCGAAGGCCACGCCGACGGCATCGGCGACGACCTGAGCGATGGTCGTCTCGAGCCCCTGCCCTTGTGATGTCACACCGCTGAACACGGTCACGCGGCCGTCCGGGTTGATCCTGACCGTGCAGGCGTCATGACCGGTGCGGAACGCCATCCGAGGCCCGGCTGAGGCGGCGCGGCCGAGGCCGGTGAGCTCGTTGTAACACGCGATGCCGATGCCGATCGGTAGCTCCCCGGCATCTCGGCGTCGCTCCTGCTCGGCCTGGAAGTGTTCGTAGTCTAGGACCTCGAGCGCCTTCTCGAGGCACCGCTCATACTGTCCCGAGTCGTCGACGAGGCGCGTCGGCATGCGGTATGGGACGTCCTTCGGTTTGATGAGGTTTTGTCGGCGGATTTCCACTGGCGAGATCCCGAGCCGCTGCGCGGCGACGTTCATCGTTGTCTCCATAGCGAATACGGTCGCTGGCCGCGCGACTCCGCGGTACGGCCCCGCGGGCGCGGTGTTGGTCGCGACGCCACGAGTGAGGCAGCGGTAGTTCTCCAGCCTGTACGGCCCGAAAAGAAGGCCACCGGCCATCAGCGGCTCGATGCCCGCCGTCCACGGATAAGCGGAGTAGGCCCCCACGTTGCAGTCAATCGTCGCGTCCAGCGCGAGGAGCTGCCCGTCATCAGCGAACCCGGCTCGGATCCAATAGCGGTGATCGCGCGCGTGCGTCGCTGCAAGCAGGTGCTCGATGCGGTCCTCCACCCATTTGACGGGCACGCCCGGCATCGCCCTGGCGATGATGCAGAGTGCGACCTCCTCGGGATAGACGACCGACTTAGTGCCGAATCCACCGCCGACATCGGGAGCAATCACGCGGATATTTCCCTCGGGGAGGTCGAGCAGGTCGGCAATGCAATTGCGCGCAATGTGGGGTACCTGTGTGCCGGACCAGAGCGTCAGTCGCCCGCTGGAGGGGTCCCACCGCGCGACCCCGGCGCGGCATTCCATCGGATTGCCGGCATGCCGGTTGGTGGTCACCTCCCGCTCGATGACAACCGCAGACTCCGCTAGCGTCGCCTCGACATCGCCGGCGTCGAAGAGCCGCGAGATGAGCACGTTGTCCGGGGCCGCGTCGTGGAGCGGCACCTCGGGTGCCACGTCGGTGCGGGTCGTGGCCGGCAGCTTCTCGTAGCGAACGTCGATTAGCTCGAGCGCGTCCTCCGCGAGATACCGGCTGCTAGCGACGACTGCGGCGACCGCCTCGCCCATGAAGCGCACGCGGTCATGGGCGAGCACCGGCTGATCCGTCTCGACGTACGTCGGCAGAGCCGACATCGCTCGCAGTGCCATGTTCGAGAACTCAGGCTGCGTGCCGGTGAAGACGGCCTGTACGCCTGAAAGCGCCGCTGCATTGCTGGGATCCACGCTGCGGATCCGGGCGTGCCCGTGCGGGCCGCGCAGGAACGCCACGTGACGCATGCGCGGCAGATCGACGTCCGACACGTAGCGTCCCTGGCCGGTGAGGAGCCGAAGATCCTCCTTGCGGCGGACCTGCGCACCCACGACCGACGGCCGCGGTGGTGCTTCTATCTTGGTACTCATCGCACGTTCCGCTCAGGGCATCGCGTAGCCGCCGTTGACCGACACCACCTGGCCCGTCGTCCACGACGACAGCGGCGATGCCAGCAGCAAAACCATCGGCCACACGTCCTCGGGCCGCCCTAGCCGTCGCAGAGGGTACTGCGCGAGGATTTTCTTCATTCGCTCCTCCTCTGTTCCGCCGGCGTGGCGCTCAAAGCTGTCCGTCTGGACCAGCGCAATCGATACCGCGTTGGCGCGGATCCCAGCGCGAGCGAGCTCCTTGGCCAGGGATTTGGTCAACCCAACCGTCGAAGAGCGCATCGTCGCGGTGACGAGAAGACCCGCCTCACCGACCCGCCCCGAATCCCCGAGCAGGCTGACGATAACGCCGCCGCCGTTTTCGACCATCCGCTTCGCCACCGCATGCGTGACCCGGAGGGTCCCTGTAACGGTCACCTCTGCCTGGAATCCCCAGTCCTCAGATGTCGTCTCCAGGAACCGCTTCAGCTTCGCCACGGCGGCGTTATTGACGAGCACGTCGATCGGTCCGAGCTCATCGTGCACCCGCTGGACGGCGCTCTCAATCGCGGCGTCGTCCCGCACGTCGGCCCCAACAGCGATCGAACGGACGCCGAGCGACCGCGCTTCGCCGGCTGCCGCCTCCGCGCCGTCGGCCGACGTGTTGTAGTGGAAACCGACGTGCGCACCCTCCCGGGCAAATGCCAGGCCGATCTCACGGCCGAGGCCTTGGCCACTACCGGTGACCAACACGACCTTGTCCTGGAGCTGCAGATCCATGTCAAGCCGCCTCCGTCCACACCGTCCGAGTCTTGCTGTCGTGTGCTCCCGCAATCGTGAGATCTTCACGTAGCTGCAAGCGTATGAGTGTGTCTGTCATCGGTCAGCCCTTTGGGTTCGGGTTGGGGAGATTGATGGCGAAGAGCTGGATGGTCTGCGGCCCGGACCACCTCGGCTGCCGCCTGTTTGTGCGGCGGATCCCGAGCGCTAGCACCGCGAGCATGACGGCGCCTGCGGCAGGTGCGGCGAGCTTCGCTACGGTGTGTGCTGATCCGGCAGCGGACAGCAGGTCGATCGGCTCGACGTCCTCCGCCGGCTGCCGGCTCGCCGCGCCGCTGACTGGACCGCCGTCAGTGGTCGGCGTCGCTGGTCGCAGCTCGACCGCGTCGATCTCCCGCGAGAGCTCGTCCTCCAGGCGCTCGACGAATTGGCCAAAGAGCTTGTTCGAGACATCAGTGATCACTCCACGCCCGAACTGCGCCACCCGCCCGGCGATATCGAGATCGGTCCTTACCAGCACTGCCGTCCCCTCACCCCGCGCGGTCAGCGTCGCCGTGACCTTCGCGGCCACACCGCCCTGACCGCCGAGATCTTCGCCGTCCGCCTGGATCACCGCGCGGCGAGCGCTCTCGTCCCGCTCCAAAAACCGCGCGATCCCCTGATACCTGGCAGCGACCGGCCCGACCTTGAGCTTCACAAGCCAGCTGTACTCGTCGCCCTCGACCCCCAAAAGCGCCGCTCCGGGCATACACGGAGCGACCCGCTCCAAATCGGTCAACACATCCCAGGTCTGATCGACCGGCAGCGGCACCGTAAAAGTATTCGTGATCTCCATCGTCCGAACTCCTCTACTAACTAGCGCTCGTTAGCCTAACTGAAGGAGCGCGTTTTTGTCAAGAGCTTTCCCGCCGCCACATACGGCGTCTGCCAGAGGCAATGTGGTCTCGCTGTCGAGCGGCCAGGTACAGCTCGTCTCGCTGTGGGCAGGTCGCGGTCAGCGTGATGAAGGATGCTCCGCCCCAACCGAACTCAGAGACGTCCAACTCGGGGACTTCGGGAGTCGCTCAGGAGGAGCGCTCCGGCCTGCCGTTCCGCTCTTTGCGAGCGCCACGGCGGCGAGAGCGAGCGCCGGCGATCGCTGAGGCATACATGCTGTATGCCTCAGCAACCTCCTCTGCGGTCATCGGCCCGTCATCGCGGAACCAGCGGGCGATGCTGACGCACATCTCCAGAATCGCGAACGACGCCATCCGCGGGTGGACGACGGTGAAAGCGCCTTTCGCGACACCAGCGTCGAGCACCTCCCGCATGCCCCGTTCGTGAGCGCGACGCTTCTCAAGAACCGAGCTAAGGGTCGGCTGCTCGAGGTGAGCGACGTCGTCATGGACAATGATCGCGGCTCGCCGGTGGCACGCGTGTCGGAGCGCGTACACGTACACCGCCTTGCGAAGTGCTTCGGCGGGATCGGGTTCGTCTTCGATAGCAAGTCGAAAATCAGCCCAGACAGCATCCGTCGTCGCGGTGATGATGTCCGCAAGCAGCTGCTGCTTGGAGTCCATGTGGTTGTACAGACTCGGAACCTTGATCCCGAGCCGCTCGGCGATGTCGCTCAGGGCCGTGCCGTGGTAGCCACGCGCTGCGAACAGCGTGAGCGCAGCGTCGCGGACCGCGGCCGCGGTGACCGCCGGCCGCGTTATAAGAACCTCAGTTCGCTTCTCGGCCACGTCACGATGGTATCCGGGCATCCCGCTACCTTGGCGTCAGCGGGTCACGCTGGCGATCGACTTAGAGACGAGTGTGATCGCGTCGAGGATGTACTGCACGCTCGGTCGGATCGGCTGCTTCGCCGGCCGGCGCTGGCGCGGCGCGACCGTCGGTTGTTCCGCTCGGGCGAGGTTGAAGAGGTGCGCCCGCTCGGCGTCGTCGGGTTGCAGCGCGCGGGCCAGCGCTTCGAGAACGCTTTCGGAGACGCCGTGCATCTCTCCGCGCTTGACGCATCGGCAGCCGCAACAACGCGAACCCCGGCACAGATCGCGCTCGCCTGGCTCCTGGCCCAGAAGCCGTGGATCGTCTCGATCCCGGGCACCACCAAGCTGCACCGCATGGAGGAGAACATCACCGCTGCCGAGATCGAGCTCACACCGGATGACCTGCGCGAGATCGAGGACGCGCAACTCGAGGCGCAAGGCGAGCGCTACCCCGCGGCCGCCCAGCAGATGATCGACCGCTGACCGACAACAGGAAGAAGGCAACGGCAACCCGTCGAGGTCCCTCGCCGATTACCGTCGCCAGCACAATGCAGGTGTCTCAGGAGCGCCAGGCAAAGGCCTCCTGTCGCAGGCGGGATGCTCGCGGCGCTTCGTGCGAAGCAAGATACCCACCGCGACTAAGGTGTTTCCGATCGCGACGCCGATGCCAGCACGATCGCTCCGCCGAGGGTCACGACGATCAGCGACGAGCGCAGCGACGCCTTCAAGAACCTGTGTCGTACCCAGGCGATGATGAACAGCTCGGCAGCGACTACGATGCCGACGACCACCAGGGCCCGGTTGACATCGCTGATGATGAACGGGAGCGAGTGAAAGATTCCGCCGAGGGCGCGGTGGCTCCGCCGGTGAAGATTCCGCGGACGACGGCCGAGCCGCGACCGGTTTGCTCGCCGGTGTCCGACAGCGCTTCGGAGATGCCCCCATGCTGACGCCCGCCCCGAGTGCGGTGGCCGGCCCGACGAGCAGCGCGGTTCTCGAGTTGCTCCGAGACGCGGCTGCAAAGATCGGCGCGAGCATCGAGGGGGTGCCGTCGGTCATCCCGACGAGCGAGGCCTGAACGACCTGCAGGACGACCTCGCTCCTTACATCCGCATGCGTGGGAGATTGAGCCGTTTCAGGAAGGCGGGGCGGCGAATCTCGGTCACCGGCATCGTGGTCATGAGTGGCCTCCCGGCGATTGGGAACGGCGGATAGATGTGTCGGTAAGAGCGGCGAAGCCGGCGGTGGTGGCGGCGAACACGCCGGCGATCACGGCCAGTGTTGTCGTGAAGCCGGCGTTGAGCATGAGGAGCCCTCCGGCCACGCCGCCCGCGAGCATCGCTGCGACGGACGCCAGTCGGCGGATTGGTCGTGGGTTATCGCCGCCGGCCAGCGAGGAGTCGGCGGCCAGCCCGGTGAGGGTCATAGTCAACACGGTGGTGGTCAGATCGGGGATCGATAGCCGCCGCACGGTGGCGTTCTGCAGACCCATCCCAGCGCCCAGCAGCGCGATCACGGCGAAGCGGGCGGTGCCGGTCGGGCCCAGGGCACCGGCCGCGGTGGCGATGGCCGCCGCCGCGGCGAGAACCGTCTGGGTCGCCGAAGCGGTAACCAGCCACCGCCGGCGGTTGTCCGCCATCCGGGCGCCGAGCCGCCCGCCGCCGGCGGAGCCGACCAGAAACGACCCGATCGCAACGAGGAACGACGCGATGGAAAAGCCCTTGGCCCCGGCTATCGCGAAGCCCAGGAACACCACGTTGCCCGTCATGTTGGCCACCAGGACGTGTCCCATTCCCAGGTAACACGCCGCGTCGACCAGTCCGGTGGCCATCGTCAGGCACACCAGAACGGCCTGCAAACCGACGGGGGCGGCGGTGCTCGTGGCCGGCGGCGCCGATCGAAGGCTGGACGCGGTTGTGGGCGACTCGCCGCCGGAGGAGAGAGCGCTCATGAGCTGACCGAGCCGGCGGCAGATGTCTGTGTGAGGACTTCGTGCAGCGCGGCGAGGTCACGGTGTGCGTAGCCGAGCTCCTCAGCTTTTCCGAGGATGTCGTCTGCGGCCTCGGCCGAGGGGACCGGGACGCCGAGTTCCGTCGCCGCTTGGCGCGCGAGGTGGATGTCCTTGTGCATCAGCTCGATGTCGAACCACGTCTCGTTGGGCGTGTCGAGCACGAGCGGAACGCGGGCCTTGAGCATCGGCGAGCCGATCGGGCTCTCGGTCATCACCTCGGCGGCGCGGTGCGGATCGATTCCGTCGCGTTCGGCGAGCAGCAGGCCCTCGGAGAAGGCGAGCATCTGCACGGCCAGGCTGATGTTGATCGCGAGCTTGAGCACGAGTCCGTGACCGTTCTCACCGACGTACTCCGGAGTTCCTAGGACGCGCAGGACCGGCTCGAGGCGCCGGTAGGCGTCCTCGTCGCCGCCGACCATGATCGTGAGCGTTCCGGCCTTGACCTGCGGGACGCTTCCGGACACGGGCGTGTCGAGCATCTGTGCCCCCCGTCCATCGTCGCGTACTCGCGCAGCGAGTTCGCGGCTCACACCGGGGCTGATCGTGCTCAGATCAGCCCAGATCTTCCCTTCGCCCAAGCCGGCGAGAATTCCGTCGGGGCCCGAGGCGACTGACCGGACAACGTCGTCGTTCGGAAGAGAGGTGATGACGATCTGGACCGCCGCGGCGAGCTCGCGCGGCGTATCCATCCAGTGCAGCCCCTTTTCGATGAGCCACTTCGCGTCCTCTCGGTTGCGGGCCTGGCCGTAGACGGTGTAGCCGGCGGCGAGATATCGGGCGGCCATGTTGCCGCCCATATTTCCGAGGCCGATGAATCCGATGGTGTCCATGGTTAGCGGTCTCCTTCGATCGTGGTGATGTCGTCTGAGAGCTCGAGGTTCGCGGCGTCGATCAAGGGATCGACCTGCTCGGGTGAGCGGAAGCCGACGATCGCGACGCAGACGGCGGGGTTGCGAAGCGTCCACGCGATCCTGTGGCGCCGGCAAGCGACGGCTGGCGCGTGAGGCTGGAGGCGGGTTTGCCGCGGTTTCGCGCATAACTGATGAAGATATCAGTACTAGATGATGCTGTCAATCATGATATGATCATCTGTGCGTGACGAAGGCCAGCCACTCCGACACCAGCATCGAGCCGACGAGCCGGCAGGACCGCCGGCGGGCGCAGACGCACGCGAAGCTCGTGGGCGCGGCCGGGGCGCTGTTCGCGCGCCAGGGCGTCGAGAACACGCGCATCAACGAGATCACCGAGGAGGCCGACGTCGGGTTCGGCTCCTTCTACAACCACTTCGAGAACAAAGAGGCGATCGTCGCCGCGGTCGTCGAGCAAGCCGCCGCGGCCGCAGCACAGGCAATCGACGCCGCCACCACGAGCCTCGAGGATCCAGCTGAGGTCGTCGCAGTCGCGCACCGCTCGCTGATCAAGCAAGCCGCGGACGATCCCGAGTGGGGCTGGCTGCTCGTACGGCTCGAGATCAGCCACAACCTCGCCTCCCGCACGCTCGACCCCTACGCGCGTCGCGACCTCATGCGCGGCATCCAGTCCGGCCGCTTCCGCGTCGATCACCCCGAGGCAGCTCTCATCGCCGCCGGCGGGGCGCTCATCGCCGTCATCCGCACGGTCCTCCAAGCCCCAACCGACGAGACGACCGCCCAATACCACGCCACATGCGTGCTGCGGATCTTTGGCCTCTCACCGCACGACGCGGCCGAGGTAGCCGCCCGCCCGCTACCGGACCCCAACGCCCTCCCTGAAGAACAGCCTGAAACCACCCGGGCCCGGAACGCAACGCACCATCGCAATGCCGGTGCCAGCGCCAAACCAGGTCGCTAAACACCGCAGGACGCGGCCCACCGCAGCCGCCCACCCCTCCTCCTGGCCAAAGGTGCGCATCTCCACGGAGTCGACCGTCCGGCGCCGCGATGGGTCACCTCGACGGCCCTGCTTTCCCGCGCGAGCAGCACTCGCTCCTTCCTGGGGTCTGGCTAACGTCCGCTCCCGGAAAGGACGACGAGGGACAGCACCGGCCCGGAGTGTCGCATCCTCGCCATGCGGAAGTACGACCGCTGGCCAGGGATGCCTACCGACGTTGAGCACAGCCACGTCGCGCGGCTGCTCCGGTGCTAGCAGCCGAGGCAAACCCAGGGTAACTCCGCCCGATTTCGTCTTTTCGACTCGACGACGACGCCGGAGCGATCGGCGCCATCGGGGATGCGCGAGTTCCGCATACCGGATCGCGGATCTTCGGAGCCGGCCGCGCCGCCCTGACGCGAATCGGCGTGATGCAGCAGCGCCCGGTCGATTGTGCCAGGGGAAGCGAGCAAGGCCATGGGAGCCCTGGTCTACGTCCCCCACAAGCATCTCGGGCGTGACGCCGATGTCCATGCCTTGCGCGGTGGCTGTCACGGATAGCGGCACCGTGCACCAGACCTTCGCAGCATGTTCCCCGAGCCATCGCCTATCGGTGCTTGCGGCGGAGCGGGGTGCCTGCGAGAGGGGTCGCCCGCCGGCCATCGATGGCTGGCGGAATGGGCACGGACGGTCGCCGGCGCTCGACCGCCTCCGTCTCACGCGATCCATCGACGCCCCCGGCTGCCAAGCCCGGATAGACGAGTCGTCGTCGAGTAGCGACTACTTCTTGCCGCCGAAGAGCCCGCCCCGCTTCTCCGGAAGTGCAAACCCGGGAGGCGGCGTCGTCGGCAAGTGAACCGGCGGCTTGGGAGCTGTGGGCTTTTCCGGGTTGATCGAGGCCACGAAGGTAGCTTAGCCTGCCAGGCTGACCCGCCAGAGGATCACCTCGGTCGCGAGCAGGGCGCAGCTTACGGCGAACCAGTCAGATAAATCGGCGATCTTGTCGCGGTTCGCCTCGAGGATTGGTTCGATCCAGATGCCGGCCGCGCGGTACGCCTCAGCGACGTCGTCAAATCCCTTCGCGGTCGCTCGCCGCCAGCAGCGCCTGGCCTCTGAACGCGAGCACGAGCTGGTGCGGCAGGAGCACGAGGATCGCGGCGCTCACGCAAAGAACGAACGCGATCAACGCCAACACCGCCCACACGTCGAGAGAACCATGGCTGACCTTCGTGCCGAGGAAAGAGCCGGAGATCGAAGCAGGGTCGCGGGTTCGCTTCTGTCCTGAACCTTGCTCATGTCGACCTCGGTCGGTCGCGACGCGGGTGGTGATAAGCGCTGGTATGTTGAACCCTAGCCGGGAGTGCGACAATTGGCCCTACTTTCGGGATCGGGGGGTCCTATTGGCTCAACAAAGACTGACGTCGCGCCGGGAGCGGGATTGCTGCCGACTGCGACGTAATCGTCCTGGTTGGCACGGCGCTCGGCGCCCGAAGAGCACTGCGCCGCCGCGTCGGCAAGCCGTTCCCGGAGTACACGTTCGATGTTCACGCGGCGATCGCGGCCGTGAACCTCACGGGTTCTTCGACATCACCCAGCTGGCGATCGCGGACATGGTCGACCGGGGCAGCGGGCACGTCGTGAACGTCTCCACGAGCCTGGTCGATAACGCGGACAGCACGCGGCCGTCTGCGCTACCTGCCCTCACCAAGGGAGGACTCGTCGGGCCAGCCGTTCGCTTGCGGTCGAATACGCCTCGCGCGGCGTCCGAGTCAACGCGGTCTCGCTCGGCATTGTCAAGACACCCGCCCACGACCCCGCGTCCTACGAGGGGCTCGAGGCCCTCCACCCGCTGGGGCGCGTACGCGAAGTCAGCGACGTCGTCGACGCGATCCTCTATCTCGAGCGAGCGACGTTCGTAACCGGCGAAACGCTGCATGTTGACACGGCCAGGCGGCCGGCCAGTAGCACAATCAACCTCACCCGACCGAAGGACTTGAACCATGCGCTCGGACATCACCCCCGGCGGCACATTCCCCGACTACGAGCTGCCCGACCAAGATCGCGTCACTCGCACGCTCAGCGAGATCCAGGGCGAGGATCCGCTGATCCTGACACTTGCGCGCGGCAACTATTGCCCAAAAGAGCACCAACAGCACCTCGAACTCGCCGCCAACTACCCGAAGATCGCCGTGTCCTACACCAAGGTCGCCACGATATCGACCGACACGCACCACTCAAGCCAGGAGTTCCGCGCGTCGATCGGCGCCCAGTGGCCGTTCCTCGAGGATCCGGATCGGATCGTCCAGAAAGACCTCGACATCCAGGAGTACACCGACACCGAGCACGACCCGATGATCCCGCACACGCTCGTGCTCAAGCCCGGTCTCGTGATCTACAGGATCTATAACGGCTACTGGTTCTGGGGACGACCGTCGTTCGTGGACCTCTGGCACGACCTGCGTGACGTGTCGAGCGAGATCCGCCTCGACTGGGACCTAGCAACGCCCGGCCTGCACGAGCGATGGGATGCGGGCGACCTCTCGCCCTTCCACGGTTGGAACAAGCAGCTCGTCCGAACCGCAGAGCGACCGGACGCATATTGAATGGAGGCCCACATGGGTGTTGAGTGCCGTCCGCGGCCGACCGGCGACTGACATGACCGATCGCAAGCGAACGCCGGTGTGCGAGCTGCTGGGGATCGAGCTCCCGATCGTCGAGGCACCGCTGTCTGCAGATCCTCGCCTACCCGCCGCTGTCTCAAATGCAGGCGGCCTTGGCACCTTGGGGCTGGGGTGGGCCGATGATGCCGGAGCCGTGGTTCGGGAAACGGCAGCCCTTACCGATCGGCCGTTTGCCGGCAACTTCGTTCTCGCCTTCGATCAGCACCATCGAATCGATCAGGCGCTTTCGGCGGGTCTGAGGGTCGTGTCCCTCTTCTGGGGCGATCCCCAAAGCTACGTCGACTCGGTGCATGACGCCGAGGGGCTTGTGATGCACACGGTCGGCAGCGTCGAGGAAGCGCGGCGCGCTGTCGGATGTGGAGTGGACATTGTTGTTGCGCAGGGTTGGGAGGGCGGCGGGCACGTCTGGAGTCGCGTGGCAACGCTTCCGCTGGTGCCGGCCGTCGTCGACGCCGTGGCACCGGTACCGGTGCTTGCCGCTGGTGGGATCGGCGACGCTCGAGGAGTCGCGGCCGTTCTCGCCCTCGGCGCCCAGGCCGCCCTGCTCGGCACGCGCTTCCTGTTAGCCGATGAAATGCCGATTCACGAGGAGTACCGGCGTCGTCTGGTAGACGCGACCGAGACCGAAGCCGAGTGGTACCCCAACCTCTACGAGGTGGGGTGGCCGGACGCTTCGCACCGTGCCATCCACAACTCGACGGCCGAGATGTGGGAGGCCGCGGGCCGCCCGGCACCGGGCAGTCGACCCCGAGAGGGCGAGGTCATAGCGCACTTCGCTTCCGGCGAACCGATCGTTCGATACGAACCAGCGCCGCCGATGGTTGGAACTACCGGTGAGATAGAACCGTTATCGCTGTGGGCCGGACAGAGCGTCGCGCTCGCTAAACGGACGCAGCCCGCTGCCGAAATCGTGACCGAACTCGTCGCGATGGTGCCGGCGACATCGACATCCGAGCCGGGAGTCTGACCAATGAGTCATCAGGTCGATGGGAGCGTGTTCCGGGGGGTACTGCCGGAGGACATCGAGTGGAAGCCTTTCCCGGCGTTCCCGCCGTCTGCGCGCCTCGCCGTCGTGGTGGGTGACCCGACTGAGCAGGGGCCCTACGTGATCAGGGTCAAGCTGCCTTCTGGGGTCAAGCTGATGCCGCACGTACACCCGGAGGATCGCGTCTACACGGTGATCTCCGGTGTCTTCTACATCGGCCTCGGGGAACACTTCGACAGCGTGAAGTTGGAGTCATACCCGCCAGGCAGCGTGATCGTTCTCCCCGGCGGGACGGCTCACTTTCACTGGGCGCGGTCCGGTGAGTACGTCACTCAGGTGACCGCGATCGGACCACTCGGCCTTGAGTACGTGAACCCAAGTGATGACCCGCGAGCGGCCTGAACCAGCGGCGAGGAGCGGAATCGGAACCTTGTTGCAGTGGGCACGCCGCTGGCGGCCCAGCCCTCGGCGCTTCGCCTCGATCGCGGCCCGTGCGGGCCAGCCTGGGCCTCTGCTCACGCTTGACGCCTACGAGTTGGAGCAGCAACGGAAGCACGATTCGGGCCGAGCGGCTCCGCATGAACATTTGACGCCGGACAGCGAATCTCGTGAGTTCGTCGGGCGGCTGCTGTCGGTCAACGTCGGCATGCCGAAGAACGTGGACTGGGGAGGCAAGACGGTTTTCACCGCCGTCTTCAAGGACCCCGTGGTCGGCCCTCGCCGCGTTCGAAAACCCAACGTCGAGGGTGACGGTCAGGGCGATCTCGCCGGACACGGCGGGGAGCAGCGCGCAGTGTTCGTCTACCAGATCGACTCCTATCGGTACTGGGAACGCGAGCTCGGACGAAACGACTTCGCGTACGGCCAGTTCGGCGAGAACTTCACAGTGGAAGGACTCGCCGATGACGAGGTGTGTGTCGGCGATCGCTACCGGATCGGCGATGCCGTCTTCGAGGTCACGCAACCCCGGGTCACCTGCTACCGCGTCGGGATCCGCATGAACGACCCGCGCATCCCCGCGATGCTCGTCTCGCACCACCGCCCGGGCTTCTACTTCCGCGTGCTTGAAGAAGGCGACGTACAAGCGGGAGACGAGATCATCAAGCTCGCCTCTGGCCCTGAACAGATGCGGATCGCGGAGGTCGACGCACTGCTGTATCTCCCCGGGCACCCGCGCCAGCAGCTGCTGCGCGCTCTCAGGATCCCTGCCCTCAGCCCCGGCTGGCAATCCTCGTTTCGAGCTCTCCTCGAGGAAGAACCCAGCAGCGGCAATGCCGGTCTCACGGTACCCAGCCCGCCGCCCGCGTGGCCCGGCTTCCGTCAGCTGACCGTTACCGCAATCACCCGCGAAAGCGACTCGGTGATCTCCATACGCCTCGAGGACCCCGAGCGCGCGGCACTGCCAGCCGCCCGCCCGGGTCAGTACCTCACGGTGCGGATCCAGCCCGACACGCAACAGAGGTCCTTGCTCCGCAACTACTCACTGTCCGGACCACCGGACGCCGACTACTACCGCATCACCGTCAAGCGCGAACCCCACGGCGCCGCCAGCGGCTACCTGCACAACCGGCTCACCGTCGGCGACCAACTCGACATCGCAGCCCCACGCGGTGCCTTCATCCTCGACCGGACCGATGCACCCGTGCTGCTGGTCAGCGCCGGGATCGGCGCCACGCCAGTCCTCGCCATGCTTCACGCGCTAGCCGAGGAGCATTCCGATCGCGAGATCTGGGCGCTGCACTCCGCGCGCAGTAGCCGCGAGCACTCGTTTGCCGCCGAGGCCCGGACTCTTCTCGCCTCGCTCCCGAACGCACGCACCCACGTGTACTACAGCCGTCCAGGTCCCGAAGACGTCGAAGGCCACGACTTCGACGCCACAGGCCGTCTTACCGGCGCACAGCTCGCCGAACTTGAGCCACCCCGCGATGGCCAGGCGTACCTGTGCGGGCCCGCGCCTTTCATGGACGAGATCAGTGCCGCTCTGGCGGCGCTGGGGATCGACGCCTCCCACATCCACACCGAACCATTCGGCCCCGCACCGGGTGTGACCCCAGGCATCGCAGCAACACCCGCGAGGGCGCCACACCCACCCGCCGGCAAACCCGGAAACGGTCCCACGATCGAGTTCGCGCGCAGCGACCTCGCGGTCCCATGGGACAGCGACTACGGCAGCCTGCTCGAATTCGCCGAAGCATGCGACGTTCCCGTCCGCTGGTCGTGTCGGACCGGCGTCTGTCACACATGCGAGACCACCCTCATCGCGGGCGACGTCAAATACAGCCCCGACCCTGTCGAACCCCCAGCGGACGGAAGCGCACTCATCTGCTGCTCACAGCCCCGCGACGACGTAGTGCTCGATCTGTGACCGGCATCAACGCGCATGGCGCCACCGTGAGGTACCCGCTCGAGCTCGGCGCCAACGGGAGCAGCGACCGGTATCCGACGAAGGGGCACACAGGTCGGATGCGTGACGTAAGACAGGACTATCGAGGCCGTTCCAACAACGGAGGTCATGATGAACAACATCGATGAGGAGCTGGTCTTGGCCCACTTCATCGTTTCAGACGATGTCGAGCGTTCCCGCCGCTTCTACACCGAAGTACTCGGCGGCAGGGTGGCCTTCTCCGGCCCCGGAGGGCTGACCTATGTCGCACTGTCCAACAGCTGGATCATCATCAATGGTGGCGGTGGACCGACGGACGACAAGCCGTCGGTCAGCCTGGAGACGCCACGCGATCCCGACCGGGTCAGCAGCTTCCTCAATATCCGGGTCAAAGACATCGCGGCCGTGTACGCCGAGTGGAGCGCCCGGGGTGCTGAATTCCTCACGCCGCCGAAACAGCACCAATACGAGATCCGTTGCTACATCCGCGATCCCGACGGTCATCTGATCGAAGTCGGGCAGACCACGGACCCAGAGGGGGACTGGTCGTTCTGGCCGTTGAGCACGGCCGCCGAAGGATCCGAGTAGTGCCGAGATCACAGGCGAAATCCGTCACATCGACGGTGGCCAGTCCCCGGACACTGAAGAGCACCAGCAGCACCTGAGGAGGTTCCGGTCATGACCACGGCGATCATCGGCACTGGAGGACTTGGATCGGCCATCGCACGCCAGCTCGCCTCAGGCGGCGAGACCCTGCGGCTCTCGAGCGCCGACCGCGAGTCGGCGGGCACGCTGGCTGCAGAGATCGGACGAGCTGCGGTCGTCGCTGTCGACAATCGCAATGCGTTGCGGGGCGCCGATGCCGTCGTCCTCGCGCTGCGGTTTTCCGTGCTGCAGAGCGCCATAGACGAGATCGCCGACTCGTTAGGCGACAAGCTCGTGGTCGTTTCCAGCAACCCGGTCGGCCTCGACGCGCAAGGGCACGTCGTAGGTCTCCTACCGAAAGGGCAAGCCTCGGGCAAGGTCGTAGCCGGGTGGTTGCCGGCGGGAGCGCGCTTGGCGATGGCGTTAGGGACCATGTCGGCCGATCTCTTCGAGTCCTCGAGCAACCGGTCACCGGAGCCGGCGGTCCTCTTCTACGCGACCGACGACGACCGTGCGGGCGAGGAAGTCGAGCGGTTGATCCGAACGGCCGGCTTCGAGCCGGTCAAGGTCGGCGGGATCGAACACTCGGGTCGACTCGAGGTCGGCGGCGACCTCCACGATCTCGTGGTCGGCCCGGCAGAAGCGCAGTCAATGATCGGTGGCGCCCGATCGCCTCGTCAAGAGTGATGAGCGCGATCGCTGCCGTGCCGCCCACTGGCGCCCGGTGCTCCACGGGCTCCGACCCCCCGTCCGCTGCACGGCTGCGGACCGGCGGTAACCCGGGCTGGCGAACCGATAGTCCGATACGAGCCGGCGCCACCGATGGTCGGAACCTCCGGTGAGATCGAGCCGCTGTCCCAATGGGCCGGACAGAGTGTCGCTCTCGCCAGACAGTCCCAGCCGGCCGCGGAAATCGTGGCCGAACTCCTCTCGCGCCTATAAGCCCCACCCACTCGCTCGGGCGTCAACAGTGGACGCCGTAGTCACCCAGGCGCGGCATGATGTGATTGGCCTTTGCCCACGCGTAAAGGCCCGTGTTGAGGTCGCGAGGTTGGGTGTGGCGTGGAGGCGCGAGTTGGTCTCTACGAACTCGCTCAGTGGCATATCGTCTCGAACGCCGGCTCCTGGGCGCCTGGTCACCGTTGGCGCGTGCCGTCTCGCTTGCGTGGGTCGAGCCGCGGCGTTGCACGTGGATGGATCAGTGGTGATCGGCCGTCGACGGCGCCGTCGACGGCAAGGTGCATGGGCGCGGCACGCAGGTCGACGGAAGGTTCCGGCTCCTAGCGTTCAGGCGCTCGACACGCCGGGCGCCCCGGCGCGTGCGCCGTCGACGTCAGCCCCGTCGACGACAGGTCCGATCTCGTCGAGCCACCGTTGGACGATCGCGCGCCAGCTGAACTGCCTCTCCGCTAGGCCACGACCCGCTCTGCCCATCGCGTCCCGTCGCGCAGGGTCGTCGCTGACAGCCTCGATCGTCCGGGCAAGGGCGACAGGATCCTCCGCCCGCACGGCGATCCCTGCGCCATGCTGTTCCAGTAGCTCCGGCGTCTCACCAGCGCCCGAGAAGACGACCGGGACGCCACAACTCAGCGCGGGAAAGACCTTTGCGAGCCGCATCTTGCGCGCGACATCGAGATCTTTGAGCACTGCGAGCGACGCGTAGGCAATTGAGTAGCAGCGGGACATCTCGTCGTAGGGAGAGCTGCCGAAGACGATGTTGCTCAGTTGCCGCTCACGGGCGAGTCGCTTCATCGGCTCGCGCTCTGGACCGTCGCCGATCAGGAGGAACGCGATGTCGTCGCGATGCCGGACCAGCGCAGCCGTCTCGATCAGCGTCTCGAGCCCGTGGTAGTAGGCATGCGTCCCGATGTAAACGAAGGTCTTCTTCCCTTTGAGATTCCAGCGTTCGAGGAGCAGCTCGTCGGGCGGCAGCGGCCGCAGGAAATCGGTGTCGGCCCCATTCGGCAGGAACGAGATCTGCGCCCGCGGCACACCACGACGCTCGAAGTGCTCGATGAACCGCAAAGTGACGGTCGAGACCTTCCAGGACTGGCTGAGAAACAGGTTCTCGACCCTCCTCATCAGCGAGATCATCGTGCGGTTGCGCATGAAGCCGAGTTCTTGCGCCGCGTCCACCTGCAAGTCCGGGACGTTATAGATGTACGGGACGCCCCGAAGCCACTTATTGGAGAGCGCGACGACTCCCAGCGTCAACGGCTGCGACTCGACAAACAGCCGGTCCGGCCTGCGGCCGAACATCGAAGCAACCAAGGCGGTCGCAGTAAAAGTGAGGTAGTTGGCGAGCCGGATCCGCGCAGAGCGGCCGGTCGCGGCGTACAACCACGTTCGACGGACCGGGATCCCGTCGATCGTCTCCTGCATTCGGACGCGGCCGCGATACTCCCCGCGGATCTCACCTGTGGGGTAATTCGGCATCCCAGTGAGCACTTCGACCTCGATTCCGTGGCGCAGGAGCTCTTGGGCAAGAGCACGCAGCCGGAGCTGCGGTGCGCCGAGCTCAGGAGCGTAGTACTGCGTGAGGATCAGCCACCGCTCGCCCCGCTTCACGACAAGACTCCTCGGTAGATGCTCATCGCCGCGCTGGTTCAGGCGGCACGAGCGGCTAGTGGGGCGATTGCAAGCTCGAGCGTGCGCCGCAAAGCTGGTACCCGCGCGCGGTCATCGGAGGCCTCGACGATACGGATCAAATCGACGAGCGAAGCGACCGGCACCTCGAGGTCCCCGTCGAGCGCGATGGTGGCGGCGTCGCGGCGCAGGTCCTCATAACCATGCGTGCCGGCGGGAGCGGGATGAACCACTAGCTCCGTCCCAGGGCTCTCGAGGGCAAAAGCCAAAGGCGCGTCGATCGCGACAGTCGCCCTTGACCTTGTGGCAACCGGATTGCCGCCGGCTTCAGTGATCGCGGCGCTGAGCCGCTCGCGCTGGCCGCCGCGCGGGACGATCTCCAGCCTGCCCGCGAGTGGCAACAGCGGCGAGCCGTGAGCGACCTCCGCGAGCTCGCCAACCAGCACATAGTGCACTTCAGCCTCCCGGAGCGCTCTCACCATCCCGAGCACGTCGACCGGCGATGACGCCGGCGCCCCGGCGGTCTGCGCGCGGGCCGCGCGGAAGGGCCGCGCCTCGCTCAGCGCCCGCACCAGGCGAGCTGATGGCTCGAGCGCCAAAGCAGCCGCGATCTGGTGATCGTAGGAGTCATCCGCACGCGCCAGGCCGACCGTCAACTCAAATCCGCAGACCGCAATCAGCGACCGCAGGCGCTCGAGCGACGGCGTGACGCGACCGCGCTCGTAGCGCGCGATCTCCTGCTGCGCGACATCGGCGCGAGCCGCGAGCTCGCGCTGTGAGAGCCCCGCGGCGCGGCGGGCTTGGACCAGAAGGCTTGCGCTCAGCACATGACCATGATACGTATCTGATGTTGAGCTACAACATATAAGGTGTTGTACTGCCCGGGCGCGAGTGGTTGTCGACCAGCGATGACGAACGAGCCCCGCCGCACGCTTTGCCCGCAATGTGGGGCGCCCGTGCCGGATATCGACGGGCCGGTACACGTATACGTGCCGGCAGCGCCGGGATGCTGGCAGATCTTCGGCGAGGTTCAGGCCGACGAGCTGCAGCGCTTCGGCTACCCGCCAGCTCACCGGTTGGTCGTCGACGCCTACATGGCCCAGCATCCAGGCGACGGAGGCGACCGACGCGATCGACAGTCAGTCTTCGGGCACCTCTGCGGCCTCTACGCGCACATCGAACTCGACCTGCCCGCAGTCCGCGCCAGCGAGATCCTGCGGCGCGTCGTCTCGCGCCAAAAGGACTTCCCGCTGCTACGACGCGACAGCGGACCTGGGAAGCTGACCGTGCTCCACGTCGTCGGCGCGCCCGACGCAACGACCTACGAGGCTCGCGCCCGCGAGTGGGCGCGAGCGGTGTGGCAGGCCTGGCGAACGCACCACGACCTCGTCGCGACGACCGTCAACGAGTTCATCAGCGTCTGAGGCCACGTCGCGGCCGACCTCGCCGATCTCTATCCGGGCGACCCGTCGCGCTCTCTTCTTCGGGCGAGGTCCTGCAGTTGCCGTTCATGCACGCCGGGTAGCCAATTCTTGCCGAACGTGGCCGATGGGCCGACCCGCGGGTCGCCGGGAGCACCCGCGTCACGCAAAGCGTGCAGGTACGCCCGATCCTGTTCGATCCGTGCGTGTACCTGATCAGCTCCGCCAATGGACCCGTGGCCGGGGACGACGACGTCGATGTCGTCCGCCGTGCCCTCGAGCAGCGCCAGCGCGGCGAGGTAGTCGCCGGTCGGGTCAGCGGTGTCGTTTAGGTCGAGCATCGGGATCAGGACGTCAGAAAGCATGTCGGCGGCGACGAGAACCCCGCGTTCCTCGATCAACAGCGCCGCATGGCCGGGGGCATGCGCCTGATGCTCGAGAATCCGGACTCGAGGGCCATCCCAGGGAATCTGCTCAGTCTCGGCGGCCAGGCCGGTAATGAGTCCGAGCAGGTCCCGCGGTACCTGCTCGACGATGTCCGGCGGTATCAGCTCGGCGATCCGGGCCTTCGCACGCGAGTCCGACAGCCGGTCTCGGACAGTGGCCGCGCAGCGCGCCGTCCCGTAACGGGGCGCCGCGCCGAGGCTGGCGTGCCAGAGCAGGTGATCCCAATGAGGATGCGTCGAGAAGCCCGCCGCAACGGTCTGGCCCAAATCGGACAGGTCGTTCGCGAGGCAGGTCATTTCGTCGCCGCGCACCCCGGGGTCGATCAGCAACACGCCGGCGCGGGCTTGCACGACAACGGTGTTGGTCTGGAGGAACTCGCTCTGGTGGATCAGCACACCCTCCGCGACCTGTCTCAGCACGGGGCTCGTTCCCGTCGTGGTTTCCAACCGCTTGTCGAAACGGTGCTAGCGGACGGTGGCGCCGCTGCTGCGGCTACGCGGTAGCCCAGGTGCACTACGCCGACCTGGAACCGCCGCGCGTCGATCAACTCGGGCTCGGTCCAGGCGTGATCCGGGCTCGGGCACTCGAGACCGCCTGCAGCGTGCGCGAGTAGATGATCTTCGCAGTCGCGCGCCACGGCTCGGCGTAGTCGCGCGCGACCGCGTTCTGAGCCGGACCGGTGTCGATCATCTCTCCACCAGACCTGTGGACGCGAGCTAGAAAACACAAAACATCCAAGACTGGTTGCAGGTCGCAAGCATCCTACACTCCGCCGAACAACCGGCGAGTTGCCACCGCAACCACACCTGCGCGACCACCCGCGATCCGGATGCCCAATCAACGCCGGCCTCGAAGCGCTAGGCGATTCCTGGGCGCTCCTCGTCCTACGCGATCTCATGTTCGGCAACCGACGGCACTTCCGCGAGCTACTCGAGCACTCCGAAGAGGGCGTCGCCTCAAACATCGTCGCCAGCCGCCTCAAGGCGCTCCTCGCCGGAGGGCTGCTGACCCGCCAGGACGCCCTCCGCGGCCGCCGCGCCACCTACACCCTCACCGAACCGGGAATCCAGACCGTGCCGATCATCGTCGCGCTCGGCTCCTGGGGCCTCGCCCACCGGCCAGGGACGCCCGAGCTGCGAATCCGAGCGCAGCTCCTGCGCGATGTCGGACCCGAGCTCGGCGAGCAGTTCATGGACGAGCTGCCCGAGACGCATCTCGGCACCCCACGCCGTCGAGCCGATCAGCCGGCGGCCAGCGAACAACTGAAACGCGCCTACCGTGTGTGAGCGGTGGGGTAACGCGTCGGCCATTCCTGGGAGCTGGGGATGCCGGATCCGAGGGTTAGCGTGGTTGTGGTTGACGATCACCCGTTTTTTCGGCACGGCGTCTCGCGTGGTTTGGCGCTCGATCCTCGGATTGAGCTGGTTGGGGAGACTGGGGATGGCTGGAGGAACTTGAGGTGATCGCACGCCAGGCTCCGGATGTTGCCCCGGCCACCGTCGAGTTGGCTCACTGACCGTCGCGGAAACCTCGCCGCTCTTCGCCCACAGGTCATACGGTCGCCGCCGCCCAGACACAGGCGCAGACACCTGGGTAACGTCCCATTCGACGCCCCTCGGGAGCCCACTGGGATCTTCAACGTGAAGCAGAAGGGAAACGCCCCAACGGGGAATTCGAGGCCGTCGAGAGGGACGTTATCCAGGTGATTGGCCAAAGCACCGCCCGCAGTGACCCGCCGAAGCACACGCCCGCAGATGATCAGCCGATCCGCCACGACCGCACCGCGGTGACCAGCCCGAACCACCACGCCCGCAGATGATCAGCCGGAGCACCAGCGCGATAATCAGCCGAAGCACCACCCCGCAGGGCGACAGTTGGCCCGGAGCGCCGCCGGCCGGCTCAAGGTATTCCAATTGGTTCCGATCCGATCTCCGTCAGCAGCGCCAATCGCCTGCCCGTGAGCTTTGATGCCACCTTCCACCGCGCGTCGGGCTACGAGCGTGGCGACCATCGCCGACGGGATCCGGAGACCGGGCACATCTTCGGTCAGGAGTCGGTGGCGGATGAACGAATCGTCCACTGCGTAGTGTCTGAGCCGTGAGTTTGGACCAGCCGTCCCGATCGGAGCACGTGGACGCTGCGAAGGCGCGCCGCAGCCTCCGCAACGGGTTCATCACATTGATCCTGGCGGGGGCGCTGGTCGTCGGGCTGCTGCTAGCAGTCCCGGGGCTGAAGGGCGTCGCGACGACCGTGTCGCACATGAACGTGCAGTGGATTGTGATCGCAGTTCTGCTCGAGGTTCTGTCGTGCGCCAGCTTTGTGGTGGCGTTCCTGCAGGTGTTCGACCGGGCGCCGTTGCGGGTCGGGGCAAGGGTGGCGCTGAGCGAGGAGGCGTTCGGGGCGGCGGTGTCGCTGGGGGGTGTCGGCAGCCTCGCGGTAGGCGGGTGGCTGATGGTCGAGCGCGGCGCGCCTACAGGGCGGGTCGCCCAGCGCTCAGCGGTGCTCTTCCTGTACACGAGCGCGATCAACGTGATCACGTTGGTCCTCGCCGGCCTGGGGTTGTTTTTCGGCCTCCCCGGCCCGCGCAACCCGCTGCTCAGCATCGTGCCGGCCGCGGTCGGCGCCCTGGTGCTGGTGCTGTTCCTGCTGTTGCCGCGCTACGTCGACCGCGTCGTCCGGCGACTAGGACCAGGGCGGCTCCACACGTTCTTGACCGAAACGGCGGCCAGTGTCCGCGACACCGAGCGACTGATCTTCCACCCCGACTGGCGCATCGTCGGTGCGGTCGGGTACCTGTGGTTCGACATCGCGGTGCTGTTCGCGTGCTTTGCCGCCGCCGGCCACTCGGTTCCGCTCGCCCCGGTGGTGCTGGCCTACCAGATCGGCTACCTGTCGAACTTCATCCCCGTGCCGGGCGGGATCGGCGTGCTCGACGGCAGCATGATCGGCATGCTCGTCCTCTACGGCCTGGGCGGAACGGTGGCCACCTCCGCCACGCTCGCCTACCACGCGATTTCGCTGTGGGTCCCGGCCATCTGGGGCACGATCGCGTTCGTCTTGCTACAGAAGAGCAAGAAGCAGCCGATCATCCTGCGCAACCCGCCTGAGGAACTGCGGAGCGGCCCCGGCTGATCTGTGGGTAGAGAGCATAAGGGGAAACGGTCACTCACGACATGCCTTCCACGACCCCCGAACATGATCGGCTTCGTGCCGTGATCCTCGAGTTGCTCGAGCGTCGCGGTCCCGGAAAGACGATCTGCCCATCCGACGCCGCCCGGATGCTGGCCGGCAACAACTTCCGTCCGCTCATGGCCGCGGTCCGTGCCGCCGCCGCCGAGCTCGTCGCAGAGGGGGAGATCGACGTCCTCCAGCGCGGCGAGGTCGTCGAGATCGCGTACGCCCGCGGCCCAATCCGCCTGCGCCGTTCCTCGCGATAGGCCCAGAACGGTCTGTCGCTGACGATCGCTTTCGCATCTCGAAGGCGTCCCCGGACGGCACGATTGCCTACCCGCCGACGAGGATCCGCTCGCCTTTCGGAGCAGCAGTGACTGATGGTGGTCGGCGTCTCGCGGATCGCCCGCCGCTCGGCGTCTCGCGGATCGCCCGCCGCTCGCCGTCTCCGGTCGCGCGAATCGTCTCGGGAAGTGAGAAATGCGTCGCGGTCAGTTGCTCTGAGACCATCCACAGCCGCCTGGCGAGCTCCGGGTCGCGGGCGCGCCTGGAGCGCTTGATGAGCTCCGGAGCGCCGCGCATGTGCATCACCCGGCTTGGCCCGGTGAAGCTGTCTCCGGGGATCGGGGCGAGGGCCGCGTAGAGGACGGGAAGCGCGCCCGCCCCTGGCCCCTGCCCGAGACGACGGACGAACGTCTGGGTCAACGTGCCGCTCTCGGCATAGATGTTCGTGGTGACCAGCCCTGGATGCGCGGTCTGGGCGAGAACAGCAGACCCGGCGTTGCGCAGTCGGCGTTGCAGCTCAGAGCTGAACAGCAGGTTGGCCAGCTTGGACTGGTTGTACGCCGTCGAGGCTTTGTAGGGGCGTCGCTCAAAGTTGAGATCGTCAAGGTCGATCCGTCCCGCTCGCTCTGCCTGTGAGCCGAGCGTGACGACGCGGTCGGTGACCTGCTCTAGCAGCAGGTTGGCGAGTGCGAAGTGGCCGAGGTGGTTGGTCCCGAATTGCAGCTCAAAGCCGTCGACCGTACGGCGCAATTGGGGGCACCGACGCCGGCATTATTGATAAGCACGTCGATCGGACCCTCCCAGGTCCGCGCAAACGCGCGCACTGATGCGAGATCTGCCAGATCGAGCTCGAGCGCCTGCGCCCGTCCAGGTATTTCGGCGGCAACGCGCCGTCCCCGTTCCAGATCCCGGACGGCGAGGACGAGGTTCGCGCCGGCCCGGGCGAGCACGTTCGCTGTCGCCAGGCCCACGCCGCGCGAGCCGCCCGTGATCACGATCGTGCGGCCGCTCAGATCCGGCACATCTGCGGTGGTGAAGGTTTCGCTCATGAGCCACAATCTAGACATTGACAAGAATCTTGTCAATGTCTATCTCAGCCGCTTATAATCCGGGGCCTATAGCGCCGAGAGGTTCCACAAAGCGACGCCCGTACCACCATGGAAACCTCCGTGATGCTCTGCTCGACGCCGCCGAGCAGAGCATCGAAGCCACCGGCCCAGCCGGCCTCTCAATGCGTGAGCTGGCACGCGCGGTCGGGGTCAGTCACGCCGCTCCCCGCAGCCATTTCGCCGATCGCCAGGCCCTTCTCGACGCGCTCGCTCAACGCGGCTTCGAGCGCCTCGGCGACAAGCTCGATCAGGCCTGCCCCACCTCCGTGATCTCCCGGAGCGACATCGAAACGCGCTTCCGCGCCATGATGGCCGCCTTCGTGGACTTCGCCACTGATCACCCAGAGCTGCTCGACCTCATGTTCGTACGCAAGCGCGCGAACCACGACCCGAGCGGCCCACTCGAGACGGTCGCGAACTCCGCTCTGGACGCCGTCTCCCGCTTGATCGACGAAGCCACGACAGCGGGCGTCTTGGCCCCAGCCGACCGCGGCCGTCAGTGGTACCTGCTCGCCGCTCTCACCCGGGGAATCGCCGCTCTCGTCCTCAGCGGCGACATCACAACCGACGCTATCCAGACGTTGCTCACCGACGCCACGCTGACCTTCCTGCGCGGCAATGCACCCACACCATGAGGGCCGCACTGGCGCTGTAACTAAACCGACGCGAGCTCGGACTGCACGCCACTGCAGGAGGATGCTCGCGACTCGGCGAAGCCCCGTCACACTACGTCAGAGATCAACACGCGCGTTCATCTACCGGAGGAGGAGCAAGCTCGTGCTCGGCACCATCATTGGATTGATCATCATCGGGCTGGTCGCTGGATTCATCGCCCGCGCCCTGGTTCCAGGCAAACAGTCAATGACCGTCCTGCAGACGATCCTGCTGGGGATCGTCGGGTCGTTCGTCGGCGGCTTCCTCGGCCGGCTGCTGTTTCACCACGGCCATGGCTTTGTCCAGACCTCAAGCTGGATCGGATCAATCATCGGATCGATCATCGTCCTGCTCATCTACCTGCAGGTACAAAAGCGCCGGGTCTGAGGCAACCGCGACATCAGCGGCTGGCGGCCCAGTCGAGCTGCGCTCGTCAGCACGGCCTGTCACCGCGCGCCACTGCTTTGGCCAGAGCGCGACCGGCGGCATCCTGGACATTGTGGCCCGGGATGCCGCCGATTCATTGCAGGTGTTTACCAGTGGCCGAACAGGAATGGATACGAGCCGTCGGTGAACGGGTCGAATGGCCCGTTGTTTCCGGACAGCGGCGCGGGCTCGTATGCGATGATCGCCGGCGAGCCGAGGCTGGGGTCTGCGGCCGCGAGGCTGGTGGCGCTCGCCTCGAGCGCCTGCGGCGTGGCGACGGATCCCCAGTGACCGGTGTTGACGCGCTGCTGGACCGCGAGCAGGCCGGCGACGAGCTCGGACGGCTGGAAGTTGCAGTGCAGTTGGCGCTGGACGAACGCCTGGCGCAGCAGCCGACTGCGACCGGCAAACGCCACGGTGTGGCGGTAGTAGTTCTCCTGCTGCACCGGCACCAGCTGGTCGGAGATCGTGTGCATGTCGAGTTCGGGCACCTGCAGGCGGCCGGTCGGCACCGAGCTCTGCTCGAGCGATTTGACCGCGGCTCGATCGGCCGCGATGTTGGCGTTGCGGGTGAGCTGGTTCAGGTCGCGGTTCAGGTTGAGCCCGGCCTGGCGGTAGAGGCTGATGACCTCGCGCGCGTACGAGGACTCGTACAGCAAAGCTCCGAAGTTCACGCCCTTGGTCCAGGTGGCGCTGCCGCCGGCGGCCAGGTCGATCCAGGGCCGGCCGGACTCGACGAAGTCCATCGTGGTCTGGATCGGCGAGGACCCTCCCGCCGGCGCGAACTGGATCTCGTACTGCCCCTGCTCCTGGGCGGCAAAGTCAAACGGGGACGGCATCGCCTGGCCGGGCGCCCAATCGGCAACGTTCATCAGCGACATCGCCAGCGCCAGCCGCGCGCGCCCCGCCGCCGTGGTCTGAGCCTGGTTGGCGAGCGCGTCGAGCGCATAGCCGGTGGCCAGCCCGGAGCCGGGGGTCGTGATCGGGTTCGGCAAGTCGACCAGCTGAATCTTCTCGTGCGTCGGGTTCAGCAGCTGAGTCATCGCGTACTCGCCGTCCAGCTGGTAGTTATTGAGGTTGAGTCCACCGGCGACGATTCCGCAGGTCGTCAGCGACGCCTCGAGTCGCCCGTTCGAGTGCTCATCCTCGAGCTCGCTGATCAGCCCCCCCATCGACGTTCCGAACGCGATCACACCTCGCGGCGAGGAGGGCAGCAGCTGCCTGACAGCGTTCAGCGTCTGGAACTGGTCGTCCACGGCGGTGTCGAGCGCCCACCACGACCCACTCGGGTCATACGAGGACCCCGCCAGGGCGTAACCGCGGTCGAGCAGCGCCTGCTGGGTGACCGGGTCAGGCGAATCTGCCGCCACCAGTGGGCCGAAGCCATGGCTGTACAAGAGCACGGTGCCATTCCATGCGGACGGGACGTCGGCGATCCAGGTGGTGCCGTTGGCAAGCGTGCCCGTGTAGTGGGTCGACGTCGCCGTCTGTGCGCCCGACGTGGCTGGGATCAATCCCAGCGCAGCCGTGAGCGCCGCAGCGGCGAGCGCGGCAAGTGTCTTGCGTCCGATCACGGAGCCTCCTCTTCCTCGGGGTGCCCGGCCTTGTCCTCAACTGCTGCTCGCGGAACCCTATGCCTATCGCAAGCTGGTTGTCAATGCTCTGGCCGTCGGGGTCACTACTTGCCGGGGGTAGGCACTAATGTTCTCCCGGTGACCGGTGCGGCAATGCCCAAGCTTGGCTCTTCGGAGAAGGCGGCGGTTCCTCGCGTTGGATACCTCGTTTACCGCGTTGAGCGGCGGCTGCGCGCGCGCCTTGACCAGGAGCTCAGGGTACATGGCGTCTCGACCCCGGAGTACGTGACGCTCAGTCTGCTCCGCGAGCGCGACGGCCTGTCCTGCGCGCAACTCGCCCGTTGGGCGCTCGTCACCCCTCAGGCCATGAACCTTGTGATTTCCGGTCTCGAACGACGCCGGCTCGTGCGCCGCCGGCCCGATCCGAAGCACCGCCGGGTGCTGCGAGCGTCGGTCACTTCCAAAGGGCTTGAGGTCCTCGCCCGCTGCGACCACTCGATGGATGTGATCGAGGCGGACATGCTCGGCGACCTCGCGCCCGAGACGGTCGAGGTGGTGCGAACCGCGATGTCGTCGTTCGCGCACTCCCTCGAGGCGACCAGCTCAGCGGCCCGACCGCGGAGCGCGATAGCGAGCACTGGCGCGAGAAGCTAATTGATGATGTGGAAGTGTTCGAAGGAAACCTTGAGGTCGTTGGTGGTGGCGGCCCCGTTCCACGCGAACAGTCCCACCTTGACGTTGCTGAGGCTCGCCCCGACGTTGTAGATCGGAGTGAAGTGAGTGCCGTCGGTGGAGTAATAGGTGGTGTACCGCGGTCCGACCTTACTCATCGCCAGCCACACGGTGTCAGATCTCAGCACGCCGGCGGTCGGAATCGTGGTCAGTACCTGGGTGTTCTGCTGGCCGGAGATGTTCTGGTTATCAGAGGTCGTCTCCGCCAGCTCGGCCGTCCCGCCAGCGTATTCCCAGTCGAGCTTCAGCCAGTTCGCGTCGTCCTGGTAGGCGATGATGCCTCCTTGCTGGTTGTCCACGTGGGGCGCGGTGCTGAATGTCAGCTTGGTCACCATCGCCCAGTCGCCCAGAGCGGGCTGGAGGAGCACGTTGCGGGCCGGCGGGCCCGAGCCGCTCAGGTCTCCCTGTTCGGGCGTGATCGTGAGAGCCCCACCGGATACCTGCTCATTGGCCGGATCCTGCCGGAGCCAGGCCCACTGCGGTCCCACGCTCGTGCCGCCGAACTCGTCGCTGCGGGCGCGATGGGCAAAGTAGACGGTGTAGGTCTGGGTGATGCCGTCCGGGCCCGTCACGGCGACGGCCGCGTGACCGGGGATATCGCTCGCCTCGGTAACCGCGACGGTCGCGGACCGATCGGGTGAGCTAGCGCTGATTCTCGGGACTGGCGCGCCGTCCGGGACGATCACGCCATAGCTGTACGTGTCGGGGTGGAACCCCCCGATCTGCCGGCCGTCCAGCGCCAGCCGATCGAGCTCGGATACGACCTTGATCACGAACTGAGTCGAGCGGCTGACGCCACGATAGGTCACCGTTGCAGTGACGGTCGCCACGCCGTTGCGCAGCGTACGAATGGTGTTGCCGGGGCCGGCCGCGACGACCCGCGGGTGGTCGCTCGAGAAGGTGACCCGCATCCCGCGCGGGAACGGCTTGCTCTGTCCGGGCTCGATCGACCCGTACAGCGATTCGTCGTTCATCGACACGGTCAGGTTGGGAAGCACGGTCGCGTTCTCCGGATACATGACCCGCGACTGGATGCCCCGTGCCGCGTCGCCCAGCATCGTTGGCTGCGCAGTCAGCGTGGCGGGAACCGGCGTCAGAGTGCCGCTGACGGTGACGAACCGCTGGGCGAGAATGTCGCTGTCCGCCGCCGAGCTCGAGATCTGGATCCCGTAGCGGCCGTCGTCGACCTCGTAGCGGTTCGCGCTCTCGTTGAAGAACGCGAGGTTCGGCACTGAGACCGTCAGCGAAACCGTTTTCGTCTGGCCGGGGCCGAGCTCGACCTGCTGGAAGCCCTCGAGGCGCTTGATCGGCCGCTGCAGGGCCACCGGCGCATCCGGAGTGCTGACGTACAGCTGGACTAGATCCTCGCCGGCCACCGAGCCCGTGTTGGTCACGTCCACGCTGGCGTGCAAGCTGTCGTTGGCGTCCAGCCGGGTGCGGTCGACTCTCAGGTTCGAGGTTTTGAACGTGGTGTAGCCGAGCCCGTATCCGAATGGGAATGACTCGGGGCCGCGGTAGTACATGTAGGTGCGCCCGGGGTTCGTGGCGCTGGGGCGGATCGAGTAGTCGTCCAGCGCCGGCAGATCACTCGTGTTCTCATACCAGGTGAACGGGAGGTGACCGCTCGGGTTGTAGTTGCCGAGCACGACGTCCGCGAGCGCGTCGCCGCTGCGCTGGCCGTTGTAGGACGTCCACAGCAGCGAGGGAACGTCGTTGTGGAAGCTGTCGACATCGACCTGCCCGATCGCTCCAATCACCGCCGCGGTGTTCGGGTTCTTGGCGGCGACCTCGTCGATCAGCTGGGCCTGCGCTCCCGGCAGCGCCATGTCGGTCCGATCGAAGAACTCGTTCGCGGTGCTGTCGTCAGTTCCCGTATAGACGATCACGTCGTCGTAGTTGGCGGCGGCGTTGACGGCCGCCTGGTCGATCGTGGTGAGCTGCGAGGCGGTCGTCGAGTTGCCGGTGAAGCCGTTGTAGAAGTCGACGGTGGCGCTTGGGTTGATCGCCTGGATCGCGTGCTTGAGTCCCTGGTACGCGGTGACCTCGTTCGCGATCCCGGGTGCCCCCTGATTGCTGGAGTATCCGCCGAGGTACAAAGCGCCCGCCGAGGCGCCGGTGGAGCCGTCGGCGATCCTGGGCGAGGGGTTCGCCAGGTAGCCAATCACCGCGACCTTGAACGGGCCGCTACTGGGCACGTGGATTGGCAGCACCTTGCCGGTAGAGCCGTCCTTGAGCGTGGTGTCGGCGTTTTTGAGCAGTACGAAGCCGCGGTCGGCGACGTCGCGTGCAAGCTGCAGACGGGCCGGGGTCTCGGTGACCGCGTTGTTGGCGTCCGAGTTGGTCCAGGTGCCGGGCGGCAGCTGTGCGCGTGCCGCCTTCACCCACGGCTCATTGGCCACGTCGTCGAACTCGCCGAGCTGCATCCGCGCGCTGAACAGGCGCACCAGCGAGGTATCCATGTCATTGACGTTGAAGACGTCGGTCTGGGTTGGGATCTGCTCGCCGGCGGCCGCAGGCAGCGTGTTCCCGTAGCTGAAGTTGTCCGCATAACCGGCGTTGCAGTTCAGGTCCTCGCCGGCGGCATCCGCGAACGCGCGCGCTTCATTGACGTTGAGCGGGCGGCTATATCCGGGGGGCTGCCAGTGGTGGCCGTGATAGATCTCGTACACGGCGTCGCAGTCGGAGGTGAAGTAGCCGCCGAACCCGAACGTCTGCCGCGCCAGCGTCTCGATCAGGTGGACACTGGCAGGCGACGGAACGTTGTTGACCGAGTTGTAGGCGGACATGATTGAGCCCGGGTGCGACTGCTGGATGATCTGCTTGAACTGCGCCGTGTAGTACTCGCGCAGCGTTCGCTCGTCCATGTTCGACGTGCCGGTGAGGCGGTCGGTGGGACCGCCGAGGTGATCGCCCTCGGTGTTGTTTGCGGCGTAGTGCTTGATCGTCGCGATCGCCTTCAGGTAGCCGCCGCCCTGTGGCAGCAGGTTGCCGTGCTGATCCTTGCCCTCAAGACCGTCGACGAACTGCGACGCCATTGCGCCCGTCAGCAGCGGATCTTCGGAGAAGGTCTCGTCGTTGCGGCCCCAGCGCGGATCGCGGCCAAGGTTGACCGTCGGCGAATAGAAGTCGAGGTTGAGCGAGTTATTCGGGACTACCTCGCGCGCCTCGTCGGAGATCGCCGACGCCTCGTTGTACATGATGTCCGGGTCCCATGAGGACCCGAGCGTGAGGCTGATCGGGTAGGAGGTCGTGTTGTCGAGCGTGGTCGAGTTCCCCGACGGGGTCAGCTGCAGTCGGGACACACCGTGCAGCGCTTCGTTCCACCAGCCGTAAGCCGACACGCCGCTCGGGATCGTCGGCGACGTGGGGATCGCCGGCGCCTCGCTCGAGTTCATCTGCGAGGCCTTCTCGGTTAGCGTCATACGCGACACGAGGTCCGCCGCGCGCTCGGCCGGCGAATAGGAGCGGTTCAGGTAGATCGGGGTGGGGTCCCCGCTACGGCTCCGCGAGGCGGACGAGACCGCGATCGGAACCGTGATCGCGACAGCGAGAACGGACATGAGCAGAAGCACGCGCAGACGCATCGGGCGTCCCCTTTTCGAGATCGACTTGAGCGTGTCCCCAGGGAGTTGGAGAGGCTCCTCCGCGACTGTCGCGGACCGATCGGCATGCACCGTGCCGTTGCCTCCGGTGCGCCCCCACGCATTCGGCGTCGTTCATGTACCTCAACTCCCTGGACGAGCCGCGGCACTCTACGTCTAGTGATCTCGGAAGTCAAGCTCTGAGGGGGCGAAACATGGCGAGGGGCGACCGCGGCGAGCGCTCGGACGTCACTTTCTGGAGACGGCTTCATTCGGCGATGCTCGTCGCCCGCTCGAACACCCCAATGATTTCGTGTGCGTAGCTGTCGATGTCGAACTGCGGGTCGATGGTCAACCGGGCGGGAGCCGCATCGATGGCCGCTCGAATCGCGATCGCAACGGCGCGCGGATCGAAGTCGACACGCAGGTCACCGGCCTCCTGGAAGCGAGCGAGCAGTTGCGCGAGGGCGCGGACCGCTTGGTCGGGGTCGTGGTTGGGGAGACGGTGTGGCGTCCCGCTGGCGACTCGGTTGCGCGCGATCTCCACGATCGCGATCAGGTGGTTGCGGTGGTCGCGGATGAAGACGAGGTTGGACTCGATGTAGGTGCGCAGCATCGCCGGGCCGGTCGACTCAGCCATGATCCGCGGAAGCATGTAGGCCCTGGCCTGTTCGAGCACGCCGCGCACGACCTCGGTGATCAGCTCCTCCTTGCCGGCGAAGTGATAGCTGATCAGGCCCCTGCTGATCCCGATCCGATCGGCGATCCGGCCGAGCGACGCTCGGGCATATCCGACCTCGGCGATCGTGTCGATCGCGGCGTCCACGATCTGCGCGCGCCGCGCAGTCTCGATGAACGTCCGATTGGGGTCTGCCTTTCCTGGCTGCACGGCCAAAAGTTTATCCATCCTGCCAGATTGCTGTTATGCTTGTTTAATGCGCCCAGCCAAAGCCAACGTCGACCCTCCTCGGGACGCCGATCGCTCGGCCGAGCGCGCCGCGCTCGTAGTCGAGCATCTGAGCAAACGGTTCGGCGACCGCGTTGCCTTCGACGATGTCTCGTTCGAGGTCGGCCACGGCGAGGTATTCGGCTTCCTCGGCCCCAACGGAGCTGGCAAGACAACGACCGTGAGGACTCTCGGCACGTTGATCGCACCGACCTCCGGGTCGGCGACAGTGGCCGGCATCCCGTTGAGCGAGGCGGCCGGACCAGCGATCCGCGCGCGCATCTCGATCATGCCCGAGTCTCCTGGCCTCTACCTTCGCCTGACGGTGTCGCAGAACCTGCGCTGCTTCGCCGGGCTGTACGAGCTCGACGACGTTCCAGGACGGATCGAGCGGGCGTTGCGTGCGGTCAACCTGCTCGAGCGCGCCGGCGACCAGTGCGGGTCACTGTCGAAGGGCTTGCGTCAGCGCGTTGCGCTCGCTCGTGCGCTGCTGGGCGAACCGGCAGTGCTGTTCCTCGACGAACCCACCTCCGGGCTCGACCCTGTCGCCGCTCACGACGTCCACGAGCTGATCTTTTCGCTGCGCGAGCGGGGCGTGACGATCTTCCTCACGACCCACCGGCTCGAGGAGGCCGAGCGGCTCTGTCACCGGGTCGCGATCTTGAACACCACGCTGCGGATGGTCGGCCGGCCCGACGAGCTGCGCGAGCGGCTGTTCAACCAGGCCCTGGAGGTCCGCCTCCGGGACTCGCTCGCCGATCCCGGCGCGGTGTTCACCGGTTTGCCGGGCGTCGAAGGGTGGGAGGCGCCCGCGTTCGGCCGCTACGAGCTGGCGGTGTCCGAGCCGGAGCTCGCCGCACCTGGGGTCGCGCGTGCGCTCATCAGCGCCGGCGCCGATGTCCTCTCGATCGCCGAGTCGCGCCACTCGCTCGAGGACATCTACCTGCAGCTCATCGACGAGGACGTGGAGGCGAGAAGCCGATGAGCTTCAGCTGGACACGCGTCCGGGCGATCCTCGTCAAGGAGCTCAGCGACTTTCGCCGCAACCGCTTCGTGATGGTGTTCACGATGACGATCCTGCCACTGATCTTCATCGCGGCGCCGACAGTCCAGCTGCTCACCGCGCCGGCGGTCGCACCGAGCTCCAAGCTCGATGCCCGGATCGCGATCTCGCTGCTGTACATGCTGCTGATCCCGGCGATCGTTCCCTCGAGTGTGTCGGCCTACTCGGTCGTCGGCGAGCGCGAGCAGGGCACGCTCGAGCCGATCCTGATCACTCCGATCCGTCGCGAGGAGCTCCTGATCGGCAAGGCGCTCGCGGTCGTCGTCCCGACTCTCCTGGTCGCCTACACGATCTTCGGGATCTTCCTCGGCATCGCGGCCCTGTTCGCTCATCCCGGCATCGAGTCCGCGATCTTCGCCGGATCGCACATCCCGGTCCAGGTCGCCTTCACCCCGTTGCTCGCGGGCTGGTCGATCTGGGTCGGGATCGCGATCTCCATCCGCTCGGCTGACGTCCGCGTCGCGCAACAGCTGAGCGTGTTCGCCAGCCTGCCCCCGGTCGCGATCGTCGCACTGATGGGCTTCAACGTGATCACCCCGTCAGCCGGTCTCGCGCTCGGTCTCGCCGCGGCGCTGCTCGCCGTCGACGCGCTCGGCTGGCGAGCGGTGGCCGAGATGTTCGACCGCGAGCGGCTGATCGTCGGAGTCCGAAGTGACGCGAAATTCCTACGCCGACCGTCACACCAACCTGCTGGCCGGGCGCGGGGGCCAAACCGATGACAAAAGGGAGGGCAGCGGTGTCAGCCACGCTCACAGTGAAGCGAGAAACAAACGTCGTCATGGAGCTGCGACGCGGCACATTCGAGATCACACTGGATGGCACGACCGTCGGCTCGATCGACCGCGATCAGACGTTCGAGACACCGGTCGAACCAGGCCACCACCGGCTCCAGGTCCGGACCGGGCGCTACTCGAGCGGGGCCCAATCGTTCGACGTCGCCGACGGCGATGCCGTTGACTTTCGCTGCAACGGAGCCAGGATCTGGCCGGTATACCTCGCCTCGATTCTCGTGCCGAGCCTGGCGCTCTCGCTCAAACCCGAATGAGATTCCAGTAGTAACGGCTCGCTGGGCAAAGGCGGTTGCGCCTTTGGGCGAGAATCAGGGCGACCCTAGCCTGCTTGACGTGTTCCGAGCACAGCCCGACCGAGGAGGTGGCATGAACATCAAGTTCCTCTCGACCGTAGCGGTGATCGCGTCCGATCCGCCCGCCAGTCGCAAGCTGTATGTCGACGCCCTTGGGCTGCCGCTGGAGAGCGTGGGCGGCGACTATCACCACAGCGAGCAGATCGCCGGTTGCAAGTCTTTCGGTATCTGGCCGCTGGCCCAGGCCGCCGAGGCGTGCTTCGGGACGCCGCAATGGCCGGCGGAGCGGACGGTGCCGCAGGCCAGCATCGAGTTCGACGTCGCGGACGCCGCCGCGGTAGGCCCAGCGGCACGGGAGCTCGAGCAAGCTGGCTACGAGCTGCTGCACCCACCGCGCGAGGAGCCGTGGGGCCAAACGGTCGCCAGGCTGCAGTCACCCGAGGGCGCGGTGGTCGGGATCTCCTACGCCCCGGTGTTGCACGACCAACACTGACAGGCACCCTTATGACGTCGAGTCCGGACGCAGCGGCTCGGCGAGCTCGACGATCAGCCCCTCCGGCCCGCGGAGGTAGCAGAGCCGGTAGATGCCCTCATAGTCGACAACATCGCCGACGGTGTCCCAGCCGGCCGCGCGCACGCGCTCGAGGGTCGCGCGCAGGTCGTCAACGCGGTAGGCGAGATGGCGTATCCCCAGCTGGTTCGGCGGCGCCGGCTCGGCGTCGCCGATCGCCGCCGGCGCGTGAAACTTCACGAGCTCAAGCGTGTCGGTCCCGTCGGCAAGCTGGACCATGACCCCCTCGACCCGGGCGGCCGGCAGGGCGATGATGCGATCGATCCATTCGCCCTCCGCGGTGAACGGCTCGCTGCAGTTGAGCCCGAGAATGGTAAAGAAGGTCACCGCTCTTGCGAGGTCCTCGACGACCACGCCCGTATGCACGAAGCCGGTCACGCCCATGCTCGGAGGGTACCCGCGCTGCGTCCGACCCTCGGTGTCCGCCGGTTCATCCCTCCCCTTGCACCCACCCTCATCGCCGCTATTCGTCGTCTACGGAAGCGGTGCTATCGAGGCGAGGGTTCCCGGACACGGAGCACGTCCTTGAATTAAGCTACGGAGACGAAAGGCGGACTCGATCCCAGAGCTGCCGCGCGGCTGCTGGCCCGAACTCAGCGGCGGACCCAGCGCAAGCTGTACTTCAGGTCGCCGCTGCTCTCGATGATCGCCCCGGCGGCGGCGCTGCTCGCGTTCGGCTCGGTGTGGCTGTCGGTCCGCGGCCAGCATCCCTACCGGTGGCCCACGCCGGCGGGTCTGGCGGGCCTGTACTTCGTCATCGCGATCCGCATCGGCTCGGTGCTTTACGCGTATCGCCGTGCCCAGGCCGGTGTCGGTGGCCGCTCGGTCCGCCGGCGCCAGGCGGAGACAGCCGTCCTGGCAGTAGCCAGTCGTTTACGGGGTGTATGTCGCGACGGCGACGCGCTAGCCGTCGCCGGGGCCACGGAATCTCGCTCGCAGTCATGCTCGTCGCCACCACCAGGGCCCGCGGGGGGTGTGGCTCAGCGACGGAACCGGCCTCTGCAGCAACGCTCGCCGCGTTGCCCGACGGAGATACCCTGTCCTTCATCCGCCTGCAGGAACTGATCGGGCTGACACCCGGCAACCTGATCACTCATCTCCGCAAGCTCGAAGAGGTCGACTACCTCGCCAGTACCAAGACTGGCAACGGGCCCGCCTCGCGCACCTCGGTCGCGCTGACAAACCGAGGGCGCGCGGCGCTCGACGAATACACCGCAAGACTGCGGAGCCTCCTCAACGGCCTGCAGCTCCAGCGATCGTCATGGCGGTGCGGAACCGGCGTCTCCGATCAGGCGCAACATCGCTCTGAGGGCCCGTGTGTTCACCGCTCTGCTCGTAGATACGCCCCGCGGCGTATGGAGTGAACGGAGTCTCGTGATCCACTTCACACGCAAGCTGGAGCGGTGCCAGCGCCGGCGCGGAGGTGTTGGCAGTGGCCTGGATCCGGCGCGACGGCTGGCTCGGAACGCGCGGGCGGAGGGGCTATGTGCTCCTCCTGGCGCAACGGTTAAGGGGGAATATTGGCTGGAACAGCGGATTCAGAACTCAAGGCCCGCCATCGCAAAATCTGGGCGTCGGGCGACTACTCATCGATGGTCGAGACGTTCTTGCTACCGCTCGGTCCGACGCTCGTCGAGGCCTGCGGGATCACAGCGGGTATGCGGGTACTCGACGTCGCCGCCGGGACGGGAAACGCTTCGATACCGGCGGCCAAGACCGGAGCTGAGGTCACGGCCTCTGATCTGACACCCGAGCTGTTCGACGCCGGCCGTCGCCGTGCAAAGGCGGAAGGGGTGGAGCTCGCGTGGGTCGAGGCGGACGCGGAGAGCCTGCCGTTCGAGGACCAGTCCTACGATGTCGTGATGTCCTCGATCGGGGCGATGTTCGCGCCTCACCATCAGGAGGTCGCCGACGAGCTAGTCCGCGTTTGTCGTCCGGGCGGCACGATTGGAATGCTGAACTGGACGCCAGAGGGCATGGTCGGCGCCCTGTTCCGGGCGATGGGACCGTTCGCGCTGCCACCCCCGCCCGGCGCACAACCTCCTCCGCTCTGGGGTAGCGAGGAGCACGTGAAGGTGCTTTTTGGGGATCGCGTCGATTTCCGCACGCTCCACCGAAAGGGGTTGGAGATCACCGCGTTCGAGCATCCGCGCGACTACGGCGAGCACTTCAAGGCGCGCTACGGCCCGGCCATCGTCGCCCAGACGAACGCCCGCAACAGTGGGCGTGAGGCGGAGTTCAACGAAGCTATAGACCAGTTCTGCGAACACTGGAACCTCGGGACCGCGGACAAAGCACGATTCGAGCATGAGTACCTGCTCGCCATAGGGGATCGGACGTAGACACCACTCTCCGGCGGGCGCGCCCGGCGGCGGATCGTGGTGGAGCGCCGCCGGTCGTACCGATCGAGGGGTCAGCTGGCGAGGCCGGTCGCTCGGGCGTGGTCTTCGGCCGTGGTGCTGGTCCCGAGCTCGCGCAGCGGGGTGATTTCGCCGACCTCCACACCGCCGCCGAGGGCCGTGAAGGGGCAGCCGCGGGCCAGCGCGACGGCTTCGTCGAGGCCACCCGCGCTGACGAGCGAGTAGCCGCCCAAGTCCGTGTCGCCGGTCCCGGCGCCGATCGTTGCTCGTGAGAACACCGGGTTTCCTGCGTCGAGGAGCGCGTCGCCGAGCGTCTGGAACCAGGTTTGCCAGGCAGTCATCTGCTCTCGGTTGCCGGGCTGATAGTTGCTGGGCGCGCGGTAGGCGAATAGATAAGTGGACATCGATGAGACCTCCTTCTTGTGTGGCCGGCGGAGGACCGGACAGTGTGGTGTTGCTCGTTTTGACACCGCCCGATCCGGGAACGGGGCGCGACTCGTTTCCACGCGAGTTGGTGTCATGAGGTGTGATGACCAGCCCGCTTGATCCGGACGCGGTTGCCGAGCAGCGACTGCTTGTGGCCGCTCGCAGTGATCAGGATGTGTTTCGCCGACTTACCGACCCGCACCGGCTTGAGCTGCAGGTCCACTGCTACCGGATGCTCGGCTCGATCCACGATGCCGAAGATCTCCTTCAGGAGACGTTGCTCGCCGCGTGGACTGGGATCGACCGGTTCGAGGGACGTGCTTCGCTGCGTGCGTGGCTGTATCGGATCGCAACCAATCGACGTGGCTGGAGCCCTACCCGGACACCCTGCTTGAGAGCATTCCGGACCCTGCCCCCGGCCCCGAGGCGCGCTATGAAGCACGGGAGGCGATCGAGCTTGCGTTCATCGCCGCCGTGCAAGAGCTTCCGCCCCCGCAACGCGCCGCGTTCATCCTCCGCGACGTGCTCGGCTTCCGTGCCCGGGAGGTAGCGCGGATGCTCGACACCAGCGAGGAATCCGTGAAGGGGGCGTTGAAGCGGGCACGTCACACGGTCGAGCGACGGCGGGCCGCGGGCCTGCCGCCAGGGCCTGACACGGCGCAGGAGCAGGAGCTTGTGCATCGGTTCGCGAACGCGTTCGAGGCGGACGACATCGACGAGATCGTCGCGCTGCTGACCCACGACGCGTGGATCACGATGCCCCCATCGCCGCTCGAATATCAGGGGCCGGCGATGATCGGCGAGTTCTTGCGCCTTGCTGTCGCGGCACTCGGCCCACGGCGCCAGCGCCTGCTGGCGACCCGGGCCAACACCCAACCCGCGTTCGGTTGCTACCGCGTCGACCCGGGCGCCGCGGCGGCGCGCGCTACCGGAATGATGGTCTTGACCCTACGCATGGACCGGATCAGCCACATCACCCGATTCCTGGACAACAGTCTTGGAGCCCGTTTCGGGCTACCGCCGGCACTCCCGGCATGAGGCTCAGTCCGGCCGACATGAGCCCGGGCGAGTTGCGGGTGACAGGTGGGCCGGCGGGTGCCCTCGGAAACAACGATCGGGAAGCGGATTACCGTGTTGGTCGGGGTCGCAGACGGGGTAGGGAAGCGTCAGATGGCGACCGCCGACGCTTCCTTGCAGCAGCGCGTACCTCGCGCCGGGGGCGACGGGCGCTTGGCGCGCGGGGTTCTGAGCGATGTCGATATAGCGGCGGCAACGCTGGCCGATATGGCGCCGGCGATGAGCTTTTTCTTCGGGTTCGCGACGATCGTGACCGCCGCCGGGATCGCTGCGCCGCTGACGGTAATCGCGGCCGCGATCGCGATCGGGTTGCTGGGTAACACGCTCAGTCAGTTCTCGCGCTCGCGACCGTCGACGGGCTCGTTTGTCACCTTTATCGGGAGCGCGTTCGGCGGCTACAGCGCAGTGGTGACGGCGGTTGTGCTCTGCACCGGTTACATCATCGCGGTGGCCTCAGTGGTGACGATCTCTGGCGGGCTGGCGGAGATCATCCTCAAGCATTACCTGTCAATCACGATCCCGTGGCAGGCGATCAGCGCGGTGCTGTCCCTGGGGGCGCTGGCCCTGATCGTCACCGGCGCCAAGCCGTCGACAAAGGTCGCTGCCGTGCTGTTCGCGTTTCAGGTCCTGTTGCTGCTCGTGGTCGCGATCGCGCTGCTCATCGAGCACTCGGGGTACATCAACCTTCACCCGTTTGATCCTTCCTACCTTCACCGCGGCTTCTCCGGCCTGTCTTTGGGCTTTCCGCTGGCGGTATACCTGTTCGTGGGATGGGAGAACTCGGCCGCGCTGGCCGAGGAGCACCACAACCCGCGCGCGGGTGTCGCGCGGGCGGTGTTCTCCAGCATCTTGGTGGTGGGGGTGTTGTACGTGTTCCTGTCCTACGCCACCGTGGTCGGCTTCAACGACGACGCCGCTGCGCTGACCAACGCTCAGATCCCGTTCATTACTGCGGCGAGCACGGTTGCCAGTGGACTGGCCTTCATTGCCTATATCGCCGGTTTCACCTCGATCTGCTCGTGCCTCATCTCGGCGACCAACTCCCAGGCGAGGATCATCTTCAATTCCGGGCGGGAGGGGCTGCTGCCGTCGGTCGCCGCCCGGCTAACCGAGCGTCGCAGGACGCCGTGGGTGGCCTTCTCGATTTACCTCGCGCTCGCACTGGGCCTCTCATACGTGTTTGGCTGGAACACCGACCCGGTCACGTTCTTCGGCGAGGTTGCGACCATGGGCACGATCCTGATAGCGCTCACCTACTTAGTGGCCAACCTCGCGCTGCCGGTCTACTACCGCCGTTACGAACAGGAGCGCTTCTCCAACATAAAGCACGTACTGCTGCCGCTGTTGGGTGCCGCCGCGATCGGGTATCCGCTCTATCAGCTCGTCAAACCAGGACAGCCCGCGCCGTTTGATCGCTACCCGCTGATCGCCGCGGGCGTGGTCGTGGTGGCGCTGATCTGGGGGGCGATCGCCCTCGCACACGACCGAACGCTCGGCGAGCGGGTCGGCTCGATCGTCGCCGACGCCGACTGACCTAGGCTGCCAGGATCGCCGTACCGCTCGATCCAGGCCTTCGCGGCCATGTGGAAGCACTCGATCGGCGCTTTCAGGATTCCGGCGCCGATCTGCCCGACGCCGTTCTTTGCGGCCAGGCCGCCGTCGATCACCGGCACGACGCCGGTATTTTGAATCGAAAATCGTACCGTGCGTCATGAACGCTGATTTTCGAACCCAGCACCCGACCGGACCGGATCATGCAAGCTCGGACCGATCGGCCGGCCGCGAGCACTCGCGACTCGTGGACGGAATCGACCGCGCCATCATCAAGTGCCGCCAGAAGGACGGCCGCGCGAGCAACATCGAAGTAGGCCGCGAGCTTGGACTGACGGAGACGACCATCCGCAAGCGAGTAGCCCGGCTCGTCAACGAAGGGGCTCGTCTCGATCGTGGCAGTCCCTACACCGCAAGCCGTCGGAATGACAACCTCGGCGATCATCGGCATCTCCGTCCAGCTCCAGCACCTCCACGAGGTCTCAGACGCGCTCGTGTCGATGCCCGAGGTTCGTTACGTCGGAGCGTCAACCGGCCGCTACGACGTGATCATTGAAGCCTTCGTCGCGGACCACGAGCACCTGCTCGAGTTCGTGTCAAACGGGCTCGGCTCAATGGCCGGCGTCACGACGATCGAGACATCGCTGATCCTCAAGGTGACGAAGTTCTCCCACGAATGGGAAATCATAAGCGGTTGTCGGTGAACATCGATGCGGCTCGAGCGGCACACCGCACCGGTTCAGAACGGGTTTAGGGCCGCGTCGCTGCTAGCGGTGAGGGCGTTGGAGCGCCGGCGAGGGCGGGCCGCGTGCTCATGCCCAGTGCAGCAGAACCAGTGTCGATCGTCGTTTGCCGGCGGGCGCGTAGATTGCGGGGGGTGTGGCCGTAGTGGTGGTGGAACATGCGGCTGAACTGTGCAGCGCTGGGGATTCCGACGCTGGCGGCGATGTCCGCGATCGACTGGCTGTTGGCAGGGTCGCGGAAGATCATCTCTGCGCGTTGCAGACGCTGGCGGCGGATCTCTCCTGCGATGCCGTCGGTGTCTGGGGGCAGCGCCGCGTAGAGGGTGCTGCGCGAAACATGGAGTGCGTCGGCGATTGAGTTCGGGGAGAGGCCCGGGTCGCCGAGGTGAGCGCGGATGTAGCGGCGTACTTGCAGCCAGCGGGCCTGGGCGGTGTCGGTGCCGTTGGTGTCCTGTCCTGCGAGTGAGCGCATCAGCATGTTCAGCAGCGAGATCCACAGGCCCTGGAGCTCGTGCTGGTCGGCGTCGGCGAACGAGTGCAGATGACCGGCCAGCCCCAGTAACACGGGGCGAACCAGCCGGACGAAGATAGGATCCTGGTACAGGCGTGGCTGATCGTTGAAGCGATGCAGCTGTGCGTCGGTGACTGCGACCGCCTGGCGCGGAACGTTGACCTGGATCCCCCGCAGCCCGTGCGGGGCGCGGAAGCCCCCCTCGGTGCCGCCCAGCAGCCCGGCCGCCTCTTTGCCGAGCGAGAGCTCGTGACCGTGCCAGAACCCGCGCGCGTCCTTGGCGCGGGCGACGATGACGAGCCGCAGCCTGTCGGTGGGCACGATCGCCTCGCGGGTCCAGCTCCCGATAGCAGCGCCGAAGCGATACTCGACGACGTCCACCTCGCCGAGCGCGAGCACCTCCGCGGAGGCGTTGAAATCGTGGGGCAGCCTGCGCAGCGGCTCGAGTCGCATCGGCACGTCCACCGCCTGCGAATACCACGCGCGCCAGTATTCGAACCGATCGCGCGCGGCCAAGCCCGGTGTCTCGAACCGCTGGTAGAGCTCGGTTGTCATCGTCCACCCCGCCGCTGCTGCGACGGCTACGGACAGTATCCCCACCAGACATCTCGCCTGCAACCGGGGGCGCCCCGCGCTCCCGGTATGGTCGTCCGGGCGCGCGCTTGACGATCCGTCCGATCCTCCGCCGGTTTCTTGGCAATCCGTCCGAACCTCACCCGGATCCCCGTCCCGGCGGGGTACAGTGCCCGTCCGCCGCCAGGTCTTACGGCCTCCAGTCCACCAGGCCCGGGGCTTGGCGGCTTGAGCGTTGTTAGCGGCGGTTGCTGCGACGAAGCGCTGCAACCACGAGGTGTTGGGATACCCCTGCTTTGCAATCGACTTTCGACACCCAACGGGCCACAGAGGCGCCACGAAGACACGCGACCGCGTGGCGGCCGCCTTCGCGCCGCGCGCCGAACGCGGGTACCAGACTGCACCCGATCCTTGGCGTAAGCCGGCAGCGCGTGGTCAGGGCGGGGCGATGAAGCTTCGCCTGGGGGTGGCGGCCCTGGGGGCCGTGGTGTCAATCGGGATTGCCCTCCTGTTCCTCTCGAGCGCGACCAGCGCCGCACCGGCCGCAAAGCCCCGGCCAGGGAAGCCCCCGATCGCGCAGGCTACCGGTGACGTCGATGGGAACAACGGCACCCTCTCGGGACACGTGACCAACCTTACCCCGTACACATGGAGCCTGGTTGCCGCAAGCCAGTCTCCACACGGCTATTGGCAAGGCCCAGCGCTCCCCGCAACCGTCGACCCTACTCATGGGTTCGACTATCAGACGCATGCGCAATCGGGTGAGCACAACTTCCTGCTGACGGGTTGGCAATTCAACAGCTGGGTCACCTACCGTGCTGACACGACGAAGGGCACCGAGTATCTGACGATCTGGGTCACTGGCTGCTGGAGCGCGGGGCTTGCCAACTGTGGGCTGTTCACGCAGAACACGATGGCGGTCAACCTCTACAACACCACTGCGCCTCCACACTTCGATGCGCTGCCCCCTACGCCAAACACGAACAGTCCGGCAATCGGCTGGACGCAGAGCTCCAATTGGGGGAGCGATGTCCTGTTTCAGGTTCAGGGCAACTACACCATCGATGCGTCGAAGTCTCCTCCGGGCTTGGACGGCGTGCTCAATCTCCTCTGTGCCGGCGCGGATGGAACCTCGTGCTCGTTCACCGCGTCGGGACCACTGGTCTGGAGCATTGGCGATCGCACCTCCTACGGCGTCGAGCCAAACTGCTCTCAGAACCCGCCAGGCGGGCCGCCGTTGCCTTCGTCCTCCGTATCGGTGGCGATCAAACAATCCCGTAAAGCAACGATCGGCGTGGGCGGCAGCGTCACCGCCGGCGCGGACCTCACCGTGCTAAAGGTCGTGGAAGTCGAGGTGACCGCGAAGTTTGGGATCGAGCACGAGTGGTCCGACACCCGAGAATATGAGAAGAAGGTCACGATTTACGTTCCCGCGGGATGGGTGGGCGAGGTGTGGTCTGCTCCGGTGCAGGGCACGGTCACGGGCACACTGAAGCTCTCCACCCGGCTCGCCAACTACACGGTGATCAACTTCACCGAGACGAAGAAAGGCGCCAGCCCGGATCTCCGTACGCCGCCGGTCGACATCATGACCTATGCGCGTCCAATGACCGCAGCCGAGATTGCGAGCCACTGCAAGCCGACGGTTTCCTCACGCCCGCCGAATGTCGGACTCGGATAACGCGAGAACGCTCCCCGACATGACCGCCAAGTCAACTGCAATCGCCGGAGCCGCGGCCTTGGCCGTAGTCTTCGGCGGCGCCGCGGCGATCTCATATACGGGTTCGGACGCTGCGGCCAGCGCGCTACCGCGGGCACAACGGTCTGCGGCTATCGAGACGATCGACGCGAACACCGACCCTGCCGCGGCCGGCGACGCCCTCAACCAGTACTGCCAGAACGCCAAAGGCTGCGCCTTCGCGGGGACCCCCTCCCAGACGGTCGCTCTCGACTCGCAACGGGCGATCGGCGATGAGCTCTACAACTGCAACGACCCATCCGTGAAAGGGCTCGGTGACAATGGCCTGAACGCCCAAGACGAAGTGACGCTGAGCGACGAGCGCGGTGAGTCAACCAACACCGAGGAATCCATCTCGGCGACGGTCAAGGCCGGCATCGTGCTCGGGGCCGAGGTGTGGACAAGCCAGTACGAGGAGGTCGCGACCACGACTACGAAGACGGCGACCGTACCGGTGATACCGGGTTACGAGGGCTGGCTCAACACCCAAGTGCCGACGCTGACCCTGTCCGGAACGTTCACTGATGGGATTCACTTCCAAGTCACGGACTTCAGGCTCACTGCTCCCGGCTACGGCCAAGGTGACCTCTTGGCACTCGTCCCCACGCCCTACAGCCAACCCCTGAACGACCCCAACGCAAAGCCGCCACGCGATGACCGCTCCGCTGTCTGCGATCACCTGCCGGCGATCGTGGTGCCGCCGGGGGCCGTTCGGCTCACCCGGCCAGCACCAGCTCCGACGATCACGGTATGCGTCAGCGGCCACCGGAAGTGCAATTCTCGAGTAATTGCGGGTGGTACCGGATTGGGTCTGCGGCGGGGCGACCGCGTCGCGCTTGCCCGGGGCTCGCGGATCTATGCGACCGGCACCTATGGCCGCGGCAAGATGACCGTGCACGCGAGGCGTACGCTGCCGCGGGGCGCCTACAGCATGCTCGTGAGTGGACCCAAGCAGTCGTCGTTATTCTCGATCGCGCTCCGCTGATACGCGAGGGACTATGGTTGCGCGGATGAGGCTCAGCCCGATCTGTGGCAGACCTGGGCCGGGGCTCGGCGATTAGGGCCTTCCTCCAGACGCTGTGTCCGGACCGAGAAGCCATTGACCAGACAGCTATTGAACGACCTCCCGGACTGGGTGCTCGGTCTGATCATGGTTGCCGGCACCATCATCATCACGCTGGTGGCCCTCGCTCTCGTGATCCGGTTCCTTCCGGCGTGGCGCAGCGAGAGGTCTAACCAGGTGGTGGCCGGCATCGCCGCGATGGTCATGACGATGTTCGCGGTACTTCTGGCGTTCGAAATCGTGAATCTCTACAACAGTTATGACAACGCCACCAACAATGTGGCGGCTGAGGCGACATCGTTGACCGAACTGGTGCAGGATGCCCACGGCTTTCCCGCCGACGTCCAGCATCGGATCAGACGTGCCGTCGCCGATTACGTCGTGGAGGTTCGCGCGCGAGAATTCGGACTGCTTAGGGTTGGCCGGAGCGATCCGCGCGCTCAGGAGCTGATAGCCAACATGTTCGCTGCAGTGGAGAGCTACTCGCCGACCACCCCGGCTCAGCAGGCCTTCTACGGCTCGGCGACCGGACAGCTTCATACGATCATCGACCAGCGCGAGAGCAGACTCGACGCGGCCGAGACGGCGATTCCGGGACCTCTCTTGTGGCTGTTGATCCTCTTGGCGATCCTTACACTCGCCATGTCGCTCTTCATCGAAGTTCATTACCGGCCTCTCGACGTGGCGATCGTCGTCACGCTTGCGATCGTCATCAGCGCAGGATTTCTAACAGCGGCTATCCTCCAGTACCCGTTCTCCGGGTCGATCGCGGTCAACAGCGAACCGTTTAACAGCGGCGTGCTAGGTCAGCTCATCCAGATGTACACGTGAGCAGGCGAACTTCTTCGATTCATGTCCACCTGTCGGACATTAATCGCAGATGTTCGCCGGCGGGAGCCACGAGTAGCCCGAATTGCGACCTCTCCACCTACGCGCGGTCGCGCTGCCCGCTCGCGCGCACTGACTTGGGCCGGACACGACTGTTGATCGTCAGTCGATCTCGACGTCGAGGTCCCACGACACGGTGGGAGCGGATCCGACACGACCAGATCGACCAAGCCGATGGACCCGGCCACGGCAGCAAGGGTTCACCGAGCCGCAAGGGGCGATCGAGAGCTTCGAACGAGCCGGGTTCGGGTTCGTAGGAAGGGCAGCGCCGGGAGCGTTCTACAACTTCAACCTGGTGCGCAGGCAGACCCCGAATCCTTCGTTCGTCAACCACCCGGCATCCGCGGTAGGACGGCTCGACTCGATCGACCGCCGGGGGAGGCAGCGATCGGGCACCAGCCGGCCCAGGCGGATTATGCGTTGAACGTGAGCGCTGTCGGCTCGCCTCGCTCGAGCAGGCGTACATGCTCGTCGTAGTTGGTGAGCGCCGCGAGCCCGCTGCCGCCACGCAGCCCCTCGAGGACGCGCTCTTCGGCCCGCTCGATTTCGTCGGCGGCTGGGAGCGCAGCCTCGATCCTTGCAGCGCTGGCAGCGATCACGCCGTCGTCATCGCCAACGACGATGTCGCCGTCGCTGATCGCGACGCCGCCGCAGCTGACCGTGCCCGGCGTGTGAGCAAGCTTCAGCGCCGAGCCCGAGGCCGGCGTCGTCCCGCGAGCGAACACCGCGATCTCCAGCCTGCGCAGGCCGGCGAGGTCCCGGCAGAAGCCGTCTACCACGATCCCGGCCAGTCCTCGCCGCTCGGCCTCGGTGGCGAACAGTTCGCCGAGCACCGCCCGCGAGCTGCGCTCAGTGCCGACGACGAGCACCTCTCCCGGCCGCGCTAGCTGCAGGGCGCTCAGCACCGGCAGGTGGTCTCCGATCGCGAGCACCGTCCGTGCCGGTCCGTGGAGCGAGCGCCCGGGCACCAGCAGCTGAATTCCCGGATCGAGCACCGGCAGCGACTTATCGGCGTCACAGATACTGGAGACCTGCGGCCATCGACGCTCACCGCTCATCTCGGCGGGGCCCCGGGTCGCGATCTCCAAAGGTCCGCGCTGCTCGCGGGTCTCGCCTGGTTCCAATCATCTATTCCCCCTCTCCAGTCACCGAGGTCGCATTCTCGAGCGCACAGCGCGCCCCTCACCTATCCGGCCTTAGGCTGGAACCATACGGCGACGAGCGGCGCTTGCGTCCCCGGCGCGCCGCCCGTCGCCCGGTAGGTGATCAGGTGAGGGCATCCTTGACCCGACCGACGACGCCGCGCCCGTCGTTGGCGACGACGCCCGTGGGCTCCTTCGGCAAGCCTGCGGCCTGCCTGAGCTTGACGGCGATCTGAGCGATCTCCTCGGGTTCCGGCGCGGGGGCGAACACCGCGGGCTGGGCCGGGAGGTCGAATGGTGGCGCACCCTCGGGATGTATCTCCTCGGCGATCCTCAGCTCCTCGCCGGTCTCGGGGTGCGGTCCGTTGAACACCGCCGCGATCTCCTGATAGTCGTGCGGCGAGAAGCGGTAGAGCTTGAGGTGCTCTCCGCGCTTGAGATGCGGCTGGCACTCGGGAATCTTCTCGGTCGGGATCCTTGGCGAGGGGAACAGCTTCATCAAGTCCGCTCCGGTCAGTCTCTCGATCGCGCGCGCATACGCGACCTGATGGACCCCACCGCGTACGAGCAGGTATCCGGTGAGCGCGCGGGCAGCGGGGTGCTCGACCATCTCATAGACCTTGAGCTTGTTGTTACGCGCGCCCGTTTCGAGGAAGAAGTTGTGCGTCAGGTCCTCGATCAGATCTCCCGAGGAGAATACGTAGTCTCCGTTCCAAGGCTTACCGCCCGAGTCCTGCACGAGCGTCCCAGCTCCGCCGGCGATGAACTGCTGGGTGTTGCGAGTCCCTTTGACGCCGCTGAGATCGCCCACTTCACCCGGCGTGCCCTCGGCCGCACCGGTGAGCATCGTATTGATCGCGCTCGAGACCAGCTCGATATGTCCGAATTCCTCGGCCGCGATGCTCGCCACCAGATCGTAGAACGGCCGCGCCTGCTGGCGGCTGCGGAAGTTGAACGATTGGTAGGTGTAATTCATAAAAGTTGACATCTCGCCATACTTGCCGCCCAAAAGCTCCTGGACCGACGACGCCCCGACGGGGTCAGGGTCCGAGGGCGGTGGGAGCTCGGTCTGTAGACGGTCGATCCGCAGAATCATCTAGAACCTCCTAGGTAGGACAAAGTCCTAGTTCGCTACCCACGCGCCTGGCGCCGAAACCTTGTGAAAATGCCGACAGCCTCATGACTCGATCGACCGAACAGGCCGGTGAGCTGCTTCGTGCGCACGGGATGCGCAGCACGCCCCAGCGCCGCGCCATCCTCGCCGCGTTCGAGGACGGCCCCGCCGAGCACCTATCCGCCGATGAGGTCTTCGCGCGGGCTGCCGAATCGTTACCGGACCTCAGCCGGGGAACGGTCTATGCGACCTTGGCCGAGTTCACGGAGACCGGCCTGCTGGCTGCATTCGGAACACCCGAGCCCGTCCGCTACGAGACGAACACCGAGGAGCACGCCCACTTTCGCTGCCGCCTGTGCCTGCGGATCTTCGATGTCGCGATCGAGCTGCCTGCCCGCGAGCCTTTCGAGCGCCACGGGTTCAGGGTCGAACGTACCGACCTGCGGGCCGAGGGCATCTGCAAGGAGTGCCACGACTATGGCGCCGGGCTCCGTACCGGCGTCCGCGCGATCACTCGCTCCCGAACCTCGGCGCGGACGCCCGGTCCATCAGCTACCACCGTCGTCGAGCTTGAAACCCCGCTCGGGCCCCTGCTGCTCGCGGGAACGCCGCTGGGCGTGACTCGTGTCGCGTTCGCCGAGCACGGCGACCTCGACTGGCTCCGCGGCCTCGCCCACGGCCGGCGGAAACACCGCGCTGCACGCGCTCACCTGCTCCAAGCCGAAGAACAGCTGGACCGCTACTTCGCCGGCGACGTGTCGATGCCCGACTGCGAGATTGACTGGCAGTCGATCGCACAAGCGCCGGCTCTCCAGGCCACGCTCGAGATTCCGTACGGAACCCAACGCTCCTACAGCGACCTCGCGCTAGAGCTCTCCGCGCGTACGCTCGGGCGCGTGCTCGGCGCCAACCCAATTCCGATCCTGATCCCCTGTCACCGGGTGATCCGGGGGATCGAGATCCCGGTCACGTACGTCGGCGGACGAGATCGCCGCACATGGCTCATTTCTCACGAGCGGCAACACGCTGCTGCCGCCGTAGCGGATTGACCGGTGCGGATCCAGGGTTGGTTTTAATCACGCCCAACGCCCGCCCGCTTGGAGTACGGCGCGAGGTGGTAGCGATGTGCGAGAGCGTGCTCTCCTCTCCTCCGCGCTCGGCGGGCGGTCTCGGCAGCTAGCTACCTCCAACGAGGCCGCCCGCGTTCTTTCGCCCACGGGCGCCCGATCCGGGGTTGGCTTCCACCCCAGCCCGGCGTCATGTTGTGGTCTCGCTTGGCGGGGAACCCGAGAGGGCCTCGCACCTATGGATCGTGGGCGGGAAGGCAGCGGCGGGCGCCATCATTCTGATGGGCTCCGCGCGTTTCGTTCTCTCCGGGCTATACGAACTGACCGCGCCACAGGGTTTGAGCGCGCTTCCGGGATCCGCGTTCGCGAGCAGCTGTAACGCCTCGGTCGCGCACCAGAAGCGCGAGAGTTCAGCTTTGGTTCTTCCTCTGCATCCAGCGGGCCATTACGCGTTGGACGCCGATTCCGATCTTCTCCGCGACGCCGCCCTCCGGTGGCGCAGCGCCAACCTGACGAGCAAGCCCCAGGTTGTCCCACTCGACCCAAGACTCCACCATCTTGCCGTTGTGCCAGCGATCGATGCTGATGCCGGTGACTGTCGCCCGGGCGCTCGTCGGTGCGAGGCCCTTGAGCTCCCCACGGTGTGTCCCCTCGCAGTGCCAGCGCAGCACGACCTTGTCGCCGGCCGTGAACACCTCGTCGACGGTCATTCGCACATCGGGGAACGCCGAGCGGTACATGTTGACTGTGCGCTTCAGCAACTCCGGCCCGCGCAGGTCGCGCATCTCAGCGGGTGTAGCGGGGTCGTGGACGACCGCGTCTGTGGCGACGACCTCGTCCGTCAACGCGAGGTTGCCCTCGTTGAAGCTCTCTTCAAGCAGTCGACGCGACGCTTCTGAATGGTCGTCCCGCTCCGCGGTCGCCCCACTTTCGCCAGCACCAGGCGTGATGTCACTGGACATGTCTGTCCACCTCCATTGGGTTTGTCGAGGCGAGCCTACGCCTGTTGTCGCTCACTCGTCAAGGCACCTCCCGATGGGCCGCGAGGTGCAGCCAACGGCAAGACCGCTACGCGGGTACGCCGGGTGCCTCTGATAACTGGCGCTCAGTTGCCTGCCCGCTCTCGGGCCAGTGGCGGTCGTGGGTCCAGTATTCCTCCACATCCTCCAGCGAGCGTCCCTTTGTTTCGGGCACGAACGCGCGTACGAACACGATGCCGATCGCCGCGAAGGCGGCATAGATCCAGAACACGATGTCCTTGCCCAGCGCGTCGACGGCGCTTAGGAAGGTGACCGTGATCAGCAGGTTGGCTGACCAGTTGGCGACGGTCGCAGAGCTGGCGCCGATGGCGCGCAACCGGTTCGGATACAGCTCGGCCGTCATCAGCCAGAACAGCGGCGAGATGCTGAGCGAATAGCACGCGATGTAGACGAGCAGAATCACCAGTACGCCGACGCCCCAGCTCGCCGCGCCGAAGTGAAATGCCAGCCCGAGCAACACGAGCATGCTGCCCATTCCGGCGAGACCAAAGTAGAACAGGCGCTTGCGCCCGACCATGTCCACCAGCACAATCGTCGGCAGCACGAACAGGAACAGCACCACGCCGACGCATATCTCAGCGAGCAGACCGTTCGAGCCGGCTGAGATCCCGGCGTAGCCGAAGATTGTCGGCCCGTAGAACAGCACCGTGTTCGGGCCGACGAACTGCTGCAGGATGGCCAGCCCGAGCCCGGCGATCAGCGCTCCCCGGACTCCCGGCCTCAACAGCTCTCGCAGCGAGCCGCGCTGTGTGTTCTCGAGCTCGTCGCGGACGCGTTGGAGCTCTTCGTCCTTACAGGTCGGGTTGACGCGGCCCATCACCTCGTCGGCCTCCTCCCAGCGGCCCTGCATGCCCAGCCAGCGGGGGGTGTGCGACATGTAGTACATGCCGATCCCGAGCGCGATCCCCGGCACGGCCGCCGCCGCGAACATCGGCCGCCAGCCCCAGCCGGCGCTGAACGAGATGTAGTCCCACAGGTAGGAGAGCAGGATCCCGGCCGAGATCGCCAGCTGTTGGAGGATCACCAGACCACCACGGATCTCCCGCGGCGAGAGTTCGGCGATGTACGTGGGTACGACCATCGACGAGGCGCCCACCGCGATGCCGACGACGATTCGGAAGACGATGAACAGCGCGATGTTCGGCACCAGTGAGGTAGCGATCGCGCCCACCGTGTAGATCACCGCCATGACCATCAGCGCATACCGGCGGCTGATCCGATCGGCCAGCTTGCCGCCGAACAGGCCGCCGATGATCGATCCGATCAGCACCGCCGCAACGGCGAGCTCTTCGACCCCGGCGCTGAGCTTGAACTGCGACGTGAGCAGCTTCTCGGCGCCCGAGATCACGCCGATGTCATAGCCGAACAACATACCGCCGAGCGCCGCCACCGAGGCCACCAGATAGGCGTAGCGGGGTGTCGAGCGGATCACATCCCAGCGGAACGAATCCCGGAAGCCTCCCTCAGATCCCCCTGTTTCGCGCGCGGCCTGCGTGTCGCTCATCCTTCTCTTCCCCTCTTAATTTGTATGGCCGGCCCCGGTTACTGCCCGTAAACGTTCTGGTATCGATCGTGCAGAGCGTCGATGTCGTCTTGGTCAAGGCGCTGGACCTCGCCGAGCTGGCGCGCCAGCAGCACTGCCCGGGCGGCGTCCTCGCACATCACGGCCGCCTTGACCGCCTCGCGCGCGTCGGACCCGACCGTGAACACTCCGTGGCTTCCCATCAGCACCGCGTGCGAGCGACTGTCACTCAAGGTCTGCACGATTCCGGTGCCGATTTCCTCGCCGCCGATCCGCGCAAAGGGGCCCACCGGGATGTCTCCGCCGAACTCGTCGGCGATCGCGGTGAGCACGCATGGAATCGGTTCACGGCGCGCCGCCCACGCCGTCGCGTACGGGCTGTGCGTGTGCGCGACGCCGCCGACCCAGTCCATCTCGCGGTACACATACGCATGCGTCGCGGTGTCACTCGAGGGAGACAGGTCGCCCTCGACGACATTCCCTTCGAGGTCCACGACGACCATCGACTCGGGGGTCAGGTCGGCGTAGGAGACCCCGCTTGGCTTGATCACGAGCAGCTCGCCATCGGCCCGCGCGGAGATGTTGCCTTGTGTCCACGCTACGAGCCCGTTGCGAGTGAGCTCCTCGTGGAGCTCGGTGAGCTCGCGCCGTATCGCGTCAATGTCACTGCTCATCGCGCGTTCCCTTTCTGCTGTCGGCGGAGATGCTCTGCAGCTCTCGCATCAGCTGCCGGTTCTCACGTCCAAACCAATCGTGCAACTGCACATATACGTGGTAGAGGCGGTCGTAGGCCTCGGCGCGCTGGCGGTCGGGCGAGTACACATCGCGGCGCACTCTGCCCATCCGGGCCGCGGCCGTCTCGACGTCATCGTGGATGCCGGCGGCTACCGCCGCGTGGATCGCCGAGCCCAGCGCCGAGCCCTCCTCGGAGTCGAGCACGCTCAGCGAACGGTTCACGACGTCGCTGTAGATCTGCATCAGCACCTGGTTGTCGAGCAGCCCGCCGGTGGCCACCACCTCGTTGACGGGCACGCCCGCGTCGCCGAACGCCTCGATGATCTTGCGCGTCCCGAATGCGGTGGACTCGATCAGGGCACGGTAGATGTCCTCTGGTCGCGTCGCCAGGGACATCCCGACGAGCACGCCGCGGAGGTTGTGATCGACGAGAATCGAGCGGTTGCCGTTCCACCAGTCGAGGGCGATCAGGCCGTGTTCGCCCACCCGCTGCTGATCTGCCAGCTCGGTGAGATATTGGTGGATCCCAAGCCCCCGCTCGCGTGCCTGCTGGTGGTAGTACGGCGGGACTGCCTGGTCCACGAACCACGCGAAGATGTCACCCACGCCGGTCTGACCAGCCTCATATCCCCAGCGGCCGGAAACGAGTCCGCCCTTGACCACCCCGCACATACCCGGCACCTCGGCGAGCTCATCGGCGACCATCACCTGGCAGTTCGAGGTGCCCATCACCAGCACCATGCGACCTGGCTCAGTCGCCTGAGCTGCTGGCGCGGTGACATGCGCGTCGACGTTGCCGACCGCCACTGCGATTCCGGGGGACAACCCCATCCACTCGGCCGCATCGCTGGTCAAGGAGCCGGCGCGCGCGCCGAGGTCGCGCAGCGACGCGCCGAGCTTCTCCTGGGCGAAGTCACGGAAGCGCGAGTGGAGCGCCTCGAAGTACTCCTCGGACGGATACTGGCCATCCTGATAAATCGCCTTGTAACCGGCCATGCACGAGCTGCGGATCTCCTCGCCGCACATCTGCCAGATGATCCAGTCGCCGGCCTCGATCCAGCGGTCCATGCGATCGTAGATCTCCTGGTCTTCCTCGAGCACCTGCAACGCCTTGGCGACCGCCCACTCGGACGAGATCTTCCCGCCGTAGCGATCCAACCACGGCTCGCCGCGCTCGGCGGCCACTTCGGTCACGCGGTCGGCCTGCGGCTGGGCGGCGTGATGCTTCCACAGCTTGGCGTAGGCGTGCGGGCGCCGTCGAAACTCCTCGAGCCTGCACAGCGGCATCCCGTCGCCGCAAGCAGGGAGGATCGTGCAGGAGGTGAAGTCGGTGCCGATGCCGACGACGCTCTCGGGGTCGATTCCGGCGGCCTTCACCGCCTCCGGCACCGCTTGCTGAAGCACCTCGATGTAATCCTGGGGATCTTGGAGCGCCCAGTCGGCCGGCAGCCGCTCGCCGGTCTCAGCCAGCTCGCGATCCATCACTCCGTGCGGATACTCGTATTCCGCGCTGCCGAGCTCCTCCCCGTCCGCGGCGCGCACCACCACGGCGCGACCGGACAGCGTCCCAAAGTCGATGCCGATGACATGCTGCTGGTCGACGATTTCACACCTCCAATGTGAGCGCTAACACCCTCTTCTCGCGGTTTGTCTTACCCACCACCTTCAAAACGAAACGCCTCCCGCCAAACAGCTTGCGCTGGTACGCGAGCCTAGATCTAGGATTGAGGTCCGAGCGCGGACACAGACTCGCGGGTGCGGAGCGGGCCGGAGTTGGCTCGCGGGTGCGGAGGCGGGCCGCGCAGCTGGCTCGGGTGCGGAGCCGGGCCTCGCAGCTGGCTAGCTCGGGGGACTGGGCAGGCCAAGCAGCTGGATGACGGAGAACACCAGAAGCAGCACCGCGACCGAGATCAGCGCGTAGCGGGCCTGACGTATCCGGAAGTGGCCACCGATCCCGACCAGGAACAACACCGTGGCGAGGAACACCGTGTCGCGAATGTACTTGTCGGCAGTCGCGCCGGCGTCGGAGGCCGCGCTGAAGTAACCGTCCGCTCGCGTATCCGCGGCCTGGGCTTGCGTTGCTTGCGGGATGACATAGTTCGGCATGTACGACGGCCCCGGTGGCGCGTTTGGATTGTGGGCGGGATCGGTGGCGATCCAAGATTCGAATGCTGGCGTGTAGCCGGGCCGGAAACGCTTCTCCGCCAGCTCTTCCGCGCGCCGATTCCCCGCCACGAAGGCGCTGAACCATGCGTTGAACGAGACCGAATCCAGGGTCCGCGTAACGATCGCTTCCGTGTCGTACCGGTTGGCCTTGGTGCGCTCGTTGGATGCTTTCGCGAGCATCACAGATGACTCCGTGCCCCATTTGGCCGCCGCATATCCCGAATACGCCGCAAGCACCGCGACCAGCGACAACAACAACGCTTCGATCACCGACAGCACTCGGTCGTGGCGGCTGGGCTGCTCCTCGGGGGCCTCCCGCTGCTTCTCTTTGTGCTCGGCGATCTCCTTTGAGACCTCGGCCGGCGATAGGCCCTCAGGCATTACAGGTGTCCTTCCGAACGCAACGTCTTTTCTGTTTCTCAGCGCGAGCCCGCAGCCAGCCGAGGCGTCTCGCCCCGGCACGGCGTTAGCGTTATTGGTCGGTGAATCGACCGATCCGTATTCTGCTGCTGTCCGGAAGCCTACGCGAGGGCTCAACCAACACCGCCGTGCTGGCAACCGCCCAGGAAGTGGCGCCGGCGTGCGTGACGACGGCGCTCTACGGGGGCATGGGTACGTTGCCGCACTTCAACCCCGACGATGATCGCGAGGGCGATGGGGTCCACCCAGCGGTGGCGGAGCTGCGCGGGCACGTCGCCGCCGCCGACGCGTTGCTGATCTGCACGCCGGAATATGCGGGCGCGTTACCTGGTGCGCTGATGAACCTGCTGGAGTGGACGGTCGGCGATGCGGGCACGTACCGCAAGCCGATCGCGTGGATCAAACGCATCAGGACCCGCCGCTCCAACCGGAGCCGCCGACGCCCATGGCTCGTTGCGAAAGGTGCTGGGCTACGTTCACGCGGAGATCGTCGAGGAAGCCTGTGTGCGGATCCCAGTCACCCGCGACGCGATCGGACCGGACGGGAGATTGTCCGATCCGACGATGCGCGCAGAGATCGCGACCGTGCTCCAGATCTTGGCTCGTCGCTTGGCCGGCGAAGACCACTGAGCACGCGCGGAGGGTGAGCAGGACTTCTTGTGGCATCGGCTCGCGTGCCCAGAGGAGAGGTAGCCGCGGATGCGCTGGATCGGGCTCGTGTCTTGCGCGGCGATGGCCGTGGCCGCCCCGGCTGGAGCCGTTGCCTCCCCGAGGCCGGCGCCGGCCGGAGCCGTTGCCTCCCCGAGACCCGACGCTGCCGGAGCCGTTGCCGCCCCGAGGCCGCCGCCGGCGGGCTCCGGCGCGCGCGCATCCTCAGCCGCCGCGCCAGCCACGCAGCCATCCGCGCGCCGGGCGTTTCTGCTGGGTCTACGCCTGAGGGGTAACCCGGGCAAGGTCGCGAGCCAGGTCTCTACTCCCTCCTCGCGCAGTACCGACATTTTCTTTCCTTGCGCCAGTATCGGGCCTAGTTCTCGCCGAGCCCCGCCGATCGCCGAGGCGTCCTGCGCTATCTCGGCTCCCAACGCGGCGTCCTCAGCATGCAGATGAGCTCGGACAATTCGGTGGTGCTCGCGATGTTGAGCGCGCAGGCCGGGCAGCGGATCTTCTGCGCCATCGGCCCCGGGGAGCCAACGCGTGGCCTCTGTGTACCCCGAGCTCTCCGACGATCGGTCACCGCAGTCTCCGCCGGCGAGCTCTACCAACCCGCCGGGAAATCCACGGCAGCCGGCGCCAGAGGGTCCGTGCAGGCGCAAGCCGCTAGCTCCAGGACCTGCGCGGGCGCTACCAGGATCGGGGCCTTCACCCCGGGACAATTGTCGACCGCCTACGGCGTCGACGCGTTGCGTTCGCGGCGCCTCGACGGTGCCGGGGTTCGCGTCGCAACCTCAGCTCGCAGGAGGTCAGCACCGCCGGGTTCAAGACCTGGGCACGCTGCTTTGGGCTTCGGACTCCGGTGGTGGGGCAGTTCGCGATGCCCGGCGCGAATCGCGACACCGCAACGTTCCCCGAGGAGACCGTGCTCGACATCGAAGCGCTTGCCTCGCTGGCGCCCGGCCTGCGGCAGATCACGCCGATCTTCGTGCTCCTGGACCAAGCCTTCGCCAACTCCTTCCTACTGTTCATGTTCGGCGCGCTCGACCCCGCGCGCCAAGGCGGGCGGCTGCCGGACATCCTCTCGATCAGCGACGGCGTCTGCGAGAGCCGCTTCACTCGCAACCAGCTGGCCCTCGGAGAGCGGTTCTTGACCGAAGCGGCCGCGTTAGGGATCACCGCGCTCGCCGCCTCCGGGGATTCAGGCTTTCGAGGCTGCTTCATCAACAGCTCGGGAGTGTTCTTCCCCGGCAGCTCTCCGTTCGTCACCAGCGTTGGCGGGACGGATCTGACGCTGACCAGGCGCAACCGGATCGCGCATCAGGTGGTGTGGTCGACGTTCGCGACCCAGCCGCAACAGGGTTCGGGTAGCGGCGGCGGCCCCAGCGACGTCTGGCAGCGTCCCAGCTTTCAGCGAGCTCCGGGCATCGGTCCTCGGATTCAGCGCGGCAGAACCAGCCGGCTGACGCCGGACATCGCCGCGATGGCCTCGTTCACGCCGGGCCTCGCCGTCTACGACTCAGAGGGTCAGGGCTGGGGACTCGGCGGGGGAACCAGCGCGGCGACGCCGCTGGCCGCCGCGATCGTGGCGCTGGCGCTCGAGCAGGAGCGAAGGGCTGGCCGCCCGCGCCTCGGTTCGCTGAATCCACTTCTCTACCAGCTCGCGCGCGGACGCCGCTACCGCTCGATTTTCTTCGACATCACGAGGGGTACAAGCTCGCGCCGACCACGGTCGGCGATTGGGCGGACCCCGGCGGGCGGTGCCGCCCAGCAGGGGTATGACCTGGCCACGGGACTAGGCTCGCTGAACGCCGCCGCCTTCGCCCGTGCGGTGGCGTTGCTTCCCAGAAACTAGCGACCCGCTGGCTCCAGGAAGGTGGCTCGGTGAGCGCCCCCGGTCCGTTGCGGCGGCCGTGCGCGGGCCAGCGTTACATCGGATCACGCGCCCGGCTCGAGTGCAACGTTAACCCGCCTGGCGCGGGCCAGCGTTACAGCGGATCACACGCCCGGGTCGAGTGCGACGTTAACCCGCCTGGCGCGGGCCAGCGTTACATTGAGCCGCCGGCTCGGCTCGAGTGTGACGTTAGCCCGCCCCTCACCCGCTAACGGCCGACCGCCGATCACCGACCGGCCGACCGCCGACCGCCAACCGCCAACCGCCGAGTTGTAGTCATCCCCTGGAGCGGCGCCAACCCAGCCGAAGCCCCTCAAGTGGCTCCGCCGTTCGGCCGATGCTATCGACAGACGATCTGATGAACCAGGCACGAGCAAAGATCGCATCCCGTGGCGACGCTTCTCCTCGGCGTCCGGCTCGGTGCGCTTCGAGGCCGAGGCAGACGGCAACCGACGAGGAGCTACAGGTGTTGCGCGCCGTCGACAGGTCCTTGACCGCCGCGATACGCCGACTGCCGCTGGACTCGCCTTCGCTGATCTCACTGATCGGCGCTCGCGGTGAGATCCGGCGAGAGATCGATCAGGTGGAACCTCATACCGGCGAGTAACCGCACCCGGCCGCGTGGCACCACCGACTAGGCGCACCCGGCCGTCGCACCACCGCAACCGGCCGGCTCACGCGACCGGCGGTCCGTAGGGCGGGATGTTCCGAGCAATCGCGGGGCGGGGATCCGGCGGTTGATGAGGCCGCGGCCGGCTCTCGACGATCTGCTTCAGCTGCCGGTTGCGGCTCGAGCCTGGCACCGCGACCGAAACGAGCTCCCACTCGTCGGGTCCTGTTTGCCTTGCAAACCAGTGCCGGTCCCGGCGCTCATCCCGGTTCAGCTCCCGGCAGCGTTCCGTGACCTCGTCATACCTCACGCCAGCAGCTTATCGGGAGCCCGAGGCGCCGAAGCCGGGAGATTGCACGAGCTGGACCGGCACGCCACCGGCCTGGTCGCCGAGCGCGACGAGGCTCACCTGGCCAAGACCGCCGCTGCCCGGATCCAGTCCCCACTCCGCGATCGCGATCGTGTTGTTGCCGTCCTGATTCAGGATCCCGGCCGGCACGTAGAACTGGTGTTGTGGCCCGAGTAGGTTGTCGTACTGGCCGACCAGCCACCCGTTCAAAAAGATGAACGCGCGGGAGTTCGCGGCGGAGCCGCTCGGCGAGCTGTTCACTTGCACGGCGACCGGGATATAGCTGCGCGCCGGAAGCGACAGCGTGAACGTCGTCCGGTACCAGCCGATGCCCGCGGACAATCCCTTCGCAGCCCAAGTGTCGGGCAGCGACACCGGGGTCCAGCTGGCATCGGGATAGCCCGGTAGGCTCCAGCCGTGATTGGTGCCGTACAGCCCGGTGGCGTTGTAAGGACCACGCACCGGGTCTGCGGGATCCTCGCCTCCGGCGTTACCCTGCAGCCGCCAGGTAACAGGAGCCGTCGAACCTCGGAGCGTGGCCCCGAGCAGTCCGCGGGGGTTCTTCTGCGAGTCGATTGGCGGCACCCCGTAGGCGCCGTCCTCATCGTGCCCCGAGTTCTCCGTCAGCACCGCGATGACGTTATCCGCGCCAGGCCGTAGCACTCCCGAAGGGAAGGAGAAGGTGCGGGTCTGCGGGGTGGCAGGGTCGGTCGAGGTCGGTTTACTGCCTTGAGCAAGGGAGCCCAGGAAGGTCCCGTTCAGCCACACGGCGAGCGCGCCGTGTGATCCGCCGTTCGCCGTCAAGGTGATCCCGGTCTCCTGGCCGGTGGCGGTGAAATGGCCGCGATACCAAACGAACCCCTGGTGGAAGCCGTAGTCGTCGGCATACAGCACCGGCGTCGTCACGGGGCGCGCTGGATTGGTGGTGACCGGATGATCGGCCAACGTCCATGAGCCGTCGTTGAACGACGGCTGCGCCTCGGGCGCCTCCGCTTTGAACCGCCAGCCGGTCAGCGCAGGCAGCGACTCGGGCACCGGGCCGGGAAGCTCTCCGCTGAGCGCCCCGTCGCGCTGCTTTCGGGTGGCGATCGCACGACCGTTCCAGCTCAGCTGGGAGATGCTCGGCGCCGCCCAGACGGTGATCGGCCCAGGGGCCGAAGTGTCGCCGGTCAACTGCAGTGTTCCGGCCCTTGCGAGCGCGGTCCGCACCAGGTACGCGCCCTGCACCAGGGCCGGACCGGCCGCGGTTACCTGCGGCCAGAAATCCTCGGCGAGGTTCTTCTCCGCCAGCAGCAATAACAGCGGCGGGCGCCCGCCACCGGTGATCAGCACCTCGGCGAGGCCGTCGTGCACGTAGTCGAGGCGCAGATCTCCGGCCGCGGCGCTCCAGGTGGAATCGATGTGTCCGGCGAGGACCGAGACCTTTGGCTCGCTCGAGTAGCGCAGGACCGTCTCCCCGTCAGTCCCCTTCGGCCCATAGAAAAGGGCTACCGCGCGACCGCCGATCATCGCCTGGGTCATCAGCTCGGAGGTGGAATACTGCAGCCGCTGACCGCCGAAGGAGTAACCGGTGAGCAGGAGACGCGCGTCGCGGCCCTGCAGCGTGATCGCCGTGCCCGGCTGCTGGGGTACCGACGGGTACTCATCGCTGAGCGCGAGATGTGTTGTCAGCGTGGCGGTCGAGGAGGCATTCGACTGACGCAGATAGACGAACTGCGTGCCATCGTCGGGATTGGCGCGCGCGAGCACGGTAATCGCTGGATTACTCACGTCCGGCGGAGTCACCGTATCGGTCTTCGCCAGGGAGGGAACCGACTGAATGAAATCTCCGAGCAGTTTGTTCTCGCCGTACTTCGATCCCGTGATGCTGTTCGGATCGGCCGGTGTTCCGATCTCGCCCGACTCCCTGATCGGAGACCCGTAGTCGTAGGAGGTGTACATGAACGGAGCAGGCAGCCAGCCCCAGTTGGTGCCGCCGACGGTCATGTAGTTGCTTTGGATCGTCACCCCCTGGGCGAGGTTGTTCTTGTAGAAGACGTTCATGAACGCCGGACCGGTGAGCTGGTAGCAGGCGTCGTATCCAGCTCCTCCCCAAGGGTCGAACGAGCCGCCCTGGAACTCGGGAATCAGCAGTGGCACGCCGGGCTGATGGGTGTAGCTCTTCGGAGTGGCGAAGGTACTGGTGTTGGAGCAGTCAAAGCCGAGTGGATACTGGTCGTAGCCAGGAATCTCGACCGCTCCCGTCCCACCCTGGAACACGCCGTTGTGGTTACCGGTCAGCGGCACATCGATGCCGTCCGCCCGGGCCTTGGCCTTCAGCTCTGCCATGTAGTGGCTCGTGCTTGCGTCGTTGTATTCGAGTTCGTTCTCGACCTGGTAGAGGATCACGTCGCCACCGCGCGTGATCAGGTGCGCCGCGATGATCGGATCGATCTCCGAGTACCACTGCAACGCGGCCGCGACGTAGTCCGGGGCGTCACTACGGGCCATGCCCTGCTGGGTCACCAGCCAGCCCGGGAAGCCGCCGGCGTCGGTTTCCGCGTTGATGTACGGCCCCGGCCGCGCGATCACGTACAGACCGGCTTTCTGTGCGTCGTTCAGGAACAAATTGACGTCCCGGACCCCGGAGAAGTTGTAAACGCCCGGCGAGGCCGAGTGGTAGCCCCAGTCGAAGTAGGGCGTCACGGCGTTGAGGCCGTCAGCTTTCATCTTCTCCAGCCGGTCCAGCCACAGCGCAGGTGAGGGCAGGCGCCAGGGGTCGAACTCGCCCGAGTAGACGACGGTCCGCTTGCCGCCGATGATCAGTGAATACTGGTCGAAGGTGACGCTCTGCGGCCGGCCGAGGACCACGTCGCGGGGACGCGGAAGCGGAGCCGGAACGACCCGGCCGGTCGGCGCCGAGGCGGTGCTGGAGACGCCCGAGCCGCTCACGGCACGCACGGTGAACGAGTACGCGCTGCCGTTGGAGAGCCCATCGATGATCGCCCAGTCGTTGGGAACGCTTACGCTGGCCCGCTGACCGCTCGAGCTGAGCACCGTATAGGAGACGACGCTCCCCTGACCTCGGGCCGCGGGGCACCATCTGACCGTGACCGAACCGTCACCGGCGATTGCGCGCACGCGCACGGGCGCGCCAGGCGCGGGGGCAGCGGCCTGAGCTGGTGTCGCGACCGGGCAACCACTCGCACGCCAGCCATCGCCGGATGCGCCGGTCGGCGCACCGTACCCCGCGGCACTGACGGCTGGGGCACTGCCGGCAGCCGCCGACAGCGCGGACAGTAGGAGCGCCAAGGCGCAAATTAACCGACGAGCCGCGAGTCGGCCCGCGCTGATCTCTGCCCTACTGCACACGGTGGCACCTCCCTCGCTTCAATCTTCGGCCAGTTCCGGCTACCCGCGATTACAGACCGGAAACCAACGACGAGCATCCCGACCGGGCCTTTGCGAGCACGTCAGGCAAAACGTTCCATGGCAGCCAACTAGATTTGCTCGCGCCAGGGGAGTCTGCTAAGAGCGAGGCAATGACCCTGTTCGCGCACCTCGTGACCGCTTCGCGGCAAGTCGCCGACACCAGTTCTCGCTCGGCCAAGATCAGGATCCTCGCCGACCTGTTGAAAGGGCTAGAGCCGGCAGAAGCGTCCATCTGCGTGGCGTTCCTCTCGGGCCTGCCGAGGCAGGGCCGCGTCGGAATTGGCTACTCGACGATCTGCGGGATCGAATTCCAGCCCAGAGCCAACGCGTCGCTGACAGTCGGCGACGTGGATTGCGCAATCACCCGCATCGAGGCGGCAACCGGAAGCGGATCCGTGGCGAGCCGCAGGCGGCTGCTCGAGGATCTCTTCGGCTGCGCCACCGGCGAGGAGGCGGTGTTTCTCCGCCGGCTGTTCACCGGAGAGCTGAGGCAGGGAGCGCTCGCGGGTCTGATGGCGGATGCGGTCGCCAGGGCGGCAGGCGTCCCGAGCGAGATCGCGCGGCGCGCGCTGATGCTCTCCGGTGACCTGCCGCGGATGGCGGAGATCGCGATGACCGGCGGCGAGCTGGCGCTCGGGCAGGTCGGCTTTGAGATCTTCCGGCCGATCCTGCCGATGCTCGCTTCAACGGGCGCAAGCGTGGCTGACTCAATGTCGCGCTTCGCGCGTGCGTCGGTCGAGTGGAAACTCGACGGCATCCGGATTCAGGTTCACCGGCGCGATCGTGAGGTGCGGGTTTACACGCGCAATCTCAACGACATCACCGCGGCGCTGCCGGGGATCGTCGAGACCGCGTTGCACTTGCCGGTTCGCCAGGCGGTGCTCGATGGCGAGGCGCTTTGGATGGGAGCTGACGGCCCGGCCGCCTTCCAGGACACGGTTTCACGGATCGACCGCGATGCCCCGCTCGAGGGAGTCATCACGTTCCTGTTTGACCTGTTGCACGTCGACGGCGAAGACCTCCTCGACTGGCCCCTCGAGCAGCGCGCCGCGAGGCTGCAGGCGCTCGCACCGAAGCTCAAGATCCCCGGCGTCGTCACGGCAGATCCGCAGGAGGGACAGCGCGTGCTCGCTCAATCGCTGGCCGCGGGGCACGAGGGAGTCGTGGTGAAGGACGCCGCGTCCCTTTACCAAGCGGGGCGGCGCGGCGGCGCCTGGCGGAAGGTGAAGCCGGTGCGCACCCACGACCTCGTGGTGCTCGGCGCCGAGTGGGGCCATGGGCGTCGCCAAGGTTGGCTGTCGAACCTCCACCTCGGTGCCCGCGACCCTGGGTCGGGAGGATTCGTGATGGTCGGGAAGTGCTTCAAGGGGTTGACCGACGAGCTGCTCACGTGGCAGACGACGGAGCTGCTCGACCGCCAGCGAGACCGTCGCGGGATTGCGGTTCTCGTTCGCCCTGAGCTCGTCGTCGAGATCGCGCTCGACGGTGTTCAATCCTCTACCCGGTACCCGGGTGGACTCGCGCTTCGATTCGCCCGGGTCAGGCGCTACCGGCCAGACAAGAGCGCGGGCGAAGCCGACACGATCGACGATCTCCGCGCGCTGCTTACGCGGGCTGAGCGCTGATCCGCCCCGAGCCTGCCCACGCCCCGCGCCATATCGTCCGAGCCGCGAGGAATGATGGATCGATGGCGGATCTGAAGGTGCTGTTCAACGAGCTCGTGCGACTTGAAACGGAGCTGTGGAACGCCATCGATGCGCGCCTGCGAGCGGAGCACGGGCTTGCGCTCAGCAAGTTCGAACCGATGCAGGTGATCGCCACCCATGAGAGATGCCGCGTGCATGAGATCGCGAGCGAGCTGTCCTTGACCACGGGCGGCGCCAGCAAGACCGTCGATTCGATTGAGGCCTCGGGCTACTGCCGCCGGCGCCCGAACCCCGAGGATCGCCGCTCATCGATCGTCGAGCTGACACCCGCCGGGCGGCGGATCCTGGCCGGGGCCACGAAGACGTTTCAGCAAGAGCTGGAGGCGCGAGTGGGATCGGCGCTGTCCGGCCGCTCGCTCGAGCAGTTCGCAGCGGCGCTGGGCAAGCTCCGAGGCGCCTCAGCGATGGACGACCCCAGCGCTACCGCCTGACCACCCGGTCCGGGTTTCCCGTGGATCGCGGGCTCAGGCGCGATCAAGAATCGTCGGTCCAGCCGCCAGCGCCGGGTCCCAGCCGGCCAGGCTGGCAGCGGCTGCATAGGTGTCCTCCAAGAAAGCCAGCGCTGTCGCGTCCGAATCCTCAGCGGTCCGCACCGATTCGTAGGCGAGCAGGAACTGACCGAACTGCGCGTTGTACGCGGACTGCTGGGGCCGGATCGCGGCATCCGAGAAGCCGGGAGGCTCCGGGTATGCGTAGGCGTAGAACGCGCCTTCCACTCCACCTCCGGGCCAAAACCCGCAACTGGAGAGCTCGTGAGAATAGCCCTCGATCATCACCCGATCGGGCGTATTCGGAATCCCACCGGGGTGTGGCGGGGCCGGACGTCCGGAGAAACGGGTGACCGCGAGATCAAAGGACCCCCAGAAGAAATGCACCGGGCTCACCTTTCCGACGAAGCCCGCGCGGAAGTTCGACATCACTCGGTGGGCGCTGACTAGCTGGTACCAGAAACTGTGGGCCTGCGCGGAGTCATAGTGACGAATCTTTGTATCGGCATCGAACGCGATGACCTCCTCACGCTCGACCGGAACCGGATAAATGGTTACCTCGACTCCGAGCTTGCGCAGCGCCGCCATCGTCTCCGCATAGAACTCCGCGACCGACATCGGTCTCAGCACCACTTCGGCCCGTTCGCCGCCCAACGTCTCGACGCGAAGCTGTGACTCGACGAAGTCGAAGTCGATCTGGAACAGGCCGGCACCGGTTGGGACCGACCCGGTGGTGAGCCCGCGAGGGGTGACATGAAAGGTCACGTTCCACCAATGGTTGATCAGCGGCGTCTTGGCCAGCTTGATCTTGCCGATGACCTGAGACCAGAGGTGCAGTGCCTCTCGCGTTTCAGTCCAGTCATCGACCCGCAGGCTGGGCCAGATGCTCATTCCTGACTCCTCTCACGATTCGAGCCGCTCTCAAACGCAAATCATCTAGATCTCCGCGATGATTTGCCGTCAGTAACTTCTAAGACAGCCGCTGACTCGGAAGGTATCTAAACAGCTCGCCGGAGTCGACGCAGGGTCGCCACGACCTCCGGAGCCGAACGGCTGAGCGCCCGGCTGACTTGTACTCGGACCGGGGCGCCCCCACGCTGGTACCCTGCCAGCCCGTGGCCGACTCTTCTACCGAGGATCCAGACCTCAGCTTTGTCCACGACCTCCCGCTGACGCGAGATGCGCTTGCGTATGCGCGCGAGCGGCACGGAGGCCAGCGACGAGACGCGGATGGAGCGCCGTTCATCGCCCACCCCCTGGAGGTAGCTTCGTTGCTCGAGCGCTCGTCATATCCAGATCGCGTGGTCGCGGCTGCGGTGCTGCACGATGTGCTCGAGGACACCGACGCGGAGGCAGCCGAGCTCGAGCGCCGGTTTGGCGCAGACGTCAGCGAGCTCGTTGCGCTGGTCAGCGATGACCCCTCGATCGCAGACGACGAGCGGCGCAAGGATGAAGTTCGTGAACGCGTGCGCACGACCGGCCGTGAGGAGGGCCTCGTGGTTTACGCGGCGGACAAGGTGAGCAAGGTGAGGGAGCTGCGGATGCTGATCGCCCGCGGAGCGACACCGTCAGATGCCTCGGTCAAGTTGCGGCGCTACCGCAAATCACTCGCGATGCTCGAGCGAGCGCTTCCGGACGCGATGGTCGTCGGCCTGCTGCGGTTCGAGCTCGAAGCGCTGGAAGCCCTCCCGCCCGAACCGGATCATCAGCGCGGGCAGGCCTGATCGGTCAGATCATCCGCGGCTGGGCGGTCATTTCCCCACCCGCGTCTCCGGTGTTGACCGTGTCTCGCGGCTCGATCAGCAGCACTTCGGCCTCCTCCTCTGCCTCTGGACAGTGCTCGAGTCCGCGTGCAACGACGAACAGCTCCCCGGGTTCGAGCTGCACATCGCGGTCGCGGAGATGGATCGTGAGCCGCCCGCGGATCACCAGGAAGAAGTCGTCGGTGTCGTCGTGCTTGTGCCACACGAAGGGGCCCTTGGTCTTCACGATCTGCAGCTTGTAATCGTTGAGATAGCCGACGATTGCCGGCTGGTATGGCCGATCGAGCAGGGAGAATTTTGCGGCGAGATTGATCTTGTCCTCCATGCTGCGGACTATGTCAGGCGGTGCCGGCGTTGGCCCCGAGGCTGTTCAGCCAAGCCCGCATCGACTGTCCGGCCGGCGTGGCCTCGCCCTCCTCGTAGCCGGTGGTCGCTCTGGCCAGCGTGATCCCATCCGGCGTCGACCAGCCATACTCAATACCAGTCCCCGATGCGCTATAGCGAGCGACTGGCTGCCCTTGGTGGAGGATGCTGCCCGGCGTCGCGATGTCGGTGATTTGCTCGGCGACGTACTGCACCTTGCCGGCATCCGGCCCGTCCAGCAGCTCGAAGTAGACCAGCGGCTGCCCGGCGTACCAGTTCGGCTCAATCGCAAGGACTTTGACCCGGCAGGGCGCGAGGATCGGCGCCCCGACCGGCATCGCCGCGTCGACTCCCTGATCGGTCCGCTCCCACACGTCCACGTACTGCAACGGATCGATGTAGCTCGCATTGGTGGCCGGTGCAGAAACCAGCGCCAGCTGTAGCTCGTGTTTGACTTGGGCGAGTGACGGGGCATGAGCGTTGATGTCGCCCACGGGATCGCTCGGTGTGACCGGCACCGGCTGCACGCCCGCAGTGGGCTCCACCGCCTGAGGCCGGCCGTGAAGGACGGGGCCGCTGGTGGTCGTGCTTTGAAACGAGCTCGTTGCCGAGCTCGTTGACGTGCTGTCGGCGACATTTGCCGCTCCGCAGCCCGCCAGAACAAGGGCAACTGCTAACAGCGCGAGGCGCCTGATCATCTATCGGAACCTGTATTGAGCCAGAGAAGCCAATCCTCCGTCATGGAGCGGCCGATTGGCGATCTCGCTAGACGCGTGCGAGGTATCGTTCAGGCTAACAAGCGCTCAGCGCGCGCGCGCGGGGTGAAGCTGGAACCGGACGGGGGATGTACTCACGTCCAGGGTGGCGTAGAACTCCGGGGCATGCCCGGATCAGCGGACACGATCGTCGACGCCGGTGGACGCGAGCTCCGCGTCACCAACCCCGAGCGCGTGATTTTTCCGAGCACCCAACGCTCAGGCGCGGTCACGAAGCTGGACATCGTCAACTATTACCTCGCGGTGAATGACGGCATCATGCGAGCGCTCGCACGGCGACCGACGACGCTCGAGCGGTGGCCGAAGGGAGTTCATCCAGGGATCGTCCTATCGACCCGCGAGCGGGGCGGTGGCGACGCCTTCTACCAGAAGCGCGTCCCCCGTGGGGCGCCCGATTACGTGCAAACGGCGCGGATCCAATTTCCGTCGGGGCGGTCCGCGGATGAGGTTTGCCCGACCGAGGTGGCGGTCGTCGGCTGGGCTGCGCAGATGGGGACGATCACGTTTCACCCGTGGCCCGTCCGGCGCGGGGACGTCGACCATCCAGACGAGCTGCGGATAGACCTCGATCCCCAGCCGGGCACCGACTTTGCCGACGCCGTGCGGGTTGCCGCGGAAGCGCGCGTGCTGTTATGCGAGCTCGGCTACCGGGGGTTTCCGAAGACATCGGGGGGCCGGGGCGTGCACATCTACATCCGGATAGCTCCGCGTTGGACGTTCACCGACGTGCGGCACGCGGCGATCGCGTTCGGCCGCGAGCTCGAGCGGCGGCTTCCCGACCAGGTAACGACCAAGTGGTGGAAGGAGGAGCGCGGGGAGCGCATCTTCATCGACTACAACCAGAATGCGCGCGATCGCACAATCGCCTCGGCCTACAGCGTCCGCCCGAAGCCCGGCGCGCCCGTCTCCGCGCCGCTGGCCTGGGAGGAGCTGGCGCAAGTCGCGCCCGAGGACTTCACCGTCGCCACGATGCCCGCCCGCTTTGCCGAGGTGGGCGATCGCCACTCCTCGATCGACCGCGCCGCGTACTCGCTGGAGCCGCTGCTCGAGATGTACGAGCGCGACGAAGCCGACGGACGAGGCGACATGCCCTATCCGCCCGATTACCCGAAGATGCCGGGCGAGCCGAAGCGCGTCCAGCCCTCCCGCGACCGCGACCGCCCGCGCCCGTGACGGTCACGGCGACTGGGGTAGCTTGACCGATCCACGCTTGGCGGCCGGCGCCGACGGCGGCGGCACGACAGGGCCGATGTCTCCATCCGGGGCCTCGTCCAGATCGACGATCACGGGAGCGTGGTCGCTCGGCCCGCGGCCCTTGCGCGCCTGACGATCGACCCACGCCGCGCGCACACGCTCGGCAACGGGGGAGCTGGCCAGCACTAAATCGATCCGCATCCCGAGATCCTGGTGGAACATCCCTGCCCGATAGTCCCAATAGGTGAACACCCGCTCGGTAGGCCAGCGATCGCGAACGACGTCGTGCAAGCCCAGCCCCTGGAGCTCGGCCAGCGCCGCCCGCTCCGGCGCCGTAACGTGGGTCTGGCCGACATACGCCTCCGGGTCGAACACGTCCTCGTCGGTCGGCGCGATGTTCATGTCTCCACAGACGACTACCGCCCCGGGGCCCGCGGCAACCGTGTCCTGCAGCGAGGCCAGCCATGCGAGCTTGTACTGATAATGCTCGGACCCCGGGACGCGCCCGTTCGGCACGTAAACGGACACGATCCGGATCCCGCCGCAGGTCGCCGCCAGCGCGCGAGCCTCTGGATTCGGAAATCCCGGGGCGTCGGCGAGTCCCCGGACCACGTCTTCGAGGCCCACCTTCGAGAAGATCGCGACGCCGTTCCAAGTCGCCTCGCCGTGAACCGCCGCCGTGTAGCCGCGTCCAGTGAGTTGATCGCCCAGTAGCTCCGAGAAAGCTTCGTCACCGAGCTTTGTTTCCTGCAGGCAGACAATGTCTGGACGGCGCTGATCGAGCCATGGAAGCAGGCGCGGGAGACGCTGCTTGAGCGAGTTCACATTCCAGGTCGCGATTCGCACCGACGCTTACGGTAGCGGGACCGCTCGTCCTCCACCGATCGGATCCGCGACCCGCGTAACCTGGAGATCTGCGCGACGGTCACATAAATGGTGTGACTGCCTGCGAAGGGCGTGATAGGTTTGCCTGTGTCGACAAATCAGGGGGTCATGGTCGTGTTCTTCGTACGGCTCGTCATCCGACCGATCGGGTATCTCGCCTTCGTCGCGGCCCTGTTGGCGCTCTCCGGAGCCGCGAGACTTCTCGGCGAGGCAGATGAGCTCGGATTCTTCTCGGACCGGCTCGCCACGACACTGTGGCGCTACCCCGAGGTGACGCGCAAAGGCGTTCAAGTAGCGTGGCTGTTGTGGGCGCTGCTGTTCGCGGTCGCTCTCAGCCCACTTGATCCGATCGCTAGCCAGTGGGACGAAATCGCGCTTGTGGCTTTGGCGTTGATCGCGCTTTGGCGGCGACTCGCCGCCGGGCCCCCAGCCGGGCGTTGAGATTCGCGAGGGCCTGTTCGAGGCCTACCTCATTCGGATCGAGCTCTCGCATCGCGACCGCCAACCGGTATTCGGCGAAGTAGTCTGGGTCTATATCGCAGGCCTGCGCGATCAGCTCCATCGCGCGCATTGACGGCTTGTCGTGACCGTTGGCCAGCATGTTCAGATGGGCGTGGGTGATCCCTCTGCCGTCCAGCTTGCGGATCTCCTCGGCGAGTCCGCGATAGGTCAGCCCGCGTGTGTCCATCAGCGCCCTCAGGGCTTCACCAAAAGGCTTTGCGCTTGTGCGACTCATCATCTCGTTGGTCGTATCTGACGTTCTCATCATGACTGAAGAAATATTGATGGCAGATTTAGAATAGATTGTTAGGGCGTTTACCTACCGATCGCAAGACGACTTGTTCCCGGCACCGTACGGTCGGCACGTGGCTCGACCGCTCGCGGCGGGTGCGCGAAGCGTCCGCCTTCACGATGCGCAGCGCAGGTCAGCTTGCCGACTCAGGATCCGGTCGCACCACAACCGTGTCGGCGATCGGGATGATCTCATCGACCGGCAGCTCCGCGAGCGAGGCATGCTTGCGGATCGCCTCTGGACTGGTGGCCTCGTAAATGCATACGGTGCCCACGCCGCTATCCCCCTCCTCGAGCACGTAGCTCCGGATCCAGCGCACGTCGTCCGGCATCTGCTGATCGCCGACCTGGGTCGACCGCGCAGCGGCCTCCTCGAGCTCGGCCCCAGAACGCCAGCCGCTGCGCCGCAAGATCGCGTATAGCTCCATCGTGTCCTCCTTGGAGTGGCCTATCAGGTGAAGGTACCCGCCTTCGGCGTCTACGAGCGCGCTGGGTTAGACCATCGGCGCTCGTGGTAAAAGCAGCTCTGCGCGGTCACCGACCGACTCGACCGAAAGGAACTGCATGGATTACCGCCCGCTCGGCACTTCCGGCCTGGAGATCTCCGCGTTGACGCTCGGGACGATGACCTTCGGAGGCCTGGGAAACTTCAAGAGCGTCGGCGAGACCGACCTGGCCGGTGCCCGCCGCCAGATCGACATGTGCCTGGACGCCGGCGTCAACCTGATCGACACCGCGGACGTCTACTCGGCCGGTCGGGCGGAGGAGATCGTCGGCGAGGCGCTCGTCGGCAAACGCGACGACGTCCTGATCGCCTCGAAGGTGCGGTTTCCGATGGGAGATGAGCCGAACATGGCCGGCCTCTCGCGACACCACGTGATCTCGGGGTGCGAGGCGAGTCTGCGTCGGCTGCGAACCGATCACATCGATCTCTACCAGGTACACGAGTGGGATGGCCTAACGCCTCTGGAGGAGACCCTGGGAGCGCTCGAGTACCTGCTCGACTCCGGCAAGGTCCGCTATGTCGGCGCCAGCAACTACGCCTCATGGCAGCTGATGAAGGCGCTCGGAATCGCCGAGCGCGAGCACTTGCCGAGGTTTGTCAGTCAGCAGATCTACTACTCGCTGCAGGAGCGCTCGGCTGAGTACGAGTTGATTCCACTGGCCCTCGATCAAGGCCTTGGCACGCTGGTCTGGAGTCCGCTCGCGGGTGGGCTGTTGTCGGGCAAGTACCGCCGTGATCAGGAGGCACCCGCCGGCTCGCGCCACCTGACGGACTGGGATGAGCCGCCGGTTTACGACGAGGACCGTCTCTACGACACGATCGACGTGCTGGTATCGATCGCTGATGATCACGGCGTCTCCTCCGCGCAGGTAGCGCTGGCCTGGTTGCTCGGGCGTCCGAGCATCAGCTCGATCGTTGTCGGCGCGCGGACCGATGAGCAGCTTGCGGATAACTTGAAGGCGGTCGACCTCGATTTACCAGAGGCCGACCGAGCCAAGCTCGAGGAGATCTCGAGGCCGCCGCTGCTCTATCCGTACTGGCACCAGCGCAAGACCGCGAGCGACCGGCTGAGCGAGGCCGACCTCTCGCTGCTGGGGCCGCACCTGGCGTGAGTCACATCCGGCGGAGCTGACGGCAGCAGCCAGATCCTCTGGCTTGGCGGCGATTGCCCGTTATGATCAGCTGTAGCCGGCGCCCTGGCGCCCGATCAGTAAAGATGGTCGTCGTTCAGTCCGCAGACCAGTAGCCGTCGCCGGCCACCTGCGCGAACGTCGCGCCGGACTGCTCGAGCTCTCGCCGGGCAGCCTCGATCTCGATGCCTCTGAGCGTCGCTACCTCGGCCGTCGCGAGCGGGTAGGGGGCCCACGTCAGGACCTCCTCGACTGTCTCCGGGACCGGTCGCCGCTCGAGCGCGGGGGCGACGTTCGCGACCGCCACCTCGTAGACGGGGAAGGGCTGAAACCCGGGCATGACCAGCTTGCGGGCACCATTCTCGAAGACTGCGGAGGCAGTCGAATAGCGCGGTCCTTGCTCGCCTTTGGACAGTCTGTGGCCAAGCGCCAGCGCCTCGGGCGCCGGCGCTCTGGTATCCAGCATGTCCTGGTCCAGCTGCGCTTGCACAGCGTCGTCGTGCAGCCAGGTGTCGATCATCTCCCGCGCGATTCCTGCGTCGTCTGCGGCGCCGTAGATCGTCTCCGGCTCGTCGAGCAGCTGACCGTTTGAGAAAGCTCGCCGCCGGAGCGCGCGCAGCAGCAAGTCGGCCCGCGCGGTGTCGCGCATGCGGGCGCCAACGTATGCCCGACAAGCCGTGGCGGTCGCGGCAGCCCGCTCGGCCGGCTCGGTCCGCATTGGCATGCCATACAACGAGCGCAGCCGCTCGAGGTTCGAGGCGACCATCCCTCGGCTCAGACCCCGCTCCTCGTATGACGAGCTACGGGCCGACAGCACGATCATCGTCCGCTTGACCTCGATGGAACCGCCGTAATGCCACAGCAACTGTGCCTCCTGGCGCTGAGCATTGAAGCCAAACGGACAGCCCGGGTCGGTGAAAATCGTTACTCGCATGGGGCAAGCGTAGACGAGCGAGCTACGTGATCCTCGCGCAGCCGGGCCTAATCGGGCAGTAACGGCACCGTCGGCCCGGGATCCTGGCCGACGAGCGCTCCGCGCGTGATCGCGGACGAGCCGTACCGGTTGCGCACCCGGTCGATCGCCGCATCGAGCTCACGCGCGCGGTTGAAAGGCAGTGACAGCTGGACCGAGCCTTGATCGCCTAGATTCGCGAGCGCGATTCCGATCAGAGTCAGCCCCCGGCGCTCGATGACCGGCATAGATGCCGCCAGCAGGCCGCTCGCCGTTCTCAGGATGGTGTGCGTCTGCGCGGTCGGCTCGAGCATCGTGTAGGACCGGGTGGCGCGGGCGTAGTCGGCGAATCGCAGCCTCAGCACTACCGTCCGGCAAGCCCTTTTCGCCCCCCGCAGCCGTCGCGTCACGCGCTCGACTAGGCCGATCAGCGCCGTGGCCAGTTCCTCCGGCGACCGTGGTCGCGGGCCCAAAGCGCGCTGCGCTCCGATCGAGCGGCGGCGAGAGCGCCGAACGGGACGCGGGTCCCGGTTGTGCGCCAGGGCGTGGAGGTGCCGCCCGGACGCTCGTCCCAGCATCGACACAAGCGCCGTTTCGGTGAGCGCCGCGACGTCTCCCACGGTGCTCAGCCCGCGGTCGCGGAGCTTGGCCGCCGTGACTCGCCCGACCCCCCACAGGCGCTCTACCGGCAGCGGGTGGAGGAACTCGAGTTCCTCCTCTGGTGGGACGATCAAGAGACCGTCGGGCTTCGCCACGCCGCTCGCCACCTTCGCCAGGAACTTGGTGCGCGCAACGCCGACGGTGATCGGCAGGCCAACCTGCTCGCGGACTTGCGCGCGCAATCGCGCGGCGATCTGCGGGGGTGTGCCCAGTATCCGATGGAGGCCGCGGACGTCGAGAAACGCTTCATCGATCGACAAGCCCTCCACCAGCGGTGCAGTTTCCTCGAACAGCTGGAACACCGCCTTGCTGGCATCGCTGTAGGCAGCCATCCGCGGTGGGAGCACCACCGCCCGCTGACAGAGCCGACGAGCCCGAGCGACGCCCATCGCTGTTCGGATGCCGTATGCCTTGGCTTCATAGCTGGCCGCGAGCACGACTCCCGCGCCCACGATCACCGGCCGGCCCAGCAGGCGGGAGTCGTCGCGCTGCTCGACCGACGCGTAGAACGCGTCGAGGTCCGCGTGCAGGATGGTCGCTCCGGACAAGGCAAACGCATGTTCGCACTAGCCGCGGGCGGAACTTGTCGTCCGTTCAGCGCTGTGCGGAGCTCCCCGCTCCAGTGAATCGCGCTCGCGCCAGCAGCCGCGGTCCGATCCGCCATGCGATCTCTTCGATCACGAGCCCCAGGACGATCCCGAGGGCACTATTGAGCGTGCGCTGGACGCCGTCCACGAGGCCTTGGAAGTCGCCGACGCTGAGCATCAGCAGCACGGTCGGGCGTGAGCGTCACCACCAGCCAGAAGTAGCCTCGTTCATCCAGGGAAAACAACGCCAGGCTCGAGATCGCGGTTCCGGCGATCAGCACCCAGACTTGATCTGTCAGGAGCGTGATCACGATGATCACCACCACCCCGATCAGCGTGCCCGCGCCGCGTTGCACGCAGCGCACCTGTGTGGCGTGCGCGCCGGGTTGCACGATCGCGAGCATCGTAAGCGGTACCCAATAACCGTGGGGAAGCTTCAGCGCTCTCTCGATTGCGGTGGCGAGTCCCACCGACAGCGCGAGCCGCAACGCGTGCGCGCGAAGCGCCTGGTCCGCACGCGCGCGACCGCGCAACGCCGCAAGCGCTGGCCTGACCACTCCTCCGCGCGCTCGCGGCCCGCGGCGCGCGAGGACCATCAACCCGAGACCGGCCACTGCCCCGGTAGCGAACCAAAGCTCGCGGCTCGCGAGCGGTGGTCCACCCGGCGGAATCCCTCCGAGGACGACGAGCACTGCACTCGTCGCGAAGCCGGCCAAGGCGCCTGCGGATCCGGCGGCCCGAAACAAAGCCCAGATACCAACCCACGCGGCGGTGGCGATTGCGAGCAACCAGCTGTGGGCGGCGGTCAGATCGGCGACGACCACGGCTGCGCAGCCGCCGAAGCCGCCGACCGCTCCCCACCAGAGCCGCGACGTCAACCCTGCTCTCGGGACGCACAACGCCGTGTTGAGTCCGGCCACGGCCGCGATCAGACCAGCGCTGCGATTGCCCACGCCTACGCCGACGGCCAGCGGCCCGGCGGTCGCGATCGCTCCCGCGACACCGGAGCGCACATCGACTCCGTGATCGCGAACAGCGAACGCCTCGAGCACGACCTCGCGCACCTGATCGGCCCGGAAGGCGGCCGCCAGCGCGTTCGACTCAGATGCCGAGTGTCGGACAAGACATCGGGATCCTACGTCGAGCCGCGCCCCTGCGCCCGATCCATGAAGCGGCCGCTACCCGAGTCTAAGTTCGCCTTCCCGTCACCGCCAATCCCAGGCCGAGGCCGATCAGCGTCACGCCGCCGGCCGCGCTGAGCCGCTCGAGCCGGCGCGAAGAGCTTCCGAGCCACTGACGCGCGCTTCCCGCCGCGATCGCCCAGACGGAATCCGTAAGGAGCCCGATGACGACACAGATCACCCCCAGGAGCGCCAGTTGCAATGTCACATGACCGCGCGAGCGGTCAATGAACTGGGACAGGATGCGGTCGGCACGATTGCTGCGCTGGAGAGGCCTGGGCTTGGCGCGAGCGCCTACCCTGCCGCTTGCGCTCGCGAAGCCGGTCTCGACGGCGTCGAGTTGGTGAGCAGACCGAGCTGCTCGCCAACCGCTGCGACAGTCTCGGGCTGCTCACCACAGTCAGAATCGGGTTACGGCGTCTTTGGAGTGCGTGCAATCACATACGTGTGCTTTGGCGCTTGCACGATGGCCGCCCGCTGCCCGGGCGTCACGTTGGACAGCGCCGAGGCCTTGCCGTTATCTCGAACCTTGGCGCCCGTAGGGATCGTGAGCGTGATCGTCCGGTAGGTTTTCTTCTGCGTTCCTTCGGCGAGCGTCAGCTGCTGCCCGTTTACCGATTTCACAATGCCGCGCTCGAAGGTGACCGTGGCAAAGCCGGTCTTGGTGGGGACGACCACCGAACCACTCACGGCTCGGCGCGCGGCCTTCAACAGCGGGCCGCGTGCGGCGCGCGGATGGGATTTCGCAGCCGTGCTCGAGCCGGTAGCGGCGCCGGCGGTGGCGATCGCACTGAGCCCTGCGCCGACGCTCACGCAGGTGACGGCGACTGCGATCAGCCTCAGATGCTTGCGTGCCAATTTCATTCTTACTCCTGTCGATCGTTGATTTGCGCCTACGAGAGCATCGGCGGGAGCTGCAAAGCGGCCGTTAGCGCAATGTCAGCTGCGTGTAAAGCCTCGCCTCGACCGCGTGCCGATGCCTACGATCTGACTATGGGCGCTTTGATATTGGTGGTCGAGGACGAGCCGAATATCGGAGCGCTGGTGCGCACCTACCTGCAACGCGAGGGCTATCAGACGCTATGGGTGCGCTCGGGCGAGGACGCGTTCGCAGAGCTGCCCCGCCATAGGGTCAGGCTCGTTGTGCTGGACATCGGCCTGCCCGGGATCGACGGACTCGAGGTGTGCCGACGGATCGCCGACGAGGTTCCGGTGATCATCCTCACTGCCCGCGACGAGGAACCCGATCGCGTGGCCGGCCTCGAGCTCGGTGCCGATGACTATGTGACGAAACCTTTCTCGCCGCGCGAGTTGACGGCCAGGGTGAAGGCCGTGCTGCGGCGAACGGGCAAGCCGGCGGCAGCCGATGACATCTTACGGCTAGGGTCCGTGACGCTCTCGCGAAGCGCCCGCGAGGTTCTTGTCGACGGGAAACTCGTGGAGTTGACACAGCGAGAGTTCGACCTGCTGGAGTACCTGTTCCGCAACGCAGGTCAGGTGGTCACGCGCGACCAGCTGCTCGAGTCGGTGTGGGGCTTCCTGAGTCCCGGGGAGACTCGGACGGTGGAGGTGCACGTCGCCCAGCTGCGCAAGAAATTGGGGCAGCAGGATTTGATCAAGACGGTGCGCGGCTTGGGCTACAAGGCAAGCGGATGACCCTGCGCCGCCGCGTGCTGGTGTACCTGGCGCTGGCGGCGATCGCATCGTGCGCGCTGACGGTAGGCGTCGCGGTTGTGCTCGTCAGGCATCGCGTCGCCGCACAGCGCTTATCGACGCTGGAAGGCCAGGCCGAAACCGTGGCCGCGGTCGGCGGCGCACCGGGAGCGCTCCAGCCAGGTGATCACGTGTACCGGGTCGGAACTCCGCGGCCACGTCGCTTGGGGTCCGTGCGCAGCCAAGCTGTGCTGTCAGCGATTCCCGCCGGCGGCGATGCCCAGGGCACGATCGAAGTCGCCGGCCGCTCGCTTCTGTACGTCGCGCGGAGCACGGCCAACGGACGGATCGTGCTGGTTCGCTCAGCGGCGCTCGCGTTCGCGGAGTGGCGGCCTTTCCTCACCAGCCTCGTGCTCGCGGGGCTCGGCGGCGCCGCGCTGGCGGCTGTGCTCGCATATCTGCTCGCCCGGCGGCTCACCCGTCCCGTCGACGAGCTCGCGGGTGCGACGCGTAGATTGGCCGCGGGTGAGGAGCAGGTGTCGGTTCCAGTTGAGGGCGAGGACGAGCTCGCACAGCTGGCCAAAGCCTTCAACGAGATGTCGATCGAGCTCGGAGCGGCCCGCGAATCGCAGCGCCACTTCCTCGAGTCGGTCAGTCATGAGCTGAAGACGCCGCTGACCTCGATTCGCGGCTACGCCGAGGCAGTCGAGGAAGGCGCTGTCCCGGCCGCGGAGGGCTCGCGGGTGATCACCTCCGAGGCGGACCGCCTGCAACGCCTCGTGGCGGACCTGCTCGACCTCGCGCGGCTCGGCCGTGCGGGATTCTCGGTCGCGTCCGACCCGGTAGATCTCGCTTCGGTCGCCGAGCAGGCGGTCGAGCGACATCTCCCAGCGGCACGGACGATGGGCGTGGAACTCGTGCAGATCCCACTCGGCGACCACAGCGCCTGGGCCTTCGGCGACGAGGGTCGCGTGCTCCAGATCACCTCGAACCTGATCGAGAACGCGCTCAGGTTGACGCCGTCCGGCGGCCGGGTGGCCGTGCGGGCCGAGCCCGGTCAGCTGAGCGTCAGCGACAGCGGACCTGGCCTGGCGCCGGAAGACCTCCCCCAGGCCTTCGAGCGCTTCTACCTCTACGACCGTTACCGCAGCGAGCGCCCGGTGGGCTCGGGTCTCGGCCTCGCGATCGTTCAACAGCTGACCGCCGCGATGGGCGGCACCGTGGAGGTCACGAACGGCAGGCACGGAGGAGCGGAGTTCGTGGTTCGGCTGCCCACTCAGCAGCTGCGGATCAGCGGGGATCCGGAGGGCTGACCGGCGGGGAGCGCGGACGGCGCGGCATGGCGCAGCGGCATGCGACGGAAGTGGCGGGTGAGGAGAGCGGCGCGGAGCCGCGTCCACGGGGCGCGCCCGGTCACCAGCAAGCCCGGCGACGCGGCGTCCACGGGCCGCACCCGGTCACTAGCAAGCCCGGCGACGCGGCGTCCACGGGCCGTGCCCGATCACCAGCAAGCCCGGCGACGCGGCGTCCACGGGCCGTGCCCGGTCACCGGCAAGCCCGGCGCCGCTCCCTCCCTGCTCCGCCTAGCTCCGTCTCTGAATCTCCTGCACCGCCCAGCCGTTGCCGTCGGGATCGTTGAAGAACAGGAACCGACCCCAAGGGAAGTCCTGAACGTCGCTGACCTCCACCTCCCGCTCCAGAAGTTGCGCGCGCGCAGCCTCGACGTCCGACACGACGAGCTGCAGGCCATTCACCGAGCCGGGCTCGCTGTCGGTAATGCCGTGGCCGATCGCGATCGAGCAGCCCGATCCGGGCGGCGTGAGCTGCACGAAGCGCAGCTGCTCGTTGACTTGATGGTCGTGGTCAGCGTCGAAACCGACCTTGTCTGCGTAGAACGCCTTCGCGCGGTCGACGTCGCTCACCGGTACGGCGATCAGCTCCAGCTTCCAGTCCATGAGTTGCTCCTTATCGGTCGCTCCGAGTCGCTCCTTCTAGGTCGCTCCGAGTCGCTCCTCCTGGGTCGCTCCGAGTCGCTGCTTCTCAATCGCTCGGGCTTTCGTTCGGTGTAGGCCCCGAAGAGATCGACGCAGAGGCTTGCGAGCCCGGAACAAACCGTTCTGTTCCGAGATCCACAGGTTATCACGTTTCAGAACGGAACGATCTGTTCCGCCACCGCTTCGGGTGCTGAGGCGACCGACACCGGAGGCAAGCGCGGCCCGCGAGCCGACGGTGCCGATGTCGTGTGTAGCGCGATGCGCAGATTGGCTGATCGACGTCCGCGCCTCGCTAATGCTCGTGCGATCGTCCTGCTGATCCCGTCCGAACCGCGGCTTACGATTTAGTGGTCACCCAAAGGGGTACGGCCGACTGCCCGCCAATCCTCCCATGGGCCGCGGCCCGTCCCCGCCCGCCACAGGGCCGCGGCGCCTCGGTAACCTCACCAACGCCGCGGCCCGCTCTATGACAACTCAGGGGCCGCGGCACGCTCGACGACACCAGCGATCGCAGATCGCCGCTCAGCGCCAGGAGCAAAAGGGGTTAGGCGAACGGCCGCTCGCGCGCGGCCCAGCGCGACACGGCGGCCGCACTCAACAAGCCGATACCGACGACGGCGGGAATCCCGGCAAGCACCACCAGGACGAGCCCGACCGCCGTGACCCAGGAGCTGCCTACCAGCATCAAAACCACACCGACGATGACGAGCGCAAGCGCTATCGCGAGAAACGGGAGCGACGGCTTCGCGATGCGCCGGCCCTGCCGCTCGAGCTCTGGCTCCTTGACGGGATCAATCGAGGCCATGCTTTTCCGATACCCGGCCGGTGCGCGAAGAAACATCCAGCCTGCTGGCCCGGGCTACGCCGGAACGCTTCTCTCAGTCAGATGCTGACCGACCTTGCGCTTGACCCGTTGCAGAGCGTTGTCAACGGTTTTGCAGTCGCAACCGAGCCGGTTGCCCACCTCCTCGTAGGAGCGGCCGTCGAGGTAGAGCGAAAGCACCCGCGACTCGAGCTCCGACAGCGAGGTCGAGATGCACTCGATCAGAGCGCGCAGCTCTTCCGAGGAGATGACCTGGTTCACTGGATCGTGGATCGCCGCGCCGGGAAGCATCTCGTCAAGAGTTGGATCGCCTTCCATTCCGGCGGCCGAAGGCGTGCTCGAGAACGAGACATACTGATTGAGCGGCGTGTGCTTGTTGCGGGTGGCGGTTTTGACCGCCGTGATGATCTGGCGCGTGATGCAGAGCTCGGCAAAGTTGCGGAAGCTCGACTCGCGGTCGCTCCGGTAATCACGCACGGCTTTGTAGAGGCCAACGAGTCCTTCCTGAATCAGATCATCGGCGTCGCCGCCGGCGAGGAAGTATGAGGAAGCCTTGAGGCGGACGAAGCCGTAATACCGGCGCACGATCCGGTCGTACGCGTGCGCTTGCCCTTGCTTCGCAAGCGCGATCAGGTAGCCATCATCAACCTGAGGTTGAGCCTGGGGGTGAACCGAAAGTCGAGCCACGACACGTCCCTTCTGCAATCCGCCGGAGCCGGCGGATCACTCGGAATCCGTGGCGCGCTACCTCCCCTGGCGCCGCACCTTATTTAAGGACCAGAATGCGGATTGATTACTCCGCGTGCACCGCGATCATACTAGCCTAAAGCTCGAGTTGATCGTTATTCACGCGCGAGCTTGACATATCACTGCTTTTGTGTCAAGCCTTTGTGCGGGCCGCCACGCGTTTGTGGCCGGTGGCGGCGTAGATCAGGATTGCGGCTGCGGCGCTCACACTCAGGGACTCGATCTTGCCGCGTTGCGGGATCGCGACCAGCAAATCGCATGCCGCCGCCACGCGTGGGCGCAGTCCGCGGCCTTCGGAGCCGAGCACGAGCACCGCGGGACCGTCATAGGCGAGCTCGTCATAGGCGGTGGTGGCCGTCGACTGCGCTCCGTAGCACCACCTTCCCTGCCGTTTGGCGTCCAGCAGGAAATCTGTCAGGTTGCGCACTCGGGCGATCGAGACATGCTCGACGGCCCCAGCGGAGGCCTTACAGACGGCCGCGGTGACCTCCGCGGCACGTCGATCCGGAATCGCGATGCCGCCGACGCCGGCGCACTCGGCGGTGCGGCAGATTGCTCCGAGGTTCTGCGGGTCCTGGACCTGGTCGAGTGCCACGATCAGCCGATCCGGAGCGGACAACAGCGTGTCCGGCTCTGCATAGACATAGGCCGAGACCTCTGCGCATACTCCCTGGTGGTCAGGCGAGCCGCTTCGATAGGCGATCTCCTCGGCGGTCACAACTGACAAGGGCACCGCCGACAACCACGGCTCGCGCGCCGCGCTGCTCGTCGCCCACGCGCTCGTCACCGTTCGCGGGCCCCGGATCGCCTCGCGGATCGGGTTGCGCCCGTAGAGAATCATTGGCGCGGCAGCAGCTCAGTCCCGTCAGGACCGTCCCGAACCACCCAGCCCGATTCGTGCAGCGCGTCACGCAACCGGTCGGCTTCATCGTAGTCTCTGGCCGCCCGGGCGTGATCGCGGGCGTCAAGCAGACCCTTCACCTCAGCCGGAATCTGCGCCGCGTCGGGCTCAACGAGATTTGTCAGCCCGACTACCTCGAGCATTTCCCGTAGATCGGCGTCGCCGACGAGCTCCTCCGATCTATTTGCTTGGTGCACCCAGTCGAAGATCGCCGCCAGCGCCCGCGGGGTGTTGAAGTCCTCCGCCAGCGCCGCGAAGTACCGCTCACGCAATGGCGCGGACCACGCCGGGGAAGATCCTGGCGTCAGTCCGCGCGACGCCTCTCGGATTCGCCGTACGCTGGCCGCCGCCTGCTCCAGGCGAGCGTCGTCGAACTCGATCGGCTGGCGATAGTGACCGCCGCAGAAGTACATGATCAGGGCATCTCGCCCATAACTCGTCAGTGCCTCGTGGAGTACAAAGATGTTGCCGACCGACTTGGCCATCTTCTGCTGCTGCAAGCGCACCATCCCGTTGTGGACCCAGAGCCGCGCCAGACCCAGACCATGTGCCGCGCGGGTCTGGGCGGCCTCGTTCTCGTGGTGGGGGAAGATCAGATCCGCTCCTCCCCCGTGGATCTCGAAGTTGAGGCCAAGCAGCAGCTCGGCCATCGCTGAGCACTCGATGTGCCAGCCCGGCCTCCCCTCGCCCCATGGCGATTCCCAGGCGGTGTCCTCCTCCGGCTTCGCTGCCTTCCACAGCGCGAAGTCGAGCGGATCGCGCTTGCGTTCGGCGCCCTCCACTCCCTCACCCTGATCCATCTGCTCGATCACCTGGTGCGAGATCTCGCCGTAGCGGGGGTAGGAGCGGACCGAGAAGTAGACATCCCCCTCAACCGGATACGCATACCCGCGGTCGACCAACCTCACGATCAAGGCGACGATCTCGGCAATCGTCTCGCTCGCGCGCGGCTCCTGGTCGGGACGTCCCAGCTCGAGACCATCCGTGTCGACGATGTACGCGTCGGTCATCTCGCCGGCCAGCTGCTCGCTCGGCACGCCAGCCGCTCGCGCCGCGTCGTAAATCTTGTCGTTGACATCAGTGATGTTGGCGACGAACGTGACCTCATATCCCTCATGTTCGAGAAACCGCTTCAACAGCGAGAAGACCACGAAGGGTCGTGCGTTGCCGACATGGATCCGCCCGTACACAGTGGGTCCGCAGGCGTAGATCCCGACATGGCCGGGAGTGCGCGGCTCGAGCCGCCGCAGTTCGCCTGTTCGGGTGTCATGTAGCAAGATTTCGTGCAAGGAACCGGCAACACTAGCGTTATCCCCGACCGGGGCGGGGGGGCTTGGCTGCCCAGGCGCCGCGGGTGGTAGCGGCTCGATGGCGACGCTCGGCGTGCGTGGGCCGTCCCGCTCTCCGCGATCTGCGCCCGGTAGACGGGTCGCCGCAGCTAGAGAGCGCTGGGGCCGACATCGCGCGCACGGTCGACTCTCGGTCGGTAGCGGGGCGGTGGGTCCAGCGGGGGGCGGCCCGGCGGGCGGGGCGGCCGGCGAGGGGGGGACGAGCCGACGGTGCGGGGCGTCGAGCCGGCGGTCGCGGGACGAGCCGCCGGTCGCGGGACGAGCCACCGGTCGCGGGACGAGCCAGCGTTGCGGGACGAGCGGGCGGTGCAGGGCGGGCCGGCGTGGCGGGCGACACGGGATGCGCCGCACGAACAGCTGCCTGCGCTCCCTCTCCACTCGCGAGCGCGGGCTAACGTGACACTCGATCGCCACGCCGGCTCGATGTAACGCTGGCCCGCGTCACGCGGGCTACTGTTGCACTGGAATCGGGCGCTGGATCGGATGTAACACTAACCCGCGTCAGGCGGGCTAGCGTCACACTCGCGCGGAGCCCAGCACCGAATGTAACGTTGGCCCGCGGCGTGGTCGTCAGCAGCGCGGACTAGCCGGCGATCCGAGCGCCCAGCGCGAGCAAACCCCACCGGTTTGCTCGAGCCGGTCGAGTCCTCCTAGCCCACCTCTCTCGCGACGCCTTCCAGTAACAGCGCGACGATCCCCGCGCGGGCTCGTTCGGGAGTCCAGCCGTGGCCGCTGCGCAGGTGCCGGTACGTATGCCCGAGAGCGTTGAACAGCAGCGTCGCGGTCTCCTGCACGTCGACCTCGGCGAGCGATCGATCCGCGGCTCCGTCGAGCAACAGCCGCTCTAGCGGGGCCACGAACACCGCCTGGGTCAGCCCTGACGATCCGGAGTCGTGGTAGATCGCGTCGCGGTTCGAGGCCGATAGCGCGTCGAGCAGCGCCAGATTGCGTTCGGTTACGCCGCACAGTGACTCGAGCGCGCGCCGCAGCCGTTCGGCGCCGCTGCCCTTGTCCACCAGCGCCGGCCACAGCGCGTCGCGGTAATCGGCCTCGAGGCGCTCGGCGAGGGCTCGCAGGATGTCGTTCTTGGAGACACCGTGGCGATGCAAGGTCATCCTCGAGATCCCGGCTGCGGCCGAGATCCGCTCGAGCGTGGCCGCGGCGAGGCCGTCTTCGGTCAGCACGTGCCGCGCGGCATCGACGATGTGTGGCGGCACCTGGGCTGGGCCGCCGGCAGCCGCCGGGCCGCTCACTCCGGCTTCCACGCCCGAAAGCGCAGCGAGCGTGAGCCGAGCTCCACTCGCGGCTCGACCAAGCCGGCGCACTGTAAGCGGCCTGGCAGCGAATCCGGATCGAGCAGATTCAGCGTGTCCCCGATGTGGATTGCCTTGAAGAGGAGTCCCCTGCCGACGCTGTCGGTGCCGGCGAAGACGCCGCCCGGCGCGAGCACTCGCGCGGCCTCAGCGAACGCTTCGTCTTGCAGCTCGTTGGACGGGATGTGATGGAGCATCGTGAAGCACACCGCAGCTGAGAAGCGCTCGTCCTCGTAAGGCAGTCGCGTAGCATCGCCTTGCGTGACCGTCACGCGGTCTCCGAGCGAAGCGCGGAGATGCCGGCAATAGCGCTGATCGAGCTCGACCACGTCCAACTTCCCCGGGCGGCGCGCGAGCACGCGAGTCGTCGCGCCGAAGCCAGGCCCGATCTCGAGCAGATCGTCCCCTAGCTGCACCCCGTCCAGCCCCCAGGGGAGTAGCTCGCGCTCGATCCGGGCGCTCCACCACCCCGAAGAGCACAGCAGGTTATGGGCGACGTTCATCTGTTACGCAAGCGTATCAAGTCGATACGCTCTTGTATCGACGACCGTGGCGATTGCGAGCGCCGCGATCCCCTCTTCGCGGCCCACGAAGCCCATCCCCTCGCCCCGGGTCGCCTTCATGCTCACATGCTCGATTCCCAATCCCAGCGCAGGGGCGAGTCGCTCCCGGATGCGCTCGCGGAAATCGGCAAGCCGCGGACGCTCGAGCACGACGGTGACGTCGACGTGCCGCGCGTGCAAACCACGCTCGTCCAGCTTCGCGACCGTCTGGCGCAGTAGCTCGATCGAATCAGCGTCTCGGTAGCGCTCGTCGCTGTCGGGAAAGTGCTCGCCGATATCCCCCAGGGCAGCGGCGCCCAACAGCGCGTCGATGACCGCGTGCGTGAGGACGTCGGCATCCGAATGCCCAGCCAGGCCTTTGTCGTGCGGGATCTCGATCCCTCCCAGCACCAGGCGCCGTCCCTCGGCAAAGCGATGACAGTCATAGCCGATGCCGCTCGCGATGGTCATCCGACGTGGCCGGTCAGCAGCAACTCGGCGACCTTCAGATCGGTCGAGGTCGTGACCTTGATGTTCTCGGCGCTCGAGCGCACCACCCGCACGACGCCACCGGCCCGCTCGACCAGCCAGGAGTCGTCCGTAGCCGCGGCGAGCAGTTCGTCGGATGCCTCGAGCAGGGCCCGTTCGAGCGCCCGGCGCCGGAACACTTGTGGGGTCTGCACCGCCCACAGCAGCGATCGATCCAGCGTGCGGGCCACTATCCTGCCGCCGTGGCTGACCTGCTTGATCGTGTCCGACACCGGGATCGCCGCGATCACCGCGTCGGCGCCGCTGCCGGAGAGCTCGGCCAGCGCGTCGGTGAACAGCGCCGGGGATGCCAGTGGCCGTGCGGCGTCGTGGACGATCACCGGATCGCCGTCGCCGCACACGTTCAGGGCTTCACGCACCGATTGTGAACGCACCGCCCCGCCAGCGACCGCGACCGTGCCAGCCGGAGCCTGGTCGAGGCGGTCGGGCGGCAGCGCCACGACGATCCGCTGCACCTCCGGGACCGCTCGCAGCGCTCGCACGCTCCACTCCACCATCGGCTTGCCTGCCAACGTCACGAGCGCCTTGGGCCGGGAGGATCCAAGGCGCTCGCCACGTCCCGCGGCCACGATCAACGCGACCGCCACGTCTATCGCGGGCTACTTCGCGGCGGCGGCTAGCTTGCCGTTGCCGTTTGCCTGACCTGAATCGACGAGCAGCGCGTAAAGATGCTCTTCGACCTCTTCCTCGTCCATCTCCAGCGCATACATGAGCTCTGAGGCCAGAATCTTCTTGGCCCGCGTGAACATCTGCTTCTCTCCGGTCGAGAGACCCTTCTCCGACTCGCGGATCGCGAGGTTCCTCACGACCTCGGCGAGCTCATAGATGTCCCCGGTCTTGATCTTGTCGCGGTTGTGCTTGAACCGGCGATTCCAGTTCTTCGGCATCTCAGAACACTCGTCCTGAAGCACTGCGAGAACCTTCTTGACGGTCTCTTCGTCGATCACCCGGCGTAAACCTGCAAGCGCGGCATTCTCGGTCGGGACCATCACCGTCATGTCGTTGTGCAAAATCTTGATCGTCAGGTACTCGCGCTTCTCGCCGAGAATCTCCTTGACTTCTTTGCGCAGCACCTTCCCAGCCCCGTGGTGGGGGTACACGACGTTGTCGCCGACCTCAAACTCAATGTGCGGGACCGGCTCGACGGGCTCGAGTTCCTCCAACTGACCTTCCACTAGCTCTGTGATGGTGTCCTCCTCAGTCCGGGCCGGGCGGGACAGAAACCCGCAGGCGCTTTGCACTACGTTTGCAGGTACCTGTCGACCAGGTTGATCTCCTGCTGGCGGCGAAGGCCCTCGCGGATGTCCTTCGCGCGGATCTCGCCGACACCGTCGACGGTCTCCAGCTCGCCGTCGGTCGCGGCGAGCAGTTCCTCGAGTCCGCCGAACTCGGCGACAATCCGCTGCACGACCAGCCTCGGAAGCCGGGGTATGCGTCCAAGGATGCGGAAGCCCCGTGGCGAGACGGGATAGTCGAGGGTGTTCAGCTTTCGATCGTGGCCGAGCAGCTCGGCGAGGCGACCGAAGTCCAGTAGGTCTTGATGCGGTAGGCGAACGAGCTGATCGAACGCCGCCGTGAAGCCATCGTCGGTGTCCGCGACCAGGTAGTCGTGCACCAGCGCGGCCTTGTCGGCCGACACGCCGACCATCGTCTCGTCCAGCTGCATCTCGATCAAGCGACCTTCGGTTCCAAGCTCGACGATGTAGCGCTCGATCTCGACCGCCATCCGCGTCACCAGCTCGGCGCGCTGGAGCACCGTCAAGACGTCGTGCAAGGTCGCGCCGCCCTCGAACTCGAGCGCGGTCAGGCGGGTAGACACCTGATCGAGGCGGCTGCGGTACTTGTCGAGCGTGGCAAGTGCCTGGTTCGCCTTGGCGAGCACTACGGGGATGTTCTCGAGCACGTACTTCGTTCCGTCGACGTACAGCGAGACGACCTCGCGCCGCTCCGAAACCGCGATCACGATCGCGTCGGTCTGCTTGGAGACGCGCTCGGCGGTGCGGTGCCGGGTGCCCGTCTCGAGCGTGAAGATCGTCGGATCCGGAGTCAACTGGACGTTCGCGTGGGCGATCTTGGTCGCGTTCGAGCTCAGCACGATCGCGCCGTCCATCTTCGCCAGCTCGTACAACAGCGCCGGCGAATACTCGAGCTCCAGCTTGATGCCACCCGAGAACAGGAACGAGAGCTCGTCGATATCGCCGATCACGATCAGGGCGCCTGTGTGAGCCGAGACGACGTTGTCGATCCCCTCCCTGAGCGCGGTTCCGGGCGCGACCATCTCCAGTGCCCTCACCATTCGCGACTCCTGTCGAGACTCGAGCTCTTCTTTGAGCTCTTCCCCGGAACGCGGCGGCATTAGGTCAATTCTACCTGGCAGCCGCCAGATTCGCCCCGCGGGTCGGCCGCCTGCATCGCCGGCGGGTCGCAGCGCTCTAAGCAGCGATCGCCTCTGAGCTCTCCCCCGACCCCAGCGCAGTTGCCAGCGCTGCCCGCAGCGTTCGCTGGCCGTCGGGCTCGAGCGCCGGCTGCAAACCAAACTTCGCCGCCTCCGCCAGTCGCCGGTCGCCGTGCGCGACGGTCCGCAGCTCGCCGGTGAGCCCCAGCTCCCCAAAGCAGGCCAGCGGGCGATTGCCTGGGCCCAGCAGCGGCACCCGCCTGGCGGCGCTTGCGATCGCCAGCGCAATGCCGAGATCGGCACCGGGTTCGTCGACCCGCACGCCGCCGACGACATTCACGAACACATCCGAGGTTCCGAGCCCGATGCCGCCATGGCGAGCGAGGACTGCCAGAACCAGGGCCACGCGGTTGCGGTCGAGACCAGCGACCACGCGGCGCGGGGGCACCAGCTCCGAGCCCGACACGAGCGCCTGGACCTCGACGAGCAGCGGCCGGGAGCCTTCCATGGCGCACAGGACAACGCTCCCGGGGGCACGCGTGGCCTCGCTCACGAACCGAGCAGAGGCGTCCAGGACTTCCACCAGCCCGTCGGCTCGCATCTCGAACACGCCGGCCTCATTGGTGGAGCCGAACCGGTTCTTCAGCGCGCGCACGGTTCTGTAGGTGCGCTCCCGCTCACCCTCGAACTGCAACACGCAGTCGACGAGATGCTCGAGCGTGCGCGGTCCCGCCAGCGCCCCGTCCTTGGTCACGTGCCCCACGAGCAGCACGGCGATTTGCAGCGACTTCGCGACGCGCATGATCGCTTCGGTGACTTCTCGCACCTGGCCTACCGAACCTGCCGCGCCCGACAGCTCCGCGCAGTGCAACGTCTGCACCGAGTCGATCACGCACACCTCCGGACGTTGCTCCTCGATCGTCGCCAGCACCGCCTCCAGTGAGGTCTCCGCGATGACGGGAATCCGTAGCGCCGCGCCGATTGTCAGTCGCTCCGCCCGCAGGCGAAGCTGTGCAGCGGACTCCTCCGCCGAAATGTATAGCGTGCGCCTTCCAGAGCCGAGCAGGTTGGCGAGCGCCATCATCGTGAGCGTCGACTTGCCGATTCCCGGAGCCCCTCCGATCAAGATCATCGACCCAGGCACGATGCCGCCACCGAGCACTCCGTCGAGCTCGCCGATCCCGGTGCTGAGGCGGTCATCGGCGGGCGCGGCCACCTCGCCGAGCGCAACCGGCTGCACCGCGGCACTGCCGCGGCCGACGGCGCGGCCGGGTCCGCGCGGGCGCGACTGCGGGCGCCGCTCTTCGACAAGCGTGTTCCACTCCCCGCAGCCTGCACAGCGGCCCGCCCAACGTGGGCTTTCATGACCGCAGGCGGAGCAAACGTGGGCTGAGTTGGAGCGCGGCACGGCCTCACGCGAGGCTACGCGGTGGTCAGGACGTGACCGCCCGCCGGCAGCAAGATTTTGCTGAGTTGTGACGGTTCGGCGCCCCAGGCGAGACGATTCGCAGGCCGCGCCGGCCGGACGGTAACCGTGAGCACCGCGCTCACAACGAGTGCACGACGCCGGCCATGACCAATGCACGACCGCGACCGCTCATCAGAGCGGTCGCGGTTCAAGCTTGCTCGGGTTACTGCTCCTCGCCGGGTGCGTCCGTGGCGGGCGGCTCCGATTGAGCCGGATCCTCGCTGTCGTCCCCATCGGCGCCACCTTCGGCGCCGACGCCGACCGGAGTGGGCTTTGGAGCGGGCTCGATCACCGTCAATTTGACATCGGGCTCCTCGGCCTCCGACGGGCCTCCGGTCTCCACCAGGACGGTGGAGCCCTCGGGAACCTGGGAGCGAAGCACAAAATCCGCCAGCGGATCCTCGACGTATCGCTGGATCGCTCGCCGCAGTGGCCGCGCGCCCATCGCCGGGTCCCAGCCCTTCTCGACGAGCATTTCCTTGGCGTCCTCGGACAGCTCCAGCAGCAGCTCCCGCTCGGCCATCGAGTGGCGGATCCGGCGCAGCAGCAGCTCGACGATCTCCTTGATCTCGTCCTTGGCGAGCTTGTGGAAGACGATCACCTCGTCGATCCGGTTGAGGAACTCGGGCCGGAAAACCTTCTTCAGCTCGCCGGTGATCCGATTCTTCATGTCGTCGTAGGTGATGCCGGTCTCATCGTCGGACACGGCGAAGCCGAGCGGCGTGTTGCGCGCGATCTCCGACGCGCCGATGTTCGAGGTCATGATCACGATGCAGTGGCGGAAGTCGACCGTGCGGCCTTGCGCATCGGTCAGCCTGCCGTCTTCGAGAATCTGCAGCAGGATGTTGAACACGTCCGGATGCGCCTTCTCGATCTCGTCGAGCAGCAGCACGCTGTAGGGCTTGCGCCGCACGGCCTCGGTCAACTGGCCACCCTCGTCGTAGCCGATGTAGCCAGGAGGAGAGCCGACGAGCCGCGAGACCGCGTGCTTCTCCATGTACTCGGACATGTCGATCCGGATCATCGTGTCCTCGTCGCCGAACAGGAACTCCGCCAGCGTGCGCGCAAGCTCCGTCTTGCCGACCCCCGAGGGGCCGAGGAAGATGAACGAGCCGGTCGGTCGCTTGGGATCCTTGAGCCCAGCGCGCGAGCGGCGGATCGCCTTAGCGACCACCTCGATCGCCGGATGCTGGCCGATCACCCGCTTGTGGAGCTCGTCCTCCATCCGCATCAGCTTCGCGGTCTCGGCCTCGGTGAGCTTGAACACCGGAATGCCGGTCCACATCGAGACGATGTCGGCGATCTCCTCCTCGCCGATCGAGGGACGCTCGGTGGACTCCCCGGCTTCCCACTGCTCGGCGAGCTCGCGCTTCTTTTGGGTCAGACGGCGTTCCTTGTCGCGGAGGTTCGCAGCCTTCTCGAACTCCTGCGACTCGATCGCTTCCTCCTTTGCGCGCCTGGTCTCCTCGATCTCGTCCTCGAGCTCGCGGTAGACCGGCGGGGAGGTCATCGACTTGATCCGCATCCGGGAAGCCGCCTCGTCGATCAGGTCAATCGCCTTATCGGGCAGGAACCGATCCGAGATGTAGCGGTCGGCGAGATCCGCGGCCGCTTCGAGCGCCTCGTCGGTGATGTTCACCTTGTGATGCTGCTCATAGCGATCGCGAAGTCCCTTGAGGATCTGAACGGTCTCCTCAGTGGTCGGCTGGTCGACGGTGATCTTTTGAAAACGGCGCTCGAGAGCGCTGTCGCGCTCGAGGTACTTCCGGTACTCCTCGAGCGTGGTCGCGCCGACCGTCTGCAGCTCGCCGCGGGCGAGCGCCGGCTTGAGGATCGAGGCCGCGTCGATCGCGCCCTCGGCCGCGCCGGCACCGACGAGGTTGTGCAGCTCATCGATGAACAGGATGATGTCGCCGCGCTGGGTGATCTCCTTCATCACCTTCTTCAGGCGCTCCTCAAATTCTCCTCGGTACTTGGAGCCCGCGACCAGCGCCGCAAGGTCGAGCGTGTAGATCTGCTTGCCCTTCAGCAGCTCCGGGACGTCGGCGTTGGTGATCCGTTGCGCGAGCCCTTCGACTACGGCTGTCTTGCCGACGCCAGGCTCGCCCACGAGCACCGGATTGTTCTTCGTGCGCCGCGAGAGGATCTGCATGATCCGCTCGATCTCGGTTTCGCGACCGACAACCGGGTCGAGCTTGCCCTCTGCTGCCAGCTTCGTGAGGTTGCGGCCAAACTGGTCGAGCAGCTTCGAGGACTTCTTGCTCTCGCCGCCCTGCGCCGCGGCACCGGTGGCGCCGCCCCCGCTGGAGCCGCGCTGGCGGCTGCCCGGGCCCGACAACATCCGGATCACCTCGTTGCGGATCTTCTCCGAGTCGGCGTCGAAGTCCAGCAAGATCCGGGCGGCGACGCCCTCATTCTCGCGGACCAATCCGAGCAGGATGTGCTCAGTGCCGATGTAGTTGTGGCCAAGGCTCAGCGCCTCGCGAAGCGCTAGCTCGAGGACCTTCTTCGCACGGGGCGTGAAAGGGATCTGACCTGAGGTGACCTCCTCGCCCGAGCCAACGATCCGCACTACCTGCGCCCGGACGCGCTCGACGGTGATGTCAAGCGACTCCAGCACGCGGGCCGCCAATCCTTCCTCCTCGCGCAACAGCCCGAGCAGGATGTGCTCAGTCCCGATGTAGTTGTGCTTGAGCGTCCGCGCCTCTTCCTGCGCCAGGACCACCACCTGGCGGGCTCGCTCTGTAAATCGCTCGAACATTGGTCCTTCTCTTTAGCTAGGGAAGTCGTGCGTTACGTCGGTCGCGGTGTTTTCAAGGTCAAATTCGTACGCTGCCAGAGTTGGCCGCGGGGACGCCGAAGATTCCGTCTTACCCAACCTATTCGGCTCCAAAGCCTGTTTGGTTGAGCAGAAACGGTCTCGTTCTTTTCGGGCCATACGCAAGTTTATCAACCGTCCTGAGGTCCTCATCGGGCCGCTGCGCGCTCAGTGCGCAACTTCACAGCAGGTTCATCCCTGGGGAAGGCCCGGGTCGCGCAACGCCGGGAAGAGCACGACTTCGCGGATCGAGCGCGTTCCGGTGAGCACCATCACCAGCCGATCGATCCCGATTCCGATCCCGCCGGTCGGCGGCATACCGTGCTCGAGCGCTTGCACGAATGACTCGTCGTATGGCTGCGCCTCCTGATCGCCGGCCCGCGCGAGCGCGGCTTGATCCAGAAATCTGCGTCGCTGCTCGTCGGGATCGTTGAGCTCGGTGAACGCGTTTGCGATCTCGATTCCGCCGACGTAAGCCTCGAATCGCTCCACCAGCCCCTCGACCGACCGGTGGCGCTTCGCAAACGGTGACATCTCGACGGGATAGTCGAACAGCATCGTCGGCTCGACCAGCGTCGGCTCGACGTGCTTTGAGAGCAGCTCGTCGACCAGTTGGGGCCAGCTGTCCTGTTCGGGCACCGTAACCCCGCGAGCGCGCATCTCTGCGGCCAACGACTCGCGATCACGCAGCCGCAGGATGTCCACTCCGGTGCGAGCCACGATTGCGCCAGCCAGCGTTTCACGGCGAAACGCCGGCAGCTCGATGCCGGCCTCGGCGCAGACATCCGCGACAAGCCGCTCGAAGCGATTGGCGACGTCGAGATAGTCCGCGTATGCCTCATACCATTCGAGCATCGTGAATTCGGGGTTGTGCTTCGGCGAGAGCCCTTCGTTGCGAAAGTCCTTGCCAAGCTCGTAGACGCGCTCCAGTCCGCCGACAATCAGCCGTTTCAGGTACAGCTCGGTCGCGATCCGCAGGTAGAAGTCGCGGTCCAGCGCGTTGTGATGAGTGATGAAAGGCCGGGCCAAGGCGCCGCCGTAGAGCGGTTGCAGGACTGGCGTCTCGACCTCGATGAAGCCTTCGGAGTCGAGGAACCTGCGGGCCGCGCTGATCACTTGCGCTCTGACGATGAACAGCTTCCGCGTCTCCTCGTTCGCGATCAGGTCCAGCTCGCGGTGACGAAGGCGGGTCTCCACATCCTGGAGGCCGTGGTGCTTCTCGGGCGGCGGCCGCAGGGACTTGGCCAGCAGCGTGAACGATTCGATCCGCAACGTCAGCTCTCCCCTGCGTGAGGCGAAGGCCACGCCGTCGAGGCCGACCAAATCGCCGAGATCGAGGCTCAGTAGCCGCTCCATACCAGCGGCACCGAGTTCGTCAACGCGCGCTTGCAGCTGGATCCGCCCCGAGCGGTCGACCAGGTCGAGGAATGCCATCTTTCCCTGCCCGCGCCGCGCCGTCAGGCGTCCAGCGACACGGTGGCTGGCGTTCGTCTCCTCGCCGGCGGCTAGATTCGCATGCGCCTCGCGCACCGAGGCGATCGGCTCGACGCCCTCGAACTCGTGTGGGAACGGGTCGACGCCCGCCTTGCGGAGTGCTTCCAGCTTTCGTCTTCGAACGGCCAGTAGCTCTGAGGGCTCCTCGCCCATCAGCCCGGCTGTTCGCGCTGTGCGCTCACTTCGTCCCGACGTCGATCTTCGTGATCTTCAGCCGCCGCTCCCCCTTGGGGGTCGAGATCGCGACCTCGTCGCCGCGCTTGCGTCCGATCAAAGCCTTACCCACAGGGGATTCATTCGACAGCTTCATCTCGGCCGGCTGCGCCTCAGCGGAGCCCACGATCGTGTACTTGGTCGACTTGCCGGCGTCATCCTTGACATGGACCACGGAGCCCACCCGGACCACATCGGTCCCGAGATCGGTGGCATCGATCACGGTCGCCGAGCGCAGGCGCTCCTCCAGCTGGGCGATCCGCGCCTCGAGCATCGCCTGCTCGTTCTTGGCGTCGTCGTATTCGGCGTTCTCGGAAATGTCTCCGAACTCACGTGCTTCTTTGATGCGCGCAGCGACCTCTCGCCGCCGCGTGGTGGAAAGGTGATCAAGCTCAGCTTTGAGGTTGCTCAGGCCTTCCGGGGTGAGAATGACGTCCTTCGGCATAGCTAAAAGTGGGGATCGGTTGTGGTCTGTCGCCGGGTGTGCCGGCGCTCCGGAACAGAAAAAACCCGCGCTATCGGCGGGACTTGACACGCATCCGGCTCGCGTGGGCGGCTGAGTATAGAGACCTCGGTCTGCGGGCCGAAATCGGTTTACGGTGCCGCCGAGCCGATCCTGGCCTTGGCGGGGTTTGTGAGCCGGGATCGGGTCGCTCTGCGAGCCTCGGCGGTCGCCCGGGATCGGGATCAGGGCAGCTCTTTAGGCCTCAGTGGCGGCCCGGTAAGTCGGGGTCGGAGCGGCTCTCGAGGCCTCAGCGGCGGCCCGGGAATATCCAGGTTGAGAGCAGGAAATGCCAGACACGCCAGCGACGGCTCCCTGCTGTGGCTTTTGAAGGGACGGCGCCGGGTGCGCTGTCGACGCGGCCCTCCCCTGCCGGCCCGAACACCCGCCGGACAACCAACCTACCCCTCCGCACGCAGCTACCCGTCCGCGCCCGGAAGCCGGTCCGCCCGCAGAAGCCCATCCCCCCGCAGGAGCGCCCGTGCGTCCTCGCACCCGGTCGCGCTCTGCAGCGCCGCTTGGAGCTGACGGCTACCGCCGATCCGCTCGACATACCAGGGATAGAACTTGCGAAGGTAGCGCCCGGCGCGGACCGGCCCGAGGTGCTCGCATGCGCGATCGATCACCCAATCGAGCTCGCCTAGGATCTCCCCGTGCGTCGGCTCCTCCGAGCGCAGACCGAGCAGCTGCTCGAACAGCCACGGATTCCCGAGCGAGCCGCGGGCCAGCATCACCGCCGCGGCGCCCGTCCGGCCAAACGCCACCCGTACGCGATCGACGCTGTCGAGCCCGCCGGAGATCAGTACCGGGACCGGAAGCTCGTCAACCATCGCCCGGGCGAGCGCGTAGTCGGGCGCGCCGGCGTGTCGCTGGGAGGCCGGCCGCGGGTGAATGCAGACTCCGGCGACCGCGGCTTCATCGACCAGCCGGTAGGACAGCATCGCTCCGCGCTGGTCGCCAGGGCGCTGGCCGGAGCGAAGCTTGACCGTGACCGGGAGCCCGCTGCCGCGGGCGGCCGCCCGCGCCAGCGCCACCGCGCGATCGTGGTCATCAAGCAGTGCCACGCCGGCGCCGGTCTTGCAGACCTTCGGCACCGGACAGCCCATGTTGAGGTCGATCAGGTCCGCGCCGGCGGCGGCCACGTGCTCGGCGGCGGACGCCATCACCTCGGGATCGTGGCCGAAAAGCTGCACCGAGACGGGATGCTCGGCTGGGTGGATTCTGAGCAGCTCTCGGCAAGTACGCTCGTTGCGATAGTGCACCGCGAAACTCGAGACCATCTCCGAGACGACGAGACCCGCTCCGTGCCGCTTGGCCTGAAGGCGCACGAACCAGTTGCCGATCCCCGCCAGCGGGGCCAACACCACCCGGTTGCGGATGGCCACGCCGCCGAGCGTCCATGCCTCGGTCAGCGAGCGCGTGACCGGGACCTTGAGCGGAGGTTCTGGCACGGTGTCGAGCATGGATTCATGGTACGAATCAGGCGATGGATATAGATCCCCGAATCGCCCCATGGTTCGAGATCGTGCGCGATCAAGTTCCGGGACTGGAGCTGTTCGACGCGCACACCCACCTCGGCCAGAATGACCCGGATGGAAGGAGTCAGACACCCGCCGAGCTGCTGTCGGTGCTCGAGTTCGCGGGCGCCCGCGGCGCGTTCGTGTTTCCGATGCACGAGCCGGACGGCTACCCGCCCGCCAACGATGCCGTGCTCGCTGCGGTCGCCGGCTCGAACGGTCGCCTGGTTCCTTTCTGCCGCGTGAACCCCCACGATCACGCGGTCGCCGAGGCCGAGCGCGCGCTCGCGGCGGGCGCAAAGGGGATCAAGCTCCATCCCCGCGCCGAGCAGTTCACGCTCGATCATCCAGCGGTCAAGTCGGTCGTCGCGCTCGCGCACGAGCGTACGCTGCCGGTGCTGATCCACGCCGGACGGGGGATTCCGGCACTCGGTCTGCACGCGGTGGAGCTTGCCGACGAATTCCCAAACGCGCGGCTGATTCTCGCTCACGCCGGGATCTGCGACCTTTCGTGGATCTGGAGGGTGGCCGCCGACTATCCCCAGCTGTTGTTCGACACCGCCTGGTGGATCCCGTCGGACATGCTGGCGCTGTTTTCGCTGGTCCCTCCCGGGCAGATCGTATTTGCCAGCGACGCGCCGTATGGTCACACGGCGTTCTCGGCCGCATTTCAGCTTCGCTGGCCGCTGCAGGTCGGCCTGTCGGCCGAGCAGGTCCGCTCGATCGCGTCCGGACAGGCGCTGCGAATCGCTGCCGGCGAGCCGCTGGCGCCCGCCGGCCCGGCGATCGGCGAGCGCGACCGCCCGCCGCACGTCCTGCTCGAGCGAGTTTCCGAATTCTTGTTGCTTGCCGCGATCGCGACGATGCGCGGTGGGGACGGGACCGAGATGCTGGCGCTCGCACGGCTGGCCTGTGATGTGCCGGAGGAAATCGACGACGCTCCGGTGTTCGTCGCGATTCGCGGATTGCTCGACACCCACGATCAGATGCTCGCCGCCGATCCTGAGGACCGCCGGCGGATGGCCTTCCTGATCCTCGCCGCGACCGCGGCGCGGACTCCGGACGTGCCGGTGCCGCGGTCCGAACCTGCGGCCTAACGCGCTCGCTATCGGTTGCGCAGCCAGATCAACCGCAGACCAACCAAAGTCAACAGCTCGTCGACATCGTCGATCGTCGCCTGCACGAACGGCACCAGCACCTGCGCGAGGCCACCGGTCGCGATCACCGCTGTCCCCGGCCCCAGCTCGGCGCGAAGCCGGCGGAGGATCCCCTCGACCTGACCGGCGAACCCGAACACGATCCCGCTCCTGATCGCCTCGACTGTCGACTTGCCGATCAGTGCTCGAGGAACGGCAAGCTCGACTTTTGGCAGCTTCGCGGCGCGAGCGTAGAGCGCGTCGATCGAGATCTCCGCCCCTGGGGAGATGATCCCGCCGAGGTACTCGCCCGCGGCTGAGACCACGTCGTAAGTGATCGCGGTCCCGAAGTCGACGATCAGGCAGGCGTCGCGCACGCGATCGTAACCGGCGACCGCGTTGGCGATCCGGTCGGCGCCCACCTCGTGCGGGTTGTCGTAGCGGATCGGCATGCCGGTCCTGATCGACGGTCCGACGACCAGCATCTGGTGGTCGAGATACCGGTCCGCCATCGCTGTCCACTCGACCGACAGCTGCGGCACCGTCGAGGACACAATCGAGGCGCTGATGTCATCGAGCCGCATGTTGCGCAGCGCGAGCAGGTTGGTCAGTGCGGCTCCGAGCTCGTCCTGGGTCGATTCGCGCACGGTCGCAAACCGCCAGTGCTCGACGAGCTCGGCCCGATCATCGGCGAACATGCCGAAGTGCGTCTGGGTGTTTCCGACGTCGACTACCAGCAGCATGAGGCGAGCTTACGCCCCGACCGCAAGGGGCGGTCCGACACGCCGGACCGCCTGGCCTGCTCCCAGCCCCCGCAGTGCGTCGGCGATCGGCTGAGCGGATCCGGGCAGCCTGAGTTCGGGGTCGAGCTCCAGCAGCGGCACGATCACGAACCGGCGCGAGAGGACCTCGGCGTGCGGCAGCGCCAACCGCGGCGAGGAATACTGCACCCCATCCAGCAACAGCAGGTCGACGTCGATCACGCGCGGGCCGTGGCGAGCGCCTCCCGGCGTGCGCCCGACCGCGCGCTCTACCTCCTTGCATGCGTCGAGTAGCTGCTCGGGGTCGTGGGCGGTCTCGATCCGCAGGCAAGCATTGAAGAACTCCCGCTGGTCGAGGACCAGCCCGACCGGCTCGGTTTCGTAAACCGATGACGACGCGAGCACCCGTACACCGTGGCGGGGGAGCTCCTCCGCGGCCTCTGACAGATGGGCGCGGCGGTCGCCGACGTTCGACCCCAAGCCGAGGTACCCCTGCGTCATGCAGAAGCTTCGCGCCAGACCTCGACCGAGACCTCGGTCACCGGCAGCGGCAGTGGTGGCTCGGGCTTGGCGGCCTTGACCCAGACCGCGTTTGCCTCGTACTGGTCCAGCAGGCGGTCGGCGATCGCGGCGCACAGCCGCTCGAGCGTCTTGTACGAGCGCTGCTGAGCGACCAGATTGGCGATCTCGCAGACCTGCCCATAGTCGATCGTGTCCTCGAGCCGATCTGTCACGGTCGCGTCGCATTCGCCGACGTCGAGCCGCAGGTCGAGTAGCAGCCGTTGCCCGACCTCCCGCTCGGCGGCGGTGACGCCTACGTGGGTGAACAGGGAGAGCCCGCTGACTTCGATCGTGACTTCCGGTTCGGAGTGCTCGTCCTCGCCCCCGTCTACGTCGTCGAGATCGTCGAACTCATCGGCGTCGTGCTCGCCCATGCGCTCCGGACCGTAGCAGCCGCCACCTTCAGGGCGTCACGGACCGGCGCGACGTCGTGCACCCGGAACAGGCGCGCTCCCCGCTCGTATGCGAGCACGTTCGTGGCGATCGTTCCCGCGAGCCGCTGATCGGGCTCTCGGTCGGTCAGGCGGCCGAGAAACGATTTGCGCGAGGTGCCGATCATCACCGGTGGTCCGAGCGAAGCGAGCTCATCGAGCCGGCCGAGCAACTGCAGGTTGTGGGTGGCTGTCTTGCCGAAGCCGATGCCGGGATCGACGACGATCCGCTGTGGCGAGACGCCGGCGCCAACCGCGAACGAGACGCGCTCAGCGAGGAACCTCCTCACTTCCGCGACGACGTCGTCGTAGTGGGGATCCTGCTGCATCGTCCTCGGCTCGCCGAGCATGTGCATCAGGCAGCAGTCGGCTTCCGCGTCGGCCACGACCCCCGCCATCGCTGGATCACCTCGAAGCGCGGTCACGTCATTGACGAGCGTCGCTCCCGCGGACAGCGCGGCGGCCGCGACCGCAGCCTTCGAGGTGTCAACCGAGATCTGCGCGCGGGCACCGGCCGCGACCAGTCCCTCGATCACCGGCACAACCCGTTCTCGCTCGAGCCTCTCGGTGACCGGCTCGGCTCCGGGGCGGGTTGACTCGCCGCCGACGTCGAGGATCACGGCGCCGGCGGCCTCCAGCTCGAGCCCGTGTTCGACCGCGACGCGCGGATCCAGGTACAGGCCGCCGTCCGAGAACGAATCGGGGGTCACGTTGATAATCCCCATCACGCGAAAGTCACTCACCCGGCCACCGCCCGTGCCGATCGAAATACTCCCGCGCTCGCTCCTCCTCGTCGCGCTCGCGGTTGCTCTGGACGCTGAGCCGGAACATCCAGTTGAGCAACCATACGATCAGCGCCACGATCAGGAGCGAAACCCCGGCCGCGGACACCGTGTTGTCGTTGCCATGTCCGAGCGCGATCAGGACGACGCCGGCGACCGCGATCGTCGCCGGAAGCCACACGCGCGTCGCGGTGAGCAACCAGCTGCCCGAGGTACCGTGCTTTCGGCTCACGCGGGAATCCCGCGTTCGCGGCGGCTATTCCGCGGTACCCCCGGCCAGCCCGGGCCGGGGCAGGGGCCGCGGCGTCGGTAGCCCGGGGCGCTCGGCCGATGCCGGCGGTACGGGGACCTGCGGCGGAGCCGGAGCCTCGGCTCCGAACACGCCTTCTTCGGTGCCGCCCTGAAGCAGCGCCTCGAACTGCTCCTTCTCGATCGTCTCGCGCTTGATGAGGATCTCGGAGAGCTTGCGCAGCTCGTCACGGTACTTGGTGAGGATGTCCTTGGCCTGCACATGCGCAGCCTCGACGATTCTGCGGATCTCGTCATCGATTTCCCGGGCGATCTCGTCGGAGTAGTCCGGCTCGGCACTGAACTCCCTACCCAGGAACGGCTGTCCGTGATCGTGCCCAAAGACGCGCGGGCCGAGCTTCTCCGACATCCCGAAGCGCATCACCATCTGCTTGGCGGTGGCGGTCACCTTCTCGAGGTCGTTGGCCGCTCCCGTCGTGATCTCGCCGAAGACGATCTCTTCGGCTGCACGTCCGCCGAGCGTCATCGACATGGTGTCGTTGAGCTCCGCGCGTGTGGTCAGGAACTTGTCCTCGCTGGGCAAGGAGATGGTGTAACCAAGCGCTTGTCCCCGAGAAATCACCGAGATCTTGTGCACCGGGTCGGAGTTGGGAAGGAAATTTCCGACGATCGCGTGCCCCATCTCGTGATAGGCGGTGATTCGCCGCTCCTTGTCGCTCATCACGCGAGTCTTCTTCTCGGGCCCCGCGATCACCCGCATGATCCCTTCCTCGAGTTCGAGCTGGGTGATCTCGCGCTTGCCGTTGCGCGCGGCCAGCAGCGCGGCCTCGTTGACGAGGTTCGACAGATCTGCGCCGGTGAAGCCGGGGGTCTGGCCGGCGAGAGCGTCAACGTCGATCTCCCGCGCCAGCGGCTTTCCGCGCGTGTGGACCTCGAGGATCTTCCTACGGCCGTTGCGGTCGGGCCGGTCGACGACGATCTGACGGTCGAAGCGGCCGGGTCGCAGCAGCGCTGGGTCGAGGATGTCGGGTCGGTTGGTGGCCGCGATCAAGATGATGTTGTCCTTCATCTCGAAGCCATCCATCTCGACCAGCAGCTGGTTGAGGGTCTGTTCGCGTTCGTCGTGGCCGCCACCCAGGCCGGCGCCGCGATGCCGCCCGACGGCGTCGATCTCGTCCATGAAGATGATGCAGGGGGAATTCTGCTTGGCCTGCTCGAACAGATCGCGTACTCGCGAAGCGCCGACGCCGACAAACATCTCGACGAAGTCAGAGCCGGAGATCGAGAAGAACGGGACTCCGGCCTCGCCGGCCACCGCCCGCGCGAGGAGGGTCTTGCCGGTGCCCGGCGGCCCGTATAGCAGCACGCCCTTCGGGATCCGGGCGCCCAGCGCCTGGAACTTCTTCGGGTTCTCGAGGAACTCCTTGATCTCGTGCAGCTCCTCGACCGCCTCGTCCACGCCCGCCACGTCGCGGAAGGTGATCTTGGGCGAGTCGACCGACATTCGCTTGGCGCGCGACTTCCCGAACGACATCACCTTCGAGCCGCCGCCTTGCACCTGGTTCATCAGGAATATCCAGAAGCCGATGAAGATCACGAACGGCAGGATGTAGGTCAGCAGTGATAGCCAGCCGCTGGTCGACTTGCCCTGGATGTCGAAGTAGTTGGGCGCGACGTCGGCCTTCGCCTGGTTCACCAGCGTCTGCGCATACCCGTCCGGATAGCCCACCGTGTACTTCGCGCCGGCCGTCGTAGTGACGTTGACGGTGTTGTCCTTGGTGTGGATCGACATGCTCTTGACCTGCCGCTGGTCGAGCTGCGTGAGGAGATCGCCGAACGTGTAGCGCGGCGAGTGGCTCGAGTTGCCGATCAGCTTCTGCGCGAAGAACGCGAGCACCACGACGATCAGGATCGGGAAGGCGGCGCTCTTGAAAAACCTGCTCATGAGTTAGTTCCAGGCATCCGGCCCAGCATAAGGTCTCCGGAGAAAGGCAAGCGTAGCACCTGGGTTTGGGGCGCTGGAAGCCTTGACCGGAGGGCGTTCATTGTTCATTCAAGGCTGCCACGTAGGGCAAGTTGCGGTAGCGCTCCGCGTAATCGAGGCCGTAGCCGATCGCGAACCGGTTTGGGATCTCAAAGCCGACATATCTGGTGTATAGATCGACCTTGCGGCGCTCGGGCTTGATCATCAGCGCGCAGACCTCCAGCGATCTGGGGTTGCGGCCGGCTAGGTTGCGCAACAGGTATTGCAGCGTGAGACCGGAATCGACGATGTCTTCGACGATCAGCACGTCCCTGTCTTCGATCACCGCGTCCAGATCCTTGAGGATCCGGACCACCCCCGAGGACTTGGTCGCCGAGCCGTAGGAGGCGACCGCCATGAAATCGACTTCCACCGGGATCTCGAGGTGGCGCATCAGGTCCGAGAGGAAGAAGACCGCGCCCTTCAGCACGCCGATCAGCACCAGGTCCCTTCCGGCGTAGTCGCGCGAGATTTCGGCGGCGAGCTCTCGTACCCGGCGCGAGAGGTCGTCGGCCGGGATCAGGATCTCGCCGATCGCGTCGTCTCGCTCCACGGAGCGCTAGTTTATGGGCGCGGAGGGGCGAACTCGCTCACGCTCGCAGGCTTCCGAGCCCACTCAGCCTAGCGGGCTTCGTTTCGGCGCCGCGACCGCGGGGGTGCGCTGAAAGCGAAGCACCCCGCCCCGGGTCAGCGCTCTCACCCCGTGAGGCAGGTCGAGCGCTCCGTGATCGGGCAGCGCCAGAATCTCTTGCACCCGCCTCGCGGTGCCCGGGGCCGGACGACCGGCCGCGGCGTCAGCCAGCCGCTGAACGACGAGCCGCTGGAGCGCGATGTGAAGCTGCCGCAGCCGTGAGAGCGCGATCTCGCGCGAGCCGTCGAGCACCTGGTCGACCAGATCGTCGAGTACGTCGCCCTCGTCCTGAAGCAGCTGCGCGAGCGCGAGCACGTTCCGCTCGGCGGCCGGGTGGATCGATCTCAGCGCCGGGACAAGCTCGGCGCGGATCCGGCTGCGCGCGAACGCCTGGTCGGCGTTGCTCTCGTCCTCGAGCCACACGAGGGCGCGCTCGCGGCAATAAGCGGCGGTCTCCTCGCGCGTGAACGAGAGCAGCGGTCGCACCAACAATCCGTCTCGCGCGCGCATGCCGAGCAGCGCCCGCCGGCTCGGCGAGGACGCCAGCCGGTAGAGGATCGTCTCGACCTGATCGGTCGCGGTGTGGCCGGCTGCGACTTCGGCCGCTCGCCCCAGAGCGAGCCCGGCAGCCGCTCCATACCGCTCATCGCGGGCCCACGCTTGCAGGTTCCCCGACCGCGGTCGTCGCGGCCGGCGGATCTCGAGTGCCACACCCAACCGCTCGCACAGCGCCGCGCAGTGGCGCTCGTCGTGATCAGCGGCCGCACGCAGCCGGTAGTTGATGTGTAGCGCCGTGACCGCGTCGGGTCCGGCGATCCGCGCGGCGAGATCGAGCAGGCAGGTCGAGTCGCGGCCGCCGGAGAGGAGCACTACCACGGCACGGTCGGGGGCCAGTAACCCGCCTGCGATAACGCGCTCGAAAATCACTCGGCACTAAGTCCGGCAGCGGGACCCCGATGAGGACGAGGTCCCGCCGCCCGCGGGCATCACGGCCCGCTGCGTCGGCCGTCGGCGCTCGTCACGTTTCCGGCGGCGCCTCGCGGGCGCTCCCGGCGGGCTCGCCCACGATCCGGCCTGTTGCCTCTTGTGCTACGAGGTCTACTCGTCCGCACGCGATCTGTCAATGCGGTGAGTGGTAATCAAACTTGACGGCGCTCTAAGCTCGCGCGCGATGACCACTCCGATCCATCTTCAGGCGACGGCGCCGCTAGCCGAACGGGTGCTGCTGCCAGGCGACCCAGGGCGCGCTTTGGCGCTGGCGCAGGCGCTGCTCGATGGGCCAAAGATGTTCAACCACAACCGGGGCCTGTGGGGATATACGGGCCTCGCCGCCGACGGGGAGCTGCTGACCATCCAGAGCACTGGCATGGGCGGCCCGAGCGCCGCGATCGTAATCGCGGAGCTGGCGATGCTCGGCGCGCGGCGACTGATCCGGGTCGGCACGTGTGGCGCGCTCGCCGCCGCACTGGCACTTGGCGACCTGGTGATCGCGACCGAGGCGATCAGCGCCAGCGGCACAAGCCGCCAGCTGAGCGACGGCGAGCGCCTGGCCGGCGATCCGGAGTTGCTGAAGGCGCTGGTCTCGGCGGGCGAGGGCGCGACGCACGCGGGCCTCGTGGCATCGACGGATCTCTTCTATGACGGTCCGGACGAGCAACCGCTGATCGATGCGGGAGCGCTGGCGCTGGAGATGGAGACCGCGACGCTGTTTGCGTTGGCCGCGCGTCGCGGGCTGCAGGCAGGGGCCGTCCTGGCGGTGTCCGATCTGCTGTTTCCGGTGCGGCGTCGGATCGACCCGGAGCGTCTGCGCGAGGCGGAGCATCGAATGGGCGCGCTCGCCGCCGCCGCGCTGCCTGCCTCTCGGGGAGCTAGCCGCCCGCCTGCGACCGACGGGAGCGCGAGGTCTGCCGAGTTGAGCGGGAGCCCTTCGAAGTCTTTGCGGGCTTCTCAGCCTTCGCCGTGACAGCAGCCTCGACTCGTACCAGCGCCTGCTCGATCGCCGTCAGCCGCTGCTCGAGCGCGCTGACGCCACCGAGCCCATCGATTCTCTGCTCGAGCCGGTCAAGCCCGTCCTCGAGCCCCTCCAGCCGCTGCGAGACGCCCCGCAGCCGACGAGTGAGCCGCTCGAGATCACTGGCCGATGGGAGGTTCAAGGCGCCCATCGCGACCTCCTGGGCGCGTACCGCTCGCTCCCGGGTCTCGAGCGCCGCCGTCAGCGCGCTGCTGACCAATGGGTTCTCGAGCAGCTCTTGCGCGAGCTTGCCGATCGCCTCCTCGCCCTGCCGCGCGACGCGCTCCCGAAGCGGCTTGTCCTCAACCATCGTGGAGGCCCACTCTAGCGGCTACAGTTCGCAGCGAACGGGTCTGCACGGCGGAGGCGGATAGTCAGGCGACAGTATGAAAAGCAGGAGGCTTAGCTTTACGGTCGCGACCGCGGGCACGTTGCTCGCCGCAATCGCGCTCGCCGGCGCGCCCGCGGCAGTGGCCGACGAATGCACGGTTACGGTCTCGGTCCTGGGAGGGCAGAAGTACAACTTCGTCGCGAACGTCGCCCCCGGCACGCCGGTGGCGCAGATTCCGGTGCCCGCCGGCCTGCTCCCGCAAGGGGCGCAGATCGCGGGCGAGACCGAGTCCTGCGGCGCGCCGTCGACTACCACGAGCAGCTCGAGTACTTCCACCAGCGGCAACCTGACGCCGTCCTCGTCCACGTCCTCAACCTCAAGTTCATCCTCAACCTCGTCGCCGACGTCGACCTCGACGACGAGGACGACGGGGACGACGACCTCTTCGAGCTCGACTACGCAGCGCACCACGAGCGCCAAGGGACCGGGCAGCCGGCAAACCCCGTCCTCGAAAAAGCACTCCTCGGCGCCAGAAGGCGCGAGCCACCGATCCACCGCTCCCAAGCACCAAGGCGGCGCTCACCCCGCCAAGCCAAAGCCGGCGAAGACACAGACGCACACGCAAACCACCACCACCTCGACCACCACCACGACCACGCGCAGCAGCAGCAGTGCCAGCAGCAGCTCGGGGGCCACGTCGATTGGATCGGCCACGATCCCCAGCGGTTCGGGCTCGCCGTTCTCGTTTGCGCTCCCAGGATCGGAGCCGATCGGGGTCCCGAATTTCTTCATCGAGAACTTCCAGATCCCGCCGTTTCTGCTGCCGATCTACCAGGCGGCGGGGATCCAGTACAACGTTCCCTGGCAGGTGCTCGCGGCGATCAACGAGATCGAGACGGACTACGGCCGCGACCTGTCGGTGTCGAGCGCCGGCGCGGTGGGCTGGATGCAGTTCCTCCCCTCGACCTGGAAACAGTGGGGGGTCGACGCGACCGGAAGCGGGGTTGCCGACCCCTACAACCCGGCCGACGCGATCTTCGCGGCGGCGCGCTACCTGCACGCGGCCGGTGCCTCCACGAACCTCAACAACGCGATCTTCGCGTACAACCACGCCGAGTGGTACGTGCAGTCGGTGCTGCTGCGGGCGAAGCTGATCGCCGCCATGCCCAGCCCGCTGGTCGGCGCCCTGACCGGCCTGGTCGAAGGACGTTTCCCGGTTGCCGCCGCCGCCAAGTACGCCGACGGCAGCATCGATGCGCGGGCCAAGAAACCGGTGAGCGGTGCCAACGCCGCGATCCCGGTGCAGTCCGATAGCAGCAGCAGCACCGCGATCTTCGCCAAGCAAGGTTCACCGGTGATCGCGGTCAACGACGGCAAGATCATCAAGCTCGGATACAGCCAGCAGCTCGGCAACTACATCGAGTTGCAGGACTCCACGGGCAACATCTACACCTACGCGAACCTGGGCCAGGTCTCGAAGATGTACCCGGTGCCGAAGCCGGTCAAGATGACCGCCGCGGAAGTCGCGCAGGAGTTCTCCGGTCCGGCGGCGACGAGCGCTCCGCAAGCCCCGGCGACCGCCGGCGCACAGCAATCGAGCTCGAGCCCGAGCAGCGCGGCGGCGACCAAGCAGATCAAGCAGGGGACCACGCTGCCGACGACCAGTGCACCTGCGAGCTCACCCGCCCCCAGCGCCCCGCTGGTCAAGGAGCGCCTGTTCGCCGATCCTTCTCGGCCCGCCTCCTACGCCGCCGGTGGCGCGCTGCAGACCAAGGAAACGGCGCCCCAGCTGACGAGCTTCAACAACTACTTCTCCGACGTCCTGCACCTCGCCAGGAGCCAGTACACCCTCGAGCCGCTGCAAACCGGCTCGATCGTCGTCGCCGGCACGATCCTCGGCCGGATCGCCCCAGCCGCCTCAGCCAGTGGCGCGCACGTGACGTTCATGATCCGCCCCGCGGGCAACAACGCCCCGGCGATCGACCCGAAGCCGATCCTCGACGGCTGGAAGCTGCTCCAGGCGACCGACGTCTACCGAGCCTCCGGAATCGACCCGTTCGTCGGCGCCAACAAGAACCCGTCGATCGGCCAGATTCTGTTGATGAGCAAGGATCAGCTGACCGATCGCGTGCTCTCGGACCCGAACGTGCAGATCTACCCCTGCGGGCGCAGAGACATCGAGGCCGGGCTGATTGACCGGCGCGTGCTGGCGGTGGTCGAGTTTCTCTCCTCCTCGGGCCTCGACCCGGACGTCACCGGGCTCGATTGCGGCCACACCGCGACCGGCGCGGGCGGCGTCGACGCGGCCGGCGCGACCGGTGCGAGCGTCGACATCTCGAAGGTCAACAACACCCCGATCGAGGGCCACCAAGGCGCCGGATCGATCACCGACCTGACGATCCGCCGCCTGCTCACGCTGCAGGGAGCGATGGCCCCCGATCAGATCATCAGCACGATGAGCTACAAGGGCCAGAGCAACACGGTCTCGCAGGCTGACCACGCCAACCGGATCCAGATCACCTACACCCCCGAGTATGGGGCCAACAACAAGCTCTCCGCCGAGGCCAAGGCGATCCTGCAGCCCGGCCAATGGACCGCGTTGATCAAGCAGATCAGCCAGATCCAGGAGCCGGTGGTTCCGATCACCCCCAGCAGGTACGCGATCCGGACCAGCAGCTGAAGGCGCTACAGCTCGAGGGCTGCGAGCAGTGCCTCGAGGTCGTCGACCACGTCTCCGCCCATGCGCACGCTCGCGTAGGAATCGAACGGCGTGGCGCCCTGGGTGAGGATCGCGATCCGGCCACCGGCTTGCAGTGTCATCGACGGCAGCTGCGCGACCGGATGCACCTCCAGCGAGGAGCCGATGCAGAGCATCAGATCGGCGCCGGCGGCCAACCGCTCGGCTCGTACGAGCGTGTCCGGCTGCAGATACTCGCCAAACAGCACCACGTCTGGCTTCAGCGGGGTGCCGCAATCGCACCGCGGTACCCGGCCGGCGTCGGCAAGCTGCCTGACGCGAACGTCGGCGAACGGATACCGAAGCCCGCAGCGCAGACAACTGGAGTGGGCGATCGTGCCGTGTACCTCGACCAGCTCGCGCGTGCCCGCGCGCCTGTGTAACTGATCGATGTTTTGCGTGATCACCGCACCCAGCAGGCCGGCGCGCTCGAGCTCGGCGAGCGCCCGATGGGCTCGGTTGGGGCGCTTGTCCTCGAGCGTCTGAAACCGCGTCCCGTAGAAATCCCAGAAGCGCTCGGGGTCTCGGTGGAAGACCTCGATGTGGGCGACCTCCATCGGGTCCACGTTGCGCCACAGCCCGGTGCGGGGAGAGCGGAAGTCGGGGATCCCGGATGGAACCGAGATTCCCGCGCCGGTCAAGGCGACCACGGATCGCGCCTCGCGAATCAGCCGTGCGAGCCGCGCCGCGTCTGTATCGACCGCGCTCATCTGCCCTCGAAGCGAGCGGTCCGCTTCCGCAGGAACGCCGAGATGCCCTCGCTCGCGTCCGCCGAGCCAAAGATCTTCGCGAACGCCTGCTGTTCGGCTTCGATTCCCGCGTCGAGATCTGCAGCCGCGGAGATCTGCTTGATGAGACCGATCGCGAGCGGGGCCTGACCTGCCAGCTTGCGTGCCCAGGCCAGCGCCGTGTCGAGCAGCTCGTGGTCGGGCACGACCCGCGTGGCCAGCCCGAGCTCGTAGGCCTCAAACGACGAGATCGGGTCGCCGGTGAGGTTCATCTCGAGCGCCTTCGCCTCGCCGACCAGCCGCGGCAGCCGCTGCGTGCCGCCGAACCCCGGGATGATCCCGAGCGCGATCTCGGGCTGTCCGAAGCTCGCCGACTCGGCGGCGATCCGGAAGTCACAGGCCATCGCTAGCTCGCAGCCGCCGCCGAACGCGAGCGCGTTCACCGCCGCAATCGTGGCGACGGTAGCGGTCTCGAACGCCCGCAACAACCGGTGCATCCGCTCCGCCAGCTGCCCGCCGGCGGCGCTGTCCATCGCCGCGAACGCCTTGATGTCGGCCCCGGCGCAGAACAGCATCGGGTTCGCGGAGGCGAACACCAGCGCGCGCGAGCGGCCCCGGACCGCGTCCCACACCTTCTCGAGCGCCTGCACGACCTCCAATGAGATCGAGTTCGCCGGAGGCCGATCGAGCCATGCGATCGCGACCTGCTCGCGCGTCTCGAGCTTGACCGGGCTCTCCTCCCAGCCCGCGTCCGGGCGCGGGTAGGCGAAGAAGCCCTGGCCGCTTTTGACCCCGAGCCGCCCCTGAGCAACGAGCCGCCGCAGAATCGCCGGGGGCCCGAACTCCGGACCCCACTCGAGCGCGGCCTGCTCGAGCCGCGCGAGCACCTCGTCGAGGCCCATCCGATCAGCGCGCGCGAACGGCGGCGGGCTGATTCCCGCCCCCGCCATGATTCCGAGGTCGATGTCCTTCATCGTCGCGACGCCTTCCTCTAGCACCAGGCAGCTCTCGACGAGCGCCTTCAGCGTGAAGCGCTCGGCGAGCGCGCTCGTCTCGAGCGATCGCTCACTTGTGCTCATAAAAACCCCTTCCGGTCTTCGCGCCGAGGTGACCCACCGCGACAAGCTCGCGAAGCTGTTCGTGAACGTAGAACCGCTCCCCGTACGCCGCCTGCAGCTGCTCGGCCACGAGCAGCACGCTGTCGAGACCGGCCAGGTCGCCGAGCAGGAAGGGGCCGATCGGCGCGGCCCCCGACTCGACAAGCGCCTCGTCGACCTCCGTGACCCCGGTTCCGGTTTGGTCCTGGAAGCGCCACACCTCGGCGAGGGCGGAGTTCAAGATCCGGTTGACCGCGAACCCTGGTCCCTCACCGCAGCGAATCGGCGTCTTGCGGATCGACATCGCGAAGTTGAACGCCGCCTGCGCGGTCTCGGGCGAGGTGTCCTCACCCTCGATCACCTCCACCAACCGCATCCGCGAGGCGGGATAGAGGAAGTGAAAGCCCACCACCTTGTCCGGGCGGCTGGTCGCCTGGGCGATCTCCGTGATCGACAGCGAGGAGGTGCACGACGCGAGGATCGCCTGCCCGGGCGTCGCTTCGTCGAGCTCGGAGAACACCGCCCGCTTGAGCTCGATTCGCTCCGGAACCGCTTCGATCGCGAAATCGACATCCCCGAGCTCCTGGTATCCGGTGGTGCCCGTGATCAGCGACAGCTTGCGCTCGAGCTCGGCCGGCTCGAGCTTTCCTTGCTCGACCAGGACCTGCCACAGCGAACGCGCTCTCGCCAGCCCCCGGTCGACGGGCTCGCGGTCGACGTCCATGAGCACCACGGGAAGCTCGGCATCGGCCAGCACCTGCGCGATCTCCCCGCCCATCGTGCCGGCTCCGACGATCGCCGCTTTGAACACGAACATCTCGGCAACGCTATCCAACGTTCGCTGCTGGCGCTCGCGTAACTCGATCACTACGCTCACAGCAGATGCCGGAGATGCTCCCTCAGCACCTCGAGCCGTACACCAACATCTCCCCGAAGGCGTACGAGCATCCCGCCGACCGCGCCGCGACCGCGGCGCTGAAGGCGGTCCCGATGCTCGACGTGGTCGTCCGCAGGCTGATCGAATGGAGGTACGAGCGCGCGCTGCGCCAGTTCTATCTCGGGAACTCGGTCAAGGTCGGCGAGCGGCAGCTGCCGGAGTTGTGGGCGGGCCTTCAGGGCGTCCGCGGGATCCTCGACATGCCCGACGTCTATGACCTCTACGTGACCTCGCCGGTCCCCGGCGGAGCTCAGACGATCGGGTCCGAGGCGCCGATCATCGTGTTCGACTCGACGCTCGCGGAGCGACTCGGCAGCGGCGAGCAGCGCGTCGTCCTCGCCCACGAGCTCGGGCACATCCTCTCCGATCATGTCGTCTATGTCACCGCGCTCAACATCCTGCTCAGTGTCAGCAACGGACTGCCGTTCTTCTTCGGGATCCCGTTCCGAGCCGTGAAGGCGGTGCTGCTCGAGTGGTACCGGGCAACCGAGCTCAGCTGCGATCGCGCCGCGACGCTCGCGGTTCGCGATCCGCGGATCGTCTGCAGGACCTTGATGGTCACGGCCGGAGCGATGCCCGCCGACCAGCTCAACCTCGACGCGTTCATGGCACAGGCGATGGACTACGAGAGCTGGGATGACCCCAGCGACCGGGTCAGGCGGTTCTTCAACGAGCTCGGCCAGACCCACACGCATGCGGTCAGGCGGGTCTCGGAGGTGATGAAGTGGGTCCAGAGCGGTGAGTACGACCGGATCGTGCGCGGCGAGTACCGCACTCGCGATCAGCAAGCCGACGCCCGCGAAGAGGCCAGCGGCGCGATCGAGTTCTACGCCGAGCGCTTCCGCACGATCTTCCGCGAGGCCGGCGACAACGTCGCCACGCTGGGCTCACAGGTCGGCGGGATGGCCGAGCAGGCCGCCGACTGGATCCGGATGCGGCGCGGCGGCGACGGCTGACCCGGAACCACCCGGCGCCGCGCCGACGGCGGTCCGACGTGGACGACTTCAATCCGCATATAGCGGCTTCAGATCGTCCAGGTCCAGGCTGAGCTTGACATCGCCTGACTTTCCGATATATCGTTGATGTATCGAGATAGTACAATGGAGGTGGTCAGATGACTGAAGCAGCGATGCCGGGACCGGGATTTCGGTGGGTGTTCGCCAGAGGCGGGGGACGGGGCCGCGGGCCTCGCCGTCTGGACGATCTGGAGCGCTTCGCGGCGCTCAGACATATGCGTGGTGGCGGCCCCGGACCGGGGTTCGGAATGCCCTTCGGAGGTGGTCGCGGTCGCGGTCGCCGGCGTCGGGGGGATGTGCGGATCGCGCTGCTGCTGCTGCTGGCCGAGGAGCCGCGCAACGGCTACCAGCTGATGCAGGAGATCGAGCAGCGCAGCGACGGCTCCTGGCGGCCAAGTCCCGGCTCGGTGTACCCGACCCTCGCCCAGCTGGAGGACGAAGGGCTGGTCCGCGCCTCAGAGCGCGACGGCGCGCGGATGTTCGAGATCACCGAGCAGGGCCGCGAGCAGATCGCGCAGCGCGGCGAGGAGCCGCCACCATGGGAGGACCTGGAGGATGGGCATCCCGGTCCGGATCTGAAGTCTGAGTTCATCCAGCTCGCCAAGGCGATGGCGCAAGTCGCCCAGGTCGGCGACGAGCAGCAGGTCGCGCGCGCCGTCGAGATCCTCGGGGAGGCCCGCCGGGCGCTTTACCGGATCCTCGCCGAGGACGCCGAGAACTGACGTCGTAACGTTTACAAGCGATGGCCATCACAACGAACGGCACTGACCCCTCGGGCTCCCCCGCGATCGTCGTCCGGGGTCTGAGCAAGAACTTCGATGACGTTAAGGCGGTCCGCGACGTCGAGTTCGAGGTGGCGACCGGCGAGGTGTTCGGGTTCCTCGGGCCCAACGGCGCCGGAAAGACCACCACGATCAACATGTTGTGCACGCTGGTCAAGCCGACCGCCGGCTTCGCGACCGTCGCCGGCCACGACATCGTCCGCGAGCGCGACGATGTGCGGCGGAATATCGGCCTGGTGTTCCAGGACCCCACGCTCGACGGCTACCTGACCGCGGCCCAGAACCTCCGGCTGCACGCCGAGCTGTACGGCGTGCAGTCGAACCTGGTCCAGCCGCGGATGCAACAGGTGATGAAGATGGTCGGGCTGTGGGAGCGCAGAGACAGCGTGGTGGGCACGTTCTCGGGCGGGATGCGCCGCCGGTTGGAGATCGCCCGCGGGCTGATGCACTCGCCTCGCGTGCTGTTCCTCGACGAGCCGACGATCGGGCTCGACCCGCAGACGCGTCGCTCGATCTGGAGCTACATCGGGGAGCTCAAGCAGCGCGAGGAGATCACGATCTTCATGACCACGCACTACATGGACGAGGCCGAGTGGTGCGATCGGATCGCGATCATGGACCACGGCCAGATCGTGGCGCTCGAGGCGCCGGAGACACTGAAAGCGGGCATCGGAACCGACCGCGTGGTGATCCACACAGCGGACGATCAGGCGGCGATCACCGCGCTCTCGGAGCGGTTCGCGATCGATGCCGGGATCTCAGAAGGCGCGGTGACCTTCGGCGTGCCCTCGGGCGAGCAGTTCGTACCGCGTTTGTTCGCGGAGCTGGGCGTGCCGATCAAGTCGGTGCATGTGTCGCGGCCGACGCTCGATGACGTGTTCATGTCCTATACCGGCACCACGATCCGTGATGCGGAGGAAGATCAGTCCAAGCATCGCAACCGAGTGATGATGCAGATGATGACCGGAGGTAGACGTTGAGCACGACGACCGATCGTCCCGAGAGTGCGGCCGCGCCCGTCGCCGCGCCACCCGAGGTTGTACGGGTCAGCGTTCCCAAGCGTAGCCTTGCCTCAGAGCTACGCGCGATCAGGATCGTGTGGCGCCGGGAACTGATCCGCTTCCGCAGCGACCGAATCCGAATCGTGACCGCGCTGGTACAGCCGCTGCTGTTCTTGTTCGTGCTCGGATCGGGGCTGCAGACGCTCGCCAGCGCCGGCACCCACGGCGTCGAGCTGAAGACGTTCATCTACCCCGGCATCCTCTGCATCGCGGTGATGTTCACCGCGATGTTCTCCGCCGCCTCGATCGTCTGGGACCGAGAGTTCGGATTCCTGCGCGAGATGATGGTCGCACCGGTCAGGCGCAGCTCGATCGTGATCGGCAAGTGCCTGGGCGGAGCCACCGTGGCCTGCTTCCAGGGGGTGATCGTGATCGCGCTGGCGGGCCTGGTGCACGTACCCTACGACCCGCTGCTGATCCTCGGGATCTTCGCGCTGCAGCTGCTGCTCGCGTTCTCGATCACCGCGTTCGGCGTCATGGTCGCCGTCCGGATCAAGCAGATGCAGTCGTTCATGGGCGTGATGCAGATGATCGTGATGCCGATGTTCTTCATCTCCGGTGCGCTGTTCCCGGTCGTCGGTCTGCCCGCTTGGCTGGCGGTGCTCAACCGGCTGGACCCGCTCACCTATGCGGTCGACCCGATGCGGCGCCTGGTCTTCAACCACCTCTCGATCTCACCGGCGGCACGACAGGCGCTCGATCCGGGCGTCACCTGGTTCGGCTGGCACGTGCCCGCGCTGCTCGAGGCGGCCATGATCGTCGTACTCGGGCTGATCATGCTCTCGATCGCGATCTGGGAGTTCAGCGCCACTGAATAGGCACCGTTCGTTCACATTCAGTTAACACGAGCGCTGGTGGTCGATGTAAGGCTCCTGCGCGCTGTGAGCACCACGTTCATTCTCGTCCTCGTGATCGTCGCCGCGGTCGCGTTCGACTTCACCAACGGTTTCCACGACACGGCCAACGCGATGGCGACGTCGATCGCGACCGGCGCGCTGAAGCCGATGGTTGCGGTTCTGATTTCGGCCTGTCTCAACTTCATCGGCGCGTTCATCTCGATCAGCGTCGCAACCACGATCGCCAAGGGGATCGTGCCTTCGTCGGCGACCGCCGGCATCGACGGGCTCGCCGTCGTGGAGGCGGCGTTGATCGGCGCGATGACCTGGAACCTGGTCACCTGGTACTTCACGATTCCGTCGAGTTCGAGCCACGCCCTGATCGGCGGCCTGATCGGGGCGTCGTTTGCGTCCGTCGGAAGCTCCGCGGTGAGCGTCCACGGGATCATCCAGAAAGTCGTGGCTCCGGGAATCCTCGCGATCTTCGTCTGCGGCATCGTCGCTTTCCTCGCCACTTCCGCCGCCTACCTGCTGATCCGCACCCTGGGCCAAGAAGAGGCCAGACGCGGTTACCGATACGGTCAGATTGGGTCGGCATCGCTCGTTTCGCTCGCCCACGGGACCAATGACGCCCAGAAGACGATGGGCGTCGTGGCCCTCGCTTTGATCTCCACCGGCCACCTCAGCGCGGTCCACTTCAGCGTGCCGCTCTGGGTCAAGCTCATCTGCGCGACCGCGATGGCCCTGGGCACCGCCACCGGCGGCTGGCGCATCATCAACACGATGGGCAACCGGATCACCACGGTCGAGTCGCCGCAGGGCTTCGCGGCCGAGTCATCCAGCGCGGCCACGATCCTGGCATCGTCCTACTACGGCTACCCGCTGTCGACGACGCAGGTCGTCTCGGGCGGCGTCATGGGCGCGGGCCTCGGCAAGCGGGGCGGCGTCGTGCACTGGCCAGTTGTCGGGCAGATGGCGGTGGCGTGGGTGATCACGCTCCCCGCGGCAGCATTAGTGGGCGATGCGGCTTGGAACATCTCGAACCTCTTCGGCACGAACAGCAAGGTGGGCGCGGCCGTGATCGCAGTGCTCGCTGCGGCCATCGCCTTCGGGCTCTACACCCTCTCGAAGCGCAATCGGGTCACGGCGGAGGACCTCGACCGCACGAACATCACGCCGGAGCTCGAGGCGGAGCGTGCGGAGGCCGGGACCCCGGCCCTGGCCTGAGGAGCTAGCTCGATGTTCGTCCTCGGATCACCAATCATCGACTGGAACGCGATGTGGAAGATCTGCCTGGTGGCGCTGGCCGCGGGCGCCGGCGTCGTGGTCATGTTCGGATTCCTGCTGCTCGGCCTCAAGTTCGCGAACCGCCCCAGCACCGTCAGCACCGGGTCACGGCTCGGTGGCTTTACGCTGTCCCTCGTCTGCGGCCTGGTCTGCATCGGGGTAATCGCGGTCGGCATCTACGCCATGACGAAGAAACCGTCGTCGAAGCCCGCCAAGCCGAAGTCGGCGCTAGTCATCCCCGCTGGCCCCCGCACGAAACTGATCGCCTTCTACCCGTGAGCCCCGCGACCTCGCAGGCCGGCGGCCTGTCGGTGCCGTTCCTGGTCAACGCCGAGCACTACAGTTCCGACGATTCTGATGCCTGATCCGACAGGGCGCTGGCTCAACAACACGCAGTGGCAATGCCCGAAATGCGCATGGGTCAACGATTCCGCGGACGAGCGCTGTCAGAACTGCGATCGGAGCGTCCGTCCTTCACAGAACGAGCCGGTCAGACCGCCCGACCCGCTCGATCTGATCGGCGAGCGCGAAGCCCGGGTCGGGCATGCGAGCCGACCCGTGGAGCGCGCCAGGAAGGCAGTCCACACCATGACCAGGGTGACCCGCGAGCAAGCCATGGCGCTGCTCGGCGAGAGCTTGCGCACCGGACTGACCAAACACGGCGAGCAAGGCGATCGAGCCTGGCAAGCCATCACCGATATGCCCGAGAACAACCAGAGCGCGGCTCTGGGCTCCGTGGTGGACGACCTGGAACGGGAAGGCTTCGCGCTCTACCGGATCCGGGGGGATGAGCGCGGAGACCGGTAGCTAAGCAGTCGCCGTGGCTGGCTGCTCAGCGGGCCGCGGCAGCAGCGTCTCGCGAGCGATCACCAGTCGCTGGATCTGGGCCGTGCCTTCGTACAGCTGCAGAATCTTGGCGTCGCGCATCAGCTTCTCGACCGGGTACTCCTTGATGAATCCGTAGCCGCCGTAGACCTGGACGGCGTCGGTGGTGACGTCCATCGCGATATCGCCGGCGAAGCGCTTGGCGTGCGAGGACTCGAGCGTGTTCCGCTTGCCCTGATCGAGCAGCACCGCCGACTGCCACGTCGCCAGCCGCGCCAGGTGCACCTTCGTCGCCATATCGGCGATCATGAACTGGATCCCCTGGTGCATCGCGATCGGGACGCCGAACTGGACGCGCTGCTTGGAGTAGTCGATCGCAAACTCCATCGCCGCGCGAGCGACGCCGGTGGCCATCGCGGCAACCCCGGGACGGGTGCGGTCGAGAGTCATCATCGCGATCTTGAAACCCTTGTTCTCCTCGCCAACCAGATGGTCGACCGGGATCTCGACGTCGTTGAAGGAGATCGTCGCGGTGTTCGAGGCGCGCTGGCCCATCTTGTCCTCGTGCTTGTCGACGACCACGCCGGCGTCACGCGGGACGATGAAGCACGAAATGCCCCGGTGACCGGCCTCCTTGTCGGTCTTCGCGTAAACCGTGTACCAGTTGGCGTACTCGCCGTTGGTGATGAAGCACTTGGAGCCGTTGATGACCCACTTGTCGCCGGTGCGGACGGCGCTTGTCTTCATCGCCGAGACGTCCGAGCCCGCATCCGGCTCGGTCAGGCAGAAAGAGGCCAGCAGCGGGGCTTCGCTGAGGCGCCCGAGATACTCGCGCTTGAGCTCCTCGGAGGCCGCGAGCAGGACCGGCGTCGCCGCCAAGCCGTTACATGAGAGGGAGGTGCCGATCCCTGAGCAGCCCCAGGCGATCTCCTCCTCGATCAGCGTGCCTTCGAGGTACGAGAGGCCAGGGCCCCCGTACTCGGTCGGCAGGTGCCCGTTCATCAGGCCGAGCTCCCAGGCCTTGTCGATTATCTCCTGCGGCCAGGTTCCGTTCCTGTCGTACTCCCACGCGACCGGACGGATCTCCTTCTCCGCGAACTCGTGCGCCATCTCGCGCATGCTCTTCTGTTCGTCGGTGAGCGTGAAATCAACCACGGTGGATTACTCCTTGAGGTGGGGCTAGGGACTCCCCCGACTCTGATCGGGCGGCCGTGCATCCGGTCGGCCGCGCGTCCGGTCAGAAGCCTCGAGGTCCTCGAGCCAAACTAGATTGACTAGTCAGTCAATATCTATTTATAGGGTACTCCATCCGCTTGCGAGCGCAATCCACCACGCGGTTCGGGCTTTCAAGGTCAATCGCCGGAAGCGGGTCGCCCGAGCTCCCCACGCGCTACGCTGCGGCGCGTGGCTGATGCGCGCAAATTTGAACTCGAGGAACTGATCAACCGGCCGGGGACGTACTTCAATCCGCAAACCGAGATCCTCGTCGTCGTCGACGACTCACCGGAACTCGACTCCGAGATCTTCAACATGGAGGAGTACGAGGGCGCTGACTGGGTGCTGGTCTCCGACGAGACGCCGATCGACGAGAATCGCCGCGACGAGCTGCTCGAAAGCTTCCAGGTCCGGGCGCAACCCGCGGCGGCCCCGGAAGACGAGGACGAGTACGCCGAGGATTACGAGGAGGACGAAGAGGACGTAGGCCGGGAGTAGCGCGGCTACTTGCGGTTCAGCAGCGCGCCACAGCGCCGGATCCGGGCGCTGTTGCTTGCCGCCGCGCTGATGCACTGGTTGTAGGCCTTGACGCTCTGTGCCGATCCGGAGCGAGCGGCACCGCTGTTCTCCGCCGCGCTGCCCAGGCCCGCGGCGAGCCCGCTCTCGAGCTGTTGCAGAACCGGCCTGACCTTGGCGCTGAGCTGGGTGAACGGCGCAGCGGCGGGCGGCGCGCTGATCGCCTGCGGTTGGTTGAGGTTGGCGTACTGCAGCACGACCCCGATCGCCGCAGACCCCGGCCCATCTGACCCGTAGCCCGAGAGCGTCAGCTCGAGCGCGAGCCGGCGGATCGTCTTGTCGCTCTTGCCCGTCCAGATCTGGACCGTGGGACTGCGTACCTCGCTTGCGATCTTGCTCTGAGCGGTCGCGGAGATCCCGTGCGGGAGGGTGCCGGCACCGGAGACACCCCGCGCTGACGCCTTCAGCAGGAACGCGTTCAGGTCGCTCAGCAGCGCAGGCACGTTCACGCCGGCGCGAATCTGCGTCGTCTCCGCGTCGCCGATCCGTTGGCTCCCAACGACCGAGGGATTCACCAGCCAGTGCATCGGGTCGATCCCGAGCCTCGCCAGCGCGCTCGGGGCCGACCCGCTGCTCGCGTCCGTCCCGCCGGTCGAGCCCGACCCGCCGCCTGAGGAGGTCGTCAGCTGCGCGAAGCTCGACTCGAGCTGCTGAAAGGTAGCGGCCGGAAGCTCGTAGCTCGCGCCGCCTAACGTCACGTAACCCTGGGTCCCGGTCGAGAGGAGCCTCAGTGAGCCACTGACGCCCTGCGCCACGAGCGAGATCTGGAAATCGGACGCCGGGAGCTCGCCCTTGCCTCGGCTCTGGAAGGGACCCCCGAAGCTGAACCTGATCGGCACCGTGCGCGAGCCTCCGGGAGTGACCGTCACGGCGAAGTTCAGCTCGCCGCTACCCACGTAGTGCGGCGCGCCGAAGGTTTCTCTCAGGAGGGTGCTCGCATCAGTGGAGCCGCCGCCTCCGCGGGCCGCGAGCGCCAGGCAGATAGCGGTGATGAGCGCGAGCGCAGCGACGATTCGCGCTGCCCTGATCGGATGCCTCACGGGTGTTTCCTCACCGATCGCCCAGCTCCAGAGGGCTGAATGTAGCAGTGGTGTGCGCCCCGAGCGGACCATCCGGCATCGGGGGCGTCGAGGGCCTTGGCACGAGTCGACATTCGGCGACATTAGACTCGGCCGCTCGATGAAGCCGCGCACGATCCTCTACACCGGCAAGGGCGGAGTCGGAAAGACCTCGGTGGCGGCGTGCACGGCTCGCAGCTGCGCGGCGGCAGGTGTGCGAACGCTCGTGATCTCGACCGATCCCGCCCACAGCCTGGCCGACTCGCTTGGCGTCGAGCTGGGCCCCGAGCCGCGACCCGCCGGGGAGCGCTTGTGGGGCCAGCAGGTTCAAGCCCAGCGACAGATGGAGCAACACTGGTCCGGCGTTCAGGACTGGCTCGGTGAGCTGTTCGTGGAGCGTGGGCTTGACCGAATCTCAGCCGAGGAGCTGACCGTGCCCCCGGGGATGGATGAGCTGTTTTCGCTTCTGGCACTGAGCGCGCAGCACCAGTCCGGAGACTGGGAGGCGATCATCGTCGATTGCGCGCCCACCGGCGAGACGCTCCGGCTGCTGTCATTCCCCGACGTCGCCCGCTGGTGGATCGAGAAAGTGTTCCCGATCGAACGTCAGCTGCTCGCGGCGGCGCGCCCGCTGGCCCGCTCGCTGCTCGACATTTCGCTGCCAACCCACGCCGTGTTCGCCGATGTCCAGCGCCTGTCCGAGAACCTGATCGCGATGAGCGAGATTCTGCGCGATCGCCGCCGCTCCACGGTCCGCCTGGTGATGAACCCGGACAAGATGGTGATCGATGAGGCGATGCGCACCTTCACCTACCTGAATCTGTACGGCTATGTGACCGACGCGGTGATTGTCAACCGCATCTTCCCCGCGCACGTGGGCGACTACTTCGCGCACTGGCGGCGGGTGCAGGAGGAACACCTCGAGCTCGTTCGATCCGCCTTCTCGCCGGTCCCGGTGCTGTGCGCCCCCTATTTCGAGCAGGAGGTGGTGGGGACCGAGATGCTCGACCGGCTCGCCGAGGCCTTGTTCCTCTCAGGCCAACTCGATCCGGCCGAGGTGCTGCACGATCGAGTCACGCAGGAGCTAGCGGTGACCGACAGCGGCGCGCGCCTGCGGCTCGCGCTGCCCTTCGCCCGCAAGGGCGAGATCGCACTCAAGAAAATCGGCCTGGAGCTGATCGTCGGGGTCGACGGGCACAAGCGGAACATGATCCTGCCTCCTTCGCTGGCGGGCTATGAGCCGACGGGGGCGACGTTCGAGAACGGCTTGCTCGAGGTGAGCTTCAGTGACTCAAAGCGATCCTGAGCCCGACGACACCCTCCGGCGCCTCGAGCAGCGCCTGGACCGCGCATCGGCAGCCGCTGAGCGGCTGGCCGACGAGGTGGCGAGGGCGGCCGCTGGCGAGGGAGGGGTGGCGAGGGCGGCCGCTCGCGAAGGACAGGGGGATGGTTGGGCTCCCCGAGTGACTCGCGGCGAGGCCGAGGAGGGGGCCGGGGACGGCGCCGCGCCGCCGCCGCAGGGATGGCAGCTCCCCGAGCAAGACGAAGCTTCCGCCGGAGAGGAGTTTGCGCTCTTCGCGCAGCTGATCCACTCGCTGCGGGAGCTGATCCCGCCCGAGCTGCAGCGGCGCCTGACTGAGGCGCTGCGCGAGCTGCTGCTCGCGATGCGGGCGCTGATCGACTGGTACGTCGAACGCCTATACCGGCGGCCAGGCGAGCCACAGGAAGTGCAGGACATTCCGATCAGCTAGCTCTGCGCTGGTTCCGCGTGCGCGGGCGGATCAAGCGAGCTGGTCGCGTGCGTGGGGTGTCGAGCGAGCTGGTCGCGTGCGTGGGGTGTCGAGCGCGATCGCGAGGCTCCGGGGATGGCGAGCCCCCCGCAGCGAGGATCTGAGCGCCTGGCCCGGAGCCTACAATCGGATCGTGGCACGCACCTGGATCCTCACGGGGTCGCCCGAGAACTACGCGGCGACTCGCGAGCACCACTTCACCGTGATCGGGCTCAAGGAGCGCAACCGCAACCGGGCGCTCGAGATCGAGGTTGGGGACCGAATCATCCTCTATCTGACGAAGGTGATGGCGTACGCGGCGAGCATCCGCATCGAGGACGAGCTCTATGAGGAGCGGACCAAAATCTGGCCAGGAAAGCCGGGCAAGGCCGACTCGTACCCGTGGCGGTTCCCGACCACCGCGGAAGTAGTGCTCGAGGAGGCCGACTGGGTCCCTGCCGAGTCGCTCGCCGATGACCTCGAGCATGTAAGGAAGTGGCCACGCGAGCATTGGAAGCTTGCCTTCCAGGGTCAAATTCGCGCGGTGTCGGATCGCGATGCCCGGACGCTGATCGATCGAATCAGCGCCGCGGCCGGCGCTCCGGTATGAACCAGAGCGGATCCGCCGCAGGCGCCGCACAGCGCGTCGGTGCCGGCGTCAGCCGGATCGTGCGCGCCGGGCGCGCTCTGCCCTATGAGCGGCGGCTTGCCGCGGCTGCCGCGATCGCGTTGTTCCTCACCCTGTTCTTGCCGTGGTACCAGGAGACGGTGATCGTCAAGGGCAGGACCACCAGCCTGCAAGCCGCGAGCGTGTCGGTCACCGGCTGGGGCGCCTTCTCGTTCGTGGAGGCCGCGGTTCTCCTGGTCGCGGGCGGCGTCCTTACGCTCCTGTTCCAGCGCGCGGAGGGTCGTGCCTTCCACCTTCCCGGAGGCGACGGGAACGTGATCACGGCAGCTGGTCTCTGGACCTGCGTGCTGGTGATCTGGAGGATCTTCGACAAGCAAAACGCCTCCAGCAACGGTCAACTGGCCACCACTTCGGGAATTGAGTGGGGCATCTTCATCGCGCTCGCCGTGGCCGCCTTCCTCGCGTACGCCGGCTCCCGGATCCGCGCTGCCCACCGTCCCGAGCCGCCGTTGCCCGGGGAGGAGGGCGCGGTCACGGCTCCCGCTCCCCCAGGAATCTCAGGAGCAGATACCGCTGCGCCCGGGCCGGGTGGAGATCGCCGGGGCCGGCGCCGGCGAGCCGAGCGCCCCGCCGAGTCCGGTGCCGACGAGGCGTGGGGGGTCGGGGCTGGGTGGGAGACAGCATCCGCCAGGCCCGAGGGGGGCGCCGTGCGGCGGGCCCGAGACATGGGCGGCGCGTCACGGGGCGGCGGCTCGGCACCCGGCGGCGGCGTGGCACCCGGCGGCGGCGTGGCACCCGGCGGCGGCGCGAGCGCACCGGATCAGGCTCAGACCGAACGGCTCCGAGAACCTCCCGACCAGGGTCGAACCGAACGACTCCGAGAACCTCCCGACCAGGGTCGAACCGAACGGCTCCCAGAACCTCCCGACCAGGGTCGAACCGAACGGCTCCCAGAACCTCCCGATCAGATACGGACCGAGCGGCTTCCCGGAGCGCCGCACTCGAAGGGCCGCGCGAACGCCACGCCTAGCGCGCCGCGCGAACCGATCGCGGACCTGCCGCGCCCCGAACCAGAGGATCCTCCGACGCTACGGATCCCCGCGCGCTCGCGCCGCTCGGTTCGGTCGGCCCCGCCGATGCGCTCCGACGACGAGCTCACCGAGGAGCCGGAAAGCGAAGATTGACCTCCGGTGCCCGCAGTGTCAGCGCGCGAGCGACGGTGACGAGCACTGACAACGCGTCGTCGGCGAGCTTGTTGCCCGTGAACCGTAAGACGTCGAGGCCGGCGTCGCGCAGGGCGAGGTCCTTGTCGTGGTCGCGCTCCAGCTTTGCTCGCGAGCTGTGGTAGCGGTAGCCGTCGATTTCGACGACGACCTGCTCGCGCCTCCAGAGGAAGTCGACTGTCCAGCGGCCGATCCGGGCGTTCAGCTCCGGTTGTGGCAGACCGCCCGCCCGAACGAGCGCGAGCATCCGCTCCTCGGCGTCTGACCGGCTGATCGTGCTGGACCGCCCCTCGTCGGTCAGAGCCGCGAGCGGCGCGCACCCCCGGCGCTGGGGATATCTGGAGATCACCAATCGGATCGCATGGCGCGTCGCCAGCCGGCGGGCAATCGCCTCATCAACCGCCAGCTCCAACTCCCGCTGAGACACCTCGCAAGCGATGTCGAGCAGCGTGCGGGCGGGCGATGTGATCGGGATTCCCTGATATTCGCGGCTGTCCCGCGGATCGATCCCGCTCACCCGGTGGACGCGAATGCCGGCACGGCGCCGGCCCGCATCGCGCTCGGCCACCGTCACATCGACCGCTCCCTCGGGCCGTGGCCGAACTCCCCACACCCAGGCGGCTGAGCGATGGCTGAGATATGTCTGCGCTCCGCACGCGAGCACGGCCGCGCACTCGGCCGCCAGCGGTGCAAGCGCCGCGTGACCGACGGCATGCACGCCGCGGTGGACCAGCAGCAGCCGGCCGCGAGCCAGCGCATACTCGATCGCCCCGCGCCCGATCCCAAACTCCATCAGCTGCCGGACGGTCACGAGCCCATGCTGGCTCGACGCGAGCCTTCCGACAGCCCGGTCCGGCCACCTATTTACCTGGTCAACGTCCCGTTCGACGCGCTCCGACAGGCCGTGGGGACGTTTCCCTTCCGCTTCACGTTGAACGTCCCAGTCGAGATTTCGAGAGCCTCGAGCGGGACGTTTTCCAGGTGCCCGGGCGTCCACACGGCCTATTCTGCCGCCCCACTTCACCCCCTGAGATCGTTTGCCGCCGATATGTTGCAGAGAAGGGGCAGACACGTGACCGGGTGCTCGAATTTGTCACCCCCGGCCCGGGGGGCATAACACACCCGCCACACCCCAACCCCAAGCGACCAACACCCCGCGACACCGCACAGCAAACCGTCCCGAGAGGGAAGCCCGCGGACGAACCCTATATTTGGAGCATGGCCTGCAACCCAGTCTCGATCGAGGAGGTCGCCAGCGGACTGACTGAGGTCGGTTATCTGCCAGGCGCCTCCACCGCGCTCGTCTCCTTCCTCGCCACCAAGCTGGGCAAGCCGGTGCTCGTAGAGGGCCCGGCCGGGGTGGGCAAGACCGAGCTGGCGAAGGCGCTCTCGCGGTATCTCGACCGGACCCTGGTGCGGCTTCAGTGCTACGAGGGCCTCGACGAGGCCAAGTCGCTGTACGAGTGGAACTACCGCAAGCAGCTGCTCCGCATTCAGGCTGAGGCGGATGGAACCGGCTGGGACAACGTCCAGGACGACATCTTCGGCGAGGAGTTCTTGCTCGAGCGGCCGCTGATGACCGCGATCGCCTCGCAACAGCCCGTGGTCCTCCTGATCGATGAAATCGACAAAACCGACCAAGAGTTCGAGGCGATGCTGCTTGAGCTTCTGAGCGACTTCCAGATCTCGATTCCGGAGCTCGGGCGAGTGGAGGCCAGGTCGCAACCGGTGGTGCTGCTGACTTCGAACAACACCCGTGAGCTGACCGAGGCGCTAAAGCGCCGCTGCCTGTACCTGTGGCTCGACTACCCGGACCTGGAGCATGAGCTCGCGATCGTCCGCCTGCACTCGCCCGAGCTCGACGAGCAGGTGGCAAGGAAGCTGGTCGAGGTCGTCCATCAGGTTCGCGAGCTGGATCTGAAGAAACCCCCCAGCATCGCCGAGTCGATCGACTGGGCGCGAGCGTTGTTGCTGCTCGGCGCCGATGACATCGACGCCGAGACCTTCCGGAAGACGATGAGCGTGATCGTCAAGCACCGGACCGACCTGGACACCGTCGCCGCCCGGGTCGGGGTCAAGCTGGACCCCGCGGCGGAACCCGCGTGACCGGTGAAGCTGGACCCCGCGGCGGAACCCGCGTGAGTGATCCTGTGCGGTGCCCGATCGCCGCCCTGACGCTACCAGGGTCCTCACTTGTCCACTAGCCCGCAACCAGGCAGCCCGAGATACGCCCCGGTCCAGGGGCGCGGCCCGGACCGCCTCGACGGCCAGCTGCTCGCGTTCGCGGAGGATCTGCGCAACGAAGGAGTCGCGATCGGCACCGCCGAGATCCTCGACGCGTTCCAGGCCCTCGGCCATGTCAGCTGGACCGAGCAGACCTCCTTCAAGGAGGCGCTGGCTGCGACCCTGGCGAAATCGCCGGAGGATCGGCGCGTGTTCGAGCTCGTGTTCGAGCGGTTTTTCTTCCGCGCTGCGGAGGCGGAGGCCGCCCGACGGAACATCACCGAGGGACAGCGCGTCGGCGCTGCCGAGGACGAGATCGACCTCGACACGCTCCGTCAGCAGATCGCGGCCGCGCTCATGGATGGCTCTGATGCCGCCCTGCGCGACCTGGCGCGGCTGGCGATCGCCGCCTTTGGTCGCGGAGAAGGATCTGGGGTGCTCGGCGTCGATGTACAACGGATTCGCCGCGCGCTTGGACTCAGAGCCGAACCACAGCAAGAGCTCCCGAGCGACGATCCGCGCCGGCAGGGCCTTCCTCGCGAGCAGCTGCGCAAGTTCGAGCAGCACCTGCGGCGCGAGCTCGAGCGCGATCTTATCGAGCGTACCTCGAGCCTGCCCCCGAAGCGGCCGTTGACGGAGCTGGATCGCGCACTTCCCACTGGTCCGATTCAGGATCTCGCTCAGGTCCACAAGGTGGTGGCGCAGTTGAAGCGCCGGCTCGCGACCCAGGGTCACGAGCAGCGGGGCCGCAACCGTCACGCCCACGTCGACGTCAGGCGGACGATGCGCGCCTCGCTCGAGACCGGGGGCGTCCCGATCACTTTGAAGTACCGCCCGCGGCGTCCCAGACGACCCGAGATCTTCGTGCTCTGCGACGTCTCCACCTCGGTGACGAGCGCCAGCACCTTCTTCCTCAGCGTTCTGCACGCCCTGCACGACGCGTTTCGGAGATTACGTTCGTTCGTGTTCATCGAGCGGATCTCGGAGGTGACCGAGGTGTTCGAGCGTGAGCGCGACTTCGCCGCGGCCAGCGAGGCGGTCTCGCGCGATGCGGGTGTCGCGGACGTCTCCGGATACACCGACTATGGCCGTGTGTGGACCGAGTTCCTGGCTCTAATCGTGGACGAGCTGCATCCGCGGGCGACCGTGATCGTGCTCGGCGACGCGCGCACCAACGGCCGGCCTCCGCGGGACGATGTGTTTGCGGCGATCACGGCCAAGGCCGGCCGCACGTTCTGGCTGAACCCCGAGCCCCGCCTCTACTGGAACTACGGCGACAGCGTGATCGCTGCCTATGAGAAGCACTGCGTCGCGTTCGAGTGCTGGCGCACGGATCAACTCGAGGACTTCGTCAAGGCGCTGACCCGCCCGATCGTCTCCTGAGCGCTCCGCGCTCCGCCCAGAAGACGGCCTCGAGCTCGCCAAGCGCGGTGGCGGGTCGATCGCCCAGCTGGAGCTCGAGCATGATCCGGTGCCAGTTGCGCCTGGCGTGCAGCCGGCCGAGCACGGCGAGGACACTCGTCTCGATCCGGCGAAGCCAGATCTCCTCGGGAGGGAACTTCATCTGGCGCATCAGGTGCAGCGCGCCTTCCATCGCCCGCGGGTCGATCAGCTTCTCGACGATCCCGGCGACGTATTCAGGATCGATCTCCAGCTCGCGATCGCGCAGATACCAGTCGCCGACCACGAGCGCCTGAGCCAGCAGCTGCTGCCGATCGACCTGCTCGCGGTCGCGCACGTACCCGAGCTGATCGGCGGTGACCGCGAAACGATCGCTGTCGCCCTCGATCGCTGCCAGCAGCGCGCGCCGTGAGAGCTTCAGCCCATCTTCGCTGACCTCGGCGGTGTTGCCGAAGTCGAGAAACGCCATCCTGCCATCATCGAGCAACAGGTAGTTGCCTGGATGTGGGTCGGTGTTGAACCTGCCGACGCGGGCGCTCGAGCCGAAGAAGAAACGGACCAGGATCTCGCCGATACGGTCGCGCTGGTCCTGGCGCAGGCGCAGGACCTCCTCGAACCGCCGCCCCTGCACCCACTCGGAGACCAGCACCCGGCGGCGCGAGAGCGCGGTGACGACCTGCGGCACGTAGATGAACGGGTGTCCCCGGTAGGCCCTGGCAAAGGTCCGCTGCTGCTGCGCCTCCAGCTCGAAATCGAGCTCCTCGAGCACCCGATCCCGCAGCTCCGCGGCGACGATCTCCGGGTTCAGCCCCGGCGCGAGCGCCTTACCCAGCCGGATTAACACAGACGCCAGGTCGAGGTCGGTAACGAGCGCGTCGGCGATCTCCGGATACTGGACCTTGATCGCCACCCGACGACCATCGGGAAGTACGCCACGATGCACCTGGCCAATCGAGGCGGCGGCGACGGCGTCGTGCTCGATCTCCTCCATCACCGACTCGACGGGCTCCTCCCACTCGCGCTCCAAGACCGCGCGGACTTTTCTCCAGCTCATCGCGGGCGCTGCATCGCGGAGCTCGCCGAGGCGCTCCTGGTAGATCGTCCGAAACTCGGGCGGCAGGAAATCGACGTCCACAAACGAGGCGAGCTGCCCGACCTTCATCGCCCCGCCACGAAGGTTCCCGAGGACGGCGGCCACATGATCGGCCAGCTCCACGTGACGCTCCTCGAGAATCTCGCGGGCTCGATCCGGCGACCGCGTCATGTTCGCGATCAAGCTGCCCGCGAGCCTCGCGCTGCTCGGGCCAAGCGCGGCACCGGTGCTGGTGGCGCGGCTGACCTTGCTGGTCGGAATCAGGTCGTGATCGCGGGCCATTCCGGGGATCCGGCACGGCCGCGGCCGTACCGAGGGCGTGTCGCGACACTCGTTGGAGGCGTGATATGCGCGATGATCCCCACCTGGAGGACGTTATCGCACGCGCCAGCATCGTCTGGGGACCCGGCGGGGAGCGCCAGCATCCAGCAGAGGCTCCTTGGCGGCGCCGGGCGAGCTTTGGCGCCGACCGACACGCGTACGCTGCGGTCCTGACACGTGAACAGAGGAAACCCGTGAAGAGAAGCTTGTTCGTGGCCAGCGCGCTGCTCGTCTGCCTCGGGCTGTCCGGTTGCGGCGAGAAGCACAACACGCTGACCGCGTCCCCGGCAAGCGCCCAGCGAGTGACGCTGATGCTCGACCGAGCCCCGAACGCAAACCATGTCGGCCTCTATCAGGCGATCGCCGCGGGCAGTTTCACGCAGGCCAACCTGAACGTGCAAGTGCAATCGCCTCCCGATCCGGCCGCTCCGCTCGAGGAGCTCGCCGCAGGCAAGGTCGACTTCGCGATCTCCTACGAGCCCCAGCTGCTGCTCGCGCGCAATCGCGACGAGCCGCTGGTATCGATCGCGGCGATCGTCCAGCAGCCGCTGACCTCGATCATCTCCCTCGGCTCCAAGCACATCACAAGCGCGGCAAGCTTGCGCGGCAAGGTCGTCGGCGACGCGGGCCTGTCCTATCAGGATGCCTTCCTGACCAACATCCTCGCGGGCGCCCGTGTCCCCCCCAGCTCGGTCAATCAGATCAACGTGGGCCAGAACTACGTCCCGGCGATGGTGTCAAAGCAGGTCGATGCGACGCTCGGCGGCGACTGGAACGTAGACGCGATCCAGCTCCAGCAGATGGGCCGGCACGCCAATGTGATCCGCATGCAACAGGTCGGAATCCCACCCTATGACGAGCTCGTACTTGCCGTTCGGGCGGCGTTCCTCACCAGCCACGCAGAGGTCGTTCGCCGCTTCGTGCAGGCGCTGGCACGAGGATACGAATCGGCAAGGGAGAACCCGGCGCTTGCGGTTCAGGATCTCGCGCGCCTCAACCCCGGTCTCGACTCGAAGCTGGCGCTCGCCGGGGTGCAGGCGACGCTGCCGGCGTTCTTCCCGTCGAATCCCGGGCAGCCATGGGGCTATCAGGATCCCTTGCAGTGGAACCTGTTCGGCCAGTGGATGCTGAGCCATCATCTGATCTCGAATCCGAATGCGCCGGTTGACGCCTCGACCAATGAGGTCCTGGCCGGCCAGGGCATCTAGGGGCCGCCGGATGTTGCTGCGCGAGCAAGCCGACGGCGTGATCGCCATCGGGCAATCCTCGCACGCCTGGCTTTCAGGGCAGCTCGCACGCGCCTGGGGCAACGCGGCGTTCGGTCGCGTGGAGCCCCGCGAGGAGGTGTGCCTCGCGGCGGCCCAACACGACATCGGGATGGCGACCTGGGATCTCTCGCCGGAGCGCAATTCGAACACCGGCCTTCCTCAATCGTTCATGGAGATGGAGATCGAGACCCACCTCGAGCTTTGGAGCGCGGCCCCCCGTCAGCTGCTCGCGCAGTCCCGTTACGCGGCGATGCTGGTCTCGATGCACGGCGCTCGCCTCTACGAACTGCGCGACCTCGACCAGCTGCCGCCGCAGGAAGCGGACGCGGTCCGCGCATATCTGGACGCGCAGCGAGCGCTTCAGCGAGAGCTCCTCGACACCCTCCACGGCGACCCCAGGATCTCGGCCGCGGCAGCACCGGACCTGGCGGCGCGCAACAGCCAACTGATCTGGACCTGGGACTTCCTGTCACTGGCGATCTGCCTCGAGTGGGCGCCGTGCACGGTGCGGGCGGTGCCGAGCGCCGCGGGGCCGGTCGATCTCGAGCTCAGCCGGCACGAGGATCGCTTCCGGTTGGCGCTCGAGCCATGGCCGTTCTCCCTCGGCGAGCTCTCGGTGCGCTGCCAGGGGAGGCTTCTCAGCGGCCGCTCGGACTCCGACGCCGAGCTCCAATGCGCGCTTGCGAGCGCGCCATGGCAGACGCTCGAGTTCGAGCTCTCAGCTCGCCAGCGGTAGCGCGCCGCGGCTGCGACCGGCACGCAGGGCGTAGGCCCCGGCGAGTCCCGCCCACGGGTGATACGGCGCAAAGAACTGCTCGACTTCGTGCTCGGAAGCCCTCGCGTGCCGATCGCCGGAACTCCAGCCTGAGGTTCACTCAGGCTTCGCGATCAGATGAACGTCGATCAGGAAGGTGCGGGTGCCCGCGATCGGCAACACCTCCGCTGAACGGCGTTGCGCTCGACGCTGGACGCGGGCAAGCCTGCGGGTGGTGTGGCGCCTGACCAGCGCCAGCGCCGCGGCCCCGGCGACAAATCCGGTCGCCGCCGCGAGCGCTGCCTGGACGGCGGGCAGGCCGGCAGCGGTGACGCGCTCGATCGGTCGCACCTCGGCGAGCACCGGCGTCCCGTTCACCAGCTCCTCCTCAGCGTCCGGATGCCCCGCGCCTTGGGTCAGCTCATCGGCCATCGCCGGCTGATGCTAACGCTTCCCTCGGCAGCAGTCACCGCGCTCGTTACGATTACACGCGCTAACGGAATGCACACCTCCGTCGACGTCTTCGCAAAGGCGCGCGAGCACGAGCGGCTTGCCCAGCTGAGGGTGGCCAGAGAGCTCGACGCGCTCCCGTACTTCCGAGTCCTCGAGGGGCCGACGCTCCCCATCGTGGAGATGGAGGGCAAGGCGCGAATCATGCTGGGGTCGAACAACTACCTCGGCCTGACGGGCGACGCGCGGGTGCGACAGGGCGCCCTCGATGCGGTCAACCGGTATGGGACCGGAATCACCGGTTCGCGGTTTTTGAACGGCACGATCGATCTTCACGTGGAACTCGAGCGCGAGCTCGCAGACTGGCTCCAGACCGAGGCTGCGCTCGTGTTCACGACCGGCCACCAGGCCAACCTGGGTGCGCTGGGAACGATCCTCGCGCCTGGCGACACGGTCATCGTCGACAAGGGCGACCACGCGTCGATCCTCGACGGCTGCATCCTCTCCCGCGCGAAGCTGAGGGTGTTCCCGCACAACCGGATGGACCGCTTCGAACGCGCGCTCGAGAAGGCGACCGCCGACGGCGGCGGGATCCTGGTGGTTGTCGACGGAGTCTTCTCGATGGAAGGTGATGTTGCTCCGCTGCCCGAGATCGCCGACCGATGCGATCGCTACGGCGCACGGTTGATGGTGGACGAGGCGCACGCGCTCGGGGTCCTCGGCTCGCGGGGGGCCGGAAGTTCAGAGCTGCTGGGCGTCGAGGATCGCGTTGACTTGCGAATGGCCACGTTCTCCAAGTCGCTCGCGTCGTGCGGCGGGGTGATCGTCGGCCCGGAGGACGTGATCGAGTACCTCCGGATCTCCTCGCGGCCGTTCATCTTCACGGCCTCCGCCGTGCCGGCGGCGATCGGGGCAACGCTCGCGGCGGTGCGGATCTGCCGCTCGGACGAGGGCCGAGAGCTGTTCGCGGCCGTGCTCGATAACGCGCGCTACCTGCGCGAGGGTCTGGTTACGCTGGGCTTCCGAGTCCTGCAGCGCTCGCGTGCGGCTGACGGAACCGAGATTGTGACGCCGGTCGTGCCGGTGCTGGTCGGCGACGACTGGAAAGCCGTCTTCCTATGGAAGGCCCTCTATGACGCGGGCGTCTACGTCAACGTCGCGATCCATCCGGCGGTCCCGCCGGCAGGGGCGCTGCTGCGGACGAGCGTAATGGCGACCCACGACCGCGGCACGCTCGACCGCGCGCTGGAAGCCTTCGCGCAAGCAAAGCGGGCCTTCGAGGCCGAGCACGGGCCGCTTCCCGCGGCCGCCTGAGCACCGGGGCAAAGGGCCGTCTGCGGCCGCCTGACGCGCCCGGTCGTTTTCACCAAACCGGCCACGGAACGGCTCACCGCTTGTCCGCTTGTGCACAAGGCGCTAGCAAGACAAAAAGTGCGCTCTAAGCGCATGCTCTCTGAGTTGTGTCATTGCTGTGACCGAGCGCTTGCCGTAGGTTGCCGTGATCGTCGTACGGTGGTCGGCCGGGCGGCGCCACATTCACCTTGGGGATCGGTGAGTGGCGCGGCATGGGCACCACAAAAGAGCCGTATAGAAGGACCTATCTGTGTCGAGCGGCTGGAAAGCTCGTGCGGGTGGGTAGATCGCCAAACCCAAATCCGTCATGACGGACCAAACCAGCAGGGAGAACACGGCAAGATGATCGAGACTGCGACGAAGCCTCCGGAGCCGCAACGATTGCGCGCGCTGGAAAGAGCCAATGAGGTACGGCTCGCACGCGCTGAGTTGAAGCGACGGATCGCAAACGGTGCGATCTCCGCCGCAGACGTCATTCTCGCGCCACCCAAAGAGGCACGCAGCTGGGCAGTCGGAGACCTGCTGCTCAGTCAACGGCGTTGGGGGGCCACCAGGTGTCGCAAGTTCTTGGTGCGTAATCAGGTCAGCGAGACGAAGCCGTTGGATCAGCTCACCGAGCGCCAGCGGCGACTGCTCGCGGGCCAGCTCGGATCCCGCGCGTCGCACGGGCTGGGGTTTCTCCACTCGGAGATGGAACCGAGGGCAGCTGACCGAGACTTGGCTGCAGTCGGGGCCTGACACACACCCTGGTGCTGTCCGGACGCCCCGCGCCGCCCGCGCCGGCGTCCGGACGGCCCACCCAACGGCTACCCGCGCAAGCGGCGCCCGGACCGCCCACCCCACTGTTGCCCGCGCGAGGGGCCCCGCCCTCAGAGTCAGGGGAGGGCGGTGGAACTTTCGCGATTAGTGTCCACCCCTCGGACATAAATCGCAGAAGTAGCCATCGCCCGTTGTGGACGGCCCGCCGGCGTCGGATGAAAAAGGGGTGCATAACCACACCTCATTTTCAACCCAGTTCGCTCCAGGCGAGGTAAGGACCACGCCTCGGCAGCCGCGGAGCGACGAAGCCGCGGCCCCGCCTACGCCTCGCTCGAAGCCGCCCAGATGTTGATCCCGCCCTCCTGTGCGTAGCGGTCGATCTCGCCGAGCTCATCGGCGTCGAGCTCGGGGTGCTCGAGGGCGGCGACATTGCGCTCGAGCTGCGAGACGCTGCTGGCACCGAGTAGCGCGGTGGTGACGCGGGGATCGCGCAGCACCCACACGATCGCGAGTTGCGCGAGGGTCTGGCCGCGGCGCTCGGCGATCGGCGCCAGTGACCTGACACGCTCGAGGTTCTCATCGCTGATCAGCTCCGAGGAGAAGTAATTGCCACGCCGCACCCGCGAGTCGTCGGGGATCCCGCGGAGGTACTTGTCGGTCAGCAGGCCTTGGGCAAGCGGCGAGAAGACGATGCAGCCAACGCCCTCTCGCGCGAGCACATCAAGCAGCTCATCCTCGATCCAGCGGTTGAGCATCGAATAGGACGGCTGGTGGATCAGCAATGGCGTTCCGAGCTCACGCAGGATCTGGATCGCCTCCTCGGTCCGGCGGGGCCCGTAGGAGGAGATGCCGACGTACCGGGCCTTGCCTCGCCGGACGGCTTCGTCCAGCGCGCTGAGCGTCTCCTCCAGCGGGGTCTCCGGGTCGAAGCGATGGGAGTAGAAGATGTCGACGTACTCGAGACCCATGCGCGCGAGGCTTTGATCGAGGCTCGCGAGCAGGTACTTGCGCGAGCCGCATTCGCCGTAGGGGCCGGGCCACATGTCGTAGCCCGCCTTGGTCGAGATCACTAGCTCGTCGCGGTAAGGCTTGAAGTCCTCGGCGAAGATCCGCCCGAAGTTGATCTCCGCGCTCCCGTACGGCGGCCCGTAGTTGTTGGCCAGGTCGAAGTGGGTTATGCCGAGATCGAACGCCCGCCGCAGAATCGCCCTGCTGGTCGCGAGCGGGCGATCGTCGCCGAAGTTCTGCCACAGCCCCAGCGAGATCGCCGGCAGCTTCAGTCCGCTGCGACCGCAGCGACGATAAGCGAGCGGCTCGTAGCGATCCTCGGCCGGCATGTACCGCTGGGGTCCAAGCGCTGGATCGAACGGCACGCCGGGAAGTATTCCATTTTGCGTGTGGTTACTGCGGCCGGGGCCGCACCGGGAAACGGGTTGGGCTCTGCCTCGCTGCCGGGTGGCGGGCGCGCTTTGTATCGCCGGGCTCTGCCTCATCAGCCCGGTGGCGGGGCCGCGCTTTGAATCGCCGTGGCTTGGACGTCCGGCACATCGCCGCAGGACCGGTTTGGACATCTGGACAATGACGGCGCGCCCGCGGGTTAATACCCTTGCCCCAAGGTCTCGTCGAGACCCCGATCACTGTTGCTCGCCTCCGCCGCCGAGGCGCGAAGGAAGGAACACTACACGTGCCTCGTATACGCCAGCAGAATGTCCTCGCAGCGCAATGGGCTCCAAACGGTGGCTCGCTTGGAGCGCTCGACCTCACCGCGCCTGACAACCAGATCTTCGGCGCAAATGTGTTCAGCCCCGCGGTGCAGCGCCAACGGCTGCCGCGCGACGTTTTCGGCAGACTGCAGCACACGCTCGCGCGCGGCCAGGCGCTAGACACTTCGCTTGCCGACGCGGTCGCGCTGGCGATGAAGGAGTGGGCGCTCGAGAAGGGGGCCACTCACTACACGCACTGGTTTCAGCCGCTGACCGGCTCGACGGCCGAAAAGCACGACAGCTTCTACGCACCCACCGGCGAGGGCACCGCGCTAGCCGAGTTCTCGGGCAAGGAGTTGATCCAAGGCGAGCCGGATGCGTCGAGCTTCCCCACGGGCGGCATCCGCGCCACGTTCGAGGCTCGCGGTTACACCGCCTGGGATCCGACCAGCCCCGCCTTCATCCTCGAGAATCCCAACGGTGCATTCCTCTGCATCCCCACCGCCTTTGCATCGTGGACGGGCGAGGCCCTGGATCACAAGATCCCGCTGCTGCGCTCGATGGACGCGCTGTCAAAGTCGGCGATCCGGGCGCTGGCGCTGTTCGGCGACAGCGCCTCGCAGCGTGTGTTCACCACCATCGGGCCCGAGCAGGAGTATTTCCTGATCGACGAACAGTATTACTTCGAGCGTCCCGATCTCTATACGACCGGCCGCACTCTGTTCGGTGCGAAGCCGCCGAAGGGACACGAGCTCGATGATCACTACTTCGGTTCGATTCCCGAGCGGATCCTCGCCTACATGCTGGAGACCGAGCGCGAGCTCGCCAAGCTCGGCATCCCGGTGAAGACCCGCCACAACGAGGTCGCGCCGAACCAGTACGAAATCGCGCCGGTGTTCGAGAACTCGAATGTTGGCGCCGATCACCAGCAGCTGACGATGCAGTTGATGCAGAACGTGGCGCGTCGTTACGGCCTGGTCTGCCTGTTGCACGAGAAGCCGTTCGCGGGCGTCAACGGCTCCGGTAAGCACAACAACTGGTCGATGGGGACCGACACCGGTCACAACCTGCTCGAGCCAGGCGAGACTCCCCACGAGAACCTGCAGTTCCTGTTCTTCTGCACCGCGGTGCTGCAGGCGGTGAACAAGCATCAGGGTCTGCTGCGCGCCTCGATCGCGTCGGCCGGGCAGGATCACCGCCTGGGTGCCAATGAGGCGCCTCCCGCGATCATTTCGATCTTCCTCGGCGCGGAGCTCGAGCGAGTGTTCGACGCGATCGAACGCGGCGAAGCTGGTGAGTCGACGCCGGGATCGTTCCTCGGGCTCGGAACGCCGGTGCTGCCTCCGCTTCCGATGCATGGCGGCGACCGCAACCGCACTAGCCCGTTCGCGTTCACCGGGAACAAGTTCGAGTTCCGGGCGCTCGGCTCGAGCATGTCGCCGTCGCTCCCGAACACGGTCCTGAACACGATCGTGGCGCAGGCGATCGATGAGCTCGCCGACCGGCTCGAGCAAGCGCTGAAGGGCGGCGTTGATCTCGAGGCAGCGCTACCGCCGATCTTGCGCGATAGCTACGCCGAGAGCAAGCAGATCATCTTCGGTGGCGATAACTACTCCGATCAGTGGCACACCGAGGCCGAGCGGCGAGGCCTGCTGAACCTGCGCGCGACCCCCGACGCGTTGCCGTATCTGATCGACGACGACACCGTCGCGATCTTCTCGAGTTACGGGGTGCTCTCGCGACGCGAGCTCGCGGCGCGGTATGAGGTTTTCGCCGAGCAGTACGTGACGAAGATCAACATCGAGGCGGAGACCGCGGCTTCGATCGCGCGCACGATGTTGCTTCCGGCTGCAGCAAGCCACCTGGCGCTGCTACTAGAGGCGCAGTTGACCGATCTCGCCGAGGAGAGCTCTGAGTTGATCACTGATTTCACCGATGCGATCAAGTTGCTGGAGAGCGCGAACCTGGCGGAGAACCAGCCGCATGGCGACCCGCTCGAGCACGCCGAGTACATCCGTGACACCGTGGTCCCCGCAATGGATGGGGTGCGCGCGGTGGCCGACAAACTCGAGAAGCTGGTCGCGGACGACCTCTGGCCGCTGCCGAAGTACTCGGAGATCCTGTTCATCAAATAGCGAGCGCCCGCCAGGCCGCTGGCGCGCAACTTGTCGGCGTGCCGCCGGTTAATTCGCTACGGTGACTTCCCGTATGTCGGATGGCCGCTCGGCGCGCGGTTGCTGGATCTTGGGGTACCAGCGGCTGCGCGAGTTTGGATTTGTGCTGCTCGCGCTGGCCTCCGTCGGCGCCTTGTTGGCGTCAGCGAGCGCCGCGGCGACTCCAAGGCGACCATCCGGCGGCGCGGGCATTCACACCGGCGCGCCGCCGGCGAGGAAAAAGAAGCGCACCCGACCTGTGGCGAGCCCGCACAAGGATCCGGCGAATCCATTTGCCTTGCGCGGAATGTGGATTTGGCTGTTACCCGACACGAGCGGCGGAAGCGTTTCCGCGATCATCTCGAGGGCGCATCAGTACGGCATCGGCACGCTGATCATCAAGAGCGGCGACGGCACGGGAACCTGGTCCCAATTCAATCCGCAACTGGTCGCGGAGCTGCATGCGGCTGGGTTTCGGGTGTGCGGCTGGCAATACGTCTATGGCAACCATCCGCTCGCAGAAGCGCAGGTCGGCGCCGCGGCGGTCCGCGATGGAGCTAACTGCCTGGCGATCGACGCTGAGAGCGAGTACCAAGGTAAGTATGTGCAGGCGCAGTCCTACATCACCGAGCTGCGCAAGCTGATCGGAGCGAACTTCCCGGTGGCCCTGGGCGGGTTGCCCTACGTCGACTTTCATCCCTCGTTCCCGTATTCGATATTCCTCGGACCGGCAGGCGCCCAGTACAACATGCCGCAGATGTACTGGTCCGCGATCGGCGTAACTGTGGACCAGGTCTACGCGCATACCTACGCGTGGAATCGCCCCTATGCGCGGCCGATCTATCCCCTTGGCGAGATCGACGACAATCCTCCGCTCGGCCAGATTTTCCGCTTCCGCCAGCTGTCCCGCGTATACGGCGCGCCCAACGTGAGCTGGTGGGATTGGCAGGAGGCCAGTGGGGCCGCATGGAGTGGAGTGGCGCGCCCGGTTGCATCACTGAGCGGCTACTCGCCCAACCAGTCGATCGCCACTATCGGAACGGGCTCCGCGGGCGACCTCGTGGTGTGGGCCCAGGAGCACCTGATCAGCGCGGGTTACGCGGTTACCGTGGACGGCGGCTTCGGTCAGACGATGCAAACCGCGGTCGAGAGCTTCCAGACCGCACACGCGTTGACTGCCGATGGCCTCATCGGAACGGCGACGTGGACGGCACTGCTGCGCTACCCGCCCGCGACCGTGCGCTGGACCACCAGGCGCGCGGCGGCGGCCGCTCGCTACTCGCTCACGATCCCGGTCCCCAGATCCGCGAGGCTGCCGGGCAAACGCGACGAGCTAGGTGCGGTGAGCGGGGCCGGCACGCAGCGGCAGCGGTGAGGAAGCTTGCCAAGCCGAGACCCGCATGCCGGACGCGGCAACAGCGAAGTCGCCTTTCACGATCGCAAAGGTTGACTACTAGCCCGTCTTCGATGTCCGGCGTCGCTAGGAGGCGCGACGCGAGCGCGTGGAACGCTTCGCGGTAGAGCGCGATCCAGAGCGAGAGCGGGTGGAGCTGGTGGAAGCGGACGGCTTTGAGCGGGTGGGGCCGGAGGAAGCTGACGGCTTTGACGTCTGTGAGCGCGTCGTACGAGCTGCGGTGTTACGAACCGGTCGCGTGGCGGCCTTGGCGGGAGCAACCGCCGCGGAGGCGAGTTTCTCGAGGTCCTTGATCAGCGTCCTGTTGGTCTTCGCCGCATCGCGCCGCAAAGTTGTCAGTGTCTTGCCGAGATCGCGGTAGGCGGTCTTCGCCCCTCTACCTGCGTCCTTTCCGAGCATCCGCAGCGCCGCGTTGGCGTCCTCGAGCGCCTTCTCGAGGCGTTTGATCGCGCGCTCCACATCCCGTCGAGTGCTCGCCGTGGACGCCGTGTTGGTCGATCCCCCGCGGTTGTTGCGCGCAGACGATCTCTTGGCTGGTGGCATGGAAGAGCTCCTTCGTTGAACCTATATCGACTGCTAAGAGTTACGTACTCGACCGACGAATGCTGACAGCGAGCTTGCGATCGTGTTGACCAAACTCAGCTTACGCGCGTCACAGGCTTCGATGCAACCGATGTCGTGGACGCTGTCTTCCCCAAGGGTGAGCGAAATTACACATGACCCCGGAGTTGGAGTTACTCCCGCCGGCGGGCGCTGCTGCTCGCCGATCACCGCCGGGCCGAAGCCGGCTCGCGCCGCTGAGGCGCAACCCCTGGGCGTGGGCGCACAAACGAGCTAAGCTCCAACTCCCTCTAGGAGTGGAGATCGTGCGCCTGATTCTGAACATCATCTGGTTCATCCTCGCCGGCCTCTGGCTGGCGATCGGATACGCGTTCGCGGCACTGGTTTGCTTCATCTTGATCATCACGATTCCGTTCGGCATCGCTTCGCTGCGGATCGCGGCGTACGCGCTGTGGCCGTTTGGCAAGACCGTCGTCAGGCGCCCCGACGCGGGCGTCGCCTCCGGGATCGGCAACGTCTTGTGGCTGTTGCTGTGTGGATGGTGGCTGGCCCTCGGGCACTTGATCAGCGGCATCGCGCTCGCGATCACGATTATCGGCATCCCGCTCGCGCTGGCCAACTTCAAGATGATCCCGATTTCGCTGCTTCCCCTGGGGCGAGAAATCGTGCCAGTCGACCGCCTGCACGCGACCCCGGGCGAGCCGGGCCCCACGTTCTAGCCGAACAGCCGCGGATCGGCCGTGGCGACTCCGTGCACGCCCAGCGCACGGAGCTGCCCGATCGCATCGCGCTCGTTGACCGTCCACGCGTACAGCCCGCCGTTGCGCGTGCAGACCTCGGCCAACAGGAAGTTATCGATCAGCCGGTGCTGAGCCATCAGCGCGTCCCAGCGCCGCGCGGCGAGGCCGGCAAGCACCTGGTCACGCCACCCTCGCCACCGCCGGCTGAACCTGGCAGCCCATCCTCCCACCGAGATCCCGGTACGCGCCCGCGGCTCGAGCGTGCGCACGCGGTCGAGCACTCCTGTCACCTGCGAGGAGACGAGCGTGCGCTCGAGCAGGTTGCGCCGGCGCAGAGCATCGAGTAGCGCGGACTCACAGCCCGAGTGCTTGACGTCCACGTTCAACGCGACCTCGCTGAAAGCTCTCGCCGCGAGATGAGACAGGGCGTCTGCGAGCAGCACGGTGTCACTGCGGCGAGCGTGGAAGATCGTGTGCGCGAGCACCAGCCCCCGATCCGACGCCCGGACGTCGAACTCGACCATGTCGATCCCGACCTCCCGCGCGAGGTCGAAGGAGGCGAGCGTGTTGGCGGGGGCGAGCGCACTGGCCCCACCATGTCCAATCCGCTGAAAGACCTCCACTACTCGAGCACGGTCCCCGGCTCGATCCGCAGGGGCTCCTCGGTCTCGAGTTCGACCGCGCCCCGCACGGTCACTTCGGCGGCGAACGTCACATCGCCCTTTACCACCAACCGCTCCGCCTGGCGCAGCGATGGTGGGCCCTCCGGGAAGCGCTCCTCGAAGCGATCGAGCAGCTTGTAGTAGCGCTTGTCGAGCTCGACGTAGGGCAGGTTCCCGGCCCGCTCTGGCACCGGCTCGACCATCATCTGATCGGTGAGCCGGTACACATCCGAGCGCATCACCAGGAGGTCGTCGGTGCTCTTCACGGGCACGAACCTGGTCCGCGGGACGCACAGCACCTGCGCTCCGGAGAAGCTTTCGATCGCCGCGCCCATCGCGCTTTCCAGCTGCACGACCTCCGGCGACTGCGAATCGCGCGGATCGACGGTCTTGTGGTTGATGATCAGTGGCAGCTCCAGCACGCCATCGCGCCGGTCGAGCGCGTCGGCGAGCGTCCGCAGATCGATCCAGAGATTGTTGGTGTTGTAGTAGCGCCAACGGCGGAAATCGCGGAAGGAGTCCTCATCCTCAGGGGGCGTCTGCGCGGTCTCCCGCAGCACGAGCTGGTCGTCCTTGCGACGGCGTGCGATATGGCCGCCCTTGCGGTCGGCTTCGGTTCCTTGCACCACCTCCATCAAGAACGGGATCTGGTCGGAGCGCACATAGGCCGCTATCCGAGCGTCGACGGTAGCGCCGAGGTTGTCGGCGTTGGAGATCATCGCGTGCTCGAATCCACGCTCGAGCAGCGCCGCGAGCATCCCGGACGCGCGCAGCGCCGCATAGACATCGCCGTGGCCTGGAGGGTTCCACTCGAGCGAGGGCTGGCTCGGCCAGCTCACCGGCTCGAGCGACTCGGCATCGAGTTTCGGGACCATGCTCTGCATGAAGTCCGGGGCGAGCTCGTCGCCGAGCTCCGGATGCTGCTCCAGTGCCGCCAGCGTTTCCTTCCGAGTCGCATCACTGTCCATCAGCACGAGCGGTAGCCGGATCTCGAGCCGGCGCCGCAGCGACAGCGTCTGTCCGATGATCAAGTCGAGGAACGTGTGACCGTCTCGCGCCTCCACCAGCGACTTGGGAGATCGCAACCCCATCGTCGTCGCCAACCCACCGTTCAGCTTGATCAGCGCAACCCGCGCGAGCGCATCGGCCGCATCGACCTCGGGCAAGTCATCGAGCGACGCGACATCTTCGGCGGGCTCGAGATCGGCCGTTGCAAGCATCGCCGAGTGACCACCGGCCAGTCGCTCGTAGGCGCTTCGGAAGCTCCGGATGGCCTCCTCCGGCTGCCCATCGGCTCGCATCTTCTCCTCTGCCGCCTGTATTCCGTTTGCGCTCATAGTCCCTCATTTTGCCGGGCGCGCCCGACCGTTTGTGTTCGGCTCGAGGCCGCCCGTTCGAGGCACGCGGGCGATGCCTGCGGTGCCAGGGTCTCCTCGCGGAGAGCGGCCGGCACTTAGATCTCCAGGTACTCGAGATCGAGCAGCTCGGCGAACCGGCGCCAGCGGCCCACGTGATCGCCGAGGTTGATCACGAAGTGGTGCGGACCGCCGGAGGACAACCACGCATCCATGAACGACTCCATTCCCCGCTCGGGCCGGAAGTGGAAGTGATGCATCTCGACCTTGGGCAGCTCCGGAGTGTCGAGCACCTCGCCACGGCCAACCAGCAACCGGTAGTAGTCGCCTTTGATCGGCACCAGCGCGGCGCTGGTGGCCCGGCCCGGCTCCGCCGAGAACACGGGCGTCGGCGGATTGTCGAGCCCGCCGATGCCCAGCGGCCGGTCGATCAGCCGCACGGGGCGGTCCTTGCGCGCGATTTTCCAGTTGCCCTCCCCCATGTGGCTGATCAACACCGAGTCGAGCTGCCAGTCCATCGCGTACATCTCGCTGAAATGGGCATCGCCGATCAGCGTCTGGGCTGCACACATCAGCGTCGCGGTACTGGTGTCGCCTTCGGCGGCGAACCCGTAGCCGTCAGCCATCAGATCGGAGGCGGCGAGCAGCGGCAACTGCTCGAAGCGTCCGTCGCCGCCGATCGAATCGAAATGAAACGAGAATCCCCGGCACCCGCCCGCCTCCAGCATCGCCCGGATTGCGAGCTCGAGCCGCGCGGCATATCGATGGCGCTCGCGTGGCAGCTCCGTGGATACCTCGAAGACCTCCTGATGGCGGCGCAGCAGCGCATCGATCTCGGCATCCGGCACGCCGTCGATACGAGCGATGAGCGGGCCCAGATCCTCACTCATGACGGTCGCGCCGAGCCGCCGCAACAGCGCCGGTACGTCGTAGCGAATGTCCCCCATCCCGTTCATCGGGTATCCCAGCAGCGCGATCCGGGTCTGCTTCAGCGCAGTGACCGCTTTCGCAGCGCGCGCCCAATCGCCAAACGCGCGCTCGAAGCGAGCGGATCGCCAGTCGCCGGTGATGACCGAGAACGGCACGTCCAGGCGCACCAGCGTGTTGGCTTGATCCTGCGCGCCGTGGATGCCCTGGTTATAAGTCAAGTCGGACATGTCCCACGCCGCCGAGACGGCGTTCTCGGGCTGGATGTTCGCCAGCAGCAGCGGCACCGGAACAGTCTGCAGCGCCCGCACCGTCCGCAGCGCCGGGCCGTAGGTGAGCATCAGGATCGCGATTCCCTCGACGCCGTCGGCGACCAGCTCGCGCGTGATCGCCTCGACGTCCTCGCGGTTGCGCGCCGGCCGCTTGAACACGACCTCGGCGACCGATCCTAGCTGCTCGGCCACCCGCGAGGCGTACTCTGCCTGGTGATCGGTGATCCCCGGGAGCATCTCGTCGTAGAGCTCCTGCATGATCCCCAGGAGCCCGATCCGCGGTCGGTCGCTCACGTGGCGCCCGCTTCGCCGCGGGCCGGAACTTCGGTGGACGGGCCGACCCCGACGCCGATCGCGTGCGCGCTCACGGCTGCGACTTGGAGACGGTCCCGCCCGCTGTGGCTCCGTTGCCGCCCCGAGCCTCCTCGAGCCTCGCGCGGCGATATTCCTCGACGACGATCTCGGTCAGCTCCTCAACTGACGTCTCCGACGTCGGCTTGTCCAGCGCGATCACGCCATCTTGAATCAGGCTAACTCTGTCGCAGGCCGCGAATACGTGGACATAGTTGTGGACGATCATGATGATCGAGACGTTGCCTTCCGCCTTCAGCCGCGCGATCAGATCGAGGATCATGGCGCCTTCCTTGGCTCCCATCGCGGCCAGCGGCTCGTCCAGCAGGATGATGTCGGCATCGCTCGAGACGGTCCGCGCGACGGCGATCGCCTGACGCTGGCCGCCCGACAATCGCGCCACCGGCACATCGATCCGTGGAATGTTGATCCCGATCTCGTCCAGCGCCTTGCGCGCCTCCCGGCGCATCAGCGCGTTGGAGAGGAATGGAATCGGCTTGTGCACCCGCTCCCGGCTCAGGAACAGGTTGTGGTAGACGGTCAGCTGATCCACCAGCGCGAGATCCTGGAAGACGGTGTCGACTCCATGGGCGCGGGCGTCGTCGACGCTCTTGGGCGCGTAGTTCTCGCCCTTCAGCCACATCGTCCCCGAGTCCTGCTTCTGGAAACCCGCGAGGATCTTGATCAGCGTCGATTTCCCGGCCCCGTTGTCACCGAGCAGCGCCAGGACCTCGCCCTTGCGCAAGTGGATATTGATGTCGCGAATCGCGGTGACCGGCCCGAAGCTCTTCGAGAGGTGCTCGACACGAAGCACGTCGTCGTCGACATGGACCGGCCCGACGATCTTCTCGCCGGCGAAGTCCTGCTCGGTCATCGTCCCGCCCCCGTTCGCACCTTCTGTACGTAGACGTTGAGCGACATCGCGATCAGAATCGCGATCCCCAGGTAGAGGTCGAGGTAATTGGCGTTTACGCCCTTGATGATCAGGCCGTCGTGCAGGATTCCCAGGAACAACGCGCCGATCAACGCCCCAACCACCGTTCCCGCCCCTCCCGTCATCAGCGTTCCGCCGATGATCGCGGCCGATACCGCCTGGAACAGGAGGTCGTTCGATCCGGAGGGATCAGGCGTGGCGGTGGTGACGCGGACCGCCTCGAGGATGCCGACAAAGCCCGCGAGCGTTGCGCAGAGCGCGAAGTTGCGGACCATCACCAGCCGCCACCGGATTCCGGCCTCGGCGGACCCAAGCCGGTTGTCGCCGACGGAGACCGTGTAAATCCCCCATCGGGTCAGCGTCAGCGCGATTTGCAAGACGACCACGATCCCGATCGCCCAGATCAGCTCCGAGTAGGTTCCGGCGCCGAACAGCTGCGAGAACGTGCCGATGCCCACGATCTGCGTCCCGGGGGTGTTGATCGGGGTCGCGTGGGAGACCACCAGCGTCAACCCATCGAGCACGAACAGCATTCCCAGCGTCGTCACGAACGAGGCGATCCCGACGTAAGCGACTGCGAAGCCGTTGAGCGCGCCGAGCCCCATCGCGATCAGCAGGGCGAGGATCATGCTCGGAAGCAGGCCAAAGCCGGCGTGATGGAGGATGTGCCACAGAAACGGGATGAACAGGTACATCGCTCCGACGGAGAGATCGATCTCCCCGAGGATCATCACGAACACCTCGCCGGCGGCGATGATCGCTACGGGCGCGAAGTAGGGCAGCAGCGTCTTGAAGTTCGCGCTGGTCGCGAAGTGGTTGGTGCTCACCAGGAAGTACACCAACGTGATCAGCGTGACCACGATGATGCTGCCCTCGCGGAGCGTCAGGAACCGCCGCACCAGCCCGATCGTCGAGCCCCCGAGGCCCTGACTCGCGGCAGGGCCTCTCGGAGCGGGGGTCGGACCGGACTTTGTCCCTGCCTCTACCGCCATCGCACTACGCCTCTCTCGACGAGCTCATCGCAGGCGCATCCTACTACTAGGACTTCTGCACCCCAGGTGAGGTGCCGGTGCCTTCGTACACGCTCTTCGTGCTGCTGTACGGGACGATCGTCGACGAGTTGAGGAACTTCAGGCCTGTGTCGATGTCGGCAATGCCGGTCAGCTTCTGGCTTGCGTTGTACAGATACAGCTGGAGGATCGGGAAGAAGCCCTGGAGGTAAGGCTGCTGGTCGATCGTGAACTGGATGTATCCGGCTGCGAGCAGCTGCTCGGTGACCGGGGTGAGGTCATAGCCGCCGCCCTTGACCTTGCTCTTGAGACCGAGCTTCTGGATCGTCTGGGCGACGCCCTGCGTGCTCCCCGCGTCCACCGCGAACATGCCCTTGGTGTTGGGGTGACCGACGGCGTAGGAGTTGATCACGGTCAGCTCGGCCGGAACCGCGGCCCCGGTCGCGACCACGTGCGGGGTGATCGATGAGTGAGTCTTGAGCGTCGCCAGCGCCCCGTTGATGCGCGGCTGGATGTTGAGCGCGCCCGGCGTCGCGATGAACAGGGCCACGTCGCCGGAGGGCACCAGCGAGACGATGTGCTCGCCCATCTGCTGCCCGGAGACGAACAGGTCCTGGCCGATATAGGCCAACCTCGGGTTGCCGGTGGCGTCGGCGTTGTAGGCGACCACGGGGATCCCGGACGACAAGGCATGGGCCACCGGTGCGTTGAACGCCGTTGGGTCGACGAGCGAGGTGGCGATCCCGTTGGCCCCGGCGCTGATCGCGCTGTTGATCGCGTTGACCATCTCCGAGACGTTGCTGGTCTGCGACCCGGTCCACTGATACGAGCAGCCGAGCAGCTTGCAGGCGTCCGCGGCGCCGCTCTGCGTGGGGGTGAAGAACGTGTTCGTGGTCACATGGTTGACCATCGTGAACTTGTAGTGCTCGCTGACTCCAAAGATGCTGGACGCGGCGCTGCTGCTGCTGGTAGTTGCAGCACTCGAGCTGGATTTGCTGCTTCCGCAAGCCTGAAGCGCCAGCGCCGCGATCCCCGCCGCGCCTCCGGTCAGAGCGGTCCGCCGGGTCAGCTGCTTGTAGCGCTTGAACGGGTGGTCGTCTTCCTTACGCTCATCCCATTCGAGCCGCTCAACTGCGTCGTAGATGATGTCCTCGTCTGCCATTTCCTCCTCCTCGGTCGGGGGGCCCCTCGCTCGTAAGCTCTCAGACTGGGATGCCCGTGTCTACCTGCCTTAACGCAGCTTAAACGGTCGCACCCGCAATCTTCGCCAATTGCTCGCGACACGGGCCCCGCGTCGGCCCTAGTGTGACTATCGGGCCGGACGAGCACCGACGCTCGCTTGATGACGCGACCGAGTTCGCTCCGACCGTTTTTTCCTCGCCTCTGGGCACCTCGCGAGGCGGCATGTTAGCGATCACATCTTCCCGCTGTCAACGGGGAGCCGGGCTGGTGCTCGCACGCACGACAAGTTGCGGCGCCACCAGCGAGCCACCCGGAACGGGCCCCCCGGCCTCGATCCTGGCGAGCAGCAGCCGGAGACTGCGGCTGCCGACCTCATCGAAATCCTGCCGGATCGTCGTCAGCGGGGGCATCAGATACGGCGCCTCGGGGATGTCATCGAAGCCGACGACGCTGACTTGCCCCGGGATCTCGCGCCCCGCCTCCTGCATCGCGCGCAACACCCCAAGCGCCATCTGGTCGTTGGCCGCGAAGATCGCCGTGATCGCCCGATTCCCGCTGAGGCGGCGACCGAGGTTATAGCCGGCACGAGCGCTCCAGTCGCCGAACAGCGGCCTCGGCGCCTGCGCGCCGGCGCTCTCGAGCGCGTGCCGCCAGCCCTCGAGGCGTTGCTGGGCCTCGATGAAGTCCTTCGGTCCGGCAAGGTGCCACACGGTGCGGTGACCGAGCTCCAGCAGGTGGCGGGTCGCGGTCACGGCGCCCGCGAACTGATCGACCGCGACGACCGGCACGGCACCTTCGGGACCAGCCTCGACCGCTACCAGCGGGACCTCCGAGGGCGCGTGCAGCAGCGCCTCGACCGCGTCCTCTTGGGGGGCGATCGCAAGGATCCCGTCGACACCGCGAAGCCGCAAGCGCTCCACCGCATCCATCACCGAACCGCGGTCGAGGACCTTCAGGCTGGCGACGATGATGAAGTAGCCGGCCTCGTGCGCGGCGCGCTCGATCCCGTAGAGAGTCGAGGCGGGCCCGTACAGGGTCGTGTCGAAGCTGACCACGCCGAGCGTCTTCGAGCGGCCCGTTGCAAGGGCACGCGCAAGCGAGTTCGGCCGGTACCCGAGCTCCTGCATCGCCGCGAGCACGCGGTCGCGCGTCTCGGGCCGCACGTGCGGGCTGCCGTTGATCACCCGCGAGACGGTTTGGTGTGATACGCCGGCCAGACGGCCGACGTCCGCCATGACCACCCGACCCGATCCGCGGGTTCGGTTTATGTCTTGCGCCGCCTCCATGAGCGAGCCTATCTCCGAGCCCAAGGGCCGATGTTAGCGCTAACGGCCGCTCCGCACCGGCGGTAAGATCGAGCCCGCGCGCCGGCTCGCGCGCCGTGTGCGTCTCGCACCCTGGAAGGAGGGAGCAGTGAAGACCAGTCTTGGGATTTGGGCCTTCGGCCCCATGATCACGCGATTTCTGCCCGTCGGCTACCAGCCCGAGCACAGCTATGAGCCCGAGCCCGTCGCGGCAAAGGTCGCTCGCGCGGTCGACGGCCTGGGCGACCTGATCGACGGCTACGAGTTCCATTACCCGAACGAGCTCTCGCCGGCCAACCTCGACGAGGTCAAGGCGGCGCTCGGAGATCACGACATTTACTGCATCGCCGGCGGGTTGCACCTCGACCCTCGCTTCGGCCGCGGTGGGCTGGTCAACCCTGACCCGCAGCTGCGCGGGGAGGCGCGCCGGATCGTGCGCGAAGCCGCCGAGTTTGCGGGTTCGCTCGGCGCCCACCTGATCATCTGGCCAGGGGGCGAGGGCTACAACTACCCGTTCCAGACCCCTTACGCGGACTCCTGGCGCTGGCTGATCGAGGGAATGGCGGAGGCGGCCGAGATCTGTGGCCGGCACAGCGTGAAGCTGTTGCTCGAGCACAAGAACTCAGAGCCCGCGATGAAGATCCTGATGCGCAACATCGGCATGTGCCTGTATGTCGTGGGCAAACTGCGCGAGCGTGGGCTCGACAACGTCCAGGTCAACATGGACTGGCAGCACCTGCTGATGAACGGCGAGCACCTCCCGGAGTATGCCGCGCTGCTCGCGTCCGAGGGGCTGCTCGGCCATCAGCACGCAAACTCGGGCTGGGGCACGTTCGACGACGACAACATGCTCGGCGCGACCGCGTTCATGGAGACGCTCGAGCTCGCGCTCGAGTTCCGCCGCTGCGACTATGGTTCGAACGGTGAGCGACTCGGGTTCGACCTCTACCCGTACACCGAGGACCAGGTAGCCGCGGTGAAGCGCTCGGTGCTGCAGTGGCGGTTCATCGACCAGGTCGCGGCGAGGATCGACGACGCCGCACTGCGGGAGGCGCAGCAGCGCAAGGACGCCGTGCGAGCTTACGAGCTCGTGTATGCGGCGCTCGGAGCGTGAGAGCGGCGCTGATCGGCATCGACGTCGGGACCTCGGCGACCAAGGGGCTCGCGATCGGGCTCTCCGCGCGGAGATCGAGCGGCTGGTCGGCCTCGAGCGCCTGATCGAGCTGACCGGCAACCGTGCGCTGCCCGCCGGCTGCCGAATGGGTGGACGCTTACCGCCACCAGCGGGAGCGCTACTGGCGCTGTACCCGGCGCTTCGCGAGCTGCCCACGGGCACGCCGGCGCGGCGTTAGCGGTTGGCCGCGGGCGCGGCTGGCGCGATCAGCGCTCCAGCAATCGCGCGCCGGGACCGGGTGCGACCGCGACCGCGTCCTCAGGAGGCTGCGCACTCGGGGGCAGCAGTCCAAGCACGTGACCGCCGAAGCCGCCACCGATGATCCGCGCCCCCAGCGCACCTGCGTCCATCAGCCGCTGAACGGCCCGCTCGACCGCCGGGGTCGAGATCTCGTAGTCGTCGCGCAGGCTCGCGTGCGAGGCATTCAGCAGCCGGCCCAGCGCCTCGAGGTCTCGCTGCTCGAGCGCCTGAACCGCCTGCTCGACGCGTTGATCCTCGCTCAGCACGTGCCTCGCGCGCTCAGCCAGCGGCGAGGGAAGGCGCTCGATCATCTCGGCGGTGGCGTCACGCAGGCTCGCGATCTGAAGCTCCTCGCAGGCGCGGGCGCACTCCTCGCGGCGCTCGTTGTAACCGGATCCCACGTTCGCGTGGCGCTCGCCGGAATCGAGCGTCACCAGCTGGTAGCGGTCGAGCTCGAGCGTCACCGGTCGCACCTCGAGCGAGCGAAAATCGATTCTGAGCGCATAATCCTGCTCCCCGAACAATGAGGCGAGCTGGTCCAGAAGTCCGGTCTGCGCCCCGACCCATTGATTCTCGATCCGAGAGCAGAGCTTGGCGAGTTCGAGCCTATCCGGCCGAGGCGCTTCGCTCACCCCGAGCAGCGCGAGCGTCAGCGCCACCTCCAGCGCCGCAGAAGACGACAGGCCCGAGCCGCGCGGGACCGTGCCCTCGATCTCCAGGCTGGCGCCCCGCAGCGACACGCCGGCCCGCTCGAGCTCGCCCGCCGCGCCGCGGACGAACGCGCGCCAGCCCGACGCCCGTTGTGGATCTCCGAGCTCGAACTCGTCGTGCTGGCCGAGGTCGATCGCGAACGCCTTCAGCCTGCGTTCCGGCCGCTCGCTCGCGCGCACGGTGACCCCGTCGCTGATCGCGAACGGCAGCGCCAGGCCGCCGTTGTAGTCGGTGTGCTCGCCGATCAGGTTGACGCGACCGGGTCCGAAGGCAGTGACGGAGACAGGCAAGTGCATTAGTGTGGTCGATGTGGCGGTTAGGTGGGGAATCATGTCGACCGCGCGGATCAACCGCCTGTTCCTGGAAGGCGCTCGCCGGAGCGACAGGGTCGAGATCATCGCGGTCGCGAGCCGCCGGCGGTCATCCGCGCAACGCTACGCGCAGGCGCACCAGATCGATCGTGCGTACGGGGGCTACGACGCGATGCTGGGCGATCCCGACGTCGAAGCGGTCTACATCTCGCTCCCCAATTCGCTGCACATCGAGTGGACCCGGCGGGCGCTTATCGCCGGCAAGCACGTGCTCTGCGAAAAGCCACTCAGCCGCCGAACGGCCGAAGTTGCGAGCGCCTTCGACCTGGCCGAGCGCCAGCAGCGACTGCTGATGGAGGGGTTCATGTATCGCCACCATCCGCAGACGCATCGTCTCCGGCGACTGGTAGACGACGGTGCGATCGGCCGCCTGCGGCTGATCCGCGCCGCCTTCAGCTTCTTTGCCGCCGACCCCGCAGACGTCCGCCTCAGCGCCGCGCTCGAGGGCGGCGCGCTGATGGACGTCGGTTGCTACTGCGTGAGCGGCGCGCGGCTGATCGCGGGCGAGCCCCTGAGGGTGAGCGCCGAGCAGGCACTCGGCGGCGACGGCGTCGACGTCGCGTTCACCGGGACGATGCGCTTCGCGGACGAGGTACTGGCGGAGTTCGACGCCGGACTCGCACTCGCGACGCGCGATCAGCTCGAGCTCGTCGGCGAGCAGGGAGTGCTGTTCTTGGACGATCCGTGGCACTGCAGCGCGCCCGGGATCGAGCTCCGTCGCGACGGCGATGTGGAGCTGATCGAAGTGGAGCCGCTCGACCCGTACATGCTCGAGGCCGCGAACATGTCAGCCGCGATCCGGGGGGACGCGGCGCCGCTGCTCGGACGCGAGGACGCGGTTGCGCAGGCCCGCGCGATCGAGGCCTTGTATCAGGCGGCCGACACTGGCAAGGTCGTGGCGCTGTAGACCGTGAGCCCAAACGAGGAGTGACGACATGGTCCTGATCTGTTACGACGGTTCCCGCGACGCCCGCGCGGCGGTCGAGCGAGCAGCCGAGTTGCTCGGAGACCAGCCGGTGACGATTCTGACCGTCTGGGAGCCGTTCGTCGATGTGCTCGCGAGGACGCCTTCCGGGATCGCCCTGTCGCCGAGCTTCCCCGATCTCGATGGCATCGACGAGCTCTCCCGCGAGACCGCCCGTGAGCGCGCCGAGGAGGGGACGGAGCTCGCTAACCGGCTGGGCCTGAACGCGCAGGGGCGGATCCGCTCGCAGACGTCCACGACTTCGAACGCGATCCTCGCCGAGGCCGACGAGCTTGAAGCGAGCGCGATCGTGATGGGCTCCCGCGGTCTCACCGGGATGAAATCGCTGCTTCTGGGGAGCGTCTCGCATGGCGTCCTGCAGCGAGCCGACACTGGGGTGATGGTCGTGCCCTCCCCGGAGGTCGCGGAGTCGCGCCGCGGCGAGCGCCACTCGCGTCCGGGGAGCTAGAAGACCCCTGAAGAAGTGGGGTTGGTGATGGGCGTCGTTGTGGATGAGAAGGTCTTGGTGGGTTCGGGTCGGTCCGCTGGTGTGGCGGGAGCCGCCCTCGTGAACTTCTGCGAATAATGTCCACCCCCCGGACCTAACTCGCGAAAGTTCGCGGTGGGGAGTGCGCGAGGCGGTCGCCGGTCGGCCTCTCTATCCTCGCGGCGATGACAATCGCCCAGCAGACTTTCAGCGCCGAGGAGCAGTCCCGATGAGCGACCGGCGCGCGGCGCTCGTGACGGGCGCCGCCAGCGGCATCGGGCGCGCCGTCGCGGCGCGGTTCGAGAACGACCAGATCGACGTCCTGGCAGTGGACATAACTCCCGACCCCGACGGTCCAGGGATCCCGTACGAAGCCGACCTGACCAGCGCCGAGGCAAACGCCGGGGCGGTCGCAGCCGCGCTCGAGCGCTTCGGGCGCCTCGACATCGTGGTCGCAAATGCGGGCGTCCAGCATGTCGCCCCGGTGGAGGAGTTCCCGATCGACCGCTGGGAGTTCATCGTCGCGCTGCTCCTCACCAGTCCGTTCCTGCTGGCCAAGCATGCATGGCCGGCGCTGCGCGACTCGGACGCGGGACGGTTCGTGGCGATCGCCTCAGCGCACGGGCTCGTCGCCTCTCCGTTCAAGTCCGCCTACGTCTCGAGCAAGCACGGGGTGATCGGGCTGGTGAAAACGCTCGCGCTCGAAGGCGCAAGCGACGGAATCACCGCCACCGCCGTCTGTCCCGCGTACGTACGCACGCCCTTGGTCGAGAAGCAGATCGCCGATCAGGCAAGGGTGCACGGGCTCTCGGAGGACGAGGTGCTCGAGCAGGTGATCCTCGCTCCTCACGCCGTCAAGGAACTGATCGAGCCATCGGAGGTGGCGGACGTCGTCGCGTTTCTGATCGGCCCCGGGGGTCGCGCGTTCACCGGCTCGCCCGTGATCATGGATCAGGGCTGGTCGGCTCGCTGACGCGAGGCCAGCGTCTCCCTGATCGCCGCGGCGAACACATCCACGTCCTCCTCGGTGGTGTCCCACGAGCACATCCACCGAACCTCGTGGCTGGACTCGTCCCAGACGTAGAAGTCGAACTGATCCTGCAGCGCAGCCCGCACCTCCCCGGGCAGCCTCGCGAACACTGCGTTCGTCTGCACCGGGCGGGTGATCGTCAGCCCCGGTACCCCAAGCACGCTGTCGGCGAGTCTCCTCGCCATCGCGTTGGCGTGACTTGCGCACCGCCGCCAGCGCTCGCCCTCGAGCAGCGCCTCGAACTGCGCGGCGAGAAACCGCATCTTCGAGGCAAGTTGCAGCGACTGCTTGCGCAGATACAGAAAGCCCTCGAGCAGGTCCTCGGCCAGGATCACGACCGCCTCGCCGCCAAGCAGACCGTTCTTGGTCCCACCGAAGGACACCACGTCGACACCGACCTCGGCGCTCAGCGCGCGCAACGACAAGCCAAGCGACGCGGCCGCGTTCGACAGGCGAGCGCCATCCATGTGCACCCGCAGTCCCCGTTCGTGGGCGAGCTCGCCGATCGCGCGGAGCTCTCCGGGGGTGTACAGCGTCCCCAGCTCGGTGCACTGCGAGACGGAGACGACGCGCGGCTGCACGGCGTGCTCGTCCCCCAACCGGTCGAGCTGCCCAGCGACCAGTTCGGGGGTCAGCTTGCCGTGCTCGGTCTCGACGGTCAGCAGCTTCACTCCCGCCAGCGCCTCGGGCGCGCCGCACTCGTCGACGTTGATGTGCGCCGTCGCGGCGCAGATCACCGCCTCGAAGCGCCGGCAGCTGGCGCGCAGCGCAAGCACGTTCGCGCCGGTTCCATTGAACACCAGGAACGCCCGCGCACCCGCTCCGAACTGCTCCGCGAGCCGCGCCTGCACCATCTGGGTGTAATCGTCGTGGCCGTACCCGAACACGTGCCCCACGTTCACCCGCGCGATCGCGCCGAGCACCGCGGGGTGAATCGTGGCGGAGTTGTCCGAGGCGAAGCCGCGCGCGGTGGACACGGGGCGAGCTTACCCGCCGCCGCGCCCCGAAACTGCGCCCTCGCGACCCAAACCTTCTCACAACCTTGTCAAGGTTGGTAGGATGAGCGCGATGCGGGACGTGCTTGCAGCTTCGCGGGAGCGAATCCTCGTCTACGACGGTGGCATGGGCGCCACCCTCGAACAGTTTGATCTCAGCCTCGAAGCCGATTACCGGCTTCCCGGCCGCTGTCACGAGGTGCTCGTGCTCAACCGCCCCGATGTGATCGAAAGCGTCCACAGCTCGATGCTGGCGGCCGGCGCCGACGTGCTCGAGACCGACACCTTCCAGGCCTCCCGGTTGAAGCTGGCCGAGTGGGGCCTCGAGCAGCACACGTACGAGATCAACGTCAAGGCCGCCGAGATCGCACGCCGGGCCGCGGGCAAGGACCGCTTCGTCGCGGGCTCGATTGGCCCGACCGGATTCCTTCCGGCCAGCGATGACCCGACGCTCGGTGAAATCACCTTCAAGCAGCTCGTTGAGGTTTTCTCAGAACAGGCCCGAGGACTGATCGAGGGCGGTGTCGATCTGATCATCATCGAGACCGCACAGGACATCCTCGAGGTCAAAGCGGCGATCTTCGGCGCCCGCGAGGCGTTCAACGAATCGGAGCGGGAGCTCCCGCTCCAGGTCAGCGTCTCGCTGTTGCCGCAGGGCGGCAAGATGCTGCTGGGCACCGACATCTCCGCGGTGCTGGCCACTCTCGAGGCGCTCGAGGTCGATTTGATCGGGCTGAACTGCTCGACCGGACCCGAGGACATGCGAGACGCAATCCGCTTCCTCGGGGAGAACTGCTCGGTCCCGATTCACTGCATTCCCAATGCCGGTCTGCCGCTCCAAGGCCCGAGCGGCGAGACGATCTTCCCTGAGCAGCCGGCCCCGCTGGCGGCGGTGCTCGGGGAATTTGTCGACCGCTACGGGGTGACGATCGTCGGTGGCTGTTGCGGGACGACCCCCGCGCACATCGAGGCGATCGCCGAGCGCGTCGGCGGACGGACACCGGGCGAGCGCCCCGGGCGCCGGCCGCCGCACGTCTCGAGCATGATCGCCGCCACCCCTTTGGTTCAGGATCCCCGGCCCACGCTGGTCGGCGAGCGAGTCAATTCGCAGGGATCGCGGAAGGCAAAGGAGCTGCTGCTGGCCGATGATTACGACGGGCTGCTGACGGTCGCAGAAGATCAGGTCGGCGGCGGCGCGCACGTGCTCGACGTCTGCGTCGCGCTGACCGAGCGCCAGGACGAGGACGAGCAGATGCGCCAGCTGGTCAAACGGATCTCGCTCACCCAGCCGGCTCCGATCCAGGTCGACTCGACCGAGCCGGAGGTGATCGAGACCGCGCTCGAGCAAGTTCCGGGAAGGGCGATCGTCAACTCGATCAACCTCGAGGCGGGGCGGGCAAAGCTCGACCGCGTCGTGCCGATCGCCAAAGCCCACGGGGCCGCGCTGATCGCGTTGACGATCGACGAGGTGGGAATGGCCAAGACCGCTGAGCGCAAGCTCGAGGTTGCACGGCGGATCCGCCAGCTCTGCTGCGAGGAGCACGGACTGGACCCGCATGCGCTGATCTTCGACTGCCTGACGTTCACGCTCACCACCGGCGACGAAGAGTGGCGCCCCAGCGCAATCGCGACGATCGAGGGAATTCGCGCGATCAAGACCGAGATGCCGGAGGTCCAGACCTCGCTCGGCGTCTCGAACGTCAGCTTCGGGGTCGGTCTCCCCGCACGCAGCGTGCTCAACAGCGTCTTCCTGCACCACTGCGTCGAGGCCGGGCTCGACCTGGCGATGGTCAATCCCAACCACATCACGCCCTACGGAGAGATTCCCGATCTCGAGCGGGAGCTCGCCGACGACCTGGTGTTCAACCGCCGCGAGGATGCCCTCGAGCGGTTCATCGGCCATTTCGAGGCCAAGGGACCCGCGGATGAGAGCGCTGCCAAGGCGGACCCGACCGAGAGCATGGAGCCCGAGCAGGCACTGCATTTCCACATCCTGCGCCGCAAGAAGGAGGGCGTCGAGGAATGGATCGATCGCAGCGTCGCCAAGATCGGCGCTGTGCCGACGCTCAATGAGGTGCTGCTTCCCGCGATGAAGGAGGTGGGCGACAAGTTCGGCGCCGGCGAGCTGATCCTGCCGTTCGTACTCCAGTCCGCGGAGGTGATGAAGCGAGCCGTGGCGCAGCTCGAGCGCTATCTCGACAAGCTCGAGGGCTACACCAAGGGCACGGTCGTGGTCGCCACGGTGTTCGGCGACGTCCACGACATCGGCAAGTCGCTCGTCAACACGATTCTCACGAACAACGGCTACACGGTCGTCGATCTCGGCAAGCAGGTGCCGATCTCGACGATTCTGGACGCGGCGGTCGAGCACGACGCGACCGCAATCGGCCTCTCCGCGCTGCTCGTCTCGACCTCCAAGCAGATGCCCGCGTGCATCCAGGAACTACACCAGCGGCAGCTGCAGTTCCCGGTGCTGGTCGGTGGCGCGGCGATCAATCGAAACTTCGGGCTGCGGATTCTGTACCCGAACGGAACCGAGTCCGATGAGATCTACGAACCGGGGGTGTTCTACTGCAAGGACGCGTTCGAAGGGCTCGCGAAGATGGACCAGCTGATCGACTCCGAAGCCCGCGAGGCGCTGCTCGCGAAGACCAGGGAGGCGGCTCGAACGCTGCGCGAACAGCCGGCTGCCGGCCCCGAAGACGAACCGCCCGTCACGGACGCGTCGGTCCGCAGCGCCGCCAGAACCGACAACCCGGTCCCCGAGCCGCCGTACTGGGGGACGCGGGAGGTCGAGGTCGACATGGGCGCCGTTTACCACCACCTCGACACGCACGTGCTGTTCAAGCTGCACTGGGGCGGGCGGGGCGTCAAGGGTGAGGCGTGGACGCGGCTCGTGCGCGAGGACTTCCAGCCCCGCTTGGAGCGGATGTGGCGCGAGCAGGACTACTTGCATCCGCGGGCTTTGATCGGTTACTTCCCGTGCAACTCCGACCGCAACGAGGTCGTGGTGTGGGATCCGGCGGCGCCCGGCGAGCGCGAACTCGAGCGTCTGGTGTTCCCCCGGCAGCCGGCGCACGATCGCATCTGCCTCGCCGACTTCTACCGGCCGATCGGTTCCGGTGCGCTGGACGTGGTCGTACTGCAAGCGGTCACTGCCGGCGACGAGGTGACCGAGCTGATGGCCAGGCTCGAGTCGGACGGCGAATTCGCCGAGCAGCTGTTCGTTCACGGGCTCGGCGTCCAGACCGCCGAGGGAATCGCCGAGTGGGCTCACGGGCGGGTCAGAGGCGAGCTGGGAATGCCCCCCGCCCAGGGCCGCCGCTACTCGTGGGGATACCCGGCCTGTCCCGAGCAGTCCGAGCACGAAAAGGTCTTCCAGCTGCTCGGGGCGCCGTCGATCGGCCTGCGTTTGTCCGGTGGATACGCCGTCGAGCCAGAGCAGTCGACGCTCGCGATCATCGCCCACCACCCGGAAGCCGTCTACTTCGGGATGAAGTCGGGCTCTTTGCCGAAGAACGCGCGTCAGGCGGCGGACGAGTTGATCGCCGGCAGCGACAAGGATCCGACGCGCTTGGATGAGCTGAGCGACGCCGATCCCGCCGACGGGCTGCCCGGCTCAGAGCGGCCGGCGCTGGCCGAGGCCTGACGAGCGCTCCCGTCCTCGTGCGCGAGCGTCTCACCGGCCCATTCGGCTCGCTCTACAGCCATGGATTCGTGCGGGTGGCGGCCGCGGTCCCGCATGTCCGCGTCGCCGAGCCAGAGTTCAACGCCGACAGAACGCTCGCGCTGGCGCGCGAAGCCGGCGACGCCGCCGCCGCGGTGGTGGCGTTCCCGGAGCTTGGACTCTCCTCCTACGCGATCGACGATCTGCTTCACCAGCGTCCCCTGCTCTCAAGCGTGCTGAGCGCACTCGCGCGGATCGTCGCGCAGAGCGCTTCGATCGCGCCCCTGATCGTGGTCGGCGCGCCGCTCGAGTCAGAGGGTGCGCTGTACAACGCCGCAGTCGTCATCCATCAGGGACGGGTGCTGGGAGTGGTCCCGAAGTGCTACCTGCCGGAGTACCGCGAGTACTACGAGAAGCGCCAGTTCCGCGCCGCGCGGGACGCCGCCTATGGGACGATCTCGCTGCTCGGCGAGCAGGTGCCGTTCGGGACCGATCTGCTTTTTGCCAGCTGCGAGCAGCCCCGCTTGATCGTTCACGTCGAGGTCTGCGAGGACCTCTGGGTGCCGATTCCCCCGAGCAGCTACGGCGCGCTGGCCGGCGCCACCGTGCTCGTCAACCTGTCGGCCAGCAATATCACCGTGGCCAAGTCCGATTACCGCCATCTGCTCGCCGCCTCGCAATCGGCACGAGCGATCGCCGGCCACATCTACACTGCGGCGGGGCTGGGCGAATCGACCACCGACCTAGCCTGGGATGGTCAGGCGATGATCCACGAGGACGGCGACCTGCTGGCGGAGGCGGAGCGGTTCGCCGAGCGCGAGCAGCTGATCTACGCCGACATCGATCTCGACCGGGTGATCTCCGACCGCGCCAGCACCAGCAGCTACGGCGATTCGGTCCACGACTACCGGGCGGCTCTCGGAGCGCGGCGCCGAATCGAATTCGATCACGCGCTGCCGGCTGAGAACGAGGTGATTGCGCTACAACGGGAGATCGCGAGGTTCCCGTACGTGCCCGCAGACCGTGCCCGGCGCAGCGAACGCTGCGAGGAGGTCTACAACATCCAGGTCCGCGGACTGGAGACCAGATTGCGCGCCACCGGGATCGAGAAGGTGGTGATCGGGATCTCCGGAGGGCTCGACTCCACTCATGCCCTGATCGTCGCCGTCCGCGCGCTCGACCGGATCGGGCTGCCACGCGAGAACGTCCTCGCCTACACCCTGCCCGGCTTCGCGACCAGCAGCTTGACGCTGGCCAATTCCCGTCGGCTGATGCAGTCGCTCGGCGTGAGCGCGAACGAGATCGACATCCGCCCGTCGGCGACCCAGATGCTCAGCGACCTCGGGCATCCGGCCGCCGAGGGGCGGCCCGAGTACGACCTCACCTACGAGAACGTGCAGGCCGGTGAACGTACCTCGCACCTGTTCCGGCTGGCCAACTTCCATCGCGCGATCGTGATCGGCACCGGCGACCTCTCGGAGCTGGCCCTCGGATGGAGCACCTATGGGGTGGGCGATCAGATGTCGCACTACAACGTCAACGCCTCGGTGCCGAAGACGTTGATCCAGTTCCTGCTGTGGTGGGCGATCGATACCCAGCAGTTCGACGACCGCGCGACCGAGGTGCTCAGATCGGTGCTCGATACCGAGATCTCCCCCGAGCTGGTGCCCTCGGACGACCCCGGCGCCAACATCCCCGGTCAGAGCAGCGAGAGCATCGTCGGCCCCTACGAGCTGCAGGACTTCTTCCTCTACTACGTGGTGCGATTTGGCTTCGGACCCGGCAAGGTCGCGTTCATGGCTCGCCACGCCTGGGGCGATTGCGAGCGCGGGGCGTGGCCGGATCTGATCCCCCCAGACCGGCGTCGCGAGTATTCGCTCGCCGAGATCAAGCGCTGGCTGGGGGTATTCCTCGAGCGTTTCTTCCACACCTCGCAGTTCAAGCGCTCCGCGATCCCGAACGCTCCCAAGGTCGGCAGTGGCGGCTCCCTGTCTCCCCGCGGGGATTGGCGCGCGCCGAGCGACAGCACCGCCGCGGTGTGGCTGCGAGAACTGGACCAGCTGGTGCCGGACGACTGATCGCCAGGTCTACGCGGCGGGGCGCAGCGCGTCGAGCTCTCGGCTCTCGGCGAGCTCCGCAAGCGCCCGCCGCTCGAGCTGGCGCACCCGGTCGGCGGAGATCCCGAGCCGGCGGCCCGCCTCGGTGAGCGGCGTCGGGTCATCGCCGTCGATCCCGTAGCGGAGCTTGACGACCTCGCGTTCGACCTCGGGAAGCCGCTCGAGCGCAGTGCGCAGCGCTTCCCCGCGGAGCGCGATCTCAACGTCCTCCTCCGGCCCGCGGTCGCCGCTCGGGAGCAGCGCTCCCAGTGTCGTGTCCTCCTCTTCGCCGACTGGGCGGTCGAGGCTGGTGACCACGCGAGCGGCCGCGCGCGCTTCGCGGACCTCGCGAACGTCGAGCTCCGCCGCCGCCGCCAGCTCCTCGTCGGTGGGTTCGCGTCCCAGCCGCGCCACCAGCTCGCGTGCCGCGCGCCCGATCTTGCGCTCGCGCTGGCCGATGTGGACGGGAATCCGGATCGTCCGCGCCCTGTTGGCGAGCGCTCGCTGAATCGACTCGCGAATCCAGAACGTCGCGTAGGTGGAGAACTTGAACCCCTTGCGATAGTCGAACTTCTCCGTGGCCCGGATCAAGCCGAGGATCCCTTCCTGGATCAGATCGAGCAGCGGCATGTCGGCGCCCTGATACTTGCGCGCAATCGAGACCACCAGCCTCAGGTTCGAGTTGACCATCTGCTCCTTGGCGCGCAGGTCGCCCCGCTCGATCCGTTGCGCCAGCTCCACCTCTTCCTTGGCGCTCAGCAGGGGATGGCGGCCAACTTCCTGAAGGAACAGCGACAGCGCGTCGGTCGTGCGCTCAGCGAGTTCGACGTTGACGTAGCTGGTCTGCTCGGCGTCTTGCCGGCCGCAGTCGTCGCGCAACTCGAGTCCACGTTCTTCGAGCAGCTCCTGGAGCGCCTGGACGTCTTCCTCGCTGAGCTCGCCTTCCTGCACCGCGTCGCCGAGCTCGGAGAGATCGACGCAACGCTGCTGGCGCCCTAAAGCGCGCCCGACGAGCTCATCGGCGAGCTCCAGAAGCGACTCGCCAAGCGGTGAGATGCTCGATTCGTCGGCCATATATCGGGACCTTACCCGGAGCCGAAGCGACCGTACCGGATCGTCGCCCGGGCTCGGATCGGCGCTCCGTCGGTCAGCTTTCCGCCTTCACTGCGTCGCCGCTGCGGCGCCGCTGCGGGCGTGCTGGAAGCTTGACCGGCGCGGTGTGCATCGCGCGCGAGCGGACCTCGCGCCATGACATGCCCTCCTTGAGCAGGGCGGGCATGCCCATCACGATCGCGGTCGTCACCTCGACCGCTTGCAGGATCACTCCGTAGGCGACGCCGGTGCCGTATCCGACGTGCCAGCCGGTGTGCAGCACGGCGGCGCAGGCGGCCTGGAAGACGCCCAGGTTGGCGGGCGTCGCGGGCAGCACGGCGGTGATGTTGACCGCGAACAAGACCGCGGCCGCCGCGGCGATCCCGGTCTGGTGGCCCAGTCCAAGCGCAATCAGCAGCACATAGCAAGACAGCCACTGCAGCGCCCAAGCGGATAGCTGTGCGGCCGTCGCCCTCGCGCCGAGTCGCGGATAGCGGAAGACGGTCAAGCCGGCGCGGACTCGCATCATCGCGTGGCGCACCTGGCCGACGATCGCGTGCGCGCGAGCAAAGCGAGTCGGCCCCTCGCGCTCAGGCAGCAGCACCGGCAACAGGACCACGATCAGCAAGATCGCGGCTGGTGCGATCGCCGCGAACACCAGCGCGTTCTCGTGGCCATTGAAGATGTCGACCGAGGAGAACATCACCGCGCCCAGGATCACCAGCGCGACGATGTTCAGCAGCGTCTGGGAGACCACCGTCCCGAGCACCACCGGGAGCGTCTCGCGCGCGCGGCCCGTCCGCCGCGCGACCGCCAACGCCCGCGAGGGCTCGCCAAGACGGGCCGGCAAGGTCGAAGACATCAGCACGCCGATGAACGTTCCATGCATCGCGTCGGATAAGCGGATGCGGAAATCCGGCAGAGCTGCCCGCAAGATCGCGTGCCAGGAGACCGCGCGCATCACCATCGCGCTGCACATGATTCCCAGTCCGAGCAGGACGATCGTCGGGCTGGAATTGATCAGCGCCGCGACGATGTGGCCGATTCCGATCTTCTGCAGCGCCAGCCACGCGAGCACCGCGCCTCCCAGCGTCACCGCGGCGAGCGCGGCCCGCCGGGCGAAGGCCAGGGCCGGGGCACCCCGCCGCACACCGATCTTCGGCTCGAGGCTCGGCAGCCGCTGGGCGGGCACGCGCGGCCGCAGGTCGGCGGGTCGCGCGCCAACCCTGACCGCCGCCCGCGCCAGCGAGCCTTGGGGCTCGGGCACGGCGAGCGCATCCTCGTAGGCCTCCATCACCTGCGCGGCTACGTGTGGCCAGGCGAAGCGCTCCGCGTCGTCCGCCGCGGCCTGCGCCATCGCGACGCGGCGCGCAGGCTCCTCGTGCAGATCTCGCAGAGCTTCGGCCAGCGATTGCCCGTCGCCCGGGGGTACGAGCACGCCGGTGACCCCGTCACGAACCACGTCGCGGTAGCCGGCGATGTTCGAGGCGACCACGGGCGTGCCCGCCGCGAACGCCTCGGTCAGTACCATCCCGAAGCTCTCACCGCCGAGCGACGGAGCGCACAGCACATCGGCCTGCTCCAGCGCGGCCTGCTTGGTCGCGTCGTCGACCTTCCCGAGGACGCGGACGCCCTGGGAATCGATCAGCATCGGCGCGAGCTCCTCAGGCGAGGGCCCGATCACGGTCAGCTCGGTCGGGATGTGCTCTCGCAGCGCCTCGAACGCGCGCAGCAGCCAAGGCAGCCCCTTGCGCTCGACTGCCTGGCCGACGAACACGATCCGCAGCTGCTCCCCGGGGGTCCGCGAAGCGGCGGCGCGGGCGCGCGCGGAGTCGACGTGGACCCCATTCGGTATCACCCGGTAGCGGCCGCCGAAAAAGCGACGAGCGGTCCACGCGGCGGCCTCCGAGACCGCGATCCGGACGCGGAGGTGGTTCATCATCCGCCGCGCCCCGATCACGTTGGCGATCCCGTTCGAGAGCCGATTCTCGTTGTAGGTGTGGAATGTTCCGACCAGCGGCAGGCGGGTGTTGTCGGTGGCGATCCAGCTGGTCGCCGGCGCGATCGGCTCGTGAATGTGCACCACGTCGAAGCGCCCGGAGCGCAATGCGGCGTGCATGGTCGCGATCGCGTAGGGAGTTATCGAAACGTTCGAGACCGCGCCGTTGGCCTTGAATCCGGTCGTGCGACCAAGCGAGATCAGGTAGTCGGGCGCGGCGATCCGCTGCGGCTGCGCGCCTCGGTGCAGGACCGTCGAGTACCGGCCCGGGGGGTCAAAAGGGGCCAGCACGCGGACGTGATGACCGTCCTCGATGAAGCTCTCCGCAAGCGCCTCGATGTGCCTCGTGACGCCCCCGGGATACGACCACGAGTACGGGGAGAGCAGCGCGATCCGCATCATCATCATGGTAATGCCTGGCCGGGCGCGGATTCGTCCGTCTGCCGAGCGGGGCGAGTGCGGGGGCCGCGTATCATCATCGCTACCGGGCCATGATCCAATCTGGCGGGTGGCCCTGCCTGTCGCGCGTGTTATGCCTCAGCGCCATTTCGTCAAATACACCTTTCTGAAGGTAGATCCTGCTTGGAGGCGGCTCGACGACGAGCGCCGGGCGGCGGACAAGCACGAATTCATCGCCGCCTGCGAAGACTTTGCCGACGGTCACCTGTTGCGCTCGTTCTCGCTGGTGGGAACCAGAGGCGACGCCGATCTGATGCTGCTCACCCAAGCCCAGAACCTGGAGCGGATTCACGAGTTTCACGTCGTGCTCGGCCAGAGCGGGCTGATGAAGTGGTGCGATGTCCCGTATTCGTTTCTCGCCTTGACCAAGCCGTCTGAGTACTCCGACGAGTCGCGCCTGGAGATTCGGCCCGGATACGGCAAGTACCTGTTCGTGTATCCGTTCGTGAAGACCCGCGCCTGGTATGCCCTGCCCGCCGAGGAGCGCTGGCGGATCATGCAGGATCACATCATGGTGGGCAGAGAATTTCCGTCGGTCGATCTCAACACGAGCTACTCGTTCGGCCTCGACGATCAGGAGTTCGTCGTCGCCTTCGAGACCGACAGCCCCGCCGACTTCCTCGACCTCGTGCAGCGGCTGCGTACCACCGAGTCGAGCTCCTACACCCAGCGCGACACGCCGACCTTCACCTGCATCGCCTGCTCGGTCGAGCGGGCACTCGGCGCGCTCGACGGCACCACACTGAGCGGAGCGATCGGCGCCGGGTCCAGCGGGGAGCGGGACGGCCTGGCGGGCTCCCGCGGGGAGCCTCCGCGGGAGAGCGACCGCCTTGCCCGGGAGCGCGATCACCTCCCCGGGCCGGCACCGACCGAGACACTTGCCGGGCGATCGTAGGCAGGTCGCCTCAGCAGGCGCGGCCGAGGGATCCGGAGGCGCGGCGGACCCAGTCGCGTACCTGCGGGCGGCCGACCCTGTCCTGCGCTCGATCATCGATCGCGTAGGACCGGACGGCCTCGGCGACCCGCGCGCCGGCCGGCCAGAGGACCATTACGGCGCGCTGGTTCGCTCGATCGTCGGCCAGCAGCTCTCGACCACGGCCGCGCGCGCGATCTACGGACGTCTGATCGAGCGCTTCGGCGGCCGAACGCCGACACCCGAGCAGGTGCTCGCCGACGACCCCGACCAGCTACGCATGGCCGCCGGCCTGAGCCACGCCAAGGTCAGGTACCTGCGCTCGCTCGCCGAGCACATCCGCGACGGCGCACTCGAGCTCGACCGCCTCGACGCGCTGCCCGACGACGAGGTGATCGCCGAGCTGACCGCCGTGAGCGGAATTGGGCCCTGGAGCGCCCACATGTTCCTGATGTTCCACCTTCAGCGAGCTGACGTGCTCGCCGTCGGCGATCTCGGCATCCGGCGCGCGGTGATGATGGCCTACGAGCTGGCGGAGCTGCCAAGCGCCGGCGAGCTGGAACGGATCGCCGAGCCGTGGCGACCTTACCGCACGCTCGCATGCCGGTTTCTGTGGCGCTCCCTGGGTGCGATGCCGGTGTGAGTAGCGGCCGTGGCCCTCTACCCCCACGCACCTGGTCAACGTCCCAATCGACATCCCCGTGGAGCCCATTGGGCCGTTGAACGTGAAGTGGAAGGGAAACGCCCCAGTCGGCCTTTTCGGGTCGTCGAATGGGACGTTATCCAGGTAAACGAGCTCCTGCCGGAACGCACTTGGCGTTCCCAGAAAGGGCCCCTAAACCGCCGAAACTTCTTGCTCTTCGGCCACCCGGAACGAAGATCCGCACCCGCAGGCGGCAATTACGTTCGGGTTGTCGACCTTGAAGCCGGCCCCTTGAAGGCTGTCGACGAAGTCGACCGTCGAGCCGCGGACATATGGCAGGCTCGCGTTGTCGACGAGCAGCCGGATCCCCTTGTCCTCGAACACCGTGTCGCCTTCACGTTGCTCGTCGAACGCGAGCGCATACTGGAACCCCGAGCATCCGCCGCCGCGGACGCCGACCCTGAGCCCGGCCGTTTCCGCCACGGCCTCTTGGGCGGCGAGAAACTCGCGAACCTTCTCGGCGCCGTTATCAGTCAAAGTAATCATTGCTTCACGAAGTATAGCGCTGGCGTCCCGCTACCCTTTACGAGCGTGGTTGCAACTCCCGAGGAGCTGAAGGAACGGATCGAAGCCGGCATTCCCGGAGCCCGAGCCGAAGTCTACGGCGACGGCCACCATTTCAATGCCGTCGTCGCCGCGCCCGCGTTCAAGGGCCTCAGCCGGATCGCCCAGCACCGGCTCGTCTACGACGTGTTCGGCTCCGAGGTGGGGGATCGGATCCACGCCCTCTCCATCCAGACGAAAGCCGAGTGAGCATGAGCGACGAGACCAACCCGATGCGCGAGGCAATCCAGAACGCGATCTCCGAGAACCGCGTGATTCTGTTCATGAAGGGCACCCCCGACCAGCCGGCCTGCGGGTTCTCGGCTCGCACCGTGGCGGTTCTGCAATCGCTCGAACAGCCCTTCGCCGCGGTCGACATCCTGCCCGACCCGACGATCCGTCAGGAGCTCTCGGCGATCTCGCAGTGGCCCACGATTCCGCAGCTGTTCGTCGACGGCGAGCTCGTCGGCGGCTGCGACATCGTGATGGAGCTGTACCAGTCAGGCGAGCTTCAGCAGGCGCTCGGTCTCGAGGCAGCCCCAGCGGAGGCACCGCCCGAGGCCGCACCCACCGAGCCAGCCCCGCTATCGATCGAGAACCGGCTGTAGCCGCTACGCCGGCAGGCGAGCGCCCCGCTGCTGCGGCCGTAAGCCACGCCCGCTTGCAACGGCCGCAAGCCTTGCCTTGCCCGCCGGCACGGCTCGAGATCTAGGATCTGCAAGATGGCCGCGATCGAGCCGCCGCGGACCGAGGCGATCGTCGCCCTCCGGTTCGAGCACGGGGCGTTGTGGGCGCTCGATCAAACGCTGATTCCTGCCCGCGAGCTAGAGCTCCAGCTGCGGACCGCGGACGAGGTCGCTGCGGCGATCCGCCGGCTGGCGATCCGCGGCGCGCCGCTGATCGGCGTGGCCGCGGCGTACGGCGTCGCCCTGGAGCTGGCCCGGGCCGGCGCCGACTCCCTCGAGCGTGCGTGCCGCACCCTCTGCGAGTGCCGCCCCACCGCGGTGAACCTGCGCCACGCGGTGCAGCGGGTCCGCGCCGCTGCGCTCGCGGCCGGCCGAGAACGGATGCCGGCCGCCGCGCTGGCGCAGGCGCGCGCGATTCAAGCCGAGGAGGAGGCCGCGAGTGACGCGATCGCCGCCCATGGCGCCGATCTGCTCTCCGGGGCCGCGCGGATTCTGACTCATTGCAACACCGGCGCGCTGGCGGCGCCCGGAAGGGGCACGGCACTCGCGGTCGTCGCCGAGCTCGCGCAGCGAGGATCGCTCGAGGGAGTGCTCGCCACCGAAACTCGCCCGCTGCTACAGGGCGCACGGCTCACGGTCTATGAGCTCAGGCGGCTTGGAATACCGCATCAGCTGATCGTCGACTCGGCTGCCGCGGGGTTGATCGCGGGAGGGGCGGCCGACGCGGTGATCGTTGGCTGTGACCGGGTCGCCGCGAACGGCGACGTCGCCAACAAGGTCGGGACGCTGGGCCTGGCGCTTGCCGCGCGGGCGGCCGGGATCCCCTTCGTCGTGGTCGGTCCCACTTCAACGATCGACCTCGACTGCGCCGGCGGTGGCGAGATCGTGATCGAGGAACGCGATCCTGATGAGGTGCGCGGGATCGAGCCGCAGAGATTGATCACGATCGCGGACACGAGCTGCCGCAACCCCGCCTTCGACGTCACGCCGGCGTCGCTCGTGACCGCCTTGGTCACCGAGCGAGGAGTCGCGCGGCCGGTTGACGTGAGCGCGATCGCGGCGCTGGGCTGAGCGCGCCTTCCCGGGAGAGGCTGGGGGGCCGCTGCTAGGGTGGCCGCGGCCATGGCCGTCGCGATCGTCACCGACAGCTGTCACTACCTCCCGCGCGAGTTGGTCGCCGAGCACGACGTGCACCAGGTGAGCTTGTATGTGCACTCGCCGGATGGCACGCGGCGCGAGAGCGAGATCCTCGACTACGACGCCTACTACGAGCAGTTGCGCGCCGGCAAGGCGCTGCCGACGACCTCACAACCCTCGATCGGCGACTTTCTGGAGACGTACGAGCCGCTGCTGAATGACGGCCATGAGATCGTCTCGATCCACCTGGCGGGAGGAATGTCGGGGACCGTCAGCTCCGCTCAGCAGGCGCGCGAGCAGCTGGGCGATCGCGCCGGCCGGGTTCAGATAGTCGATTCGGCGTCGGCGTGTGGAGGCGAGGGACTCGTCGTGCTGGCCGCCGCCGCGGCGGCGGCTGATGAGGAAGCTGACGGCAAGGCGGTGGCGGCCCGGGCCAGGGAAGCGCGAAAGGGCCTGATGATGTGGTTCGCGCTGGATACACTCGAGTACCTTCGCCGCGGCGGACGCATCGCGGGCGCACAGGCGTGGCTCGGCTCGGCGCTGAGGATCAAGCCGATCTTGACGGTCGATCGCGAGATCACGCCGGTCGAGCGGGTGAGAACCTCGCGTCGGGCGTTCGAGCGGATGGTCGAGCTGCTTGGAAGCTGCAAGCAAGCGGGCGCGGACGGCTGGATGGTGCAGCACATCCAAGCACCCGAGCAGGCCGCTGAGCTGGCCTTGCGGGGCGCGGAGGTGATGCGCTGCGAACCGGTCGCGATCTCGGAGATCGGCCCCGTGATCGGGACCCATGTCGGACCTGGACTGCTCGGCGCAGGCGGCCTGCCGCGGTCCTTCCTGAAGCCCCGGAGATCAGCTTAAGTCCTGCAGGCTCCATGAAATCTGCGAGCGCTTGCCTGAGCCGCACTGGCGCTCGAAGATGACGGTTCACATGTGGCCGGGCGACGGTGTCGCCCGCGGGAGGAACGTTGACTCTGCTGATCGTCGGGTTGCTGGTAGGTGTCGTCTGGCTCGGATTGATGGTCGTGCTACTCGCCCTTTGCACTGTCGCAAAGAGCGCTGACCGAGCGAGCGACGCGCTCGCCGTGCTCGCGAGCCGTCCAGAGGGCGGGAGAGAGGTGCTCGCGCGCCGCGCCACCGAGAATCACCGCCCGCAGCCTTCGAGCACACGCTCGCCTGCCGCTACCTGAGCTCGCGCTCCCGGGGGCTTAGCTCCGCGCTACCTGAACTCGCACCCCCGGCAGCTGAGTTCCGCGCTACCCGAGGCCGCCGGCTGCGGATCCCCGCTCCGTCAGCCGTTCAGCTCCGCCCGACGACGGCGGCGCCCGAACGTGAGCGCGCCGATCGCGGCGATGCCGCCGCCGATGACGAAACCCGCGACCGCTGCCCCGATCGTGACCTGCGGCTGGTAGCGGCGTAGCTGAGCGCGCCAGTCGGCCAGCTGCGTGACCTCGGCCCGGAGCTTCTCCAGCGAGGCCCCGAGCTCCTGGCGATTCTGCTCGATCGAGACCCGGATCTCCTCCGGAGAGCGCGTCGGCATCAGCTGTCGGCCTCCGATTTGGCGGTGACCGTGGCCCGGATCTTCTTCGCCTCATCGATCGCCATATTCGGCACCGGAGCGCCGACGCGGAGCTTGCTGCGCGCGAACAGCAGCGCCCCGACCGTGAGCAGCAGCAGCAACCCGAACACGATCAGAAACCCGAGCCAGAGGCTCGAGAGCAGCGAATTGAGCCCCCACGCGAGCGTTGCCAAGCCAATCACCAGCGCGAAGATGCCGAACACGGCACCGGCGGCGATAGCCGCGGCGCCGCGGGCAATAATGGCGATCTTCACGCTCACTTCCGCTTTCGCCAGCTCGATCTCCTCGCGGACCAGGACGGAGACCCGCTCGGAGACCTCGGTCACCGTCGTGGCGACGTTATCTGGAGTGCGGTTATCAGCGGGCAAGGCGCTTGAGGATCATCGCGAACACGAGACCACCGGCGAAGGCGGCGCCCACCGCAACCTCGGGGCGCTGGTCGACGAATGCGGTGGCGCGGTCGATGGGCGTTGGCGAGGGCTGCTCGGGGGGCGGCGTCACCGCGGCATCGGCGGTTGGCACCAGCCCGGGCGAGGGTTGCTCGGGGGGCGGCGTGACGGCGGCATCGGCGGTTGGCACCAGCCCGGGGGCCGGCTGCGTCCCCGTCAGCGGCGGAATCGCCGTCGGGGCCTGCGCGTCTCCCCCGCCGCTCTCCGGCTCGGACTCGGGCTCGGGCGCAGGGACCAATGCTTCGGAGACGACCGTCGGGGCGTCTTCCCGCGGCGCGGATCCCCCCGCCGCCTCACTCTGAGGGGCGGCCTCGTCGCCCTGACCTGCGCTGGGGGGCTGTTCGGTCACTCCGGCGGCTCTTCGCCGAAGACGCGGGTCCAGATCAGGGCAGCAAGGCGGGTTGCCGCAAGGCTTGCGAGCGCGCCGGTCCCGGCGAGCAGTCCCGACCAGATCAAGCGCTTGACCAACGGGCTCTCGGTCATCAGGTGGGATTCAATCAGACGCGAAGGCACCTGGTGATCTGCCATTCCCGGAGCGCGGCCGCTCGAAACCCTCGCTCAGCGCTCCAGCCCGCGGCAGATCGTCTCGACGATCTGCGTCTTGGCGAGCTCGAGCTCGCGATCTTCCACCGGCTCGGAGTCGAAAATCCAGCCGCTCAGCACCTGCTCGATGCAGCCGTAGAAGGCCAGGGCCGCGAACTCTGGCGTGATCTCCGGTCGGAAGATGCCTTCCGCCTGAGCCCGCGCGACGATACCGGCAATCTGCTTGTAGGCATCTCTGATCGTCTCCAGATGCGTCCGGCCGAACGTGTTCGCGGCGCGCGTCACCTCGACGATGATGACCTTCATCAGCTCAGGGTCATGGCGATAGGAGTCGATGATGAAGCCGGCAATCGCGAACAGCTTCTGGTGCGGGGTTCGCTCGGAGGCGTCGACCTCTCGGATCGCCGACAGCATGAGTCCCCAGCGCTCCACGAACAGCGTGTCCAGAATCTCCTCCTTCGAGGAGAAGTAGTGGTAGACGAGACCGTAGGCGACGTTCGCCTCGTCGGCGATGTCCGATACCCGGCAGGTGTGAAAGCCCTGGCGCGCGAACACGCGCACCGCGGCGTCGAGGATCACCCGGCGCTTGTTGACCGACGCGGGCGCCTTCACGGCCCGTAGACCTCCGGCCGGCGATTGGCGAGCGACGGCAGCCGCCGGCGGACATCGCCGAGCAGCTCGAAGTCGAGCTCGGCGACAATCGCCGTCTCGGTATCCGGCGCGGTCGCCAGCGCCAGGCCCCAGGGGTCGACGATCAACGATCGCCCGCCGGAGCGGTGACCCGGCGGGTGCGCGCCGATCTGGTTTGGGGCGATCACGAAGCACTGATTCTCGATCGCCCGAGCTCGCACGAGCACCTCCCAGTGATCGCGCGTCGTGGCGAGCGTGAACGCGCTCGGCGCCGTCACCACGAGCGCTCCGCGAGTGGCGAGCGCTCTGTAAAGCTCGGGGAACCGCAGGTCGTAACAGACGCTCAGACCGAGCCCTGCCCCCGCCTGAACCTCGGATGTGACGATCTCGGCGCCGGGCTGTTCGTGCTCGGACTCGGCGTACACCACGCCGTCGACCTCGACGTCGAACATGTGTAGCTTGCGGTAGATCGCCTTGATCTCGCCGTCGGGACCGATGTGAACGCTCGTGTTCGAGGACTTGGCTTGCCCGGGAACGCGTTCGACGATCGAGCCCGCCACGAGGTCGATTCCGAGCTCGGCGGCTACCGAGCGCGCCCAAGTGATGCACCTGCCGTCGAGTGGCTCGGCGCCGGCGAGCATCGCTTCCGCCCTGCCCAGCACGCTCCACTTCTCGGGCAGCACGACCAGCTCCGCGCCCATCGCCGCCGCTTGGCGGACGAGGCGGTCGGCCGTCTGAAGGTTCCGCAGCGTGTCCTCGGTCGTGTTCAGCTGGATGGCGCCCGCGAGCACCGCTTCACCCTCTTCGCTCCGATTGACCGGTCAGTCAACTTAGGATAACGCGAAGCCGGGGATCCTTCCGGCGATGGAAGCGATGAGCGATACAGCGTGGCGCGGCGAGCGCCACCGTCATGATTTCCAGATGCGCGAGACTCCAGCTTCCATATGAGCGAAGCTGCGGCTCTCGTGGTGCTTGTCGCGAGTCTCTCCGCGGCGATCGCACAGCCGCGCTGGACTCCCGACTGGGCGGTCGCGTTCGGCGGAGCGGTGCTGCTGGTGGTCCTCGGGGTGCTCAGCGTGAGCGATGCCCGGCACGCGCTCACGCGCTTCGGGCCCACGGTGGGATTCCTGGCGGCGTTGCTCGTCCTCGCCGACGGCTGCCGGCGCGCCGGGTTGTTCGACGCCCTCGGCCTGACGATGGCGGTGGGCGCGCGGGGGAGCCCGCGTCGGCTGCTGGGAATGGTGTTCGTCGTCGCCGCTTGCACGACAGCGGTGCTGAGCCTCGACGCGACCGTGGTGCTGCTGACGCCGATCGTGTTCGCGACCGCGGCGCGGCTGCGAGCGAACCCCCGCCCGCATGTGTACGCGTGCTCGCACCTCGCGAACACCGCCTCGCTGTTGCTTCCCGTCTCGAACCTGACAAACCTGCTCGCCTTCCAAGCGAGCGGGCTGTCATTTACCCGCTTCGGAGCGCTGATGCTGGTGCCGTGGCTGGCGGCGCTGCTGATCGAATGGCAGGTCCTGAACCGGGCGTTCTCCAGTGAGCTCGAGGGCGGCTCAGAGGCGGGGACTCGAATCGCCGAGCGACCGCAGCTGCCGGTGTTCGCACTCGTGGTGGTCGGCGCGACCCTGGTCGGTTTCGCGCTCAGCTCGTTGATCGGGATCGCGCCGGTGTGGGTGGCTACGGCGGCGGCAGCGGTGATGACGGCGCGTGAGAGGCCCGCTCCGCTCGAGCTCGCGCGAGCGGCGGAGCCGGGATTCTTGATCTTCGTGCTCGCGCTCGGAGTGATCGTGAGCGCCGCGAGTCAGCACGGGCTCTCCTCGGTCGTCGACTCCGTGCTCCCGCGGGGCACCGGGCTGCTCGAGCTGCTGGCGGTCGCCGCCGTCAGCGCCGTGGCCGCCAACCTGCTCAACAACCTGCCGGCGACGCTGATCATCCTGCCGGTGGTCACGGCCAGCGGTCCAGGGGCCGTGCTCGCGATGCTGGTGGGCGTCAACGTCGGCCCCAATGCCACCTACGTCGGCTCGTTGGCGACGCTGCTGTGGCGGCGGATCGTGCATGCGCATGACGAGACGGTCGATATCGGCGAGTTCTTGCGGCTCGGGGCGCTCACCGTCCCACCGATCTTGCTGGCGTCGACGGCCGCATTGTGGTTGGCTCTGCAGGTGATCTGATGCGCGCGCTGGTGTGGATCTCGGAGAGCAGCTGGGAGTCCTGCGTCGACCAGGCCCGGCAGCTGGTCCCCGAACAGGCCGAGCTGACGCTGCTGCACGTCGCGCCGAGCGACGTGGAGGAACTCGCGGCAGGAGGGCGAGAGGGGCTACTGGGTCGTCGCCGGCCGCGCCCGGGTCCTGCGCTGCGCGAGATCTCCGACGAGGAGGCCGAGGAGCTTCTGGCGGCCGCGCAAGCCCGCCTGGGGCGCCCCTCGCAGGCGCTCGCTCGAAGGGGACGGGTCGAGCGCGAGGTGGTGGCGGCGTGTGAGGGCGCCGACCTGCTGGTGCTCGCGCGCGACGGCGAACACAGACTCGGGCCGAAGAGCCTCGGACCGCGAGCCCGGTTCGTCGTCGATCACGCTCCTTGCACGGTGCTGCTCGTATGGTCCCGGCGTCCCCCCGGCATCGACACGATTCCGCCGCCGCCGCAGCGGCGTCGAGATTGAGGGCGCTCGGGCCGCGTCATTCGCGCCCGGCGATACAAAGCGCCACCCGGGCGCGGGCTCGAGGCAGAGCCCCCACCGATTCGCCCCGGTGGGCCTGCGCGGCCGCCGCATCGTCGGTCATCCGCCCAGAAACGAGCCTTGTGCCTCGCTTACCGGACCCGCCACCGCACCGGAGGCGTGCAGCGCGGCGATCTCATCGGCACCGAACCCGGCCTCCGCCAGGATCTCGTCGGTGTGCTCGCCGAGGGCCGGCCCTGGGCGGCGATTTGGTGACCCGGGGGTGCGGCTCAGCTTGATCGGCGTCCCCAGGTTTCTGACCGGCCGCTCGGCCCCGGGCTGCGTGAGCTCCACGACCATCTCCCGCGCGGCAACCAGCTCTGACTCGAGCGCCTCGTCGAGGTCGAGCACCGGTTCCAGGCAACAGTCGTGCTCGGAGGCGAATTCGCGCCACTGCTCGCGGGTGCGGGCGGCGAAGATCTGCGAGACCGCCTGGTGCGCCGGGGAGTCCGGCGGATCGAACGCCGCGCCCAGCAGGTCCTTGCGCTCGACGCCGTGGCAGAAAGCGCTCCAGAACTTCGGCTCGAGGGCTGCGAGCGTCACGTAGCCGTCGGCACACCGATATGGCCGGTAGCAGGTGAGCGCCCCAGCGAGTTGCAGCTGACCCCGGCGCGGCACCTGCCCGCCCGCGAACACCTGCGCCGCGATCATCGCCAGCCAGGAGAGCGTGCCGTCGAACATCGAGCAGTCGACCATCTGGCCGAGGCCCGAGCGCTCGCGCTCGCGCAGCGCGATCAGGACGCCGATCGCCGCCATCAGCGCGCCGCCGCCGATGTCCGCGATCTGAGCCGCCGCCTGCACCGGGGGGCCGTCGGCCTCCCCGGTGAGCCCGAGCAGTCCGTTCAGGCCGACGTAATTCAAGTCGTGGCCCGAGCGGTCGCGGTTTGGCCCGTCCTGCCCGTAGCCGCTGATCGCGCAGTACACCAGCGCAGGGTTCAGCTCGCGCAGGCGCTCATATCCGACGCCGAGCCGATCGAGCACTCCCGGGCGGAACGATTCGAGCAGTACGTCGGCATCACGCGCCAGCCGCCCCAGTACGCCTCTCCCCTGATCGGTCTTGAGGTCCACGCGCAACGAGCGCTTCCCGCGATTGAGCGCGAGGAACATCGCCCCACGGGCGCTCTCGGCAGCGCCGTCGTAGTAGGGCGGCGACCAGCGCATGTAGTCGCCGAGGCCGGTGTCCTCGAGCTTGATCACGTCGGCTCCGAAATCCGCCAGCAGCAGCGAGCAGAACGGCCCTGGGAGCAGCCGCGTCAGGTCGAGGACCCTGATTCCTGCCAGTGCAAGCGTCATGCTCGCGCCAGCGGCGTGACTCCGAGCAGCTCGCGCGCCTGCTCTACCGTTGCCGCGCGCCGACCGGCAGCTTCGGTCATCTGCCGGGCCTTCGCGACCAGCTCGCCGTTCGAGCGCGCCATCGACCCGTCCGGCAGGTAGAAGTTGTCCTCGAGCCCGACCCGGATCGAACCGCCGAGCGCGAGTGCCGCGGCGATCAGCATCCACTGGGCACGCCCGACACCGACCACGCCCCAGTGATGCCGTCCCGCGGGCAGATTGTCGGTCATCGCGACGACGCTCCGCCACCCTGCATGATCCTCTGGCGCCGCTCGTGCAGATCCTCCGCGAGCGAACGGAGCAGGCTGGTCGATGGCGCGTCGGTGGGCAAGGTCCTACCGGCCCTTCCATTCGGGCTCTCGCTTCTCGAAGAAGGCCTTCACCCCCTCCTGGACGTCCTCGGTCGAGAACGCGATCGACAGCTGAGAGCGCAGGAACTGGATCGCGTCGGCGAACGCCATGTCCTGCTGGCGGAACATCGCGTCTTTGCCGAGTTTCATCGTCACCGGCGACTTGCGGGCGAGCTTCTCGGCCAGCTCGCGGACCACCTGATCGAACTCATCCGCCGGCGCGACGCGGTTGACGATCCCGATCCGCTCGGCCTCCTCGGCGGAGATCTGCTCGCCGAGCAGCAGCAGCTCGTTGGCCCGCTTGCGGGGAACATTGCGGTAGATCAGCGCCATGATCATGAACGGGAACAAGCCCACGTTGATCTCGGGAGTGCCAAACCGGGCTCCCTGCTTGGCGACCACGAGGTCGCAGGCGAGGGCGATTCCCAGCGCTCCCGCGAGCACGTGACCGTTGGCCGCACAGATCGACGGCTTTCCGAGCTCGCCGAGCAGCCGGAAGAGCTGCGGGAAGCGCTCGGTTCCGAAGTGCTTGTGGACCAGCGGCACCTCGCCGGCAAACTCCGTCAGGTTGGCGCCTGCCGAGAAGACTCTTTCGTGCGAGGAGGTCAGCACCACGCAGCGCACGGACGCTTCGCCGCGTGCGGCCTGGAGCGCCGCGATCAGCTCGTCGAGCAGCTGGTCGGAGAGCGAATTACGGGTCTCGGGTTGATCGAGCGCGATCGTCGCCACGCCCGCTGCCGACACGTCGTAGCGAACCGTCGTGTATGCCATCGTGCGGGGCAAGCTAGCGCACCTCGCCCGCCGCCCCACACAGGAGACCGAACAACGATGGCCGTTCCCGATGTGCTCAAGCCGGACTTCGCCGCGCGGCGCAAGCACTTCATCTTCGGCGATGGACACGAGCAGCTGCGGGACTCGATCAGGCGCTTCGCGATCAACGAGCTGCGTCCACACGCTGAGGAATGGGAGCAGGCGACGTTCCCGGAGTGGGTGTTCGAGCGGATGGGCGAGCTGGGGTTCCTGGGACTCGACAAACCCGAGCGCTATGGCGGGCAGGGCGGCGACTACTACTGCGCCTTTCAGTGTCCCGAGTCATAAATTCCGCAACACCGAGAGACGTTGCTGGCGGATGGCCGCCGGCCACCGAGCGCCCGGCCCCCTGCCTCCGACGGCGTGCAAGCGGGCTTCCTGACCCCTGCCGGCGCTCGTCGGTTTGGGATACTTCCGTTCGCGATGGTTTCCGCCCCCGGCGGCTCCGGGTAAGGCGATACCCGACATTGGCCGATGATCAGGTCGACGGATCGCTTCGATGAAAGTCACCCTCAGGTCCAGCTCAGGCATCTCGATCGTCGTCTGGCGCGAGCAGCGCGAGTTTCACGCGCAGCGTTCCGATTCGGTCGATGACACTCAGATCTGCCTCGGCGTCGACCTGTTCGAGGTGATCGCGGAGCTTGCCGAGCTGGACCTCGAGAGCCACGCCGGCGCGGCAGAGGCAACCGCGCTCGCCGCCGACGCACAACGGCGACTGACCGCGGCCACGGACGGCGATGCTGACGCTGCGGCGGCGCATCGGACGGCTGGTGACGATGGCGCGATCTCGGCTGTCTGAGTGAGCTCGGTTCGAGGACAGCTTCTGATCGCGGGGCCGCCGGTGCTGGACCCGAACTTCTGGCGGACCGTGGTGCTGGTGGTGGAGCACAGCGAGGACGGGGCATTCGGCCTGGTTCTAAACCGACCTTCCGAGACGACGGTCGCGGAGGCGGTGCCCGAGCTCGAGCAGATGATCGAACCCGAACAGCCGCTGTTCATCGGCGGCCCCGTCCAGCCGTCGGCGGTGATCGTGCTTGCCCAGTTCGAGGATGCCGATGACGCGGCATTGATGGCGTTCGACGACGTCGGCGTGCTCGGGACTGGCTTCTCGGCGGACGCGCCGGTCGCCGGCGTTCGCCGCGGCCGGGCATTCGTAGGCCACTCCGGCTGGGGTCCCGGACAGCTCGATGACGAGCTCGAGCGGGGTGACTGGATCCTGGAGGCGGCCAGGCGCGAGGACGCGTTCTCGGAGCAGCCACGCGAGCTGTGGTCGCAGGTGCTGACGCGGAAGGGCGGCAGCTACGCGCTCGTCGCGCGGATGCCGCCCGATCCCTCAGCCAACTGACCTGAGCCAGCCAGCCGCGCCGGTCGTGTCGCCTTCACGCCGGATCGCCGCGGCCTGCGCTTCCTCCGCGGCCTGCGCTTCCTCCGCGGCGCTGACGCGAGAGCATCGTACGATCCCGTCCATGGACCACGACCACGACCACGGACCCTCCCGGGAAGCCGACAGGAGCGCGCTGAAGAAGGCGCTGGCCCTGATCGTCGCGTTCATGGCGGTTGAGGTCGCGGCAGGAATCGTGGCCTCCTCGCTCGCCCTCCTCTCCGACGCCGCCCACATGCTGACCGACGCTGCGGCGCTGGCGCTGTCGCTGGCCGCGGCACGGCTCGCTTCCCGGCCGGCGGGTGGCTCGATGACCTACGGTCTCGGACGAGCCGAGATCCTCAGCGCTCAGGCAAATGGCGTCACGCTGCTGGTTCTGGGACTGCTGATCGTCTATGAAGCGATCAGCCGTCTGGTCTCCCCTCCTGCGGTCGATGGAGGCGTGGTCCTCGCGGTCGCGCTGACAGGGATCGTGGTCAACCTGGTGGCAGAGCGGGTCCTCCGCGGGCCTTCGGAGCGCGCTGAGCGGAGTCTCAACGTCGAGGGCTCGTATCGTCACATTCTCACCGACCTGTACGGCTTCATCGCGACCGCGGTGGCGGCGGTGGTGGTCATTACCACGGGTTTCGCGCGCGCGGACGCGATCGCATCACTTTTCATCGCGGGAGTGATGCTGTACGCGTCGTATGGGCTGCTCAAGGCCTCCGGCCGGGTGTTCATGGAGGCCGCACCGGCCGGACTCGATCCCGACAAGATCGGCCTCGCGCTCGCCGGCCAGCAAGGCGTCGTCGAGGTCCACGACCTCCATGTTTGGGAGGTGACCTCCGGCTTCCCAGCGCTGTCGGCGCACGTCGTGGTCGGAACGGACTTGGACTGCCACGAGCTGCGGCGCGACCTGGAGCGGATGCTGGAGGACCGCTTCGACCTCCATCACACCACTCTTCAGGTGGACCACGAGGCGCCGGCACAACCGCCTCTGCAGATCGAGATCAAACAACCCGACGACTCGCCCACCGGGGGGCCGTACACGCGGCGATAGACTGACTTCATGAGGGTCGTGAAGCCGGGCCCCGATCGCGAGGTGCCGCGCGGGGTTGTCGGGGGCGCTGAGATCTCGCAGGCCACCGCCGGCGCCCAGAACATCTATATGGGCGTCTTCCGCGTCCCGCCCGGCGCTCGCTCGCGACCTCACTACCACGAACGCTGCGAGAGCGCCGTGTACATGCTCTCTGGGGCGCTGCTGGTGCGCTGGGGCGACCACCTCGAGCAAGAGCTGAAGCTCGAGCCTGGCGACCTCGTGTACGTGCCGCCGCGCGAGACGCACGTGCTCGAGAACCTCTCGGACGTCGAGCCGGCCGAGTACGTCGCGGCCCGCGACTCGCCGCAGGAGGATGCGGTCGTGGTGCCTTGGGCGGCTGACTTCGGCGGCGTTGCCGGCCGCCATGCGGCGCCCTGACCGGCCGGGCTCGCCGGCTCGGTCAGCCGAGCTCGCCGGGCTCGATCAGCCGGGCTCGACGGGCGATCAGCCGGGCTCGACGACCTCGCAGCTTCCGTCCTCGAGCACGATCAGGCCTCCCTGAGGGAGCCATCGACCGGCCTCGAGTGGACCGCTGAGCAGCGCGGCTTTCGCGAGCACCTCAGCCTCCGTCGCGGTCGCTGCGAGCGCGGTGACCTGGACGACGCCGGTGAATGCCGGCTCGCCGGTCCCGGGATCGAGCAGATGATGAGCCGGACGCCGGTCTGCCGTCAACCAGCTACGTTTGCCGATGCCGCTGGTTGCCGCGGCCCCCGAGGTAAGCGTGAAGGTGTGCAGGTTCGAGTCATCGAATGGGCTCGCAACATGGACGTCGCGGGGGCTGCCGTCGCTGCCACCGAGTCGGATGTCGCCGGCGCAGTCGATCGCGAACGCGCTGTATTCGCTCAGCGGAGCGGCAAGTTCGTCGGCGAACACGCCCTTAGCGAGTCCGCCCACGTCCAGCCGTACCCCCCGTGGCCGCGTGATCGTGCCGGCGCTGCGATCGGCCATCACCCGCCGCCAGCGCTCCGCTGGATCGGGCCCCGCCGGCGAGCGCGGCGGCGCGAGCGCGAGGCCGACCTCGAGCGGGACGGCGTTGACGGTCAGATCACCCGTGTAGCCGGCGCGTTCGATCTGGGCCCCCAGAGTCGGGTCGACCAAGCCGCCGGTCCTCTGGGCCGCTCGTACTCCCACCTCGATGATCCGCCGCAGCAGCGGGCTGACGGGCACGGTTTCCCGCGGATCGTCGTTCAGTCGCGAGAGCTCGCTGTCCGAGAGAAAACGGGAGTACTGAGAGTGCCACTCGAGCAGCCGCCGCCGAGCGCGGGCGACGGTCGCGCCGCCGTCCAGCTCCGAGTGCCCGGAGATGATCACCGTGCATTCGGATCCAAAGCACGCGAATGTCTCGCGATACTCGCTCGCTCCAGCCGCAGAAGGCACGTCAACGGTCATGACTGCCTCGTGGTCACGCTGCTGGAGGTACCCCCGTTGGTGCTGCTGCTCTGTGACTCGGAGCTGGAACCTCCGCTCGAAGTCCCGGAGCTCGTGCCCTGCCGACCGCCCATCGAATCCACCGAGCTCGTTCCCTGCGAACCGCCGGTCGAGGTGCCTGCGCTGGAGCTCGAGGACCCACTGGCGGTGCCGCTCTTGTGCGCGGCGAGCGCCGGATCGTGACCGCTGACCAGCACCACGGCGATCAGCAACCAGCTCGCGACGAACAGCGCCAGGGCACTGGTGAAGATGCGGCGGCGAATCGTTCTCACCCGCAGCGCGCGCGCCTGCCGGCTGGCCTCTCGGCGCGCCACCGCGTCGCCATCCAAGCTCTGAAGCCGGCGCTGGTTCCCGGAGCCCGGTTCTTGACTGTGCATCTTTGATCCTCGAGTCGCTTTCCAGGTGCTGTTGATCGTCGGGAGCGGACGTAGCAGCGGCGTGAGGAACCGCTAAGAAATGCGTATGAGCGGGCCCGGGGCGGATGAGCGGAGGAGTTCGGCGCCGCGGTTGCCTACGAGGCGATCGCCTGGTGCGCTCGGGCCCGCTGCGCACGCGAGGACCGTAGCGCGCCCTTATGCCCGAGCCGCTCCAGCTCGGCATGCATCTCCCGGATCCGGTCAAAGATGTAGTCGGCCGCCTGCTGCTGTTGCTCGCGGGTGGTGTTCGGCGTCAGCTCGAACTTGAACGGATCGCCGTACTGCAAGGTCACCCGGGGAAATTGCAGGCGCTTCCAGTTGCGCACCTGGTAGGAGCCGAGGATCGCTACCGGCACCACCGGAGCTGCCGACTCGAGTGCCAGCCGGCCGATGCCGGGCCGAGCCTCATCGGCCAGCTTCCCCGTTCGCGAGCGCCCTCCTTCGCAGTACATCACCACCGCGCCGCCCCGGTCGAGAATCTTGAACGCGGTGATGAACGCCTCCTCGTCGTGATGACCGCGGCGAACCGGAAACACACCTCCGTGGCTGAAGATCCACTCGCCTGGGCCCTTGAACAGCTGCGACTTGCCCATGAACTGCACTCGCCTGCGGACGAACGCGCCGGTGAAGAAGTGATCCATGAACGAGGCATGATTCGGCGCCAGGATCACGGGCCCGTTGGGCACCCGCTCGGCGCCGTAACCGCGGGCGCGGAATGCGGTCAGCGCACCCAGCACCGTCAGCACTCGCGTCGTCTCGTAGACGAGCGCCTCGGGCTCGCGGCTGCGGACTCGCTGGTGGAAGGGCTCGAAGTGCTCCTTCGGACGCGGGTCCTTGTAGACCTGTGGCCTCAGCTCGACATCGGTCATCAGTCGATTGATACCCCAGCGAGGCTCGCGGGTGACCCGGCCTCAGCGCAGCAGCGGCAGGACCAGCGACGGCGTCTCGATCTCGTGCTCGGTGCTGATCGCCACGACCCCGGTACCGACCGCAAAGAACTCGATCACATGCGAGCCCCAGCCATGGCTGCGCTCGACAATCTGCGCGCCGACGATCCCTCCAGCCTCGAGCTCATCGGCCTCCGCTTGCATCCGCTCCATCGCGAGCTCACGCGCCTGATACAGCGCCTGCGTGTAGTTGGGCATCTCCTGGTTTCGTCCGATCTGTCGCCAGGCCGCACGCAGGCCCTGATGGGCGACGTGATAGACGCAGTTGCCCATCACCAGCCCTACCGGCCGGTAGCCCGCCCGCAGCAGGGTGGAGAAGTCCTGCCCGCTGAGATCCGATGTGAACGGACGGCCGTTCGGAGCACGGTGCAGCTCGCCGCCGCGGTGTTTGACCGCCGTTCCGACAGCGATGAACTCGGCCAGATCGGCTCCCCATTCATAGCGGCCGATGTCGAGGCGGACTCCGACCACGCCGTCTGCGCCGAGCTGGTCAGCCTCCTCCTCCATCCTCGTCATCGCCAGCTCGCGTGCGTGGTACATGGCCTGCGTCAGCACGCCCATCTCCTGATTGCGGCTCCAATTGGCCTGCTGGAACCCGATGTGGTAGATCGAGCTGCCGAGCACCAGTCCGAGCGGCTCAAACCCAGCCTGCTTGACGAGCAGGAATTCGTTGATCGACAGATCGCTGGTGAAGAAGCCCCGCGAGATGTCCTTCTTCATCCGCTGGATCCGCTCGATCCCCGAATCCGGAATTCCAGCCAGCGAGCCGGACTCATAGGAGGCCGCATGCGGCGCGTCCGCGACCGGCATGTTCTCGGCTGCGACCGCCTCCTCGTCAGCCGGCGCTTGCCGTGAGCCCCCGTCGTCGCGCTTCAGGAATCCCATCTTGCTCTCCTAGTTGAGCAGCAGGCGTTCGAGCGCCTGCCGTATTTGTTCGCTGCGCTCAGCTTCTGCACGCAGCACTTCGCCAAGCGTAATCAGCCAGGCGTCGGTCGCCACCGGTTCGTTCTTCAGCACGATTCCCCCCGACAGCCGCGCCGATCTGGTCTCGACCGCGTCGCCCTCGCCGCGCAGCAGCTCGAGGCGCTGACCGCCGGCGTCGACCGTGATCTTCCTCACCAGTTTTGGGCCGAAGATGCCGCTGCGGCCGCGCTGGACCTCCACCCTGCCCGGCAGCAGATCCTCGAGCTTGGCCGCCAACCCCTCGACGAAGGTGCCGACGTCGCTCGCGTCGGCTCGCAACGACGCCGCGACCAGGTCGATATCGAACGCTGCGCGCTCCATCACTTCGAGGGAGCGTACGCCTCCATCCAGGCGAGGTGTGCGCGCCTTGGCAGATTCAGGATCCGCTTACGGGGGAAAAGCGACCTCATGAGCACTGACAAAAGCACCGTGGCAGTTCCGCATCTGAAGCTGAACGACGGAAACATCGTTCCCCAACTCGGTTTCGGCGTCTTCCAGGTCCCGCCCGAGGAGACAGCCGAGGCCGTGACGCGCGCGCTGCAGACCGGCTATCGCTCGATCGACACAGCCGCGATGTACGGCAACGAGGCGGGCGTCGGGCAGGCAATCCGCGACAGCGGCCTGGCGCGCGATGACGTATTCGTCACCACCAAGCTGCCGAACGACGATCACGGCCGCGAGGCGACGCTGCAGGCGTTCGAGAACAGCCTCGCGCAACTCGGCTTCGACCACGTCGATCTGTATCTGATCCACTGGCCGATCCCCGCCCGCAACCTGTACGTGGAGACCTGGCAGACGCTCACCGAGCTGAAGGCCGATGGCCGCACGCGCTCGATCGGGGTCTCCAACTTCAATCCCGAGCATCTGGAGCGGATCATCCAGGCGACAGGAGTCGTTCCGGCGGTCAACCAGGTCGAGCTTCACCCGCTGCTCCAGCAGCCTGAGGTGCGCCGCTACAACGAGCAGCACGGGATCTTGACCGAAGCCTGGAGCCCGCTTGCGAAGGGGGGCGAGCTGCTGCAAGATCCGGTGATCGAGGGCATTGCCTCCGACGTCGGCCGATCGCCCGCCCAGGTCGTGCTCCGCTGGCATGTGCAGCTCGGCAGCATCGTCATCCCGAAGTCGGTCACCCCGGAGCGGATCGAGGAGAACTTCCGGATCTTCGACTTCGAGCTGAGCGGCGAGCAGATGCAGGCGATCGCGGGATTGGAGCGAGGCGAGCGGACCGGCCCCGATCCGCGGACGTTCCCGGAGGATTAGCTCACCGGAGGGCCGGCGGGTCGTGACCTGTGGCGGTCGCCGCGGCATGGCGCGGCGTGGCGTGGGCTCGGGAGCCGCCTCGAATGGGACGTTTACCAGGTTGTAGGCGGCCTCTCGCGGCTCGAGGCTGCGTGCCAAGATCCTCCGATGCAGTTCGACGCGGTAGCCACCTCGGTCGAGGGCACGCCATTCATGACACCCGCGCTCGGGCGCCGTGTCTACGACCACATCCGCGGGACGCGGCCAGACCAGGCGCTCGAGCTGGGAACCGCGCACGGCGTCTCAGCGGCGTACATCGCCGCCGCACTGGAAGCGAACGGCTTCGGCCACTTGACGACCGTGGACCACGGAGGCACGGCATACGACCCATCGCCCGAGGAGTTATTGGCCCGCGCCGGTCTGACGCACCGGGTGACGATCGTCCGCGAGCACAGCTCCTACAACTGGTTTCTCAAGCAGCAAATCGAGCAGGCCAGTGACAGTGCCGGCAACTGCAACCCGCGCTATGACTTCTGTTACCTGGACGGCTCCAAGAACTGGAACATCGACGGCCTCGCGGTGGTGCTGATCGAGAAGCTGCTCCGCCCGAGCGGCTGGTTGTTGATGGACGATCTCGAGTGGACCTATCGGGACAATCCTTGGATCGAGCCGCACGAGGACGGCCGGCCACTCGGGCCGATGTCAGAAACCGAGCGGACTGAGCCGCACCTGCTGGCCGTGTTCGAGCTGATCGTCAAGCAGCATCCGGCGTTCATGCGCTTCATTCGCGAGGACGAGTGGTACGGCTGGGCGCAGAAGGGCACGAGCTCCGCCCGTCGCTACGAGCTCGCGACAAGCCGCCCGGTGGGCGCTCTCCTCGCCGCGGAGCTTCGCCGATTCCGCCGCCGGACGCGTCGTCATCACCAGTGAGGGGATTGAGTGGCGTTCCCGGCAGCAGACGCTCGCGCCCTGCGCCGCCGCAAGCGTCGCGGTCACGACTGGGCGCACTCTCGGCGGCGGAGTCCCCGGCGCCGTCGCGCGCTCGCCATCCCCACCCGCGACTATCCTGCTGCTCGACCCCACGAGCACAGGAGGCACAGTTGCCGAAGGTCGAGGCCCACATCACGGGCACGGTCTGGAAGATCGAGGTCGCGGTCGGTGACAGTGTCGGTGAGGGCGACACAGTCGTGATTCTCGAGTCGATGAAGATGGAGATGCCGGTCGAGGCCGAGGATCCGGGAGTGGTCAGGGAGATCCTCTGCAAGGAGGGTCAATCGGTGTCGGAGGGCGATCCGCTCGTTGTCCTCGAGTAGTCCCGAGGGTCAGCTGCTGGTTGACGAGCCGGCGCCGGGGGTTGCCCGGCTGACGATTTCGAACCCCGCAAAGCGCGGCGCCCTCGACCAGTCGATTCTGGACACGTTCGCCACCACGATGCCTCGGCTGGAGGCCCGCTGCGTGATCGTCACCGGCCAGGGTAAGACGTTCTCCGCCGGCTACGACATCGGCCATCTTCCCGAGGCGGTCCTCGCGGACCAGGCCGAGCGCCTGGTCGCCAACCCAGTGGCTCCCGCCATCGAAGCGATCGAGCAGTTTCCATACCCGACGATCGCGGCCCTGAACGGGCACACGATCGGCGGAGGCCTGGAAGTCGCACTTGCCTGCGACCTGCGGATCGCCGCGAGCGGGATCGCCTTTGCCATGCCTCCGGCGAAGCTCGGGCTGGTCTATTCCCACACCGGAATCCGCAAGTTCATCGACACGATCGGCGCGCCGAGGACGCGCGAGCTGTTTCTCGTCGGGCGACGGATCGACGTTCGCACCGCGCGCGAGTGGGGACTGGTGAACACGATCGCAGGGCCGGGGCAACTCGCCGACGAGGCGGTGCAGCTTGCCGCCGAGATCGCGGCCAACGCGCCGCTCGCCCAGCGGGGTAACAAACGTGTGATCCAAGCGGTGCTCAACGCCCGGGGCGCGCTTCCCGAGGAGCTCGAGCGCGAGCTTGGCGAACTCCGGCACGCCTGTTTCGCGTCCGCGGACTTCCGCGAAGGGGTCAAGGCGTTCGCCGAGAAGCGCCCCCCGCGCTGGCAAGGACGATAGAGCCGCCACCCCGGTCGCGCGACGACGCCGAAGCCGTCCGACCCACTGCCTATCTTCCCGCCCGTGCCACCTTTGATCACCACTGAGGAAGCGCGGCGCTTGGGAGAACTCGATGACCACGCCGCGATCGAGTCGCTGGTCGAGCGCGCCTGGCTGGCCCGCACCGAGCGGTTCGCCGATTCCACCGATATGTGCTCGCTGGTCAACGCAAAGTCCGGCGGCTGCGCCGAGGACTGCGGCTTCTGTGCGCAGTCACGGTATGCGGAGGCCGATACGCCCATGCATGCGATGATGGAGCCGGAGCAGATCCTCGAGCACGCCCAGGCCGCCGAAGCGGCAGGCGCACATCGTTTCTGCATGGTCACCCAGGGACAGGGTCTGTCAAAGCGCGATTTCGAGAAGGTTCTGGCCGGCGCTAGGTTGGTCGCGGAGCACACGAACTTGAAGCGCTGCGTCTCGATCGGTCATATGTCGGTCGAGCGCGCTCAGGCGCTCAAGGCTGCGGGCATCCAGCGCGTGCACCACAACGTCGAGACCGCGCGTTCTTATTACCCCGAGGTATCGACCACTGTCCGGTACGAAGGTCGGCTGCGGACGATCGATGCGGTGCGCACGGCCGGGCTCGAGACGTGCGTCGGCGGCATCTTGAATCTGGGTGAGAGCCGCGAGCAGCGGGTCGAGATGGCATTCGAGCTCGCCAAGATCGATCCCACCAGCGTCCCGATCAACCTGCTGAACCCGCGCCCTGGTACGAAGTTCGGCGATCGCGAAGCGATGGACCCCTGGGAGGCCGTCAAGTGGATCGCGATCTTCCGCTTGATCCTTCCCGACGCGCTGTTTCGCCTCTGCGGCGGTCGGGTCGAGAATCTGGGCGAGTTCCAGGCGATGGCCGTCAAGGCGGGCCTCAACGGCGTGATGATGGGCAACTTCCTCACCACACTCGGAAACACACCCCACGAGGATCGGGCGATGTTCGAAGAGCTGGGGCTGAACGTGGCCCGCCAGCCGGACAACGGCGCCGACCCCAGACCCGACAACCGCAGCGGCTGGCTGGAGGGTGAGACGCCGGACCTGATCGAGCAGGCGCTCTCCGGGCCGGACCCCGTTCTCGAGCTGCACCTGTGGGATCCGGCCTCGCAGCTGCGCTTCGCAGCCAAGCGCAGCGTGCCACCGCGCCCCGACGGCGCACCGAACGCCGGCCAGAGCCGCACCACGCGTGAAGCGGCAGCCCGCGGGGCCCGGGCAGCATGACGTGATGATCGAGATCGAGGCTCGTATGGACGAACTGCGGGCTTTGGGTCTGCAGCGGCACACTCGGGTCATCGACGGTCCCCAGGGGGCACACGTGACGCTGGACGGTCAGCGCGTGCTGCTGTTGTGTTCGAACAACTACCTGGGGCTCGCCGACCATCCTCGGGTTCGACAGGCGGCGGCGGAGGCGGCAATGCGCTGGGGGGTCGGCGCCGGCGCATCGCGGCTGATATCGGGAACGATGACCGTTCACCGTCAGCTGGAGGAGCGACTGGCAGCGTTCAAGCGACGAGAGGCGGCGCTCCTGTTCGGCTCGGGCTATCTGGCGAACGCCGGCACGATCGCGGCATTGGCGCGCCCAGGCGAGGTCGTCTTCTCCGACCAGCTCAACCACGCTTCGATCATCGACGGCTGCCGGTTGTCACGAGCCGAGGTGTTCGTCTACGACCACTGCGACATCGAACACCTCGAGTGGGGGATCGCGCAAGCCGATGGCCGCGGGGCCCTGATCGTCACCGACGGCGTCTTCTCGATGGACGGCGACGTGGCGCCGCTCGCGCAACTGGCCGAGCTCGCTGAACGCCATCGCCTGCGGCTGATGGTCGACGAGGCCCACGGCACCGGCGCCCTCGGTCCTGGAGGACGCGGCGCTGTCGCGGAGGCGGGGCTCGGGCACCGGGTGGACGTCGTCATCGGTACGCTCGGCAAGGCTCTCGGCTCGTACGGGGCGTTCGTTGCGTGTGACCGCTCGATGGCGCGTTACCTGCTGAACGCCGCGCGCACGTTCATCTTCTCGACCGCGCTGCCGCCGCCCGCCGTCGCCGGTGCGCTCGCGGCGCTCGAGCTGCTCGAGCAGCAACCGGGCCGGGTAGACCGGCTTGCTGATAACTCCGCTCAATTGCGCGCGGCGCTGAAGCGGGAGGGCTTCGACCTAGGCGCCTCCCGAACGCAGATCATTCCGCTCCTGATCGGCGACGCGGATCTGGCGGTGCGGGTCTGCGAGATGGCACTCGCGCGCGGCGTCTTCGCGCAGGCAATCAGGCCTCCGACGGTGCCGCCTGGAAGCTCGCGCCTGCGCCTCGCGCTGATGGCCACACACGAGGCGCAAGAGCTGAGCTTCGGGGCCCGCATGATCGCCCAGGCGGCGCGCGCAGCCGGTTTCGAGCCGCGCCGCCGGCCCGCATCCGAGCGCCAGCCGCCTGCGGCACATCGTGCTTCCGAGCGCCGGCCCACATCCGAGCGCCGGCCGCCTACAGCCTCCCCCACCCCCGAGCGCCAGCCGCGCGCGGCGTGAGTGAATGCGAGGCTGTTTTGTCACCGGCACTGACACGGGGGTCGGCAAGACCGTCCTGGCGGGCGCGATTGTCGCCTCATTGCGATCGCGCGGTGTCGCGGTTGCGGCGCTCAAGCCGGTGATCACCGGGCTCGATGAGCCGCTCGATCCCGCTTGGCCGCCGGACCACCAGCTGCTAGCTCGCGCGGCGGGCTGCTCGGCAGCGAAAGTCAACGAGGTCGGCTACGGCCCGGCGGTCTCGCCGCACCTCGCCTCGATGTTGAGCGGCACGAGCATCGACGTGGAGCGGTTGCGCGCCGCGGTCAGCGCCGCCGCACGTGCCGCGGAAGTGCTCGTCGTCGAGGGTGTTGGCGGCCTGATGGTGCCGCTCACCGACACGTACGACGTGCGCAGCTTCGCGCGTGACATCGAGTTGCCGCTCGTGATCGCGGCGAGGCCTGGACTCGGGACGATCAACCACACTTTGCTCACGCTCGAGGCGGCGAGAGCGGCCGGACTCGAGCTACTCGGTGTCGTGCTGACGCCGTGGCCGGAGACTCCGGGGGTGGTCGAGCGCTCGAACGTCGAGACGATCGAGCGACTCGGCGGCGTCCGGGTGGGCACCCTCCCTCGGATCGCGGAAGCCGACCCGGAGCTGCTGGCCGCGGCCGCTCAGTCGCTGCCGCTCGCCGACTGGCTCGGCTAACGCCAGCGGTGGCTGATTCCGACCGACCCCACAGCTAGCGTGCCTCGCATGCGTACGACTGCCGACCTCATCGCCTCCGATCGACGTTGTCTCTGGCACCCGTTCACCCAACAGCAAGGATGGTGCGAGGAGGAGCCGCCCGTGGTGATCGAACAGGCCGAGGGCACCAACCTCTACGACACAGAAGGCAATGTGTACATCGACGGAGTCTCGTCGCTGTGGTGCAACGTCCACGGCCATCGGCATCCGGCGATCGACGCCGCCATCGCGCAGCAGCTCAATCGGGTCGCGCATTCGACGATGCTCGGGCTCTCACATCAGCCGGGGGTCGAGCTCGCCGAGCGGTTGCTTGCGGTCGCCCCCGAGGGGATCTCGCGCGTGTTCTATTCCGACAGCGGTTCGACCGCGGTCGAGATCGCACTGAAGATGGCGTTTCAGTGGTGGGCGCAGCGAGCCCAGCCGCAGCGAACGAAATTCGTCTGCCTGGAGAACGCCTACCACGGCGACACGATCGGCGCGGTCTCGGTCGGCGGGATCTTCCTCTTCCACTCGCTCTACCGTCCGCTGCTGTTCGAGTCCTGGCAGGTCAAACCAGGCGACGGCGAGCAGCTCGAGCGTGTGCTCGCCGAGCACCAGGACAGCATCGCGGCGGTGATCGTCGAGCCGCTGGTCCAGGGAGCGGCTGGAATGCTGGTCGCGCCCGACGGCTATCTGGCACAGGTTCGCGAGTTGTGCGACCGCTACGGTCCATTGCTGATTTGCGATGAGGTCGCAACCGGCTTTGGGCGGACCGGCAGGATGTTCGCCTGCGAGCACGAGGAGGTCACCCCCGACCTGATGTGCGTAGGCAAGGGGCTGACCGGCGGATACCTGCCGCTGGCAGCAACGCTCACCACCGAGCGCGTTTACGAGGGGTTCCTGGGAGCGTTCGATCAGTTCAGGACCTTCTTTCACGGACACACCTACACCGGCAATCCGCTCGCTTGTGCCGCGGCGATCGCAACGCTCGAGACGTTCGAGCGCGAGCGCACGCTGTACCGCCTGCAGCCCAAGATCGCGTTACTCGAACGCTTGTTGGCGCAACGGGTCGCTCCGCTGCCAGGCGTCGCGGAGGTTCGCCAGCGCGGCTTCATGGTCGGCGTCGAGCTGGTCGAGCAACCGCCTCGGGCGAGGCTCGGTCACCAAGTCGCGCTTGCCGCCCGTAGGCGGGGTGCGATCATCCGACCGCTCGGCGACGTTGTCGTGTTGATGCCGCCGCTCGCGATCTCCGAAGCTGACCTCGGCCGGTTAGTCGCGATCACCGCGGCCGCAATCGCCCAAGAGACTTCGGATACCCTGCGCGCGGCCGCGTAGTGGGCGGCGTTTCGGCAGCTGCCGGCCCGACGCAGGGGAGATTCAGCAGCTACATCTCGTAGGGCGAGAAGTCCCGCTTGCGGGCCCCGCAAACCGGACAGAACCAGGTCTCCGGAATATCTTCGAACGCGGTGCCGGGCGGGATCCCGCCGTCGGGGTCGCCTTCAGCCGGGTCGTAGATAAACCCGCACGATTCACACATCCACTTCACTGCGGTTAGCGTAGCGATAGGGTCGTGAGATGGACGTCAACCGCCCGGGGCCAGGAGAGCAGCTCAAATCGGGAGCGGCTACAGTCCCGCGCCGCGCCGCCACCGTGATCTTGCTACGAGGCGGTGTGGGTCGGCTGGAAGTGTTGCTCGTGCAGCGCACCCCGCGAGCGCGGTTCATGGGGGGCGCGTGGGTGTTTCCGGGCGGCGCCGTCGCGCGCGATGAGGGCGAGGGCGAGGGCGCGCTCCGCGCAGCGGCGGTACGCGAGCTGGCCGAGGAAGCGGGGATCACGCTCGACCGGCCGGATGCGCTGGTCCCTTTCGCGCGCTGGATCACACCCGCGCAGGTCCAGATCCGATTCGACACATGGTTCTTTCTTGCGTACGCGCCAGCCGGCGCAGAACCGACGATCGACGGCAGCGAGATCGTGGACGCGCGCTGGTATCGGCCCGCGGCCGCGCTCGAGGCGGCGCGCGAAGACCAGCTGCTGCTCGTGTTCCCAACGGTCAAGCAGCTCGAACAGCTCGCCGCCTTCGACTCCGCCCAGGCCTTGATCGAGCACGCCCGCGAATACGAAATCCGGCCGATCGAGCCGCGGGTGGTGCGGCGCGCCGGATCCGCGCGGGTCGTGCTGCCGGGCGAGACCGGCTACTACGAATAGGACCACTCCTCGCCCGGAGGCGCGACTTATACTCGCTCCGTGACGGCCTCCCTCCCGAGTGACGTCCAGGCGGTTTTCGATCGGTTCATCACCACCGAGTTCACGACGATCGATCGGCTGGGGCAACCGATTACCTGGCCTGTCACCCCTTACTACACCCCGGGAGCGCCCTGCATCGACGTCAGCACCGCAGTCGGCTATCCGAAGAAGGCAAACGACGCCGGAGCCAACCCATTGGTCGCACTGTTGTTCTCGGATCCGACCGGCAGTGGTCTGGAGCAGCCGCCGATGGTCCTGGTTCAGGGCTCGGCCCAGATCGACGACCGGAATCTGGCGGCAAACCGTGAGCGTTACCAACGCGAGTCGCTCGAGAAGCTGCCCGCAACCGCGAAGCTCCAGCCGCCCGACTCGCTGAAGTGGTTTCTGACCTGGTACTACACAAGGATCTACGTCCACGTCCGTCCCGAACGGGTGTACGTCTGGCCTCGAGGCGATGCGGCCAGCGAGCCGCAGCTCTACGGCGCTCACATGGAGGAGGTTCGCTCGGGTCATTCCGAGGAGCCGGCGCGCTTCCATGCGAACCCCCACGGTGGTATCAGCAGCTGGGATCGGAGGATCTCCCAGCTTGGGAGGAGCTATCCGACGGCGGTCCTCTCGCTTGTCTCTCCCGATGGGTTCCCGTTCGCGATCCGGACTCCGGTTCAGCTCGATCCCGCTAACCGCTGGATCGGACTTGGAGATCTGCCGAACGATATCCCGCTGCAGCCTGGGCTCGCGTGCCTTACCGCCCACCGGCACGCCGAGCAGTTCAGCTGGCAGGAGAACTTCCAGGTCCGCGGCGATCTGTTGTTCATCGAGGACCGCTGGGCGTTGATTCCGCATCGTTTCGTCGGCGGCTTCGAGATCCCGCGCTCTCGGCTGCTAGCGCTGAGGATCAACGCCGCCAAAGCGAGACGATTTCGCCGCACCGCCAGGCGAGAGTTGGCGCAGCGAGGCGATCAGCCTGGCTGATCGGAGCCATCTACGATCGCGGGTCGCGGGTCGCGGATCGGGAATTGCAGGACCGGGATCGCGGGTCGCGGCTAATCCGCCGCGTTCTCATGGGCGATCACATGCAGCACCGCGTTGATCAGCGCCAGGTGCGTGAACGCCTGCGGGTAATTGCCCAGTTGCCGGCCGCTGTGCGCGTCCAGCTCCTCGGCGTACAGCATCAGCGGCGAGGTCTGCGCCAGCAGGCGCTCACAGATCGTCGTGGCGCGGCCGCCGTCGCCGATCTCACATAGCGCCGACACCAGCCAGAAGGAACAGATCAGGAACGTTCCCTCCTCGCCCGAGAGCCCATCATCGGTTTCCCCGACGCGGTACCTGAGCACGAACCCGCCTTCGGACAGCTCGTCGGCGATCGCGACGATCGTCGCGTGGACGCGTTCATCGGTGGCAGGCAGGAAACGGACCAAGGGAATCAGCAAGGTCGACGCGTCGAGCGCGTCGGTCTCGTAGTGCTGACGAAACACCCCCCGCTCGCTGACGCCTCGGGCAAGGATGTCCTCGCGGATCACCTCGGCGGCGGCCGCCCATTCCTGCGCTTGCTCACCGTCGCCCTGACGCTGGGCAAGCCGGGCCCCACGGTCGACCGCCACCCAGCACATCAGCTTCGAGGAGACATAGTGCTTGGGTTCTCCGCGGGCCTCCCAGATGCCTTGATCGGGTTGCTGCCAGACCGAGATCGCGCACTGCACCTGATCCTTCAGCACGGGCCACAGTCTCTGTGGCACATGGCCGCCGACTCGAGTGTGCAGATACACGGAGTCGAGCACCGCACCGTAGACGTCGTTCTGGCGCTGAGTGAAGGCCCCGTTACCGGTTCGGACGGGAACCGCTCCCTCATAACCGTGCAGGTGCGGAAGCTCGTGCTCGGTCAGGTCGCGCTCGCCGGCGAGTCCGTACATGATCTGCAGCGCGCCATCGCGGTCGCGGCGCTCGAGATCGGCCACGAACTGCATGAAGTCATCCGCTTCCCAGTCGAGTCCGAGCGCGTGCAGCCCCCAGAGCGTGAACGTCGCGTCGCGCATCCAGCAGTATCGGTAGTCCCAGTTGCGCTCGCCGCCTGGAGTCTCAGGCAGGGAAGTGGTCGCCGCCGCCACGGTCGCGCCGGTCGGCGCGTAGGTGAGTCCCTTGAGCGTCAATGCTGAGCGCTGAAGGTGGGTGCGCCAGCGGTGATCGGGGAAGCGGCCGCCCGCCAGCCAGGTGCGCCAATAGTGCGAGGTCGCCTCCATGCGAGCGAGTGCATCGTCGAGGCCGGAAGGGCCGTCGAGTCCGTGCGTCCAAGCCAGCGCGACGAATCGCCGCTCGCCTTCGACCAACGAGTGACGGGCTCGCGCGCGGTTCCCTTCGATCCCGATGCGCAAATCCGAGAACAGCCGTAAGGTCGTCTCCCCGTCGGTGGCCTCGGCGGTGCTCCAATCCTCCCCGAGCATCGCCCAATGTGCGGGATTGCGGCCATAGTCGAACATGGGCTCGCAGATCGCCTCGACCTGCACCTCGCCCTGGATGCATTCCACCGCGCGGACCAACATGTGGTCGGCGTCATGATCGGTTGGGGGACGAGTGTGTGATGTCTCGTCGGCGTGCTTGTCATGCCACGGGCCGATCGTCAGTCCGTCGCGGATCACGATCCATCCCGACGGGGTCATCCACGTCGTCTCTAGGATCATCGTCCCTGGGACGTACCGGGTCGAGAGGGGTACCACGATCCCGTAAGGACCCACTCTGAAACCTCCCGCGCGCCGGTCGAGCAGCGAGCCAAACACGCTCGGCGAGTCAAACCGGGGGATGCACATCCATTCGATGTTGCCTTCGGGTGCCACCAGCGCCCCGGTGTGGCAGTCAGACAAGAACGCGTAATCCCCGATCGGCGGAAACGCCGAACCACCGGTGAGCGGAACGTCAACTGGAGGGATCGGGATACTCGGGCTCATCTTCCGGGCGGGAGCGTAACCGCCGGACCGGGCCGACGTCCGGCGGGCTCGTGCAGCTATGTATCGGAGTTGAAATCGGGGAGCCCCAGGTCCTGGAGCCAGCGGTTGACGGTGATGTTCAACTGCGTGAATTCACCGGTCCAGATCAGCACCCCCATCCCGATCAGAACCAGGCCACCGAGCGCAATCACGACCGGATAGTGGCGTTTGACCACCGTGAACGCCGAAGTCGCAGAACCGAACGCGAGTCCGGTCACCAGAAACGGCAGCCCCAGGCCGGCGCAGTAGACCGCGAGCAAGAGAGCTCCATGGGCGGCCGAGGCGGAGGTTCCCGCCGCGGTCACGATCGCGCCGAGGGTAGGGCCGGTGCACGGCGTCCAGGCGAGCGCAAAAGCTGCCCCCGTCAGCACCGGACCACTGCGGCCAGCGCGCTGCATCAGCCTGTCGACGTGCCACTCGCGCGACAGGAGCGGCACGAACGGCGCCAGTACGAAGATCACTCCCATGATCACGATTACCGCACCGCTGATCTTGAGCGCAGCGGGACCCGTGAGCGCGCCGTGAAGAGCTTGCTGTCCCAACAGGCCGAGCGAGATGAAAATCGCGGAGAAGCTTGCGACGAACGCCATGCTCGGGCCGATGACCCGCCGCGCCCGGATCTCGGTTGGCGCGACGCCCGCAACGGCCGAGATATAGCCGGGCACCAGCGGCAAGACGCACGGTGACAGGAACGAGATCAGCCCCGCCCCGAACGCAACCGGTATCCCAATCCCCGAGGCAGGGTCCATCGCGATCAGCAGCGCGAGTCGTTATCCAGCGACCGGAAGGTCGCCGGAGCAGCCAATCGCTGTCCCTGGTTCATCCTGCCGAAGCGTAGAACCACGCACCGGTAAATGCTCCACGCGGTTCCTGCTCTGCGGTGGTAGCGTCGCCTGACGATGGCTAGCACTGCGATAAACCTCAAGAACTTCATCGGCTCAGAACACGTGGCTCCGGTGGATGGACAGACCGAGCCGATCCTCAATCCCGCGACCGGTGAGGTGATCGCTCACGCGCCGGTGTCGGGCCCGGAGGACGTCGACCTCGCGGTCCGCGCTGCGCGCACCGCATTTCCCGGTTGGGCCGCGGTCACGCCCGGCGAGCGCGCGCACGCGCTGTTGAAGCTCGCCGACGCGATCGAGGAGCACGCAGAAGAGATCGCAGAGCTCGAATCCGACAACGCCGGGAAGCCGATCACCGCCTTTCGTGAGGACGAGATCCCTTTCATGGTCGACAACCTGCGGTTCTTCGCCGGCGCCGCCCGTTGCCTGGAAGGCCGCGCCGCCGGCGAGTACATGAGCGGCTACACCTCCCTGATCCGTCGGGAGCCGGTGGGCGTGATCGGCCAGATCGCGCCGTGGAACTATCCCCTGATGATGGCCGTGTGGAAGATCGGGCCGGCGCTCGCCGCCGGCAACACGATCGTCCTGAAACCGGCCGAGACCACGCCGCTCAGCACGCTGAGAATGGCCGAGCTCGCCGCGGAGGTTCTGCCCGAGGGAGTGCTCAACGTGATCACCGGCCACGGCAATCCAGCCGGGCAGGCGCTGGTCACGCACCCCGAGGTGGACATGGTCTCGCTGACCGGGTCGGTCGAGACCGGCAAGTGGATCGCGCGCGCAGCGGCAGACACCCTCAAGCGCGTGCACCTCGAGCTCGGCGGCAAGGCCCCGGTCGTCGTGTTCGACGATGTCGAGCTCGACACTGCGCTCGAGACGATCGCCGGGACCGGGTACTACAACGCCGGGCAGGACTGCACCGCGGCGACTCGGGTGCTGGCCGGCGCAAAGGTCCACGACGAGGTCGTCGCCGGGCTCGTCGAGCAGGCCAACGGGCTGCTGCTCGGAAATACCCGCTCGGCGGACACGACACTGGGGCCGGTCAACTCGGCGCGGCAGCGCGAGCGGATCGAGGGCTTTCTCTCGCGCCGACCCGAGCATGCCGAGATCGCCACCGGCGGGAGCGAGCCCGATCGGCCTGGCTTCTTCCTCGAACCGACGGTCGTGGCTGGGCTCAGGCAGGACGACGAGATGATTCAGCGCGAGATTTTCGGGCCAGTTATCACCGTGCAGCCGTTTTCAGATGAGGCTGAGGCGATCGAATGGGCCAACGGCACGCCGTACGGGCTGGCCTCGTCGGTGTGGACGCGAGACGTCGCCCGCGCGATGCGGGTCTCGAAGGCCCTCCGATTCGGGTGTGTCTGGGTGAACGACCACATCCCCCTCGCTTCCGAGATGCCCCACGGCGGCTTCAAGCAGTCGGGGTATGGCAAGGATCTGAGCATCTACGCAGTGGAGGACTACACGGAGATCAAGCATGTGATGGTCTCGCTCGCGTGATTACGCGACTCGCGCATTTTTTCTTGATCACTCCTCTAGAGTGAGGACAGGTTCACGTGGAAGCCTCAGCCCTCCCAGCACGGATCGGCCTGGATCATCGGATCTCCCTCGCGGCACCGCTGCTTCGGTTGCGTTCCGATGAGCAACTGGTTGAGCTGGTAAGAGCCGGCCACGACGAAGCCTTTCACGTCATCCACGATCGCTATCGCCAGCGCCTGTTCGCGTACACGCGACAGATGCTCCCCGGCCCCCGCCAGGACGCGGAGGACGCGCTCCAGGACATCTTCGTCCGCGCTTATTCGGGCCTACGCGCGAGCGATCGCAAGCTCGCTCTGCGGGCGTGGCTATATCGGGTCGCGCACAACCGCTGTGTCGACGAGCTGCGGCGTCCCGCCCCACCGCCGCCGGAGGTGCTCCAGCTGGTGCGGGCGCCGAACCATGATCCGACCGCTGCCGCCGAGCAGCGTGAATCGCTTCGGCGCCTGATCGCCGACGTGCGGCGACTGCCCGATCAGCAGCGCTCGGCGCTGTTGATGCGCGAGCTCGCGGGCATGAGCTATGCCGAGGTCGCCGAAGCGCTTGGTGTCTCGATCCCGGCGGTGAAATCGCTGTTGGTGCGAGCGCGCGTCGGGCTCGCGCAATCAGTCGAGGCGCGCGACACCGCCTGCTCGGAGATTCGCGAGGAGCTGATCGGCGCGCATGATCGTGGCGTCCGGGCCAGCGGCGTGGTCAGGCGTCATCTGCGCGATTGCGAGGATTGCCGACGCTTCCGCCGGCAGGTACGCGGGGTCAGCCACGAGCTGGCCGCCCTCAGCCCGGCTCTCGGACCGCTGGGGATCTTGGCGAAGCTGGGGCTGGGCGGCGGCGCCGGCGGCAGCGCCGCCGCGACCGGCAGCGGGGCGATCGGCGGTGGCGCGGCGGCGGGTAGCGGGGCGGTCGGTGGCGGCGCGGCGGTCGGCGGTGGCGCGGCGGTCGGCGGTGGCGCGGCGGTCGGCGGTGGCGCGGCGGTCGGCGGTGGCGCGGCGGTCGGTGGTGGCGCGGCGGTCGGTGGCGGCGCGGCGGTTGGCGGTGGCGCGGCGGTCGGCACCGGAGGGGCCGCTGCATCGGCCGGCATCCTCGTCACTGCGGCCGGTCATGTTGCTCCCCTCCTCGCCGCAGCCGTGGTCGCGGCTGGAGGCGCGGTTGAGCTCCAGCACACGATCGCTCCACCCGTTCACCGTCCCGCTCACCGCCAGGTAAAGACGATCGTGCAAAGCCTCCCCGCGCCGGCACAAACGCAGGCCGCCGAAGCTAGCCCACCGACGATCACCACCGCCGCTACTAGCAGTGCCCCACCGCCGACGGCTGTGCCTCGTCCGCACACGCGCGCGCTGCAGGCGGCCACCGCGCCCCGGGAGCCCCAGCCGCAAAGCCCCGCCAGCTCTAGCCAGCAACCCGCAGTGGGGCCCAGCCAGTCGGGCGCTACTACGGCTCCGAGCAGCGTGGTCACTAACGCGCCGGAGACGAGCACCTCGGCGCCCGCCGGCACCTGGACGCAGACGAGCGCCCCCGGCGCACAGGACAGCACCTCACTCGACGCCACAAACCCGACCACCACCAGCGGCACCGATACCCCATCGGACGCGAACAACTGGTCGACCTCGGCAGCCGGGAGCCCCGATACCTCGGGCAGCAGCAGCGCGAGCAACTCGGGGACCAGCAGCGCTCCTCAGGAATGGTCAGCGTCGGGCGATCCGGCCGCCGGCTCCAGCCCGAGCGCCAGCGCGTCATACCACTCTTCCTACGCCTCCCCGGCCAGCACGCAAGTCCCATCCACGACCCCGGGCCAGTAGGCTCAGCCCGTACAGGCCGTCGCGGTCCAAAGACGCGCGGAAGTGCTCGACCAGCTCTCCCTCGCTCGAGATCAAGCACACCTCGACCCGCCTGCGGCTCAGATCCAACCCAACCTGCAGCACAGCAACTCCCTCCTTCCCAGGAAGACAAGCAGGATCAGCACAGGCCACCGCGTAACGTGAGCCGAGGTCGGTCCTCCATATTTCGCTAGCCCGGCCGCGCGGCTGCTACCGCACGTGCCTGACCCAAAGCTTTCGATCCGGAGGGCCGACCTCCTGCCGGGGACACCCGCGCCAACCCTCGTTCAATCACAGTCAATAGCACGACCCGCGCCGCCACGCAGCGCGCGGAGTCTGACCAGCGCCGCATCCGATCCGAACGAGAGCCGAGGGTTTCGGCAGGGAATGGCCAGGGAGGCTGCCGAGGGCCATCAGCCCGCGATGGCGCAATTCGCCGTTTACCAGGGATTTTTAGGTCGGGGGTGTCAGCGCTGAACAGGGGACCTCACCGACGGCGCCGGTGCGCGCCACCACGACACGAAAACCTCGCTCTTGCAGGGCTTTTCGCCTGGATCGAGTTTCGGCGCAGTGACCGCAGTCGCCCTCCAAAAGGCCCTAAGCACCGGGTATCAGAGCAAGAAAAACCCCGCATTTGCGGGGCTTTTATCGGGGCGCCCGGATTTGAACCGGGGACCTCACCGACCCGAACGGTGCGCGCTACCAGGCTGCGCCACGCCCCGATGAGCCCAGTATCCCATAGCCGCGGACCCGCCAGAGGCCCCGCCTGGCTCGCCGCTGTCATGCTGGTGAGATGACGCGGCTCGAGCTGGAGGGGCGGGACATGGTCGGGATACGGGCGTCCAATCCGGGCCCGTACAGCCTGACTGGGACAAATTCGTGGGTCGTGGGCCGAAATCCGGCTTGGCTGGTGGATCCCGGTCCGGCGCTCGAGGAACACCTCGCGGCGCTCGTCGAGGAGCTCGACGCCCGGGGAGGGCTGGGAGGGATCGCGCTCACGCACGACCACCTCGATCACACCGAGGGGGTACCCGAGCTACGGGGGCGGTTTCCGCAGGCGCCCGTCGGCGCGGCGCGCGGAGACATCGATCGACAGCTGTCCGACGGCGCCACCTTCGGTCCGCTGCTGGTGCTTGCGAGCCCCGGCCATGCGGCCGACCATCTGATCTTCATCAGCGGACACGTCGCATTCACCGGCGACGCCGTGCTCGGCCAGGGTAGTGTCTTCATCTCGCCGGATCCGGGTGCGCTGACGGGCTACCTCGAGGCGCTGGCGCGACTGCGCGAGCTCGAACTGGCGCTGCTGTGTCCCGGCCACGGTCCGATCGTCACCGACCCGGCCGGGAAGCTCGACGAGTACATCGCACATCGACTCGAGCGCGAGCGCCGGCTGATCGCGGCGCTTAACGCCGGCAAGCGCAACGAGCGGGAGTTGCTCGACTCAGCTTGGGATGACGCGCCCGCGGAACTGCGGCCCGCAGCAGCGGTCACGCTTGCGGCGCATCTGGACAAGCTGGCGGACGAAGGACGGCTGCCGGCCGGAGTCGAGCGGCCTCGAGGCTCGCTGCCGTAGCTTCGCCGGCGGGTCGCGGTGTATGACGAGCCGCTGCGCGGGGTGGTCGAGTCGATGAACGGCGCTCGGTTCGTGCACGACGAGTTGGTCCGCTACGGGTGGGAGGTGCTGGTCGCCGACGCGCAGCGGGTCAAGGGGCTGGCGCCGTTGGCGTGCAAGACCGACAGGATCGACGCGCGCGTGCTCGCGGAGCTGTCGTTCCGCGATCTGGTGCCGGCGATCTGGCTGCCGACGCCCGAGCTCCGCCAAGAGCGTGAGCGCTCGAGGTGGCGGCTGCACCTGGTCAAGCACCGCTCGATCCTCAAGAACCGGGTGCACGCGTCGCTGATCGCGTTCGGCCATCAGGTCCCGATGGCGGACCTGTTCGGAGCCGGCGGCCGACGGCTGCTCGCCGAGCTGGATTTCCCCGAGCCGTGGCTTGGTCAGGTCCGGGCGAGCGTCGAGCTGATCGACGATCTCGACCGGCGGATCGCGGAGATCGAGCGCTGGCTGCAGCGCTCGGGCGCCGATCACCGCTACATCCGGTTGTTGATGAGCGCCCCGGGGATCGGCTGGGTCACCGGCTTCGCGATCGCCGCCGAGATCGGCGAGATCAGCCGCTTCTCATCGCCGGTCAAGCTGACCGGATACACCGGCCTGTGCCCGCGCGTGAGCCAGTCCGGCGAAGTCGACCGCCGCGGCCCGATCTCCAAGCACGGCCCCAGATACCTGCGCTGGGGGCTGATGGAAGCAGCGATCCACGCCTCCGCGCATCCGCTCTACAAGGAGCGCTACCAGCGCACCAAACGCCGCCTGGGCCGCCAACGCGGCGCGAAAGTCGCCCAGATTGAGCTCGCTCGCAAGCTGACCGAGGCGATCTGGTACATGCTGACCCGCAACCAACCGTTTAAGCCGTTCGCTCCGGAAGGCGCCATTTCTCGCCTGACTGCCTGACAGTCCTTTTTTGACATGCGCCGCCGGAGCGAGCCCCGATAACACCTGGTCCTCGAAGTTGATGAAGCGATAGAGACATGGGCACTGCTCCACACCATCACCAACCCGCCCGCGCTCCGTGACAACGTCCTGCCAGGTTCGCGCTGTCGTGTCAAGCGCCATCAGCCCCTGCTGTTCCACTTCAGTGCTCTTGCTGAGGCGCTTGACACGGCCAGCGTTCACCCGGCGATTACCAGTGAGGGCGTCAGCGATCTGACATCTTCCCGAGGGACTTGACACACGGCCCTCGTTCATAGAGGCGAATAGCGCGTCTCTCGTGGCCTGGCGGTCGAGACTTTGTTGTATGAGCAGGGTTGGTCGTTGCGCGAACTGAAGCCTCGTCGGCCACACTGCGTCCATGGAATACGTCGGCCGGGTGCCGGTCCCTCCGCTCGACCGGTTCATCGGCGATATCTACTGCTTGACCGGGGTTCCACGCGACCGCCGGATGAACGTCCCGCCGATGCCGTCGGGCACACCTGTTCGTCAACGTGGGAGCACCCGTCCACGCCAGGGGCGTCATTGAGTCGAACCGCTACATGGTGCTCGGCACCACCGACGAGGCCGGCGTGACGCACCTGCACTACCGCGATCGGTGCCCCCGCGGGGCATGAGCTCAATGCCGGCCGCTCGACAGAACCTGTGCGTGCTGCAGGGCCGCTTCGTCCTCACGCGCATGACCGATGTGCGCACAGTCGCCTTCGGGGCCGATCTACTCGCGCTCGTGCTCGGTCCGGACGGGGGTGCCACGATGCGGCGCGACGACACCGCCGAGGACGCGTGGGCGGCTCTTTGGAACGGAGATGACGCGCACGACCCGGAGGCGACGGGCATGCTCAGCGCCATTGTGGCGCCGCTCGCCGCCGCCGAGCTCCCGGTCTGGACGGCTGCGAGCTACGACGGAGACCTCGTCCTCGTCCCGGCCGGCCGGCTGGAAGAAGCTGTCGACGTGCTGCGCCGTGCCGGGCACCACGTGGCGGTGTGAGCAGTAGCCGCGGCATCCGTTGCGCGCTGGCCGCCAGGTCCGTCTAGAAAGGGACGGTCAGCCGGTATAGTGCGCCGATCGGTGCAGTATCGCCAGCACTCGACGCGACGTTCTTTGCGCTCTCGGACCCGACACGGCGGGGAATCCTTGAGCGCCTGGGCCGCGGCCCCGCGACGCTGAGCCAGCTCGCTGGGCCGTCGGGCCTGACCCTCAACGGGATCAAGAAGCACGTCGGGATTCTCCAGCTCGCCGGCCTGGTCGAGACTGAGAAGGTAGGCCGGGCGCGCGAGTGCCGGCTCGGCTCCGCAACGGCGCTCGGCGAGGCGGGCGAGTGGATCGAGGCCCACCGCTGCGGCTGGGAGAGCCGGTTGGACCGCTTCGAGCGGTTCGTGGAGCGCACGGGGTGAGCCGCGAACTCCGCTACGAGCGCCTGATCCAGGCGTCTCCCGCGCGCGTGTTCGACCTGTTCACGAGCGCGGCTGGCCAACGCGAGTTCTACGGCAACGACGCCCCAGGATGGGTCGTCGACTCGCGCTGCGAGCTGCGCGTCGGCGGCGCCTGGGAGATCGCCTTCGGCCCCTCGCGCGGCGAGCTCTACCGGCACCGGCACGTGTTCGAGGCGATCGAGCGCCCCCGCCGCCTGCTGCTGGCCACGACCGAGACCCGCCTCGACGGGTCGAGATTCGCGTTCAGCACCGAGTTCACGTTCGCGCCCCGAGACGGGGCGACCCTGATGACGATGGTCCAAGCGGGCTTCCCGTCCGACGAGCTGCGCGACGAGCACGGGCGCGGTCTCGCGCACGCGTTCGATCGGCTGGAACGAGCCCTGTAAATCCCGAGGAAGGAGACTGCATGGCGAAATCCATCCTGTACATGTCGATGTCACTCGACGGGTTTATCACCGGCCCGGACGACGGCCCGGACAACGGGCTCGGGACCGGTGGCCACCGGCTGCATGAGTGGTTCGGCGAGCCCGTGTCCAAGCCGCCGTACTTCGACCCGCCCGGGTTGAGCGGGCAGGTGTTCGCCGAGCTGATGGCGACGGGTGCAGTCGTCGTCGGGCGCAAGACGTTCGAGTACGCCGGTCACTGGGGCGGCGACCACCACGGCGTGCCGATCTTCGTGCCCACGCGCGGGACCCCGCCAGAGCCGCAGAGCGGCTGGGTCCACTACGTCTCCGACGCCGCGACCGGGATACGCGAGGCCAAAGCGGCCGCCGGCGACAAGGACGTGATGGTCCATGGCGCCGGACTTGCGCAGTCGCTGCTGCGCGAGGGCCTGCTCGACGAGCTGGAGATCCACCTGGTCCCGGTCGTGCTCGGTGACGGGCGGCGCCTGTTCGGCGCAGACCGCATCGAGCTCGAGTCGACACGGGTGCTCGACGCGCCCGGCGTCACGCACCTGCGCTATCGCGTGGCGTCATGAGCGGCCGTAGCCTGATTTTGGCGATATCGGTCTCGATGGACGGCTTCGCCGGCCACGCCGACCGGACGATCGTCCGGGTGACCGCCGACCCCGACCGCGACCACGCCGACCAACGCCATCGCCTCACGCGACAGGGAGCCCCCGAGGCGACCGAAGGAGAGTCGAGATGGGAAAGTTGATCGCGACCACGCAGGCCACCGTCGACGGCGTCATCGACCCGGTGGGCGAGTGGGTGCAGCCGGACGGAGACCATGGCCAGTACTCGTTCGAACGGCAGGCCAGATCCGGCGGGCTGGTGCTGGGCCGCAAGACTTTCGAGGGCTTGGCGGGATACTGGCCGAGCCAAACCGGCAAGTGGGCCGACATGGTTAACGCGATGCGCAAGTACGTCGGGTCCAACACCCTGGCCGGGGATCTCGGATGGAACGCGACCCTGCTCAACGGGGACCTCGAGGACTCGATCCCCAAGCTGAAGCGCGAGGTCGACGGTGACCTGTTCATGCACGGGAGCGGTGAGTTCGCGTACGCGCTCGCCTCGAAGGGCTTGGTCGACGAGTACGAGGTCTACCTGAACCCGCTCGTCTGGGGCCAGGGAAACGTCCATGTGCTCGGGGACAGGGGGACCGTTCGGCTGGAGCTAGACGACGTGAAGCGGTTCAACTCCGGGGTGGTCCTGCTCACCTACCTCCTGGCAGCGGATAAACGGCTGCGGCTGGAGCCGAAGACCGACGCGGCGTAGCGCAGGAGGAGGAGACGATGACTGACTTCAGCGACATGGCCAGGGGCATCATCGAGTCGAACCGCTACATGGTGCTCGGCACCGCCGACGAGGACGGCGTGCCGTGGGTCACTCCGGTGTGGTTCGCGCAGTCCGATCACCGGCGGTTCATCTGGGTCTCGTCACCGGAGCGAAGGCATTCTCGGAACGTCAAGACGCGGCCTGAGATGAGCATCGTCATCTTCGACTCCGGGTCGCGGTGGGCAGTGCGCGGGCGGTGTACATGTCGGCGCGCGCCGAGGAACTGTCGGGCGCTGAACTTGAACGCGACGTCGCCTTCTTTGATACGGCCGGCCAGGCACAGGGTCTGACCCATCGCTGGGCCACGGAGGACGTGCAAGCTCCGGCGCCGTATCGGCTCTATCGGGCGACAGTGTCACAGCATTGGGTCCTCGATCCAGACAGCAGTCCCGACGACCGCGCCGACGTCACGCTCTAGGGTGATGCGAGCGCAGAGCGCGCGACTTGCGCCTGGGATCGCCAGGTCGCCCGCCGACGTACACATCTCCCCGCGGATGCGGAAGAGACTGGCCCGCGGAGTCCGACCCCGTCCCCGGGGCGAGACCTCCTTTGCCGATGCGACGAATATCGAGCCGCCGACGAGCCGCGTCTCGCCTTGCGCGGCATGCGCGAGCCCGGATGGTCCTTGCTGGAGGCGCTCGTTAGTAGTTCAGCTGCTCGTACCAGTCACGCGGACGTCCTTCGGGGGTGAGGTCGAAGAGATTCCAGAGCGGCTCGAGGGTGCCGACGTGACGCGGGTCCTCGTCGTCGTCGGCCGGGGCGTAGAGGAGTTCTGACCCCCAGAAGTGGCGGATAGCGTCCGAGTCACGGTGGAACACATTGAGCATCGGCCGCTGGAGTCCCTCGGCAGTTTCTCCGTGGTAGTCGCGGTTGTACGCGTTGGCGGCCGAGGACAGGAGACGGAGGCGACGCCACCCGCGCTCCTCAGCGAACGTCAGCAGACGAGGAAGCGACGTCTTCGCGACGACGGCGAAGTTGATGTGCTGCGCGGCGTGCTCGGCGGCGCCGTCGAGCTGGTCAAGCAGCGCCGTGCACGAGGGGCACGGGCCTTCCTCCACGGGCAGCAGCGCCGTCTCGCCGTTCGCCGGCCCAGCGGAGGCATCGTCTGGATCGCGCGGGAACATGAAGTTGTAGATCACGAGGCTGTGCTTTCCCGGCTCGAACAACTCGGATAGCTTCACCTCTGTCAGGGCGCCGTTCGCGTCGGCGCCGTGGAACGCGTAGTCCTCCGGAACCGATCCGCCCGGCGGTAGCGCCCGCCGCGAGACCGCTACCGCCTCGGTCGCCCGGCGCAGCTCGATCTCTTGCTCAAGCAGCCGGTCGCGCGCCGCTCGATAGTCCGCTGATTCGCCTGGGAAAGCGATAATCACGATTCTCCTTCGTCTGTTGAGGACCCCGACCATTAGACCAACGCGGGCAGCCGAACTCATCGGCCGCCCACCGCATCCGCCAGACCCGCATTCTCCCCGGACGCGCACCCCGTCGACGATTCCGCCCGAACCTCCCTTGCGCGGGTTCGGCAACTGGCGAATTTGGGGAGCTGACGGGGTACCTGGCTCGCACCTGCTTCCCTGAGATCGCGGTACCTCAGGCGACAGCCGACCTGGTCGATATCGCGGCCACGGCGGCGCCTGGCTGTCTCGGCCGGGCGGTCGCCGGCCGAGGCGGCGGCCGTCAGGAGATGTTCTGGGAGATGCACGACGCGCTGTTTGCCGACCAGGGCCGGCTTGAGGACCCGCCCTGTGGACAGGTGCCAAGCGCCTGGGCCTGGACGTCGAGCGCTTCGAGGCCGAAAGACGCTCGGACGCGGTGCGTGACCGCGTCCGAGACGATTTCCGGGGTGGGGCGAAGGCAGGGGTGGCGACGACGCCGACGCTCTTCGCGGCGGGCGAGCGGCATACAAGCCCGCTCGACCTCGCCGCTCTCGAGCGCCTGATTCAGCAGCCCTCGTAGGCCAGCTCGCCGGCCCGGGCCGTCGCCGCGGCCGCGCGCTGCTCGGACTGCACGACCACCGCGGCGACCACGATCGCGGCGGCGACCAGGCCGGCCGCGATCAGGAACGCCAGGTGATACCCGCTGGTCAGCGCCTGCGCGTGCGCCGTGCCGGCGTGCGCCAGGTGGTTGCTGCGCGAGGTGGACACCGTCGCCAGGACCGCCAGGCCCAGCGCCCCGCCGACCTGCGCGGCGGTGTTGACCAGGCCCGAGGCCAGGCCGGCGTCGCTCGGCGTCGCGCCCGACATCGCCAGGCCCATCAGGGCGGGAAAGCAGAGGCCCACGCCGGTGCCGGTCAGCAGCAGCGCTGGCAGAACGTCGCGCACGTAGGAGCCGTCGACCGGCGCTTGGGCGAACAGCGCCATGCCGGCGACCATCAGGCCCAGCCCCGGGAACTGCATCGTGCGGGCGCCGAATCGCTGGATCAGCTTCTCCGAGTAGCGCAGCGACAGCGTGCCCATCACGATCGTCACCGGCAGGAACGCCAGGCCGATCTGCAGCGCGTCGTAGCCGAGCACCCGCTGCAGGTAGAGCGAGCCGAGGAAGAACATCCCGAACATCCCGGCCACGGTCAGCACCTGGATGAGGTTCGCGCCGGTCACGTTGCGCGAGCGGAAGATCCGCAGCGGCATCAGCGGCGTGGCGGCCTTCGCCTCGCGGGCAACGAACGCGGCCAGCAGGGCGATCGAGACGGCGCCGAGAATCAGCGTCGTCGACGCGCCCCAGCCGTCCTCTGCCGCGGGCTTGACGATCGCGTAGACGCCGACCATCAGCGCGCCCGTGATGAGCGCAGCGCCCGGCAGGTCGGCGCCCTTGCTCAGGCCGATGCCCTCGTCGGCGGCCAGCAGCCGGCGGCCGAATATCGCCGTCGCGATGCCGATCGGGAGGTTGATGAAGAAGATCCAGTGCCAGTCGATGGCCTGGGTGAGCACGCCGCCGGCAAGCAGGCCGACCGAGCCGCCCGCCGAGGCGACGAACGCGTAGACCCCGATCGCCTTCGCCTGCTCCCGGGGCTCCGGGAACATCGTCACGATCATGCCGAGGATGACGGCCGAGGTCATCGCGCCACCGATGCCCTGCACGAACCGCGCCGCGACCAGCCACACCTCGCTCTGCGCCAGGCCGCACAGCGCCGAGGCGCCGGTGAACAGCGCCAGCCCGGCCAGGAAGATGGTCCGGCGACCAACCAGGTCACCAAGGCGCCCGGCGAGGAGCAGCAGCCCGCCGAAGGAGATCAGGTACCCGTTCACGACCCACGCGAGACTGGAGGTCGAGAACCCGAGGTCGTCCTGGATGGACGGAAGAGCGACGTTCACGACGGTGACATCGAGGACGATCATCAGCATCCCCACGCAGAGGACGTAGAGAGCGATCCAGCGGGAACGATCGGCGGTCATGTCGGTCCTTTCCTTCGGCACTTGAACTTTCAGACCGGAGTCGGAGCCAGACCTCATCGCTCGACATGTCGAGAAAGAAAAATCGGCTCCGATCTCACCGCGAACCCCCGAAAGGAGCGACATCGTGAAGTACATGCTGCTGATCCACCACAACCCCAACTTCATGGACGACCCACCGGAGCCGATGGACCAGATCGGGGCCGAGGTCGGGCGCCTGATCGACGAGCTGACGGCCTCGGGCGAATGGGTCGGAGGCGAAGGCCTCGCCGACGCCTCGCAGGCGAAGGTCGTGCGCGTGCGCGACGGCGTCCCGGCCGTGACCGACGGGCCCTACCTCGAGGCCAAGGAGCATCTGGCCGGCTACTGCATGATCGACTGCGACTCGCTGGACCGCGCGCTCGAGGTCGCGGCAACGTGGCCCGACGCGCGCTGGATGGGAATCGAGGTGCGGCCGGTGATGACCCCCGGAGGAGAGGAGATGTGAGCATTGAGGAGCAGCTGCGCGGGCTGGCGCCGCGCGTCCTCGGGACGCTCGTCCGCCGCTACGGAAGGTTCGACGCGTGCGAGGACGCCGTGCAGGAGGCGCTCCTCGACGCGGCGCTGCAATGGCCGCGCGACGGCGTACCGGCCAATCCGCGCGGCTGGCTCCTCACCGCCGCCCACCGCCGGCTGATCGACGAGCTGCGCAGCGAGAGTGCACGGCGCCGCCGCGAGGAGGGCGTGGCGCGCGAGCCGCCGCGGGGTGAGGCGGCCGACGAGGACGACACGCTGGAGCTCCTCTTCATGTGCTGCCACGAATCGCTGACGCCCGCCTCGCAGGTCGCGCTGACGCTGCGCGCCGTCGGCGGCTTGACCACCGCAGAGATCGCGAGCGCGTTCCTGGTTCCGGAGAGCACGATGGCGCAGCGCGTCAGCCGGGCGAAGGCGACGATCCGCGCCGCGGGCGCTCGGTTCGCGCCTCCCGCGCCCGAGGCGCTGCCCGTCGTCCTCCACGTGCTCTACCTCATCTTCAACGAGGGCTACATGGCGAGCTCCGGCGCGCACGTGGCCCGCATCGAGCTGAGCGCCGAGGCGATCCGCCTGACGCGCGAGGTCCACCGCCGGCTGCCGGACGACGGCGAGGTGGCGGGGCTGCTTGCGCTGATGCTCCTGACCGACGCCCGCCGTCCGGCGCGCACCCGCGAGGACGGAAGCCTCGTCCCGCTGGCCGAGCAGGACCGCTCGCGGTGGGACCGCGCCAAGATCGCCGAAGGCGTCGCGCTGGTCGAGGAGTCGCTGGCGAGCAAGCCGGGAGGCCCCTACCAGCTTCAGGCCGCGATCGCCGCGATCCACGACGAGGCGCCAAGCGCGCGGGAGACCGACTGGCGGCAGATCCTTGCCGTCTACGAGATCCTCGAGCGCGTCTCGCCGGGGCCGGTGGTCACGCTCAACCGAGCCGTCGCGGTCGCGATGGCCCACGGTCCGCGCGCGGGACTGCAGTTGCTGGAGACGCTCGACGAGCCGCTGCGCGACCACCACCGTCTAGCGGCTGTGCGCGGCCATCTCCTCGAGATGGCCGGCGACGAGGTCGGCGCCCGCGCGGCGTACGAGCGCGCCGCTCGCCTCACCACGAGCATTCCGGAGCGACGCTATCTCGAGACGCGAATGGCTGCTCTGTAGCGGTTCGGATCCGAAGACGAAACGAAGTGACCCCTCCGACCGAGGGCCGGGCGAGAAGGGGATAACCACATATGGCTGACGCCGTGAAGCGCGGAGCCCTGAGTTCAGTACTGGACCCGATAGTGCATGTGGTGACACCGGCCTCCCCCTCGAGGATCCGGGTACGCTGGAGCTCGATCTGCTCGGGAGCGAGGCCTTCGAACAGACGGCGCCCTTGACCGAGGAGTACCGGGATGACGTGCAGCTCGAGCTCGTCGAGGACGCCGGCGGCAAGGGCGAGCCGGAAGATTCCCGCTCCGTGGACGGGCACGTTCTTGTCGCTCGCAGCCTGCTTGGCCTGAGTCATCGCGGTCGTGATGTCGTTCTCGGCAGTGACCAGCGGCCACCGCGAGATATCGATGCCTGGATCCTGGCGATAGAGGATGAAGATCGGCACGCTGTCGTGGTGGTCACCGCCCCAGCCGCCAGCAGGCTCGAAGGTCCCCCGGCCGGCGACGACCGCCCCGGTGGACATCAGCTCGGCGAAGACTCGGCCGTTGACGCCCGTACGGACCACTTCCATCTTCTCGGAGTCGTCAGACGTCAATGCCCATTCGTGCAGGCGCTGCCCGCCGTCGCCGAGCCCGTTGCCGGGTCCCGCGTTGGGCCCGGCGATGAACCCGTCGAGGGATATCGACATGTCTAGAACGGTTGCTGACATGGGCGGCTCCTTCTTGGTCTCCTGTCTACAGACCGTGCGGTGCCGCGAAACTCATCCCTTAGCCCGACGCCTATAGGCGCCTGGGTCACGGTGGGTGCGGAAGCCGGCCACCGTAGGAGACCTCGTTCCATTAGACGGCAGTCATCGCGGTCGCCAGGATAAGTCGCACCCGCTTCGCGCGGGCAGCAGGCTACGGAGCCGTCGGGCGATCGGAATCGATCAAATCACCACGTGAAAGGCTTGGCGCTCAGCCGAGTTCTTGGGCGAGCCCTATAAGAAGTCCTTCGGGCCCGCGGATGTAGCAGAGCCGATACACGTCTTCGTACTGGACCACTTCGCCGACGAGCTGCGCGCCGTGCTCACGGAGCCGGGTGAGCGTCTCGTCGAGGTCGTCCACGGCGAACATCACGCGTAGATAGCCGAGAGTGTTCACCGGCGAGTTCCGGTGATCGGCGACTGGACGAGGCGCGAGAAATCGCGAGAGCTCGAGCCGGCCGTGGCCGTCCGGCGTGCGCATCATGGCGACCTCGACGCGCTGGTTGCCCAGTCCAGTGACACGCCCTGCCCATTCTCCTTCGACCGTGGCTTGCCCCTCGAGCTTGAGGCCGAGCTCGCGAAAGAACGCGATCGTCGCCGGTAGGTCGTCGACGACAATGCCTACGTTATCCATCCGTTGAACCGCCATGTCCCCAATCTAGCCGCCCGGGGGCAGGTTGCCCGCCGCGAGCATTTCGCGGACCTGACGCAAAGGGTCCGCGAAGGTCTGGCCGGCGAGGGAGCAACCCCCGGCCTTGCCTTCCCGGAGCGAGAGCGACGCTGGGGTTGTCCAGACCCGCTTTCCTCCGGCGGCGGATTTTCGGGGGCTTCCTCCGGTGCCCCGCTATGCGCGGGTAGGAGGGTTCAGCCGGCGCGTTCGCACTTGCGCCGACCTCGACGGAAACGCCAACTGAGCGAGGTAGCGTGACCCGGCGTGACGGGCAAGGTGTCAATCTCGGGAACGGATCGGGTTCTCGAGCGGCGCCGGGCGGTCGCGTTGGCGCGGCACTACCGGGACTTCGAGGGCCTCTCGATCAAGGAGATCGCCGAACGTCTCGGACGCTCACCCGCGACCATCAAAGCGTACTTCTACGACCCGACCGGCGAGAAGGCGAAAGCGGTCACGGCGCGCTATGTCGGGGTGTGCCGGGGCTGTGGCGCGTACACGCAGCCGCGCAACGGCAAGGGCGACGCCTATAGGTACTGCACCTGCCATCCCGGCGCGATCGCGCGGCGCTGGACCCGCCGGCGTGTGCTTGGAGCGATGCTCTCCTGGTGCGCGCGCTACGTCCGGGTGCCGTCCTCCTACGACTGGTCGCGGACCCACGCGCGTCGGCGCGGGGGAGAGGCGCTCGCGCGCCTCGCGGACGCAGAGTGGCCGGCAGCGAGCTTGGTCACACGGCTGTTCGGTACCTGGAGCGGCGCGCGGGCCGTGGCCGCAGAGGAGATGACGCAGGAGCCGGTGCCGGCGGCTTCGTCATTTGGCAGGGAGTCGATCTCCCTGCCGAAACCCCGGGCATCCGCCGCTATATCCGAGGTTCTGAGAGGGGGTGAGCCCGCACCGGAACCCATCGATTTGCAGGTACTTCTCACAGCACTTGCAGATTTCGCCCATAATTCGGGTCGGTGAGGTCCCCGGTTCAAATCCGGGCGCCCCGATTTTCGGTTCTGTGGCCGCGGGACGCGGGCGGAGTTGTCGTGCCGCCGCCCGTCCACGGCAATCCGGCCTGCGGCAGCCACCCTCGCCGCCTGGATCCTGGCCGCATCGCCTCCGAAAGCCCGGGCACGTCGGGAGCAAGCCGCTCAAGCCGGGAGCGTATCGAGCGCAATTCGGCCCTGGAGCTTCAACCCCCACGCGCGTCCGCGGCGTTGTTTCCTGACAGATTTCCGGTGTAAGCGGGAGAGGATTGGCCTATTCGTTGAGGCCGTCCGCCCGACCCGGCATACTTGTGACCATGTAGTGATTCGATAAGGAGGAATCGGACCGATGGCCAATCACCTGACGCCCACCGAGCTTGCACGCGAGTCTGGCTTGGAGCGACGCGATGTAATCAGCAAATGCATCGAGTTGGGCGTCCCGATCTTCAACGGTCGCATCGATAAAACCCTGTTCCTCTCGAGCTTGAGGGAGCTTTCGGCGCCGCCACCGCAGGCGCAAGCAGCACGCGTCTAGCGATGCAGTTATTCCTGCGCCGATTGGCGCAGCAGCGCTGACGTCGTCTGCTCGAGGATCTTCCGCCAAGCGCGAGTCTTTTCGCGCTCGTCGTCGAAGTGCTTGACGACCTTCGTGACCCTCTCAGCTGAGATTTCGATCCCGTGGCGGGCACAGATCTGCTTGAAGCGGGAATAGTCATGGGCCAGCTTCAGCGTCACGGACTGGAAGCCGTGACGCGCGATCTCGACCCTCGAGGTGTAATTCATGATGCTCGTCTGGAACATCAGCTCGTCGTTCGGCTCGGGCTCGATCAGAATGATGTCGACCCCCGGGTAGCGCTCCTCCCAGGTACGAGCCACCTCGTGCAGGCGCTGGTATGCCAGCAGCTTGAACGACTGGTAGCCGATCTGCGGGAATCCCATGTCCGACACTCGCCGGGGGCGGGGCCCGGTGATCGTCGGGATGCGCTTTCCAAAGTCGTTCACGTACGGCACCAGCGGGTTGACGACGACGATGAACTTGGCCCCAGCTTCCACTGCGATGTCAAGGTTGGTGGTTGAAAGAATGCCGCCGTCGATCAGCTCCCGGTTCTTGATCTTGACCGGCTTGTAGAGCATCGGCAGGGCGCTCGACGCGCTTACGGCCGTCGAGATCGGCACATCGGCCCACTCCTCGCCGCCGAACACGATCCGCTCGCATGTGTCCAGGTCGGTTGCAGCCAGGTACAGCTCGTTGCTCAGCAGCCGGAAGTCATCGCTGCGATCCGGGTGCGAGAGGATCGTCTGAACGTACCGCTCGATGCCTTGACCCGAGTAGAGCCCCGAAGGCAGTGCCTCGGCGACGCCGACGACGATATCGACCGCCGAGATCTGACGGAAATCGCCGGTCAACTTGCGGACCAACTGCACCAGGCGCCACGGGAGCAGAAGCCCCCTGCTCAGAAACTCGGCGTAGTTGGGCCTCAGCAGCGAGCCGATCCTGGCGTCCGGGAACGGTCTCGGAAGCTGCTGGACGATAACCCGCATCATCTCCTCGGGGGTGACGCCGTTGGCGACGGCGGCCGCGACGAACGAGCCGGCGCTGGTGCCGACGTACACATCGAACTCGTTCACGGTCCGGTTGACCGACAGCAGATCAAGCGCGCGAAGTGCCCCGATCTCGTAGACGCCGCCGGTGAATCCTCCGCCACCGAGGACCAGCGCCGTCTTGGAGCGCTGCTTGCGCGCCCGCGCGCGAGATCCCCGCTGACCCGTCGCCGCGCGGTCCGTCGTCGCGGCGTCGAGCTTTACGAGTTTGCCCATGTGCGGCGATTTTACGTCCGCGATCGGCGTCGAGCAGCGAACCTTTCGCCGCTTCGAGCTGTTAGATACATCCATGCGCGTGTTCCTGGCCACGCTGGTCGCGGTGGGGATGATCGCCGTCGGCGCTGCCGGGAGCGCGATGGCCAAGAGCGAGCCGCGGGCGCGAGAAGCCCAAAGCACGCTGTCGAGCGCGCTTACCAAAGACATGCGCCCGGCAGGGCACTCGAGTAGCGCCTACGCCGTTGACATGAACACCGGTCAGCCGCTGTTCGCCTTGGCCGCGGGCGTCGGCCGGCTGCCGGCGTCGGTCGAGAAGCTGTACACGACATCCACCGCCTTGCTTCGATTCGGCCCGAACGCAACCTTGGTCACGACAATTCGTGGCGCCGGCTCGGTCAGCCGCTCCGGCGCGTGGCACGGCACCCTCTACCTGAGGGGCGGCGGCGATCCCACTTTCGGTACCGCTGCGTTCGACGCCTCGGCCTACGGGGGCGGCGCCACGATCGGGCGGCTGGTTGCGACCCTGGTCCACCAAACCGGCATCAAGTCGGTCTCCGGCACGATCGTGGGAGACGAGACCTACTTCGACTCGCTGCGCGGGACCTCGGAAAGCGGCTTCCAGTTCGATCCCTACATGGAAGGCTCGCTGAGCGCGCTGGTCTTCAACCGCGGACTGATCGATCAAGGCTCCGCATACGTGCTCCACCCGGCGCTGTATGCCGCGCAGGAGCTGGTGGTCGCGCTGCATACGGCACACGTGCGAGTGGCGAGCTCGACCCGGATTCGAGCAGGTGTGACGCCGGGCAGCGCGCGAACACTTGCGACCGTTCACTCGCCGAATATGGCCACGCTGGTGCGCTGGACCAACAGCCCGTCTGACAACTTCTTCGCCGAGATGCTGCTGAAGGGGCTGGGCGCCAAGTTCGGCGGCGCCGGCACGACAGCCGCGGGGGCCGCTGTGGTGCGAGCGGAGCTCGGGTCGAACTTCGGCATCCGCCCCCAGCTGGTCGACGGGTCCGGCCTGTCTCATCAGGATTCGACCAGTCCCCAGCAGGTCGTGACGCTGCTCGAGCGGATGGCCGGGAATCAGACGTTCCTGAATTCACTTGCCGTCGGGGGCGAGACGGGCACGCTCCAGGATGAGATGAACGGCACCGTCGCGCAAGGGAACTGCCGGGGCAAGACGGGTACGTTGACCGGGGTCGCCAACCTCGCCGGCTACTGCTCCGCGCGTGACGGTCACACGCTGGCATTCGCCGTTCTGATGAACGGCGTCGACTCAGGTGCGGGCCACGCGCTCGAGGCGCAGATGGCGGTCGCGCTGGCGGCATATGACGGCTGACCCGCCGCCGGCCGGGCGGTCGAGGCCAGCGGCAAATGACGGCTGACCGCACGCCCGCCGGGTGGTAGAGGCTTGGCGACGCGGCAGGTCCGGCCGCCGCAGCCGGGTGGGCGCTTGCCTACGCGAGCAGCGCCCGCAGACCGCGCTTGGCTACGCGAGCAGCGCCCGCAGACCGCGCTCGTCGATCACCTGGACGCCCAGCCGTTCCGCTTGGCCGAGCTTCGAGCCCGGGCTCTCACCGGCGATCAGATAATCGGTCTTGCGCGACACCGATCCCGTGACCTTGCCGCCGGCGGCGACGATCAGCTCGGTTGCCTGCTCACGCGTCAGATCCGGAAGCGTCCCGGTGAGGACGAATGTCTTGCTGGCGAGGACTCCGTTTCCCGGCGGCGGTCCTTCTTCCCGCAGCCGTAACCCTCGAGCGCGGAGATCCTCGATCAGGGCGACCATCTGCTCGTCGTGGAGCTGCGCGTGGATCGTGCGCGCCATCTTCGGCCCGACTCCTTGGGTGTTCTCGATCTCCTCGGCGCTCGCGTTCATCAGCGCGTCAATCGCACGGAACTGCTGCGCGAGGTTCCTGCCGGTGACGAAGCCGACCTCCTCGATTCCGAGCGCATAGAGCACGCGGCCGAACGGTTGCAGCTTCGAGGCCTCGATCGCCGCGACCAGCTTCTCCGCCGACACTTTGCCGAAACCATTCTGCTGTTCGATTTGCTCGGCGCTCAACCGATAGAAGTCAGCAGCGGTCCTGACCCACCCGAGCTCCATGAACAAGCTGACCTGCTTCTCCCCAAGCCCGTCGATGTCGAGCGCCCCGACATAGTGCTTGAGCAGCTGCCAGCGACGGCCCGGACAGTCGCGGTTCGGACACCTGGTGAACACCGAATCCTCGGGCTTGACGGTCGGCGTCTGGCATATGGGGCAGCTCTCCGGGGGCCTCGGCGGCACCGGTCGGTCGCTGCGCTCGGCGACGTGCGGCGCCGGCGAGAGCACCTGCGGGATCACATCCCCGGCCCGGAGCACGATCACCTCTTCGCCTTCGCGAATGTCCTTGCGGGCCAGATCCTCTTCGTTATGAAGCGTCGCGAGCTTGATCGTCACGCCGCTCACCTGCACCGGCTCGAGCATCGCGTAGGGGTGCAGATCCCCGAACTTGCCGGGATTCCACCCAATCTGCTCGAGCTTCGTCACGGCCGTGGTCGGTGCGAACTTCCAGGCGATCGCCCACCGCGGCTCGCGTCCGACAACGCCAAGACGCCGCTGGAGCTCGACCGCATTGACCTTGACGACGACGCCGTCGATCTCGAACTCGAGCGACCCGCGGCGCTGCTCCCAGGAGCGGCAGCGCTCGACGACATCGTCCTCGGAGCGCAGCAGCGCCACGTCGGGGTGGACGGGAAAGCGGTGCTCCTTGAGCCACTGCAGTGCGTCCCAGTGCGCCGCGAAGCTGATGCCCTCGGCGGCGCCGATCTGATAAGCCCAGAACGAGAGCGGGCGGTCCGCGGCGAGCTTGGGATCGAGCTGGCGGATCGTGCCCGCCGCGGAGTTGCGAGGGTTCATGAACGTCGACAGGCCCGCTTCCGCCCGGCGCTCGTTGAGCTTCGCAAAGTCCGGCAGCGACATGTACACCTCACCACGGACCTCGATCAGCGCTGGCGGGTCGTCGGTATCGAGCTTCAGCGGGATCGAGGGGATCGTGCGAAGGTTGTGGGTGACGTCCTCGCCAATCTCTCCGTTGCCGCGCGTGGCGCCGCGCTCGAACGCTCCCTCCCGGTAGAGAAGCGAGATCGCGAGCCCGTCGATCTTCGGTTCTGCGACAAACTCGAAGTTTGGTTCCGCGATCCCCTCTCGCGCGAGGTGATTTCGCATCCGCTGAATCCAGGCGCGCAGCTCCTCGGCACTGCGCGCGTTGCCCAGCGAGAGCATCGGCTGGGGATGTCGAACCTTCTCCAAGTCGGAGACCGGCTCCCCGCCGATCCGCTGTGTCGGCGAGTCCGGCGTGACTAGCTCGGGATGCTCGGCCTCGATACCGCGTAGCTCGTCGAGCAGCGCGTCGTACTGATCATCACCGATCTCAGGATCGTCGAGGACGTAGTAGCGATAGCCGTGATAGTCGAGCTTGCGGCGAAGCTCGATGGCGCGCTCACTCGCCGGACTCACGTTTGTACCTTCCTCGCCGCCGGCGCGATAAGTCTCGCGAGGTCATATCGCTCGAGCGCGGACAGCCCATTGTGGTCGGTGAGGTCAAAATGGATCGGCGTCACGGCGATCCGGCCCTCGGCCACGGCGGTCACGTCGGTGCCGTTCTCCTCGGCTTCATAGCTGGCATCGCCATATATTCGATACAGGCGCCGGCCGCCAGAGCCCTCATCGAGCAGGGCAAGCTCGTCCCGGTAAACGCGCTTGCCCAAACGCGTCACCTCAATGCCGGTCGGGTGCTGGCCGGGAACGTTGACGTTCAACAGCGTCCCGCCGGGCAACGGGACATGCTCCAGCTCGCCGACAAGGCCCGCGGCGAACGACGCTGCCAAGCTGAAATCAAATCCGTCGCCCTGACGGAAGTCGAGCTCGAGCCCGGTCGACTGCTGCGATACCGCGATTCCCGGCAACCCGAGCACGATCGCCTCGAGCGCCGCTGCCACCGTGCCCGAGTAGGTGATGTCGTCCCCCAGATTCGCGCCGTGATTGATCCCGGAGACGACCAGCTCAGCCTCGAACCCCTCGACGAGACCCAGCCGAGCCAGCCGCACGCAGTCGACGGGGGTTCCATCGGTGGCATAGCCGACGGTACCGTCGCCGAAATCGACCTCCTGTACCCACAACGGCCGCCGCGTGGTGATCGAGCGCGCCATCGCGGACCGGTTGCCATCGGGCGCGATCACAGCGAGCTCGATTCCGCGGACCGGCAGCAGCGCACGCCTCAGCGCCTGCAGGCCGGCGGCCTGGATGCCATCGTCGTTCGTGAGCAGCACACGCATCCGCTTTGATCCTAGCCATGGCCGCGGCCGTCGGTCAGCGCGCCGGCGAGCATCGCCGCGACGAACAGAGGCTCGTGGCACAGCTGTCGCCAGGTCACCCGTATCACGCGATAACCCGCGGCGAGCAGCGCCATGTCCTTCCTTCGATCGCGCTCGAACGCCGCCCGGTGCCCGTGATAGCGGTACCCATCCACCTCGACGACGAGCCTCGACCCGGGCCAAACAAAATCGACCGTGTAGCCGGCTACATCTCGATTGACCAGCGGCTCGGGCAAGCCGGCCGTTCGAACCAGCTCGAGCATTCGCCGCTCCGCCTCCGAGCGGGTGATCCCGGACTCGCTCTCGGTGGACAGCAGCGCGCGCATCGCCGCGACGCCCCGTCGCCGACCGGCTCGAGCGAGCGCCGCCTCGAGCTCGCCTTCCTCCACAAGTCCCAATACTCGCGCCTCCGCAAGTGCCGCCTGAGCTCAGCCTCGCTCCCGCGCGCGGCCAGGTCGACGAGCGTTCGCGCCGGCGAGGTCAACAGCAGCCCGTCCGTGCGCCGCAGATCGCGGGGATCGATGGAAGCGGTGAGATGGATGCGGACCCCATCCTTCGGGCGGCACCTCCGGCCGACGAGGGTCACGTCGACTGCAGGCGGAGACTCGGGAGCGATCGACCACAGATGTGCCGCCGAGCGGTGGCTGACGAACGCCTGCTCGCCGCAGGCGAGCACCGCCGCCCACTCCTCCGCCATCGGCGCTCGCGCCAGATGCCCGACGACATAAACGCCGCGGTGCATCCGGTGAAGCTCCCCGATCCGGGTGCGGCGCTCGACGGTATGACGGCTCACGCCCGCGGTGAGGAACTGGTCGCGGTGAACCGAGCCGCGCTGGGCTGCCGCCAGGCGAGCGACGCGCTGTGCCGACCCCGGGTCAGCGACGAGCTCGGCTGCCGCCGGGCGAGCGCTGTCCCGGTGGTCGCCGCGCGGGCGGCTCCGAGGACTGAAGTCGCTCGGCTCTCGCGGACCGGGGCGGTTCAGGGCGCGGGCTACCGTTACGTTCGATCGCCGTCGGCGGTTCGGTGTAACGATCGCCCGCCTCACGCGGGCTAGCGTTACATTCGTCCGCCGGTATTTTTCCGATGTCACATTCGCCCGCACACGCGGGCCAGAGTTACATTCGTCGGCCGGCGGTTGCCGAGTGTAACGTTTGCCCGCCTGAGCGGCCTGCCGGTCGGGACCGTCCCGCCGGCCGGGGGCGGCCTGGCGGTCGGGACCGTCCCGCCGGCCGGGAGCCGTCTGCGAGCGCCGATCCTGTGAGCGTCGGTCGTGTGTATCCATCGACACAGGATCCCGGCCGCGAGCCCGGCGGCGCCCAAGCTTCACCGCCTCGCCACCAATTTCTTGCATCCCGTTCGCTGGGGGTCACAAACCTGCGACAGCTTGGCCACCCGCTCCGCGGATCAGGTCCGGGCCCCCGGATAGCAGGTGGGGATAGCAGGTGGGGCGAAGGGGCTCCGGGCCAACCGCTGCGAAGGGGCTCCGGGCCAACCGCTGCGAAGGGGCTCCGGACCAACCGCTGCGAAGGGGCTCCGGACCAACCGCTGCGTAACGGCTCCGGACCCGCTGAGGGCCTGATCACAAATCGAAGCGGTCGAGCACCCGCCGCCCTTCATAACCCACCCCCACCAGATACAGCCCGTGCGCCGGCGCGGTGGGCCCGGCCACAGCCCGCGGTCGTCCCTGCAATAGCTCCAGGAACGATGAGAGCGACCGGCGCCCTCCCGCGACCTCGAGCATCGTCCCCACGAGAACGCGGTTCATGTGTCGCATGAACGCGTCCGCCTCGATCCAGAACTCGAGCCGATCGGCCCCGAGCAGGCGCCAGCGGGCGCAGTAGACATCGCGCTCGAAGCGCACGTGCTCCGTGTCAGTCGGGGTGAAGGCCGTGAAATCGTGGATACCGACCAGTGCGGTCGCGCACTCGTGAAGAAGCTCCAGGTCGATGGGATGGCGCCAGTGCAGCACCTGACCACGGCGCAGCGCGCTGGGCGCGGCGCGGGTCAGCAACCGGTAGCAGTAAGCCCGCGAGCTCGCGTCGCGCCGGGCGTCGAAATCATCTCCCGCGCGGACGCACTCCAAGGCGGCGACGTCGCGCGGGAGCAGTGCGTTCAGCGACCGCAACGAGGCCGGCTCCCCGTGGTAGCTCGCCACCTGGCCGAGCGCGTGCACGCCCGCGTCGGTCCGGCCGGCGACGGTCACCTGCACCTCGGGCGCACGCAGGATCAAGGCGAGCGCTTGCTCGAGCACCCCTTGAACCGTCCTCATCCCGGGCTGCCGGGCCCAGCCCGCGAACTCGCTCCCGTCGTATTCCAACAGGAGCCGCGAAACCACCGGGTCGCGACCGGGAGCTAAACCAGCTCGAGCAGCACCATCTCGGTCGAATCCGAGCGCCGCGGCCCCAGCTTCAAGATCCGCGTATAGCCGCCTGGGCGCTCGGAGTACCGGGGTGCGATCTCCTCGAACAGCTTGTAGACAGTGAACTTATCCTGGCCGAGCACAGACAGCGCCTGGCGGCGGGCGTGAAGGTCGCCCCGCTTGGCCAGCGTGATCAGCTTCTCGACCTCGGGCTTAACCGCCTTCGCCTTGGCCTCGGTCGTCTCGATGCGCTCGTGCTCGATCACCTCCTTGCTGAGATTCATTAGCAGCGCCTTGCGGTGCGAGGCGCTGCGACTGAGCTGATATCGCTGACGCTGATGGCGCATGAGTGCTGTGACCTTACTCGTTGCGGAGCCCGAGCCCCCGCGCGTGGAGGGTCTCGATCACCTCGTCGATCGACTTCTTGCCGAAGTTGGGGATCGCCGCGAGCTCGCTCTCGGTCTTGGAGACCAGGTCTCCCACAGTCTGGATACCGGCACGCTTGAGACAGTTGTAGGAACGAACGCCCAACTCGAGCTCCTCGATCAGGATGTCGTCCATCGCGTTTGGCGGCCGCGCCGGCGCCCCGACCGCTCCCCCGCCGACCAGTCCCGGCTCCAGAGTGCCGGGGACACCCGCCTCGCGCAGCTCGACGACGCGGTCTGCGTCGGTGAAGATCGCGAGCTGCGAGATCAGGATCTCGGCCGCCTCGCGCAGCGCGGCGTGCGGGTCGATCGAGCCGTCGGTCTCGATGTCGAGCGTCAGCTTGTCGTAGTCGGTGCGCTGACCGACGCGCGCCTGCTCGACGTTGTACGCCACCCGCCGCACCGGCGAGAAGATCGAGTCGATCGGGATCACCCCGATCGGCTGGTCGGGAGACTTGTTCTCCTCCGCAGGGCGATAGCCGCGGCCGCGGCCGACCGTCAGGTAGACCTCGAGCTTGGTCTTCTTCTCGAGCGTCGCGATGTGTGCGTCGGGATTGAGGATCTCGACTCCCGAGGGAAGATCGATGTCCTTGGCGGTGATCTCACCGGGACCCGTCACCACCAGCGGCGCCTCGATCTCGGTCGCATCGCTGTGCATCCGGCAGACGATGCCCTTGAGGTTGAGAACGATGTCGGTCACGTCCTCCTTGACGCCCCGGATCGTCGAGAACTCGTGGGCAACCCCCTCGATTCTCACGCTCGTGACCGCTGCCCCCGCGAGCGAGGAGAGGAGCACACGGCGCAGCGAATTGCCGAACGTGTAGCCGAAGCCCCGATCGAGCGGCTCGATCGTGAACGAGCCACGGGTGTCGTCTACCGACTCGCTGGAGATTCGGGGGACTTGGAAGTCAAGCATCAGGGTCCTAACGTCGTGGGTTACTGCCGCCCCGGGCGGCTGTGGGCACCGCGCTGCACCTGCCAGCCGCGCGGCGATGAGTCCTGTTCCTACTTCGAGTACAGCTCGACGATCAGCTGCTCCTGCACCGGCGCGGCGATCTCTCGCCGCTCGGGCTTGCGGAGCACCTTCGCGGTGAGCGAATCGTGATCGGCCTGAAGCCAGGCAGGCACCTGACCGGTCAGCTCCGTCGCGTCGCGGATCACCTGCGTCGCAGTCGAGCGCGAATGGATCGCGATCACGTCGTTTTCGCGCAGCTGATAGCTCGGGATGTTCACCCGGCGTCCGTTGACCGTCCAGTGCCCATGCAGGATCAGCTGGCGCGCCTGCCGGCGCGAGGCAGCAAATCCGAGCCTCACGAGCACGTTGTCGAAACGGCATTCGAGCATCCGCAGCAGGTTCTCACCGGTGACCCCCGCTTGACGGGAGGCCTTCTCGTAGTAATTGGCGAACTGCTTCTCGAGCACCCCGTAGTAGCGCTTTGCCTTCTGCTTCTCACGCAGCTGCACGCGGTACTCGCTCTGCTTCTGGCGGCCGCGACCGTGCTCGCCCGGCGGGTAGGAGCGGCGCTCGACACCGCACTTGTCGGTCAGGCAACGCTCGCCCTTGAGGAACAGCTTCTGCCCCTCTCGACGGCACTGCTTGCATTGCGCTCCGGTATCGCGAGCCATCGTTAGACACGCCTCCGCTTGCGGGGACGACAGCCGTTGTGGGCTTGCGGGGTGACGTCCTTGACGCCGGTGACCTCGAGCCCGGCAGCCTGAAGCGAGCGGATCGCAGTCTCACGGCCGGAGCCGGGCCCCTTGACGAACACCTCGACTCGCTGCAAGCCGTGCTCGATCCCCTTGCGGGCGGCCGCGTCGGCCGTGACCTGTGCGGCGAACGGCGTCGACTTGCGCGAACCTTTGAAGCCGGCGCCTCCGGCCGACTCCCAGGCGATCACGTTGCCCTCGCGATCGCTGAGGGACACGATCGTGTTATTGAACGATGTCTTGATATGCGCCTGGCCGATCGGGATGTTCTTGCGTACCCGGCGGCGGCCGCGCTGAGGCCTGCGTGGAGCCGGCATTACTGCTTCGCGCTCACTTCTTCGTCGCCTTCTTCCTTCCGGCCACCTGCATGCGCTTGGGGCCCTTCCGGGTGCGCGCGTTGGTCTTCGTGTTCTGGCCGTGCACCGGCAGCCCCCGGCGGTGGCGCAAGCCGCGATAGCACCCGATCTCCTGCAGACGCTTGATGTTCTGGGAGCGCTCGCGGCGCAGATCACCCTCGACAGTGAGCGACGAATCGATTGCATCGCGGAGCTTGACGACCTCTTCCTCGGTCAAGTCGCGGACGTAGGTGTCGGGCGAGATCCCGACTTCGGCCAGTAGCTGGTTGGAGGTGGACCGGCCGACGCCGTAGATATACGTCAGTCCGACCTCCACGCGCTTGTTGAGCGGGATGTTGACCCCTGAAATTCGTGCCATCGACTAACCCTGCCTCTGCTTGTGGCGTGGATTCGAGCAGATCACCAGGACCCGCCCTTGCCGGCGGATCACTTTGCACTTCTCGCACATCGGTTTGACCGAAGGTCTTACTTTCACGGCTCGCGGGCTCGCTTCGCTATCGTCAGTGTTCGTCACAGTCTCCTGCGGTTCGGCTCTGGCGACCGCATAAGATCGCCGCTACCGCACCGCGGAACGCCACGCAACGCAAACCTCGCGTCACGAGCGGTCGATGTTAGCAGGGTGGGTCGGGGCGCGCCCGGGGTGGATCTCATGGCCCGCCACCCCCCGAAGCTCCGCCAGCCACCACCCGGTCCGGTCTCCGGCAGCCACCATTCCTCCCCGCCTCAGCCAGCCACCACCCGGTCGCGTCTCCGGCAGCCACCAGTCCTCCCCACCCCAGCCAGCCACCACCGGGTCGGGTCTCAGGCAGCGACCCGGCCGTTACCCGCCTCGTGCCAGGGAGTCAAGATCCGCGGCCCCTCGGGCGTGATCGCGACCGTGAACTCGAAGTGCGCGGCCAGGGAGCCGTCCTGCGAATAGATCGACCAGTGATCGTCGCCGACCCGGACCGCATGACGGCCGGCGGTGACCATCGGCTCGACCGCCAGCACCATTCCCGCTTCCAGCGCCACGCCCGTGCCGGAAGTGCCGTAGTTTGGAATCTGGGGCTCCTCGTGCATGCTGCGCCCGACCCCATGGCCGACCAGCGATCGCACGATCGACAGCCCGGCTCTCTCGACGTGCTCCTGAATCGAGTGCGAAACGTCGCCGAGATGGTTGCCGACCCGGCACTGTTGAACGGCGAGCAACAGCGACTCCTCGGTGACCGTCAGCAGCTTCCGGGCGATCGGACTGACCGGCCCCACCGGGAAAGTTCGCGCGGCGTCCGCTACCCAGCCGTCGCGGGTTACGCCGATGTCGATCGATATCAGGTCGCCGCGCGCGAGCTTGTACGGCCCGGGGATCCCGTGCACGATCATCGAGTTGGGGGAGGTGCAGATCGAGCCCGGGAATCCCCGATATCCCTTGAAGGTGGGCTCGGCGTGTTGTGAGCGGATGAACTTCTCGGCCGCCTTGTCGAGCTCGCCGGTGGTGACGCCGGGCCTGATCTTGCCGGCCAGGAGATTCATCGTGCGCACCAAGATCGCGCCGGCCGCGGCCATCCTCTCGATTTCGTCCGGCGTCTTCTTGATGATCACCGCTCAGACGTCCTCTTCACGTTGCAGCGTGGAGATCACGGCGCGGATGTGGTCGTGGACCTCCGTGGCCGGACGGGTCCCGTCGATCCGGCGCATCAGCCCCTGCTTGTCGTAGTACTCCACGAGCGGCTCTGTCTGATCGTGGTAGACGCGCAGGCGGTTCTTGATCACATCCGGCTTATCGTCGTCGCGCTGAATCAACGTGGAGCCGTCCTCGTCGCAGACGCCTTCCTTCTTCGGCGGGTCGAACTCGACGTGATAGTTGTGCCCGGACTTCTCACAGACTCGTCTTCCGGACAACCTCCGGATTACCTCTTCGTCGGGCACGTCGATCAGCAACGCCGCGGTGACCCGGCGTCCCAGGCCGGAAAGCTGCTCATCGAGCGCGCGGGCCTGCTCGACCGTACGCGGGAAGCCGTCGAGGATGAAGCCGTCTCGTGCGTCTTCCTGCTGCAGCCGCTCGCGGGCCATCGCCACGATCAGCTCGTCCGGTACGAGCTCGCCCGCGTCCATGTACTCCTGCGCCTTGGTGCCCAGCTCGGTTCCGTCCTTCACGTTCGCGCGCAGCATGTCGCCAGTCGATACGAATGGCAGCTCGAAGTCCTGCTGCAGCTGCTCGGCTTGGGTGCCTTTCCCCGCACCGGGCGGGCCGAACAGGATCAGGTTGAGCTCGGACACGACGTGATCACTCTACAGGCCGCAAACGGGCCCCGTCACAAGCACAGCTACTTGAGGAATCCTTCGTAGTTGCGCATCATCAGCTGGGCTTCCAGCTGCTTCATCGTGTCGAGCGCCACGCCGATCACGATCAGGATCGAAGTCCCGCCGAAGAAGAAGTTGGCGTTGGTCTGGTTGATCAGCACCGTTGGAAGGGCGGCGATCGCGGCCAGGAACAGCGCTCCTGGGAACGTCAGGCGGGCGAGGATGCGGTCGAGGAACTCGGCCGTGGGCCTACCTGGTCGCACTCCCGGGATGAACCCGCCGTACTTCTTCAAGTTGTCGGCCTGGTCGATCGGGTTGAAGGTGACCGCGGTATAGAAGTACGTGAACAAGATGATCAGGATGCTCTCGCCGAGGACGTAGTGCCACCCCTGGGGGCTGAAGAAGTTCGCCAGGCTGGTCCCGAAGTTGTTGCGGTTCTGGCCGAGTAGCTGACCGATCGTCGGCGGGATCGCCATCACGCTCGCCGCGAAGATCACCGGGATCACGCCGGCCATGTTGACTCGCAGCGGGAGATAGGTTTGCCCGCCCTGGGTCATCCGGCGACCAATCACGCGCTTGGCGTACTGAATCGGGATCCGGCGCTGGCCCTCCTGCACGAAAACCACCGCCGCGACCACGCCGATTGCGATGAACGGCATCACGACGCGAAACACCTGGTCGGGGTTGGTCCACCACGCGTGAATGCCGCTGGGGATCCGTGCGACGATGCTGGCGAAGATCAGCAGCGAGATTCCGTTACCGATGCCGCGTTGCGTGATCAGCTCGCCCATCCACATCAGCAGGACGGTGCCCGCGGTGAGTGAGATCACGATGAAGAACACCTTGAACAAGGTGAAGTTCGCGATCAGCGTCACTCCGGCCTGCTGCTGGAAGCTGCGGAACAGGAACACGTAGCCGATCGACTGCGCGAACGCGAGCCCGACCGTCAGGTAGCGGGTGTACTGCGTGATCCGGGCCTGGCCGACCTCGCCTTCCTTTTGCAGCTTCTCGAGCGAGGGCACCACGACGGTCAGCAGCTGCAAGATGATCGAGGCGGTGATGTAGGGCATGATCCCGAGCGCGAAGATCGCGATCCGCCCGAGGCCGCCTCCCGAGAACAGGTTGAGCAGCCCGAAGATGCCGCTCGAACCGAGGCTCTTCTGGATCTGCGCAGCGGCTTTCGAGCTGATTCCCGGAGCTGGGATATGGGTCCCCAGCCGGTACAGCGCGAGCAGCGCCGCCGTGAACAAGACCTTGTTGCGGATCTCGCCGATCCTGAATGCGCCGAGGATCGTGGCGATCAACGCGCGGCCCTCAGGATCCCTCGGGCCCAGCGACGCCCGCGGCCGGCTCGATCACCTGGCAGCTGCCGCCGGCCGCGTCGATCCGCTCACGCGCGGCCTGGCTGAAGCGGTGCGCGTGAACGGTTAGCGGCTTTGTCAGCTCGCCCTTGGCGAGCACCTTCACCGGGACATCCTTACGGGTGGCCAGTCCCTTCGCCCGCATCGCCTCGAGCGTGACCGAGGCGCCAGACTCGAAGCGCGAGTCTAGGTCGAGCAGGTTGACCGGCTGCGTGTACGTGCGGAACGGCTCGATCGGCATCGACTTCTTCATCTGCGCGCCGCGCAACTTGCGCATCCGCATGTGAATCGGGTTCTGGCCGCCCTCGAACCGGGCCCGCCGCTTGGCGCCCGAGCGCGCGCCCCAGCCCTTCTGGCCGCGCCCCGCGGTCTTGCCGGTTCCCGATCCCTCACCGCGGCCGACGCGCTTGCGAGGGCGGCGCGAGCCTGGAGCCGGCTGGAGGTTGTGCAGGCCGATGCGGTGCGATCCAGGAGTCTCTTCGGTGCCGCTCACCGCTCGTCGACCTCCACCAGGTGCCTCACCTTGTGGATCATCCCTCGCGCCTGCGGCGTATCTGAGACCTCCACCGTGTGTCCGATCCGCCGTAGTCCGAGCGAGCGAAGCGTGTCTTGCTGGCGCTTGTCGCAGCCGTTGCGCGACTTGCGCTGAGTGACCTTCAAGGTGCTCACGTCGGATGCACCCCGGGCGCGAGGTCCCCGGTCGGCTGCGCGTCGGCGGCGACCTCGTCGATCGGCGCCGCTCCGTTGGCCGCAGCCGGCTCGCCGTTCTCCTCGCTCGTCAGCCCGAGGACCTTGTTGATCGACAGGCCGCGGAGCTCGGCGACCTCATCCGGCGTACGCAGCGACTCGAGCCCGGCCATCGTCGCCTTCACGAGGTTGATCGGGTTCTGCGAGCCGAGGCTCTTCGAGAGGATGTCGTGAATCCCGGCGAGCTCGAGCACCGCTCTGACGCCGCCGCCGGCGATCACCCCGGTTCCCGGCGAAGCCGGCTTCAAGAACACCCGCCCGGCGCCGAACACCCCGGTCGTCTGGTGGGTGATCGTCGAGCCGTGCTTGGGCACCCGGTAGAGATTCTTCTTTGCGTGCTCCACCGCCTTCTGAATCGCGACCGGAACTTCGTTGGCCTTGCCGTAGCCGATTCCGACCACGTCCCGCTCGTCGCCGACCACCACCAGCGCCGTAAACGAGAATCGCCGGCCGCCCTTGACGACCTTGGCGACGCGGTTGATCTCGACTACCCGCTCCTGGAGGTCGAGCCCGGCAGATGAAACTGTGCGATCGCGCGTTGGCATGAATCGTCCAGGGTAGCGGAGCTAGAACGCCAGCCCGCCCTCGCGGGCCCCTTCGGCGAGCGCTTGCACGCGCCCGTGATACTGGTAGCCGCCGCGATCGAACACCACGCTCTCGACGCCCGCCGATCTTGCTCGCTCGGCGAGCATCGCCCCGGCGCGCCGGGCCTGTTCGATCCCTTTCAGCTGACGGAGCTCCGGCTCGATCCAACTGACCGACGCCAGCGTGTGACCCGCATCATCGTCGATCAGCTGCACGAAGATGCCCCGGTTAGAGCGAAAAACGGAGATTCTGGGCCGCTCGGCGCTTCCGTGAACCTTCGCCCGGACGCGGCGGCGGCGCCTCAGCCGCCGAGCTGGAGCAGTCAGGATGGTCATGCCCGCTTACCGACCTTCCGGGCGACGTACTCGCCCTCGTAGCGGATCCCCTTGCCCTTGTAGGGCTCGGGCTTGCGCTGCTTGCGAATCAGCGCCGCAGTCTCGCCGACCTGCTGCTTGGAGGCCCCCCGGACCACGATCCTGGTCGGCTGCGGCACCTCGAATTCGATCCCGTCGGGGGCCTTGACCGAAACCGGGTGGGAATAGCCGAGCGCCAGCTCGAGGTCGCGCCCGCGCAGCTGGGCCCGGTACCCGACGCCCTGAATCTCGAGCCGCTTCTCGAAGCCGTCGGTGACCCCCTGGACCATGTTGGCGACGAGCGTCCGCGTTAGGCCGTGCAGAGCTCGATGCTCACCGCGGTCGGTGGGCCGCTTGACGAGAATCTCGCCGTCCGTCTGCTCGACGTTGATGTCGCGTGGAATTCGCTCGGTGAGCTCACCCTTGGGCCCGTTCACCGTCACGCGCTCGGGCTCGATCGCGACCGTCACCCCCGCGGGCAACGAAATCGGCTGTTTTCCGATCCGGGACATGTGTTCACCAAACCTTAGCCACAACCTCGCCGCCGACGCCCCGTAGGCGGGCGTCGTGGCCGGTCATCACTCCCCTCGAGGTGGAGATGATCGCGGTCCCCATTCCGCCTTGGATCCGAGGGATGTGATCGCGGTCGACGTACGTGCGCTGCCCGGGCCGGGAGACTCGCTCGATGCCGCTGATCACCGGCTTGCGCTCCTCGGTGTACTTCAGCGTGACGACAATCTCTTCGCCCGGGCGGCCGGACGCGGGCGGGCGCACCTCGAAGCCATCGATGTAACCCTGTTCGCGAAGGATCCGTGCCAGCTCGCGCTTCAGCTGCGACGACGGAATCACCACGTCGTGATGCTGGGCACTCGCGGCGTTTCGCAATCGGGTCAGGAAGTCCGCGATCGGATCGGTCATCGACATCGGGTCACCAACTCGACTTCGTCATGCCGGGGATGTAACCGTTGTGAGCGAGCTCGCGCAGGCAGATCCGGCACATGCCGAACTTGCGATACACCGAGCGGGCGCGCCCGCAGCGGCGGCAGCGGGTGTACGCCCGGGTCTTGTACTTCGGAGTCCGCTGCTGGCGGACGCGCTGTGAAACCTTGGCCATATGCTCCTCTAGTTCCTAGCCGCCGCTTCCGGTCGGCCCTCTCGCGAAAAAGGCATCCCGAGTGCGTCGAGCAGCGCGAACGCCTCCTCGTCGCTTTCTGCGGTGGTCGTGATCGTGATGTCGAGTCCGCGGACTTGGTCGATCTCGTCGTAGTCCACCTCGGGGAAGATGATCTGCTCGCGCACGCCCATCGAGTAGTTGCCGCGCCCATCGAAGGAGCGAGGGTTCAGCCCGCGGAAATCGCGAATCCGCGGAATTGCGATCGACATCAGGCGATCGAGGAACTCGTATGAGCGCTCGCCCCTGAGGGTCACCGCGACCCCGACCGGCATCCCCTCGCGAACCTTGAACTGGGCGATCGACTTCCGCGCCCGGCGAACGTTGGGGCGCTGTCCGGTGATCGTCGCGAGCTGCGAGGTGGCCGCCTGCAGCATCGCGGAGTCCTGCTTGGCGTCGCCGACGCCCATGTTGACGGTCACCTTCTCGATCCTCGGCGCGCGCATCGGCGTCGAGTAACCGAAGCGCTCCATCAGCGCCGGCCTGATCTCCTCGAGGTACCTGTTCTTCAATCTTGCCGCGGTCATCAGCGCACTCTCATCAGTCGAGTCTCGTTCTGCTGCGCCTCGCCACCCGGAAGCGCTTGCCGTCTTCGACTTCGATTCCGAGCCGAGAAGGCTTGCCGTCCTTGGGATCGGCGAGCATCACGTTCGAGATGTGAATCGGCCCTTCCTTCTCGATCACTCCACCGACCTGCTCGGCGCGCTGCGCGCCGGCCACCTGCTGGGGCTTTTGGTGGCGCTTGACGATGTTGAGGCCCTCGACGAACAGGCGACCCCGCTTGGGCTCCACCCGGAGCACCCTGCCGCGCTTGCCGCGGTCCTTGCCGCCGATCACGATCACTTCATCGCCTGCCTTCACGCGCGCAGACATCGCCTAGAGCACCTCCGGAGCGAGCGAGACGATCTTCATGAAGTTGCGCTCGCGCAGCTCTCGCGCGACAGGGCCGAAGATGCGTGTTCCGCGAGGATTGTTCTGGTTGTCGATCAGCACCGCCGCGTTCTCGTCGAATGCGATGTAGGTGCCGTCCTCGCGCCCGTAGGACTTCTTGGTCCGGACGACCACCGCGGTCACGACCTCGCCCTTCCTCACCGAGCCTTGGGGGCTGGCCTGTTTGACCGTGGCGGTGATCACGTCGCCGACGCCGGCGTAGCGGCGGCGGTGACCGCCCTTGACGCGGATCACGAGGATCTCGCGCGCGCCGCTGTTATCGGCAACGCGCAGCCGAGTCTCGTTCTGGATCATCGAGCGGCTCCTCGCGGGGCGGGAGATCGCAAAGGAGTCACTGAGCTCGCTCCACGACAGACACCAGCCGCCAGCGCTTTCTGCGTGACAGCGGGCGGCTCTCACGGACGATCACCGTATCGCCGATGTGGGCGTCACTGAGCTCGTCGTGGGCATGCAGCGTGCGCGAGGTGTGGACGATCTTCCCGTAGCGGCGATGACGGCGGACAATGTCGATCCGCACCGTGATCGTCTTGTCCGCGCGGTCTGAGACGACGATTCCCTGGCGCGTCTTCTGGGCGCCGGCGTGGTGCTCACGGGGGGCGGTGTCCCCCGCCGCGCCGCCGCCGGAACGCGCCTTCGCCCGGGCACGCTCGCGCGGGCGCCGGACGCGCCGGAGCTGCGCCTTGCGTTTGCGCTCCGCGACGCGCTCGGCTTGACGCTCCTCGGGAGTCCTGGTTTCCCGTGCCGGGCCAGCGGCGGCCTTCGCCGCACGCGCCCGCTGCTTGCGCTCCTGGGGCGTAAGCGCCGGGGTGGGCTCGGCGGCCGGCGGCGTGCTCGCGGGCTCCGGATCGGCTCCGGCCGCCTGAGTCTGTGCGTCTGTCTGTTCCTCAGCCATGTCTCAGTCCCCGTTCCCCGGCGACGGTCAAAGTTCTTGCCACCTCACGCTTGGCCCGGGCAAGGCTGGCGGTGTTCTCGAGCTCGCCGGTGGCGTGCTGGAAGCGCAGACCGAACAACTCGCGGCGCGCTGTCCGCAGGTGCTCCTCGAGCTCCGCATCGCTCAGATCGCGCAAGTCGGACGCTTTCATCCTTCCTCCCGGGTGACGAATTTCGTCCGCACCGGCAACTTGTGTCCCGCGAGCCGCATCGCCTCACGCGCGAGCGGCTCGGGCACGCCCGCCAGCTCGAACATCACCCGTCCGGGCTTGACCACCGCGACCCATCCTTCCGGTGAGCCTTTGCCGGAGCCCATTCGAGTCTCGGCCGGCTTCTTCGTGAACGACTTGTCCGGATATACGTTGATCCAGACCTTGCCGCCGCGCTTGATCCTGCGGGTCATCGCGATTCGGGCAGCCTCGATCTGCCGGTTGGTGAGCCAGCCGGCGTCCAGGGCCTTCAGCCCATACTCGCCGAATTGAACCTTTACCTGTCCCCGGGAGAGACCGGCTCGGCGACCCCGATGCACCTTGCGGTGCTTCACGCGCTTCGGCGAGAGCATCAGCTACCTCGTCCCGGGGCGCCACCGCCGCCCTGAGCACCACCGCCAGTGGACTGAGCGCCGCCGCCCCCAGTCTGAGCGCCGCCACGACCACCTGGGCCACGCGGACCGCGGCCACCACCGGAGCCGCCACGGCCACCGCCGCCACGGCCACCGCCGCCACGGCCACCGGGACCGCCCGGGCCGCCACCACGTCCGCCCTGCCCGCCGGGGCCGCCACCACGACCGCCCTGCCCACCGGGACCGCCGGGGCCGCCAAGCCCGCCACCGCGTCCGCCCGGGCCGCCGGGACCGCCACCGCGTCCACCCTGGCCGCCGGGCCCGCCACCACGACCGCCCTGGCCACCACGACCGCGACCACCCGGCCCGCCACCACGGCCGCCGGGCCCTCCCCCGGCACCGCCGCGACCGCCCGGTCCACCGCCCGCGCCCCCACGCCCGCGCCCATCGCGGTTGCCGCGTCCGTCGCGGCCACCGCCGCGTTCCGGCGCTTGCGGCGGCGGTTCGTCCATGATCGTGAGATCGGCGCCGGTATAGCCCTCGGGCATGATCTCGCCCTTGTTGATCCAGCACTTGACGCCGATCCGCCCGAAGGTGGTGCGTGCCTCGTGGAAGCCGTAGTCGATGTCGGCCCGCAGCGTATGCAGCGGCACGCGGCCGTCGGAGTAGCCCTCGGTGCGAGCCATCTCGGCGCCACCGAGCCGCCCCGAGACCTGCACCTTGACGCCCTTCGCGCCAGAGCGCATCGCGCTAGTCAGCGCGCGCTTCATCGCGCGCCGGAACGCGACTCTGTTCTGGAGCTGCTCGGCGATCGACTGCGCGACGAGCCTGGCGTCGAGCTCCGGGCGCTTGATCTCGAGGATATTGACCTTCACCTGCTTGCCCGTGATCCGGTGCAAATCGCGGCGCAGCTGATCGACCTCGGAACCCGACTTCCCGATCACGATGCCGGGACGCGCGGTGTGGATATTGACCTCGACCTCGGTTGCGTTCTTCCGAATCGTGATGTCGGAGAGACCGGCATGCGACAGCCGCCCGAGGATGTGGTTGCGGACCTTCAGGTCCTCCTCGAGATAGTCGGCAAATGCGCGTTCGTTGAACCAGTTCGACTTCCAGTCGTGGATGTAACCCACGCGCATCGATTCGGGATGAACTTTTTGACCCATTAATTAGTTAGTCCTTCGGTGTCAGCAAAATCGTCAGGTGGCTCGTGCGCTTGCGGATCTTCGTCGCGCGTCCCATCGCGCGCGGCCGGTACCGCTTGATCGTCGGACCCTCGTCGGCGTGGATTGCCTTCACGTAGAGGTCCTCGCCCACGAGCTCATGGTTGTGCTCCGCGTTCGCGACAGCCGACTCGAGCAGCTTGCTCCAATCGCGCGCGATCGCCCGCGGCGTGTGAGCCAGGATAGCTCGCGCCTCATCGACGCTTTTGCCGCGTAGATGGTCACAAACAAGTCGCGCCTTGCGGGCCGAGGAGCGCACGTACCGGGCCTGCGCGCGGACGACGGGCGGAGGAAGGCTGGGATCGCGTTGCGAGCGCCGGCGCCTGGTCGGCGCGCGCCTGGCGGGAGCGGCGGGCTCTTCGGCGTCGCCGCGTCGGCGGCGACGGCGGCGCGAGGGCTGCTCCGGCTCCTGGGCGGGCGGCTCCTCTTCGGGCTCATCAGCCGCCGGCAAGTCGTCGTCCGCGAGCTCTTGCTCGGGCTCTTCGGCTTCCTCGTCAGCTTCGATCATCACATCGGAGGCAGCCTCCTCGGCGTCGACATCCTCCGGCTCGGGCTCGACCTCGGGTGTGTCGCCGGCCTCAGCGGCACTGCCGGATGCCGCCGATGCCTCCTCCGCCTCCGTGCGAGCGTCGCGACGACGGCGTCGGCGCAACCGCGATCGCGGCTCTTCCGGCTCGATCTCGGGATTCTCTTCGCTCATCTGCGCCTCCCTGTGCTCGCGTGCCCGCGGTACAGCCGCGTCGGCGCGAATTCCCCAAGCTTGTGCCCGACCATCGATTCCGAGACGAACACCGGCACGTGCTTGCGGCCATCATGGACCGCGATCGTATGACCGACCATCTCGGGAAAGATCGTGGATGTCCGAGACCACGTCCTCAGCATCCGCCGTTCGCCGGCCGAGTTCATCGCCTCGATGCGCGTCATCAGACGCTCCTCCACGTACGGGCCCTTCTTGCTCGATCGGCTCATCGCTTCTTACCCCTCCTGCGCCCGCGAATGATGTAGCGGTCGGATGATTTGCCCTTTTTGCGCGTGCGGTAACCGAGCGTCGGAACACCCCAGGGCGTGACCGGATGACGGCCGGGCGTGGTCGAGCCCTCGCCGCCTCCGTGGGGATGATCGACGGGGTTCATCGCGGTTCCGCGGGTCTGCGGACGGACGCCCATGTGCCGCTTGCGTCCTGCCTTCCCGATCTTCACGTTTTGATGGTCGCTGTTGCCGATCGTGCCGACGGTGGCGCGACATTCGCCGCGGACCAACCGCATTTCGCCCGAGGGAAGCCTCAGCGTGACCTGCTCCCCCTCCTTCGCGAGCAGCTGGATCCCGGTCCCGGCCGCACGCCCGAGCTGCCCGCCGCGTCCCGGCGTCAACTCGACGTTGTGGACGATCGTGCCGGGAGGCATGTTCGCCAGCGGCAGGCTGTTCCCCACCCGGATGTCGACGTTCGGCCCCGACTCGACAGTCGCTCCGACGCGCAGGCGCTGTGGCGCAAGGATGTAGCGCTTCTCGCCGTCGGCGTAGTGCAGCAGCGCGATGTACGAGGAGCGGTTGGGGTCATACTCGATCTCGGCGACCTTCGCGGGCACGCCGTCCTTGCGGCGCTTGAAGTCGATCTTGCGATACAGCCGCTTCGCGCCACCTCCGCGGTGGCGCGAGGTCTTGCGGCCGTGGACGTTGCGGCCGCCCGACTTCTTCAAGCCCTCGGTGAGTGACTTCTCGGGCTCGTCTCGGGTGATCTCGGCGAAATCCGGGTACGTGCTGAAGCGCCGGCCGGGGCTCGTCGGCTTGGGCTTGCGGATCGGCATTTACTCGCTCCCCTCGAGCGCGGTGCCGAAGATCGGGATCTCCTGGCCGGGACTAACCTGGACGATCGCCTTCTTCCACCGGCGCGTGTTGCCGTGTGTGTATCCCCGTCGCTTGGGCTTGCTCTTGACCCAGGCGGTGCGGATCTCCACCACGTTGACGTCGAACAACTGCTCGATCGCCTGGCGGATCTGCGTCTTGTGCGCCCGGTCGTTAACCCTGAAGGTGTACTTCCCGGCTTCGGCCAGGACGTAGGTCTTCTCCGAGACGATCGGGCGGATGATCACCTGGTTGACGTCCATCTAGGCCGCCTCTCCGTGTTCGGCGCCGTTCGCGCGGGCGACCATCTGGGGCAGCGCGGACTGCGAGATCAACAGCGATGCGGCGCCGACGATGTCCGCGACGCCGGCATCCTCAACCGGCATCACCGCGACCCGGGGGATATTTCGAAACGACTTGCCGGCAGCGGCTTCGGATTCGCTCAGCAGCACCAGCGCCGGCGGCGCTCCGCCCCACTCCGCGAGCAGCTCAGCCGCCCGACGGGTAGCCGGCTCGTCGAAGACAGACGCATCGAATACCGCAAGCGACTCGCGTTCGGCGTGCAGCGAGAGGGCGCCGCGCAGCGCCGCCCGATGTGCCTTGCGATTTACCTTGAGCGTGTAGCGCCTGGGCGCAGGACCGAACACGACTCCACCGCCCGTCCACAGCGGGGAGCGGTTGGAGCCGGCGCGCGCACGGCCCGTGCCCTTCTGGCGCCAGGGCTTCGCTCCGCCACCCGACACCTGGCCGCGACTCTTGGTCGAGGCGGTGCCCTGCCGGCGAGCGTTCAGCTCCGCGCGCACGCTCTCGTGCACCAGCGGCATGTTGAAGCGCGCCTCGAACGCGCCCGCATCGAGCGTCACGGTGCCGCCGCCAAGCAGCGAAGCCGTCCTAGCCATCGCTGCGCACCTCCACGGTCGCGCCGCACGGTCCGGGAACTGCGCCCCGCACCATCATCAAATTCTGCTGAGGGAGCACCTCGACCACCGTCAGCCCGCGCTGGGTGACGCGACCGGCACCCATCCGGCCCGCGCCGCGCACGCCCTTGAACACTCTCGAGGGTGTTGCCGAGGCGCCGATCGAGCCCGGCGCTCGAATGTTGTGCGAGCCATGCGACTTGGGACCGCTCTTGAAGTTGTGGCGCTTGATCGTGCCTTGGAAGCCCTTGCCTTTGGAGACGCCCGAGACCTTCACGCGATCTCCGGTCGAGAACGCCTCGACCGTCACCGTCTCGCCCACCAGCAACTCGCCCGCCTCGTCGCGGAACTCGACCAGGTCACGGTGCGCTGAGGCGTTTGCCTTCTTCAGGTGCCCCAGCTCGGCTTTGGTCAGCGACTTCTCCTTGCAGGGCGCGAACGCGAGCTGAACCGCCTCGTAGCCATCGCGCTCGACCGTGCGGATCCCGGTCACCGGACACGGCCCGGCCTCGAGTACGGTGACCCGCTCGACCCGGCCGTCGTCGAGGAAGCGCTGTGTCATTCCGAGCTTCCTGGCGAGGATCGCGGCCATGATCAGCTAGGAGGCGAGGCGGATCTCGATGTCCACGCCCGCAGGCAGATGATCGAGGCGCTGCAGCGAGTCGACCGTCTTCGGAGTCGGCTGGTGGATGTCGATCAGCCGCTTGTGGGTGCGGATCTCGAAGTGCTCGCGCGAGTCTTTGTCCTTGAACGGCGAGCGGATCACGCAATAGACGTTCTTCTCCGTCGGCAGCGGCACGGGGCCGGAGACGCTCGCGCCGGTGCGCGTCGCGGTCTCGACGATTTCCTTGGCCGCCGTCTCGATCGCCGTGTGGTCGTAGGACTTCAGGCGAATCCGGATCTTGTTCTGGGCGATGGTTGCCACGTAATTTCTCAGTCAAATGGGGCGACACCCGGGTTGCGGGCCCCGCCCCAAAAAAGGTCGTATCTCGTGTGCGAAAAAAAGCGGCGGGCCCGAAGGGCCACGCCGCCCATAACTACTGAATGACTTCGGTTACGACCCCCGAGCCGACCGTCCGGCCGCCCTCGCGGATCGCGAACCGCAGACCCTGGTCCATGGCGATCGGCTGGATCAGCTCGATCTCCATCTGGACGTTGTCACCTGGCATCACCATCTCGGTGCCCTCGGGCAGCCGGGCAACGCCGGTCACGTCGGTCGTGCGGAAGTAGAACTGCGGCCGATAGCCCGAGAAGAACGGCGTGTGTCGGCCACCCTCCTCCTTCTTCAGGACGTATACCTCGGCCTTGAACTTGGTGTGCGGGGTGATCGACCCCGGCTTGCAGAGCACCTGGCCGCGCTCGATCTCTTCGCGCTTGGTGCCGCGCAGCAGACAGCCGACGTTGTCGCCGGCCCGGCCCTCGTCGAGAATCTTCTTGAACATCTCGACGCCGGTAACGACCGTTGACGTCGTGGCCTTGATGCCGACGATCTCGACGGTCTCACCCGTCTTGATGATGCCCTGCTCGATCCGGCCGGTGGCCACCGTACCGCGGCCGGTGATCGAGAACACGTCCTCCACCGGCATCAGGAACGGCTTGTCGAGATCGCGCACCGGCTCGGGGATGTAGGTGTCGAGCGCCTCGGCAAGCTCGAGGATCTTCCCCTCCTGCTCCTCGTCGCCCTCGAGCGCCTTGAGCGCCGAGCCGGCGACGAACGGAATGTCGTCTCCTGGAAACTCGTACTCCGACAGCAGGTCGCGGATCTCGACCTCGACTAGCTCGAGCAGCTCGGGATCGTCGACCATGTCGACCTTGTTCAGAAACACGACGATGTAGGGGACGCCGACCTGCCGGGCGAGCAGGATGTGCTCGCGGGTCTGGGGCATCGCGCCGTCCGCGGCGGACACGACCAGGATCGCGCCGTCCATCTGCGCGGCGCCGGTGATCATGTTCTTGACGTAGTCGGCGTGTCCGGGGCAGTCGACATGCGCGTAATGCCTGTTCGGCGTCTGATATTCGACGTGGGAGGTCGCGATCGTGATGCCGCGCGCCTTCTCTTCAGGAGCGTTGTCAATCGATTCAAACGACCGCACCTCGGTGCCGCCGAATCGTTCGTTCAGCACCTTGGTGATCGCGGCCGTCAGCGTCGTCTTGCCATGGTCGATGTGACCGATGGTGCCGACGTTGACATGGGGCTTGTCGCGCTCAAACTTGGCTTTCGCCACTTGGTGTTGCTCCTTAACTCTGGGGTGATGCTCGTCTGTGGACGAACCTGTTCAGGATATAAGCTTCTGATTGCCGCTGCGTCCTGGCGCCGTGGCGGTTGACTGCGCAGGCGCGGGCGTTAGGCGGGTTGCAGCTCACCGACCACCTTCTCGGCGATGTTCGCCGGTACTTCCTCGTAGCGGTCGAACTGCATCGTGTACGTCGCCCGGCCCTGGGTGTTGGACCGCACGTCGGTCGCGTAACCGAACATCTCGGACAGCGGAACGGTTGCACTGATGACCTGCGCGTTACCGCGCTGCTCCATGCCCTGCACGTGGCCGCGACGGCGGTTCAGATCGCCGATCACGTCGCCCATGAACTCCTCCGGGGTGACCACTTCGACCGCGAAGATCGGCTCGAGCAGCACCGGCTTGGCGCGCTGGACAGCCGCCTTGAGCGCCATGCTGCCGGCAACCCGGAAGGCCAGCTCGGAGGAATCGGTGTCGTGGTACTTGCCGTCGGTCAGCGTGACCCGGACGTCGACCAGCGGGTAACCGGCGCGCGGCCCGTTGTCCATCGCATCCTCGACCCCCTTCTCCACCGCGGGGATGAATTCCGTGGGCACGGCACCGCCCTTGATTCTGTTGACGAAGTCGAACCCTTCACCGGGGGCCGGCTCGACGTCGATGTAGACGATCCCGTACTGGCCCGAGCCACCCGTCTGGCGCACGAAGCGCCCCTCGACGTTGTCGGCACGACCGCGAATCGTCTCGCGGTAGGAGACCTGCGGGCGGCCCACATTCGCCTCGACCTTGAACTCGCGCATCATCCGATCGACCAGCACCTCGAGGTGCAGCTCGCCCATTCCCGAGATCTCGGTCTGCCCGGTCTCCTCGTTCGTCCGGACCTGGAAGGTCGGATCCTCCTCGGCGAGCCGGCCGAGTGCCGTCGACATCTTCTCCTGATCGGCCTTCGTCTTCGGTTCGATCGCGACCTTGATCACCGGCTCGGGGAACACGATCGTCTCTAGCTTGATCGGCTTGTCGGGCGCAGCAAGCGTGTCGCCGGTGGCGACCTGCTTGACTCCGACTGCCGCGGCGATGTCGCCGGCGTATACCTCCTTGAGCTCCTCGCGGTCGTTGGCGTGCATCATCAGGATGCGACCGATCCGCTCGGTGCGGCCAGTGTTCACGTTCAATACGCGCGCACCGGCCTCGAGCCTCCCGGAATAGACGCGGAAGTAGGTGAGCTTGCCGACATAGGGGTCGGCCATGATCTTGTGCACGAGCGCGGCGAACGGCTCGTCGTCCGATGCGTGGCGCAGGGCCGGACCGCCGCCGTTCTCAGAGGCCTTTCTCGGCTCGATTCCCTCCACCGGAGGCACGTCGAGCGGGCTCGGCAGGTAGTCGAGCACAGCGTCGAGCAACGGCTGCACGCCCTTGTTCTTGAAGCTCGATCCGCACAGGACTGGGGTCAGCTTGATCGCGAGCGTCGCCTGGCGAATCGCGGCCTTCAGCCGCGCCACCGGAATCTCGTGCTCCTCGAGGATCATCTCCAGCAACTCGTCGTCGTACTGGGAGACTTCCTCGAGCAAATACTCGCGCGCCGCGGCGGCGCGATCGGCAAACTCGGGCGGGATCTCGATGATCTCCTGCTCCTTGCCGAGCTCGTCGCGGTAGAGGATCGCGTGATTGGCTACCAGATCGATGATCCCGCGGAAGCCGGATTCGACGCCGATCGGCAACTGAATCGGGACCGGGTGCGCACCGAGGCGATCGATCATCGTCTGGACGCCGCGCTCGAAGTCGGCACCGATGCGGTCCATCTTGTTGATGTAGGCGATCCGCGGAACGCGGTACTTGTCCGCCTGGCGCCAAACGGTCTCGGACTGCGGCTCGACGCCGGCGACAGAATCGAACAGCGCGATCGCGCCGTCGAGGACGCGCAGCGACCGCTCCACCTCGACCGTGAAGTCGACGTGGCCAGGAGTGTCGATGATGTTGATCCGGCGCCCGTTCCACTCGCATGTCGTGGCCGCGGAGGTGATCGTGATGCCGCGCTCCTGCTCCTGCTCCATCCAGTCCATCACCGCGGCGCCCTCATGGACCTCGCCCATCTTGTAAGTCCGCCCCGTGTAATAAAGGATGCGCTCAGTCGTCGTCGTCTTACCGGCGTCGATGTGAGCCATGATCCCAATGTTGCGGGTGTCTTCGAGGGTGAACTTGCGAGGCATATCGGTCCAGGGTTTCCGTGATCAGTTGCGGACATGAAAAAGGGCCCAAAGGGGCCCGATCACGACGCACCTGTCGGGAAGGGGCAGATGTCTAGTGGGTAGGCGTCTCCATTGCTAAGTACTCCGCGCTCAGGTGAGCACAGATAGCCCGCTGGGCCACCCGAGGCAGGGTTCGAATATAGCAGAGGGTCTCTGAGGTTCGGGGGGCTTTCGCCGGTCGTTCTCAGGGATCTTGGGCTCGCTTGGCCGAGGCCGGTGGGCTTCGTCGGCGGAGCGGATCGTCGGCATCGGAATCGCGCGCGGTCGGCGATCGTCGGCGTCGAAGGGCGGACCGGTCACGTGGAAGGCGGGGGGCCGCTCGTGAGGTGCCGGTGTGGAAACCGGGCGAGGGTCGCGGTGGGAGCGCAGTTCACTCGGCAGCCCGCACCCGGACGCGATCCGGTGGTCAGAGGCCCTCACCCCGCCGAGCGTGGCGGACCATGGCCGCGCCCACTCCGATCCGCTACGAGCAGCAGCGCCCCCGCACCGCCGGAAACGATGGGGCGGGTGGTCGGCATCCTGACAATTTTTGGTCCAAGCTGCTAGGTCAGCGTCACCCCGTCGTTACATTTACGAGCCGCGAGGGTTGTCCCGCCGCAGCCCCCGGTCCCGTGTGGTGGGCAGCCCTCGCGTTTATCCTCTTAATTTTTCGGATTTCGGCGCGGTACCCCGCGCGCGAGCCGCGTCGACGGCCTCCGACCCCAGAACCGGGCCTCAACCGGGGAACCAGCATCGACGGCGTGCGACCCGAGAACCGGGCCTCGACCCGGAACCGTCATCGATGCCCTCTCTACCTGGAAAACGTCCCACTCGACGCCCGCGAAATCTCGACTGGGATGTTGAACGTGTACCAGAAGGGAAACGCCCCACTGACGTCTGGGGATGAGGCGATTGGGACGTTGACCAGGTTGGAAAGCGGCTCAAGCGCGCCGGGCGCTAAGCGCTTGACGACGGCCACCCACATCCGCAAGGCCGCCCGGGGTCGACGTCGGAGGATTGACCCGAGCACGGCGCGGAAAAACGTCCGTGACCAGAACGCCCTCCTTCAGCCGCTACCAGATGCAACACGCCGAGCGGGTACGGCTACCAGCGGTAGTGGGCGAACGCCTTGTTCGCCTGGGCCATCCGGTAGACGTCATCCTTGCGCTTGTACGCCGCACCCTGCTGCTGCTGGGCATCGAGCAGCTCGTGCGCGAGGCGCTGAGCCATCGTCTTCTCGCGGCGTGCGCGCGCGTATTGGACCAGCCAGCGGACCGCAAGCGTCCGGGCACGGCGCGCCGGCACCTCGACCGGGACCTGATAGGTGGCCCCCCCGACCCTGCGGGACTTCACCTCCAGCACTGGTGTCAGCGCTTTGATGCCCCCCTCGAGCTGTTCGACCGGGTTCTTGCCGCTGCGCTCGGCGATGATTGCCAGCGCGTCATAGACGATCTTCTCAGCCACCGACTTCTTGCCGTCCAGCATCACCTTGTTGATCACCTGCTGGACGAGGCGGTTGCGATGAATCGCGTCGGGCTCGATCGTCCTTACTTGAGCTGCTGCGCGGCGCGGCATGAATGCTATTTGGCCTTCACGCCGTACTGGGAGCGAGCCTTCTTGCGGTCGCCCACGCCGGCGGCATCGAGGGTGCCCCGGATCACCTTGTAGCGAAAGCCAGGGAGGTCCTTAACGCGTCCGCCGCGGACGAGCACGACCGAGTGCTCCTGGAGGTTGTGGCCTTCGCCGGGAATGTAGGCCCCGACCTCCATGCCGTTGGTGAGCCGCACTCGGGCCACCTTGCGAAGCGCCGAGTTCGGCTTCTTCGGCGTCGTTGTGTATACGCGGGTGCAAACCCCGCGGCGCTGCGGCGCGGCGACCTTCTTCTTGCGGCCCTTGCCGGACTTCAGACCCGGCGTGGCGAGCTTCTTCTTCGGTGTGGTGCGGCCCTTGCGGACCAGTTGGCTTGTGGTCGGCATGCGACGGGCAAGGGTAGCAGGACCCGCTCTGATCGCCCGCCACCAGGCTTGCGCCCGCTCTGATTGCCCGCCGACAGGCCTCGGCCCCTTTCAATCGCCCGCCCCGCCGGCAGACCCGGGCCCGCTTTAGGAAAAGTACGAAGGTAGCCGACAGTCACACTTGAGTGATGCGCTTTCGACGTCCCCGCTTCGCGTTCTTGCTGATAGCTGTGCTCGCGCTGCTCGGGGGACTACTGGCGCTGGCGCACAGCAACCCGCAGCGCCTAGGGCCGCCGAGTGCGATCGGTTCAAAGCCGGCGCGAGCTTGCGAGACGGCGCGCGCGACCGCCGAGCGCACCGCCCACGCGAGGCTCCGGGCGACCGTCAAGGCCCAGCTGCCCGTGAGCGTCACCGAGCGCGCCGTGGTGCGTGGACGGCTCGCGGTCGAAACCCGGTCGGAGACGATCGTCGAACGGGTCGGGGTGAACCAGCCGCTGACCGTACAGCGCACGGCGGTGATTGCCCGCCGCGCTTGTGCTGTTGGCGAGACACCGCAGGCGGCCGAAGGACGAGCGCTCACGATCGCGTACCGGACGGCGCTGAGGCAGGCGCAATCCGCGGCGGCGGCGCAGGCGCAAAGAGACGCGAACGCGCTGGTCGCGCAGATGGGTCCAGGCGAGCTGGCCCAAGCCCACCAGCTTGCGGTCGCCCGAGCGCGCAACGCCGCCAAGGAGCTCCAGATGAGACTGGCGACCGCCGCCCTGGCCGCCGCGCGGGCGCGCCCACAAGTGCCGCCCGGCGCACGGGCCGCACCTCCCGCACGGCCCGCACCCCCGGCACGGGCCGCACCCCCAGCACAGGCCTCGCCCGCCCCGCACGCCACCCAGACCGAACCTTCCCACTGAGCTCCCGGCGCGACTGATCCCGCCGGCGGCGATCACCCTGCGGCGGGCGCCAGCTCCCTGAGCGCCTCGTCAACCGGGACGTAGGGCACCCCGACCGCGTCCGCTACCGGCGCATAGGTCACGTGTCCAGCGACAACGTTGACACCCGACTTCAGCTCGGGGTTCTCCTCCGAGGCACGCACGACTCCCGCCGAGGCGACGTGGAGCACGTACGGCATCGTCGCGTTGGTGAGCGCGTAGGTCGAGGTGACCGGCACCGCACCGGGCATGTTAGTAACGCAGTAGTGGGTGATCCCGTCGACCTCGTAGACGGGATTGGAATGGGTCGTCGGCCGCGAGGTCTCAAAGCAGCCACCCTGGTCGATCGACACGTCGACCAGGACCGCGTGGCGTTTCATCAACGAGAGCTGCTTGCGGGTCACCACTTGCGGCGCGCGGGCACCTGGGACCAGGACGGCACCGATCACGAGGTCCATGTCCGGCAGCCGCTCCTCGATCGACAACGTGCTGGCGAAGCAGGTATCGGCGCGGCCGCCGAAGGCGACGTCCAGTTCCCGGAGGCGATCGATGTTGCGGTCAAACACATACACGGTGGCCTCCATCCCGATCGCGATGAAGGCTGCGTTCATGCCGACCACGCCGCCGCCGATGACCATCACGTTCGCGGCCGCGACGCCGGGAACGCCTCCGAGGAGAATCCCGCGACCACCGAGCGGCTTCTCGAGCATGAACGCGCCAGCCTGAGTTGCGATCTTGCCTGCGACCTCGGACATCGGCGCGAGTAGGGGCAGGCGGCCGCGATTGTCCTCGACGGTCTCATACGCGATGCACGCCGCCCCCGACTCCATCAGCCCGCCGGTCAGCGTCGCATCGGCCGCGAGGTGCAGGTAAGTGAACAGCGTGTGGCGCGGCTCGAGCAGGTCGACCTCCGCCGGCTGAGGCTCTTTGACCTTGACGATCAGCTCCGCTTCGGCGAACAGCGCGCCGGCATCCGGCACGATCGTGGCCCCTTGCGAGGCGTACTGAGAGTCTTCGATCGCCGACCCCAGCCCGGCCCCGCTTTGCACCACCACCTCGTGCCCGGCATCGGCCAGCTCGCGAACGCCGGCCGGCGTCAGCGCCACCCGGTACTCGTCCGGTTTGACCTCCGTTGGAACCCCTACTTTCACGCTAACACCACCTCACCTCACTAGCTCGCGGCCCCGGAGAGCCAGCCAGAATTCGATCCGATCGCGCGCGCTGCCGAGATCGCGCCCGGTGAGCTCTTCCACCCGCCTGATCCGGTAGCGCAACGTATGACGGTGGCAGTAAAGCCGCCGCGCCGCCCGCTCCCATTGCCCGTTCTCCTCGATGAAGGCTTCCAGCGAGCGCATCAGCTCTCCTCCGTAGTGGCCTTCGCTTCGTTCGATCGGGCCCAAAATCGAGTCGCAGAACAACCTCAACGCTTCGTCGTCCTGGAGCGAGAGCAGCAACTGGAACGAGCCGAGATCCTGGTAGGTGGCGACTCGCTCGGGTCCCGAGCCGTTGCGCCGAGATTGCGAGACGCCGAGCGCGACCGCCTCGAGCGCGCACCGCGCCTCGTGGAAGCTGCGGCGTGCATCGCCTCCCGGAACTGCGCGGCCGACCCCCAGCGTGTCGCCAACCTCCGCGGGCAAACGACCCCCGACGCGCGCTGCCAGCGCGAACAGTTCCTCCTCATCCATTCCGGTGACGAGTGCGCAGGTGAGCGATTCAGTTGATGCGACCAGTCCCGGCGCGGCCTCATCTCGGAGCGCCGCGGCGAGTGCTTCCTCAGCCGAGATTGACGCTCCTCGGCCGTCGCCAGGTCGATCGAGCACGATCACCGCGACGCGATCGCCGAGTCCGAACGGCTCCAGCCGCCGGGTGAGCTCGGTGCCCGCCAGCTCGCCGCGGATGATCGACGCGAGCACGTCTCCGGCGAGCCGCCGCTCCGTGTCCCCCGCAACCCGGCTGCGCAGCAACTCCAGGGCGACGATCGTCACCGCCTGGTGAAGAGTGAGGCGATCGAAATCCGAGAGCGGCCCGGTGTCCTTCAGCGCCACGAGCCATGCCTCAGGCGCCCGTGCAGAGCCGTGCGCGCCTAGCAGCGGAGCCCCGTCCGAAGCCACCGGTAACGCAAGGCCGCTGCTCCCATCCTCGACGGAGGGCATGAACGCCCGGGCGTCGCGCCGGCGCGCGCGCTCGCGGATCTGAGCCTGCAGCGTGTACCGCGACCCGTCGTCGACCGGTCGCCGGAACGCCCGCTGCACAAGTGGCTCGCCTCGGGCATCGAACACGGCCACCGCAGCGCCGATGAGCGTCGCCAGCGCCGCCGCCAGCGCCTCGAGGCCCCGCTCCGAGAGAACGATCCGCTCGAGCCGTTCCTGGGCGGAGAGCGCGCGGCGCAGGACGGCGTACTGCTCGTTGACCAGGCGTGTGAACGCCGCCTCTGTGACCGCGATGAAGGGAACCTCGTAGGGAATCTCGAGCACCGGGAAGTCGCGCGCTGCCGCCAGCTCGAGCAACGGCCCGGGAACCTGCTGGTGCCGGAAGCCGGTACCGAAGCCGAGTCCCGCCAGATGATGATCGGAGAGCCTCGAGATGAACTCGCGCTGGCATTCGGCGCCGTCCAGCTGCATCCCGGTGGTCAGCAGCAGCTCACCTCCCGAGAGCCAGGGCGTGGGATCGGTCAGCTCTGAAATGTGCACCCAGCGAACGGGGAGATCTAGTCCGCGCTCGCCCGCGAGCACGCGGACATCGAGGTCCTTCAGCAGGTCCCGAACGGAGAGCATTTACCCGGTATGAACGTGCATCCGCTCGCCCGCCTCGGTCAGGATCGGCCGCAGGATCGCTTCGATCTCTTCGAATTGCTGGGGCCCGGCGATCAGCGGCGGCGAGAGCTGGATCACCGGATCACCGCGATCGTCCGCCCGGCAGATCAGCCCGCGGCGGTACAGCTCGCCCGAGAGGAACCCTCTCAACAGGGTCTCCGATTCCTCGTCCGAGAACGACTCCTTGGTGGCCTTGTCCTTGACGAGCTCGATCGCCTGGAAGTACCCGGCTCCGCGGACGTCACCGACGATCGGCAGATCCTGGAGCGAATCCAGCATCGCGCGGAAGGCAGGTTCGTTCTGGCGAACGTTGTCGATGACTCCCTCGCGTTCGAGCGCGTCCAGGTTCGCCAGCGCCACTGCCGAGCACAGCGGATGGCCACCGAACGTGAACCCGTGGGTGAAGCTGTTCGTTCCGTGCGTGAACGGGGCGGCGATCCGATCGGAGATGATCACCGCGCCCATCGGGGCATAAGCGCTGGTCAGGCCTTTTGCCGTCGTGATGAGGTCGGGCCGGTAGCCGTACCGTTGCGCGCCGAACCATTCGCCGAGCCTACCCCAAGCGCAGATCACTTCGTCCGAGATCAGAAGGACGTCGTACTCGTCGCAGATCTCGCGCACGCGCTGGAAGTAGCCATCGGGTGGCGGGAAGCAGCCACCGGCGTTTTGGACCGGCTCGAGGATTACCGCGGCGACGGTGTCCGGGCCCTCAAACTCGATCCGCGATGCGATCGTGTCGGCCAGATCGTCGGCGGTCAGCCCGTGCGGTAGGCGGAAGGTGTTGGTGTTCGGCACATGGGAGGCGCCCGGGGTCAGCGGCTCGAACGGCTGGCGCAGGGCCGTGATCCCAGTCGCAGATAGGGCGCCGAAGCTGGTTCCGTGATAGGCGATCTCGCGAGCGATCAGCTTCGTCTTGGTCGGCTTGCCGACCAGCTTGAAGTACTGACGGGCAAGCTTCAGCGCCGACTCAACCGCTTCGCTGCCGCCGCTGGTGAAGAACACCCGGTTGAGGTCAGCGGGCGCGAGCGAAGCAACGCGGGCGGCCAGCTCGATCGCCGGGGGGTGGGCGTAAGACCAGTTGGTGAAGAAGCCCAGCTCCTTCGCCTGGTCGGCGCCGGCCTGAGCGATGTCCGCTCGTCCATGTCCGATGTTCACGCAGAAGAGGGCCGATAGGCCATCCAGGTACCGGTTCCCGCGGTCGTCGTAGACGTAGCATCCGTCGCCGCGAACGATGATCGGAACGTCCGCGTCCGCGTACGCGGACATGCGGCTGAAGTGAAGCCACAAGTGGCGCTTCGCCAGCTCCTGCAACGTCTCGCGGTCTGTTCTGACTGGGGCTTCGGTACTCGCCATCTCCACTCCCGGATCGAGGGCTGTGCTTTGCCGTTTTGTACAACGCTAGCGGCCGATGCTCGCGAGCTCATTGGCCTCTACGGCGCAAACGCCCTATGGACATCATCCATCTAGTAGCAGACGCCGGCGAAGCGCTGGAAATTGCTACACGGCGGCCAGGCGGGCCCTCATCGGCGCCGGCATCAGCCAGGCCGCCGCGAGCACAAATGCAAACGCGAAGCACTGCACGACCACGGCGACTGGAGCACCACCCATGGGGTCGCCGAAAACGATGATCCCGCCGACGATTCCGGCGAGGTTGGCGGCGGTGCCGGTGATCGCGATCACCGGCACCGGATCCCCGTCCTGAAGTCCTTTGGCGGAGGCGTAGAAGGCCGCGATCGACGCCGCGACGGTGACGAGCGCCCACGGGCTGAGCAGCCCCAGCGCGCCGTGCGCCCCGATCATCCCGGAGAGCGCCTTGATCGCCACATCCGAGACACCGAACAGAATGCCGGCAGCAGCTCCGAGCATGAAGCCCTGGTGATGCCTCGGCGCCCCGATTCGCGGCCCCAAGATCAGCAGCGCTCCCGCGGAGATCAAGCTCCCCTCGAACCCGATCATCCCGGGGACCGAGAAGCGGGAGTGCGCTCCATGCACGGCGGGGAGCGTCAACCCGAGGAGCATCAGGCCGGCCGCGGTCAGCGCCAACCCGAACCACTGCCGAGGACCGATTCGGATCCCGAAGACTCGCTCAGCCATCACCGCGAGCAGGACCACCCCACCGGCCAGCACCGCTTGCACCACCGACAGCGGCGCCATCGCCATCGCCGCTACGTGGAAGGCCCAAGCGCAGGTGGCGATCACCATTCCGAGAGCGAACAAGGGCGAAGCAAACAAGGCCTTCGCGGAGTAGAGCGGTCGCCGCATTTCGACCGGCGGCGCCGCGCATGCGCCGCGATGCTTGTAGAGGAAGCCGATATTCGTCGCGAGGGCGCAGGCCAGCGCGAGCAAGATGCCGAAGAATGGGGTCATAGAGCTTGAAGGCGCCGACACGCGAGGCAGTCAGTTGCCCTTGTCAGTGGCCGGCAGCGCACGGTTCGCCTTGAGTCCGCCGCGGTCAGGACAGCAGATCACCAGCCGGGGTGCGCCGGCCCCTGGGGTCGCATTTCTGACACCGTGCGCTGCATGAACCGGCCGCTGCTGCTGATCGACGTCGACGGCGTGATCTCGCTGTTCGGTTTCGATCCGCTGCGCCCGCGTTCGGGCAGGCTCCAGCTCGTCGACGGGGTCGCGCACTTCCTTTCCGCTACCGCGGGTGAGCACCTGCACGCGCTCTCGCGCTCGTTCGAGCTCGCGTGGTCCTCGGGCTGAGAGGAGAAAGCCAACGACTATCTCGTCACTGCCCTCGGCTTACCCGTGCCGCTGCCTCACCTGAGCTTCGAACGCACCGCGCCAGCGACCCGTTTGCATTGGAAGCTTGCCGCGATCGATGCTTTCGCCGGACGCTCACGGCCGCTGGCCTGGATCGACGACTCCCACGACGCGAGCTGTGCCGCGTGGGCGACCCGGCGCGAGGGTCGGACGCGCCTGTGGCAACCGATCCCGCGGCCGAATGCGGCTGAACAGGTGGGCCCAGCTTCACGAAGGCTCGCCGCCGAAGATCGATCCTCGAACGCTCCGTGCCTGCCTCCTGCTCGAGCCGCGCCGAACCGAACGGGCGCAACCTGACGCCATCGCTCACGCTTGGCTCGCACCCACGGCTCGGCGCACGAAGGTGCGCAAAGCAGCGACGATCTCGGCCGCTGGTGGCGTCTTATCCGCGACGGGGGAGAGGGGACCGACAAGGGTCTCCCCGCACGCCCCGACGAGCGCCGCCGCGATCAACTCGACACGCTGCCCCGGCAGTTCGCCCGCCGCGATTGCGGACCGGAGCGCCTCGGCTGTAAGCGCACGGTAGCGCTCGCGGTAGGCGAGGCGCTCGGCATCTACCAACGGATCGACGGGCTCCGCGAGCAGCGCCCACGCCAGCCGCGGCTTGCGCAGCGCCCGCTCGGCGAACGTGGCGAGCACGGTGACCAACCGATCCAGATGCGAAGCGTCGGCCGGCATCGACCGAGCCGCGGCCTGGACGGTGTCGATCTCGCGGTCACAGACCGAGCGGAAGACCTCTACAAACAGCTCCTCCTTGGAGTTGAAGTGTCGGTAAAGAGTTCCCGAGGCGACCCCCGCCCGCGCCGCGATCGCGACCACCGACGCGGCGCCGTAGCCATCCTCCTCGATCAGCTCGCGCGCGGAGCACAGCAGCCGTTCGCGGGTGGGAACGAGAACCTCGCTCATCTCTGCTCACCGGGCGAGGGCGCGCTCGATGATCGGTCGCGTCAGCGCACCTCGCGGGAGCGTGCCGTAGGCGCGACCGCGATCGGCCCCGAGCCTCGCCGCGCAGAAGGCATCCGCAACCGCCGGCGGCGAGTGGCGCACGAGCAGCGCCCCTTGCAGCGCCAGCGCCAGATCCTCGACTTTCCGGCGCGCCTCGAACTGCGACTGCTCACACCCGGCGACTACTTCGTGCACCCGCCGGAGGTGAGCGTCCAGGCGCGCATCGCCCCCACCGGCGAGCTCGCACTCGGCGATGAACGCGGGCAGCCCCGAGGGCTCCTTGACGATCGCGCGCAACACATCGAGCGCCACGACGTTGCCCGATCCCTCCCAGATCGAGTTCAGCGGTGAGTCGCGATATAGCAGCGGCATGCCGGAGTCTTCTACGAAGCCGTTGCCGCCGAGGCATTCGAGCGCCTCGGCGGCGTGGCCGGGGGCTCGCTTGCAGACCCAGTACTTCATCACCGCTGTCGAGAAGCGCCTGAACGCGGCCTCGCCCGGCTCGTCATACGCGTGTGCGACCCGCATCGCAGCGACTGTCGCCGCCTCGGACTCGATCGCAAGGTCCGCCAGGACGTTGCTCATCGCCGGATGCTCGACCAGCGGCGCCCCAAATGCCGAGCGATGGCGGGCGTGGTGAATCGCCTCGAGCGTACCTCGGCGGATGCTCGCGGCCGCGCCCAGCAGACAGTCGAGCCGGGTGTGATTGACCATCCGGATGATCGCCTGCACGCCGCCCCCCTCTTCCCCTATGAGTTGTCCGCGGGCCCCGTGAAACTCGACCTCGGATGAGGGCAGCGAGCGCGTCCCGAGCTTGTCCTTGAGCCGCTGGAACTCCATGCCCGCGTCCCGCTCGACGAGGAAACAGGAGAGACCGCCGCCGGCCTGCGCGAGCACCAGGAAGACATCACACGGCGGATACGAGCAAAACCACTTGTGGCCGTGGAGCTCGTAGAGCCCGTCGCCGACCGCGCTCGCGCGGGTCGCATTGGCGCGCACGTCGGAGCCGCCCTGCCGCTCCGTCATCGCCATCCCGGCCAGCGCACCCGACTCGTAGTCGGATTCGGTCAGCCGCGGCTCCCATGCCGCCGCCAGCTCGGGAGCCCCGTCGCGCAGCGCCGGCACCGCCGCGTAGGTCATCGAGACGGGGCACATGACGCCGTTGTTGGCGTTGCACCAGAGCGAGAACAGCGCGGCCCGCACCACGTGCGCGCCCGGTTGCTGCCGCCGCCAAGGGAGGCCGTGGATCTCTCGCTGCACCGCGCCCCTCAGCAGCCAGTGCCACGATGGATCGAGCTCGACCTGGTCGATCCGGTTGCCGAAGCGGTCGTGGGTGTGGAGGATCGGGATATTGCGCTCCGCCCGGCGGGAATGCTCGAGCGCCTCCACGCTGCCTGCCGCCGCCCCCGCCTCCTGCACCCGCCGCGTCCCCCAGCTACCCCCTTCGCGCTCCAGCGCCTCGCGCATCGGCAGGTCGACGTCGAAGAGGTTGACGGGATGAAGCGGCGGTGGCTGGTTGAGGACCAGGCGCGCCGGGCCGCCGCCACCGGGGCTGCCGGGCGGGCAGTTGGGCGCGTCGGTCAGGTGGGTGGTGGTCATCGCGGGGTGGCGAGCGGGGGTTTTGGCGGGTGGCCGGGTGGGCGTGGGTGTCGCGGTGAGCCGGGGGCGGATGGGTGGCGACGGGTCGTCAGGACGGCGACGGGTGGTCGGGGTGAATCCCGATTCATACGCTAGTGAATCCCGATTCACCGCGCAAGAGCAGCGGGCCAGCCGGGGCGCCGTAGACGGACTCCGGCGGCGCCGGCTCCCCCCGCTCGTTAGTGCCGGACCGGGCTACCGTTACATCCTCCACCGCCTCGCCGTCGAGTGTCACTTTAGCCCGCGCCAGACGGGCTACCGTTACACGGAGCGCTGTGGCGGAAACGAGTGTCACGTTAGCCCGCGTCGTCATCCCTCCGCAGGCCATCCGCCCCCAAACCGCCCACCCGACCGCGCCCCGAACCGCCCACCCCGCGCAGCGACTCCTAAGCAGCCGTCCGCGGCCGTGCCAGCGAGCACTCGGCGACTCGGTCGGTCGCGTCCCTGGTCCCGCCGAGCAATCGCCGCGAGAGCTGTGCCCGGCGGTAGTAGAGCGGCGCGTCGTGCTCCCAAGTGGCGCCGATCCCGCCGTGGATGTTGATCATCGAGCGCGTAGCGAAGTCGAGCGCGTGGCCGGCAGCTGAGCGGGCCGCGCTGGCGGCGAGCGGAAACTCCTCCGGCTTCGATTCCCGGGCCCAGCCGGCGTAATACTCGAGGCCGCGCGCGTTCTCGAGCCGGCGGAGGATGTCGGTCAGCTCGTGCTTGATCGCCTGGTAGGAGCCGATCGCGCGTCCGAACGTGAACCGCTCTTTTGCGTAAGCGACGCTCGTCTCCAGGCAAGTCTGGACCGCGCCGATCGACTCGGCGGCGATCAGCGCCTGGGCGAGATACCAGGCGTCGGCTAGCTGATCCGGCTTGACATCGAGAAGCCGCCCTCTTGCGCCGCTGAAGCTCACGTGCCCAAGCGCGCGGGTGGCGTCGTAGCGCCTCACCGGCTCGATCGCCACCCCGGACTCACCGCCCCTCACCGGCTCGATCGCCACCCCGGACTCACCGCCCGCGACCACGAACACTCCTGCGACCGCGCTCCCGTCCTCGCAAACGCCCACCGCGACGAGCGCGTCGGCGCCGGGGGCGTCGGGCACGAACGCGACCGAGCCGTCGAACATGACCTCGTCGCGCTCGATCGACGCTCGCGGCACCTCCCCGCGCTCGAAGCCAGAAGCGGGGTCGACCGTCCACCGCTGCTCGACATCGCCCGGAGGACGAGCCGGGACGAAGATCGGTCGCAGCTCGCCGGCGGCGACCACCGCCAACGACCGGTCGCGCGCGGCGTTCAAGACCGCCGTCGCCGGCAGCAACCCCAGCAACGGCGCCGCCGCGAGCACGCGGCCGCATTCCTCGGCGACCAGCAGCGCATCGAACGCATCCAAGCCGGCGCCTCCATGCTGTTCGTCGATCAGCATCCCCGCCCAGCCGGCCTCGACAACCGTCGGCCACAGGTCAGGGAGCGCGCGAGCGTCTTCGAGCGCCGCGCGCGCCGCCGCGACGTTGCCCAGCCGCGACAGCGCCTCGCGAGCGGCCTCGCGCAGCAGCACCTGCTCGTCTGAGAGCGCGAAGTTCATTGCCTCAGCGCCTGTTGCTCGCGGGCGCGCAGCTCACTGAACGGCAGGCTCTTGTCGAGGCGAGGCTCCGGTGGCAGCCCGAGCACTCGCTCGCCGATCGTGTTCCGGAGAATCTGCTCGGTTCCGCCCGCCGACTTGAGGCCGGGGAGAAACGAGATCAGGTAGCTCCATTCGCTCGCGGGATCAAGCGCGTCGGGACCGATCACATCCGCCCCGAGGTCGGTCGCGGCGATGGCGGCGTTGACCATCGTGACTTTCGCGAGCCCCGCCTCCGGCCCCGGAATCTGACCTTTGGCGAGCGCCGTCAGCGCGCGGTAGCCGTTAAAGCGCACGGCGAGGAGATCGGTGATGATCTCGCCCAGCCGCTCGCGGATTTCGGGGTCTCTCCGTGCGGCGGGGTCGGCCGCCACGGTTTCGGCAAGCCGGCCCGGCGAGGCGTAGGTATCGGAGCCAACGCCGATCGTCAACCGCTCGAACATCAGCACCGTCAGTGCAGTCCCCCAGCCGTTGCCGACGCCGCCTACCACCGCTCCCTGGTCGAGCGGGACGTCATCGAAGAACACCTCGTTGAACTCGGCCTCGCCGGAGATCTGTCGCAGTCCGCGGATGGCGACGCCGGGCGCGTCCATCGGCACGATGAACATGGTCAAGCCCTTGTGCTTTGGAACGTCGGGATCGGTCCGCGCCAGCAGCAATCCGAACGAGGCGAACTGGGCATTGGTCGTCCACACCTTCTGGCCGCCCAGCGCCCAGCCGTCGTCTTCCCGTCGACGTGCTCGGGTCTGGACCGCGGCCAGATCGGAGCCCGCCGCCGGCTCTGAGAACAGCTGGCACCACACCTCGTCTCCATGGAGCATCGGACCCAGATACCGGCTTCGCTGCTGTTCGCTGCCGTGGGCGATGATGCAGGGCCCCAGCATCCCGATCCCGATCACGTCGAGAACGCCGGGTACGCCCGCGCGAGCGAGCTCCTGGTTGACCGTAACCTGCTCGATCGGCCCGAGTCCCTGGCCACCGAACTCGGGCGGCCAGGTCACCCCAGCCAGCCCGGCTTCGGCCAGCCGGCGCTGCCAGGCCCGCCGAGCATTCACGTAGCCGCTGTCTTCATAGGAGCCGGAGCGAGACGGCGCCTGCGCCTTGTTGCCGTCTAGCCAAGCTCTTGCTTGCTGGCGGTAGGAGGCTTGCTGCGGGGTGTCGTTCAGATCCAAGTCGGCCTCCGGAGTTGTGAATCCAGATTCACAGATCGTAACGGCAACGAAATCTGCCGTTCACTTGAGTCTGCGGCGATAACCGCGACGGCGCTCGAGCCGCGGGCGCTCGGGCTGCCTCGATTGCCGCTCCGACCCGCTCGGTTCTCCCTGCGCCCCGCGACCGGCCTCCTTGGCTTGCCACTCGTGCGTGCTCGACAGACCCCGCGCCGGGCGCTCGCCCTGCAGCGAGTCCTCCCCGGTTCCCGCGAGCGTGGCGTGCGACCCTGTGTGGCCCCGCTGGGACCGACGTGCGCGAGCTCGCTCGCGGTCTTCGCTGAGGCCCACCTCGAAGAACACCAAGCTCGTGGCCGCCACCGCCCCAAGGCCGACCAGTACGATCGCAAGCACCGCACCGGTTCCACCTCCGACAACGACGGCACACACGACTCCCACCAGGATCACGAGCCCGGCGGAACCGAACGCGACAACGCGAGATCGCTTGCTCACGGATCGACCGACGCTACCCCATGGTGCGCTCGCGAACTTGTATCGCAGACGGCACGGCGCATGTGTCGTTCAAGGTACTGAACATCGCAGCGTATACTGCGCGATCCACCGAGGGTGAAGGGAGATCCCACCCTCCCCGGCCGGAGTTTCGATACGTGCCCATCCTCCTCGCCGGAGTTGTGAGACGTGACCCATAAAGAAGTGGACGACGGCGGGGCACACGGTGAACCGATCCGCGCGCTGGTCGTGGACGATCACGATCTGTTTCGCGCGGGATTGTCCTCGCTGCTCGCCTCGCAACCCGACATACACGTGCTCGGGCAGGCTTCCGGCGGCCATATGGGGGTGCGGTTGGCATCGGAGCTGCGACCCGATGTTGTGCTGATGGATCTGCAGATGCCCGACCTCGAGGGCCATCACGCCACCCGACAGATACTCGCGCGCGACCCATCGACGCGCGTGGTCGTCCTGACGGTGCTCTCCGACGACGAGGATGTGATCGCCGCACTCGAGGCGGGCGCTTGCGGCTTCCTGGCCAAGGACACTCCGATCGACGACGTGATCATTGCGGTGCGGGCGGCGGCTCAGGGTGCCGCCTGGCTATCCCCGCGGGCCGCCGAGATCGTTCTCACGCGGCTGCGCCAGACCCAGCCGAACCAGCCGACAGAGCGCGACCCGATGGGCGAGCTGTCCTCGAGGGAGCTCGACGTGCTGAGGCTGATCGCCCGCGGCCTGGAGAACGCACAGATCGCCGAGACGCTCAACATCAGCCCGCGCACGGCCAAGAATCACGTCTCGAACATCCTCGCCAAGCTCGGTCTGCCGAGCCGCGTGCAGGCTGCAGTCTATGCCGTGCGCCGCGGGCTCGCCTGAGAGCCTGCGCGCCAGGCGCGCAACACTCGCTGCCTAGCGCTGCTGCGCCTGAACGGCAAACCGCGGCGCGCCCGTCCGCAATACGAACTCGCCGGGCAGCACGGTCGGCCCGTGACTGCTGGCAGACCGCAGCTCCGCGATTGCCAGCCGCAGAGAGTCGATCGCCTGACGGAGATCCTCTGCGATTCCATCTCCCGCTCGAGCGTGAACCGACTCGAGCGTGATCAGTGCACCGCACCCCGCTTCGAGCGCCGTCTTGATATGAGCTGGTTGTCCCAGTGCGCGCTGAGAATTCATACTCTCACCTAACGAACCCAGTCGATGATTCCTTCTGAGCCCTGCGCAACAACCCGCACGATGCGGGCTCGGAGAGCTCAGGCGCCCGCGCGAGCCCCGTTGCTCGCGGCCCCCGGCCCCCCGGTCATGGACCCGTTCGACGCCGGCTGTGGCAGCCCGGTCAGGGACCCGTTGGACGCCGGCCGTGGCCGCCCGGCCCACGGTGAGTCGGGAGCGGTCAGCGCCGCTCGATCCTCCACTCCCAGCTTGTGAACTACCTCGGAGATGTGTCGCCGCACCGTCACCGGGGCGATCTCCAGCTGCCGGGCGATCGCCGCGGTGGTGTGTCCGCGCCGCAGCATCCCGAGCACCTGGGACTCTCTTCCGGTCAATCCGTCGGCTTCGGTCCCGGTGGCCCTCAGCTCGAGCACCAACTCCATCGTCATCGAGCGCGGCACGACCGCCTCGCGGAGGCCGACCGCGGAGATGATCCGCTGCAGCGCGGACTTGTCGAGCACGCCGGGGACGTAACCGATCGCTCCGCTGCGGAAGGCGTCGAGCATTTCGTCGGCGTTGCTGGTTTGGGCGAGCACGACGATCGCAGCACTCGGGGCGGCGCGGAAGATCCCGCGGACCGCGCTCAGCCAGTCGCCGGGCAGCTCGCGGGCGAGCAGGCAGATGTCCGGCTGCTCGCGCTTTGCCGCCCGGATCGCGTGTCCGACATCGGCGGCTTCGGCGCAGACGTCGACCGTCTCGGCGAGCGCCATGCGGATCCCCAGGCGCGTGGCGGTGTGGTCGGCGATCAGCAGCCGCGGGCGGGTGCCGATCGGGTCCACGCTCACGGAAGCACCACCTCGAGCTCGGTACCGCGCTTTCCCGGCCGGCGGACGGTTGCCTGCCCGCCAAGCGATGCGGCTTGTTCACGCACGCAGCGCAGACCGAAGCCCTCGCGCGGTTCCCCGCCGTGCCCCTCGACGATCCCGGAGCCATCGTCGACCACCCGCAGCACCGTCCCCCGGTACGTGCGCTTCAGCGAGACGACGACGTTCTTGGCACCGCCGTGCCGGGCCGCATTCGCGATCGCCTCGCGTGCGATCCGCGCGATCTGGTCCCGGTCATCACTGGCGACCTCAGCATCAGCCTCAGCATCGACCGCGATGCTGATCCCGAAGCGATCGCGCAACTCGTAGGCGAGCGCATCGAGCGCTTGCTTCGTGTTGGCCGCAGCCGGGTCCGACAGCTCGGCGATTGTGGAGCGGGACGTTGCTAGTGCGCGCCGGGCAGCAAGCGCGACCGGATGCTCGCTGCCCCGCGGATCGGCGATCCTGGCGCTGTGGGCGGCGATGAACGCGAGGTCCTGCGCGAGCCCGTCGTGCAGGTCCTGCGCGACCCGACGCCGCTCGGCAATTGCGGCCGCCTGCGCGAGGCCCTTGCGCGCTCGAAACTCTTCGCGCAGCGCGGCCGCCATCAGCGAGGCGAACGCGAGCAGGCGCACCGCCTCGCGCGGAGCGCTGCGGTGGGTTGCGGTGAGCGCGAACCCGAGATGCGAGAGGCTCGCGGCGGCGAGCAACGCCATGCCGGCCGCCAGCAGCCCCCAGACACCGGCGTCCTCGCCGCGGCTGCGCGAGGCGAAAGAGATCGCGGCGCAGAGGAGCAGTCCTGCCGTGAGCAGTTCGAACGCCACCGCCAGCGGACGCTGCGCTGCGGCATCCGCCAGCCGCCCCCCGGCCCCGACGAACGGCTCCCTCAGCACCAGCCCGCCGAGCTCGGCGATCGCGGTCGCGAACGCGACGGACATCGCCACGATCACAACCGGGCGCCCACGAGTGATCAACCGGTCGGGCGGGGCGAGCGCGGCCCCCGCGAAAGCAGCCGCGACGAACAGGTCTGCCCACAGAGCCGCCACCGCGAACTCGCTGCCCGCTCCCTTGCCGAGCGCGGCAGGGACCGCGCGAGCGAACAGCGTCGTTGCCGCCAGCATCGCGAACGCGGCGAACAGCAACAGGTCTCGGCCTCGGCCTGAGTAGTTGAACCGCGCTCGGCACAACAACGCCCCCGCGAACGCGAGCAACGTCATCACGGTCTCGGCCGTCGCGCGCAGCGTTGGGGAAGCGTAGGCCGAGGCGTTCATCGAGTCGATCGCCAGCAACACGGCTGCGCTCGCAAGCAACGTCGCAAGCACCCCGAGGTGGGCGAGCGGGTCCACCCAGCGTCCGCGAGCGCTGCCCGGTCGGCGGTCGGCGGCGCGAGAGAAATCAGCGACCAGCGGTCTCGTCACCGACCTGCGTTCAGTTTTCCGCTGGCAGCCCCACGGCGCGGTCGCGCCCTGCCAATCACCGCCGAGCTCAGGTCCGATGCCCATGAGCCCCCCTTAACGTTGCGATTTCCGATCGCTTGGGCAAATTATACCCAAGGAGAGGCGGTTTGCGTCAGGTTTGTCCGCTTATATCACCCCCTTTCCTGCGTTGATCTGGGAGCGCCACCAGCGCCCGACGACCGAATTCTCTTGAACGGGCAAACCGGGAAGTTGGGAGCTTCGGCCTAAGCCACCGTTCACTGCGTTGAACGCACCATGGGTCAGGCCGGTCATTGACCGGCCAGCTCCCCCATCCGATACTGACTTTCGAGAGCACACCGCTCTCCGGGGCCTAAGGGCAGGACCCACGGATGAGAAAAGGGGGCGCGTCGCAAAAGCGTCGTCGCCCAGCGATATCAGGGCATGACTTCGAACAGGGGATAGACGTGATCAGGGAAGCTTTCGCGACGACGCCCGCCAGGATCGGCTTCAGAAGTAGGGCAACGCTGGACGAGTCCACCGAGCTGCGAGAGAAGACACGGCTCGCGGTGGCTCGCGCACGGGAGGGCGACCATGATGCGCTGCGCTTCCTGTACGTCACCTACTCGCACAACATCTATGGCTACGTGCGCTCGATCGTCCGCGACGACCACGAGGCCGAGGACGTAACCCAGCACGTCTTCGCCAAGCTGATGACCACGCTGCTGAAGTACGACGACCGCGGGGTTCCGTTCTTCGCCTGGCTCATCCGCCTCGCGCGTAACGTCGCGATCGACCACCTGCGCGCCAACCGGCTCACCCCGACCGAGAATGTCGTCAACCCCGAGCTCGGCTGCAGCACCGACCTGGACCGCCCGGAGACGGTGCGGGCGGCGCTTGCCACGCTCCCCGACGAGCAACGCGAGGTCGTGATCTTGCGCCACGTGATCGGGCTCACGCCGGGCGAGATCGCGGACCGCATGGGCCGGACCGAAGGGTCGATCCATGGGCTGCATCATCGCGGCCGGCGAGCATTGCAGCGCGAGCTCGAGCGCCTCGAGTCGACTCCCTTCACGCGCACAAAGCCAGCTTCGGTGGCGGCCTGAGAGGCGGCCGGCGCGGCCGGCGCGGGCGGCGCCGGTGTGAGACGGCGGCTCCTCTCAAGCCGGGGGCGGGACTTCGGGGCTCTGCCTCAAGCACCGCGCCCGGGTCGCGCTTTGTATCGCCGGACGCGCTGAACCGGGATTCGAGAAATCAAGCTGGATGGCCGCCGCGCTCAGTACAGCGCGATCTCGGTTCCCTCTCCGACCTGTAGCCGCAACGCCCGAGGCAGAGAGAAGTCGCGAAACACGCGCGCGTGCGGCCCGATCACGCTGCCCATCACGCGCACGCCCACCTGCACGATGCTCGCTCCGGCGCAGATGATCGAGCGCTCGGTCGGGCGCGAGCTTCAGCGCGGCCGCGAGATCGACCGGAGCCGGGTGATCGATCAGCCGTGGTCGGCGTGGCCTAGCGAGGCGGGCGAGGCAGCAGCGTCACGACCCTGCGCGAGGTGCCGTGCCGCCCCGAGGCGTCGCGCGCGCTCACCGCCACGAGCACCTGGACGCGTATGGCCCCGCTCAGCCTGGCCAGCGCGTTGCGGGCCAGCGCGAGTCCGACGATCGCGCTGTGCCCGCCGACCAGGTGAAAGTGCCGGCTACCGAGCGCCAGCACGCGACGCTTGCCCGCGAGGGTGAACTTGCGCACCGTCTCGAGCTTCACCGTCCCGTCGCAGTAGGACTGACCCCGCGGGCACCCGAGCTTCACGCCGGCGGCACCGCGCTTGATCGTGAGCGCGCTCGCCGCGATCGCGACCGCCGGGTTCGTTCTGTCCAAGCGCTGCTTCGGCGTCGAAGCCGCGCCCAAAGTACTGCTCCAGCACGGCCGATAGGTGCCTCCATCCAGACTCTCGTCGTAGAGCGCTCCCATGATTCCCGCTGCCGCGTCCGGCGAGCAGAAGCCTGGATACAGCGACGCCTGATACTCGGCGTCGAGCACGGGCTTGCCGGCGGCGAGATATGGCCGGAACGAAGCGCATTCCGAGGTCTCGTTGCACTGCTCGCTCAGCGCCCCGTCGAAGTACGGCGCGAGTGTGCTCGCCTGGTCAGGATCGTTCTTCTGCAGCACCGCCATGCCAAGCGAGTGGACTTCACGCGCAACCCACTCGTCGTAGGCGAGCTGGTCCTGGGCGGTGACCGGAAACCCGGTGTCGTTCTCGTAGCCGTCGATGTTGTCGGGCTCGACGGCATCAAACCTTTTCTGCTTGCACATCTCGAGCCGGGCGCTGATCAGCGGCTCGAGGATCGAGAGCTGACGGATATCGAGCCACCTCTCGCCCGGCCAGCCGTTGTCGTCGCCGAGCACGGAGCCGGGAAACTCGGCCGCGTCCGAGCGCCAGTTCTCCCAGGTGCCGACGTCGATGTAGCAGATCGCGCGCTTTCCGGCCGCGTGCAGCGCCGAGACCTCCGAGGCGCTGGTATCGAAGCCGTCGATGTCGTAGACCGCGGCGGGCCGCGGGTTGCTAACCGAGCCCGTCAGCTGCCAGTACCAAGTCAGGCGCTGCGGCGGCACCCATCGGGCCGCGGCGGCGCCTGGCACGGCGCTGAAGACGGCCGGCGCCAGCAGCAGCACCGCCAGCGTCCGCACCACCGCGACGATGCCCGTCATCGGCCTGCGCATCGGGTGCAAGATATCCGCCCCCGATGCACGCCGTCGAACCGGCCTACGCCGCGCGCCCGCTCTCCGCGCCTATGCAGCGGCGTGGATCTGGATCGTCCACGGGCCCTTGGCGCCGACATGCAGATTCCGATAGTTACCGCTCGCGAGCCGTACGCTGCCGCTCGAGAGGTTGCTGTTGACCAGCATGAACCCCTGGGCGTTGAAGATCTGAATCGGCGGCGCAGCCGCCTTCCATTGGATCACGACGCCCTTCTTCTCCGACAGCGAACCGATTGCTCGACTGCCGTTGCCGGAGAACCCGGTGACGACCGGCCCTGCCGGGATCACCAGCGGCTTCGGAGCCGAGGCCTTGGTCGACGCGGCCTTGGTCGACGCGGCCTTGGTCGACGCAGCCTTGATCGACGCGGGCCCGGTTGCGGCGAGGTGGACCGGTGAGGGGCCAGTCGCCGTCGGCGGCCGCGACGGCGCCGGCGATGACGCCGCCCCGCGGTCGCTGTGGCGCCGCGGGCTGCTAGCCCGAGCGGCGCTCGTGCTGCTGTGAGCGGCAGCCGTGGTCTTGACCGCGCTGCCCGCGGTGCTCTGGGTGTGGATCGTGTTGCCCGCGGTGCTCGACTGCTGACCGCTGCCTCCGCAAGCGGCGGCAGCTACCGCACCCGCCGCGAGCAGCGCGGCGAGCTGGGCTGATCTTCCGATGCTCATCGCCGCGCTCCTATCGGTTGAGGGTGATCGTCCGGCTGGCGCCGATCGGTGCTCCGCCCGGCAGATACAGCGTGCCCGCCCAGGTCAGCTTCAGGTGCTTGGCTCCCTTCAAGGCCTGCTTGCCCTTGGCGCTCAGCACGATCTTCACCGTCCTCGCGCGGGTGCCTTGGAAGCTGACGGTGAGCGTCGCCACAACCAGCCGCTTGCCCTTTGTGGTGCTGGTCCACGAGGTCGCCAGACGCCCCGATCCGGGCGGGCTGAACGAGAAGGCGTATCGGCCTGACTTCAGCAGCGCTCCGATCCGTGCTCCCTTCCCGCGCGCGTTCAGCGCGTTCAGCAGCAGCGTCTTGACTTGGCTCGTGGTCAGCACCTTGCCGACCTGAGCGGAGGTGGCCTTGGTCGAGCCCACATGGTTGGTCGCCGTCACGATCACCAGCAGCTTCGCTCCCTTGTCGGCGATGCCGAGCTTGTAGGAGCTCCGCGTCGCGCCGGCGATGTTGGTGCAGCGTGGCTTGCATCGCTGCCACTGGTACCGGTAGGAGATCGGCGCCGTGCCCGACCAGCTCCCGGGGGAGGCCGTGAGCGTGTACCCGACCACCGGCGAACCGGTGAGTACCGGGAGCCGGGTGTTCGACGGATGCGTCGGCTTTGGAGCCGGCGGCGTCGGCTTCGGCGTCGGCTCGTCGGCGTGGGCGTCGGCGTCGGCGTGGGCGTCGGTGTCGGCGTCGGCGAGGTCGAGACGGCTGTCTCGGTCAGCGTCGCCTGCCCGGTTATGACAATCGGTGCCACGGTGCTGTCAGTGGCGGTGATCGTCGGCGTGCCGGCGGTCTTGGAGCTGGTGAACGTGGCCGTGTAGGTCCCGTTGTTGTTGTTGATCGGGGTTCCGACCTCCTTCATACCGGCGTCACTCGAGCTGAAGGCAACGGTATCGCCGACAATCGGGAAATTGTCGTCAGCGGTGACCGTCGCCGTGGCCGTCGTCGTCGACGCCCCATCGGCCGCGATCGAACCCGGCGACAGCGAGACCGACACGGTCCGGGACGGCGGCCACGTGATCTGTGCGGTGTAGGTCGTCGAGCCGGGGTTCACGCCGGTCCAGCCGGACTGCGAGCCCCCGTAGCTGGAACCAACGGTGGTGGTTCCGGTCAGCGGTGTCTGCACCGCGCCGGTGCCCGAGTTGGTTACCGTGACCTGGTTGCCCTGGATGTAGCCAGACACCTGACTGGTGTTGGCTGTCGCCCAGTTCGCTTGCTCGCTCAGCAGCGTCCCGATCTGAGCCATCGTCGGCTGCTCGATCGGAGCGTTGCTCGCGAAGTAGCTGTTGTACTCGGCAAGCAACGGGTTGAGCGTCTCATAGAACAGCCCGTCGCCTTCCCCATTCGCCGACCCTGTGGTCTGCGACATCAGGTTGGTCTGATGGAAGTAGTGCGGACGCGGATCGTTGCCCATCACGTGCTGGAACATCCCCGTGTCCACGCTCGCGATGATGGTGGCGATCGGGAACTGCGTCCCGGCGGGGTTGCAGGTGGTCACGCCGGGGATCGCCGTGCATGTCGGCGAGTCGTACAGGGTCTGGTACTCGTCGACCTCCTGAGCGTTGGTCGCCACGTTGTAGTAGATGTTCGTCGGATACCGCGGGATCGCCGTGGCGCCGGCATCTTGGAACGTCGCGCCATTGGGGTACTCGGTGGCGGCGCCACCGAACGCACCCGTTGCAAACGAGCCGTCCGCGGGGTTGGGGTACGGCTTCGAGGCATCGGCGCCGAAGTACTTAATCCCCCCATCGACGGTGCCGGCGAACGCGGTGTCCAGCACCGGGTTCTGCTCGTAGGGGCTCTCGACCGCGGTGCCCTGGGTCAACGGGGCACCGGCGGTGCCGGCGACTCCCGTATCGGTGAACGTCTTCTGAATCGCGCCGCCGCCGGTGGTATCGGTGGTCGAGGTCGGATCCTTGAAGTCGTTTGCGGTATCGGCCGGCACCGTCTGAATCAATGACCAGGCGCCAGTCGTGCCCGCGGTCCCTGCCGGCGAGCCGGCCGGCGGCGGTGTGTACGGCGCGCGGTAGATCTTGTAGTCGGCCGCGTGGCACACCGCGCCCCAGCTAAGCGCCACGGAGCTCGTCGTGCCGGTGACGGTGACCGGAGCGGATATCGAGCCCGCGGACTCGCCGCTGCCCGCAACGGGCGTCGCCCCCGGTGCCGCTGTATTGAACTGATCGCTGACCGCGTACACGTACTCGCCGGCCGCAAGCGTGCCGCCGGTCGTCGCCGCATCGGCGGAGTCGAGCCCGGGCGGATCGACCTGACCCGGATTGCCCGGGAGCAGGTTGGCCAGACCCGAGTGCTCGCCAGTGATGATCACATTCGGATTCTCGTTCCCCAATGCGGCAGTGGGATCGGTGCTCTCGGTGAGGCCGAGACCGCCGCTGATCGGATTGCCGCTCGAGGCCGCGGTCGCGCCCCAATTGGTGTTCTGGTTGAGCTCGGCCTCGATGTAGTTCTGGGTCGCGCAGCCCTCGTCGATGTTGGGGTGATCCCAGGTGTGGCTGATCCAGCCGAAGTCATTCGTGTACGGCTTACCAGTGGCGGGGTCGGTGCCCTGGAACGCCGCGAGCAGCGGATCGTTGTTGGTCGCGGTCCCGCTGCCACCGCTCGAGCTTCCCGTCGTCCCGCTGCCGCTGTCGCCCGCGCCGACTAGGCTGGAACCGTTGGCCACCGCGACGCTGCCGCCGCCGTTGAACAACATGTCGATGCGGAAGTTGTTGGCCTTCGCCCAGTTCGCCGCGGCTGTGACGTCGGCGGGGACCTCGCGCAGGGCGTCGGCCGGATTGAAGTCGGTCGAATGCGCCGCGGTGGTCGCGTTTCCGGAGACGCTCCACGCGTCGTCGGAGAGGAAGTTGTCGTCGACGTCGGCCTCGAGGTAGTTGCGCTGGTCGCCGAAGTACACGCCGCGCGTCGCCCACGCGATCGCCCCGTGGCGCAGCAGCTCGGCTTGGAGCTGGTACTGGTTCTGGTTGAACGGCTCGACCATCTCCTGGACGCCGTCGGGATGGGTGTAGATGCCCACCAGGGCGCTGTTGTTCGGCCCCGTGACCAGCGTGTCGAAGTTCGTCGTGGAGACCGGAGTCGCCTCGTATCCATAGGTGCCGGTGTCCATCGGCACCGGACCCTTGAGGTAGGGGAAGTCCTTGGCCCCGTCGCTGGTCAGCGATCCGCTCACGCCGTCGAGCGCCCCGGAAACGGAGGGAGAATTCATCCCGAAGCTGGCGCTCGGATAGACATCGCTAGTGATCTGGCGCACGGCGAAGTTCTGCTCGTACGTTTCGATCGCGCTCGACTCGGCCGTTGAGAGATCGGAGACACATGTCCCAGTCGAGCAATCGGTCATCCCGCCGACTGATTCGATGATCGCCTCGTACTTGCCCTCCGGAGTCCCGTCCGGGAGCGTGTCCGAGAGCGTCGACGCGGTGATCGCGGTGCGCGACGAGGTCGGACCGACGATCGAGTCAAAGGGAATGCCCTCGCGCTGCAACTCCGCCTTCCAGGCCGCAAAGTCAGGGTCGACGGAGGCGTCGCTGGAGGTCCCCAGCAACAGCACCTTCATGTCTATCCGCGGGGTGCTCGCGGCATGTGCCGAGCCGGTTGTGCACCAACCGGCCAGCATCAAGGCCAGGATCAATCCCAGCCAAGCAATGAGTTTGGGTCTCCTCGAGATAGTCCGAGGGTCACTGCGCGTAATCCAGGTTCTAGTCACTGATGCCTCCACCAATCGAGCGACCACATGCCGCGTTCGATCACCCGGGGGGTCGTCTCTGCCCCCCCGAGTGATCTGCGCAGTCTGAAGAGGAACCCCCCACTCTCCAATGGTCTCGTTCGCCCCTCTTGCGTTCAGCGCCTGAACGCCGCGCGGGTCAAGTTGTGGATCGCGCTCGCCGATACCAAGCTCGACAATTGCAGCGATTGTGACCAAGGATTGGTGTCAGGGGCAAATGAACGGCGATATTGAGTTTCCGCAGTCCACCGAGGTGACCGTGCTCCTGGCCGATGACCACGTCGCCACGCGCGCGGGGGTACGCCACGCGCTGCAACCACACGGCCTGCGCGTTGTAGCCGAAGCCGCCAGTGCCGGTGAGGCAGTCGCCGCGGCGCTCAGGTACCGGCCCGACGTTTGCGTGCTCGCCGTGCGGATGCCCGGCAACGGGATCGAGGCCGCGCGTCAGATCAGCGAAGCGCTCCCGACGACCAAGATCGTGATGCTGACCGCCTCCGACCGCGACGAGGACCTGTTCGCGGCTCTGCGCGCGGGCGCGGACGGCTACCTCTTGAAGACGATGTCGACGGAGCGCCTGCCCCACACGATTCGCGGCCTCTTGCGCGGCGAGGCGGCCCTCTCCAGAGCGATGACCGCCCGCCTGATCCACGAGTTTCGCGAGGGTGGACGCCGTCGCCGGTTGCAGCTGTCGGTCCTCGGCGACGGCATCGAGCTCACTTCGCGGGAGTTCGAGGTCCTCGAGCGGCTGCGGACCCGCGGGCGCACCGCGGAAATCGCCGCCGACCTCGGGATCTCGGAGATCACGGTGCGGCGCCACATCTCCGCAATCCTCCACAAGCTGGGGACCCCAAACCGCCGCAGCGCAATCGAGCTACTCGAGCGAGCCGAGCGCCATCGGCTCCAGGCCGGCGCCCCCGCCGCCGTGAGACAGCTCTCCAGCTGAGCTGAAATCGCGCCACCGTTCACGGTTTGCACCGCTCGCAGCGCTCAGGTCCCGTTCAAACCGTGAACGCAGGATCGCTGCCATGACCCATATGTGAGTGTGACCCCGAGCCGGAGAATTCAGCGGCAGACGGGGCGCACGAAAACTACGAGGGGCCGGACATCGGCGAGCCTGCCGAGCATTGATCATGACCCACAGCCAACTATTGCTGCTCGAGCAGGATCGACCGCGATTTGCGCATCGCGCAACGATGATCGATCCCCCACCGCCGCGAGCCACCGGCCGAGCACCGCGGCTTCGGCGCGCCAAGAAACCAAGCTCGCGCGTGCTGATGATCACCGAGGGAACGTATCCGTACGCGGTCGGCGGGGTCAGCTCCTGGTGCGATGTTTTGATCAGCGGGCTGCAGGAGATCGATTGGGACATCCTGCCGGTGGTCGCCGGCGGGAAGCGAGTGCGCAAATGCTTCACCCTGCCCCCCAACGCGCGCCTGCGGAGGCCGATCGAGCTGTGGTCCGAGAGCCGCTCGCCGCGGCGGAGGCCGCGTCGAGAACCTGCCCCGGGCGTTGCGCTGCCGACGCAGCTGTTGCGAGGCCTGATGCCGTGGGAGGGGGATCTTGGCGAGCTCACAGACGCGCTGGTCCGGTGTCGCGTTCGGCCGCAGGCGATCCGTCGCGAGTTCCGCTCTCGCGAAAGCTGGGAGGAGTACCTGCGGGCACTGGAGGAGGTGCTGAGCAGCAGTCATGACGACTCGGCACCGGCGCCGATCCATGACGCGATCGAAGCCGCCCGTCTCTACCAGACGCTTTACTGGGTGGCGCGGACCGCGGCCGTGCCAACGCCGGCTTGCAAGCTGCTGCACGTCACCGCGGCCGGCTGGGCCGGGATTCCAGCGCTGGCGCACAAGGCGCTTCACGGCACTCCGATGCTGCTCACCGAACACGGCGTGTACGTGCGCGAGGCATACCTGGCTTCGGTGCGCGAGGCGTTCGCGGCGCCAAGCCACATCTCCCCGCGCCTGGCGCTCGGCCTGACGCGAGCCACCTACGAGGCCGCGGACGTGATTGCGCCGGTCACGGAGGCGAACGCCGAATGGGAGCGGGGGCTCGGCGTCGATCCGGCAAAGATCCGGGTGATTCCCAATGGCATTCACGCGCCCGCCGCACGCACCGATCCTCCGAACGCCAACAAGGTGATCGCGATGGGCCGCCTGGACCCGTTGAAGGACGTGCAGACGATGCTGCACGTGGCTCAGGAAGTGGTTCGCAGGATGCCGGCGGCAAGGTTTGAGTACTGGGGGCCGGCCACCCCCGGACAGGAGGCATATGCGAAGGCCTGCGTGCACCTGCACGCCGAGCTCGGGCTAGCCGAGCGGTTCCGGTTCATGGGGCGGACCAGCGACCCCTACGGCGTGATCCGCGGCGGCGACATGGTGCTGATGACAAGCATCTCGGAGGCGATGCCGATGGCGCTGCTGGAAGCGATGGCACAGGGCCGCCCAGCAGTCGCGACCAGCGTCGGCGGCGTTCCGGGAGTGCTCAAGGGCTGCGGGATCATTGTGCCGCCCAACGACGTCCACGCGCTGTCGACGGCGGTGGTGACGATGCTGGGCAATCCCCAGCTCGCGGCCCAGCTCGGCCGTCGCGGGTTCGACCGCCTGAACCGGCGCTACACGCTCGAGCGCTGTCTCGCCGGATACCGCGAACTGATCAGCGAGGTGACAGCGTGAGCTCACCGGCGGCGAACGGACGGGGCGAGGCCGAGTCCGGCCGCGCCGCGCTCGAGCAGCTGAGCGGCGAGGAGAAGCGGCCCGACGCGCACGCGGAGGCCGTGATCGAGGCGAGGCTCGGTCGGCCCGCGCGCGATGTGCTCGAGGCGACGGTGGTGCTCGAGGCGTGGATCGGAACGCCGGCTCGAAACGCGCTGACCACTGCGCGCGAGTTGCTAAGGATCGACAGCCCGCCGCTGCACGCTCGCAGCAGCATCGACCCGGATGACCGCGAGCAGCGCAGCGTGCTCGCCGAGGGGATCACGCTGGTGCTTTTGATCCTCTCGGTCGCCGCCTGGGCAGCACCCATCAACAGGCGCCTCGGGCCCAGTCTGCTTCCCCAAGCGATCCGAGCCGCGCTGCCGCTCGCGGTCGCGCTGCAATGGGGGCTGCGCAGCAGATATCTGAGCCGCCGCGACGGACTGGCATCGCTCGCGAGTGACGGCTTTGCCTTCTGCGCGCTGGCGATCGTGCTGGTCGAGCTGCCGCTGGTGCTCGTCCCCGGCTGGGGGCCGATGGCAGCGATGCTCGTTCCGGTGTGGGTCGGGGGCACCGTGCTGACGCGCCGCGGCTGGGGCCTCATCTACGCCGCCGTGCTGGTGTTGGGAACGATCGCGCTCGACCGTCACGAGTCGCCCTACGCGGTGCTGGGGGCGCTGACCGCGATCACGCTGCTGATGTGCGTCGCGGCCGTTCTGAGCAGGCGCCGCGCGACCGACGAGCGACCCGGAAGCATGCGCCGGGCGCTGCTGGCGGCCCTGCTTGGCGGTTCCATCGGCGTGCTGCTCGTCGCGGACCCAAGCCTGGGCTGGGGCGTGCACGGTATCCATCCCGCGATCGCGCTCCTTCCCTCGGTGATCGGCAGCTTTTGGGGCGGCTACTACCTGTGGAACTTCTACATCGCGATCCCGCAACGGCTGCGCGGCGTGCCGCTGACCAGCGCGAGCCGCGCGGCGCTCAGTGACCCGGCGATGTCGATCTTCGTCGGCGCGGTGCTGCGGCTGGTCGGAGCCACGGTGCTGCTGTCGGCGGTCGTGGTCGCGATCGGAAATTGGACCCACGGGACCGATGCCGTCAGCGTGTTCGTCGCCTTCGGCTGCGTCGGCTTCGTCACGCTGCTGCTCGGACTGCTCGAGTCGTTCGCGCTCCAGCGCGCCGCGTTGATCGCCGCTGCGGCGGCACTCGCCGCTGAGCTCTCCTGGCGCTATCTGGTTCATACGCAATTCGCTGGCGAGGCGCTTGCGGTTGGCGCCGCCGTCGGCGTGCTCCTGTCTCTGCCCCCGCTGGTCGGCCGGTTGGCACGTTCGGGGCGAGTGCTGGCAACGATGCTATGGATCCAGTAGGGACAGCTCCCGAGCTCGATGATCGCCTGAACGGCGCGCTTGGAGATCTGTATGCCTACGCGCTCGTGCTCGACGCTCAACGTCAGCGTCTCGGCGAACCACCCGATTTGACCGAGGAGGTCGACGCCCTGCGCACGACAATCGCAGCGCTGCGGGCCTGCGCGGAGGGCACGACCGACGAGGACCGCTACACCTCTCGCGTCTAGACGAGCCCCCTGCGGACCGCGCGCACCGCGGCTTGGAGGCGATTCTCGACCTGGAGCTTCACGAGGATGCTGGAGACGTGATTCTTGACCGTGTGCTGGCTCAGAAACAGGGCTCTGGCGATCTCCGGGTTGTCCATCCCGCGGGCGAGCATCTCGAGCACCTCCAGCTCCCGGGGGGTCAGCTCGGCCCCGCCGAGGCCGGGCTCGATCTCGGGCGGCTCGCGCACGCGCCGGACCAGCTGGCTGGCAATCCGAGGCGAGATCAGCGATTCGCCGCGCGCCGCCGCCCTGATCCCCTCGACGATCTGATCGATCGACGCGTCCTTGACGAGGTATCCGCAGGCTCCCGCGAGCAACGCGTCGGTGACATTGCGGTGGTCGGCGACGACGGTCAGGACCAACACGCGCACCAGCGGCGCCGCCGCCGACAGCCGCTGGGTCGCCTCGATCCCCGACATGCCGGGCATGTTCAGATCCATCAGCACCACGTCGGGGCTCAGCTCCGAGGTCAGCCGGATTGCCTCCGCCGCGAGCCCCGCCTCGGCGACCACGGTGATTCCGCGCTCTTCGAGCAGCGGCACGAGCCCCCGACGAAACACCTCGTGATCGTCGACGACCACGACCCGTAGTCCTTCACCTGGCATCGCCCAGGAGCCTAAATCATTGGCGCCAGTGGGGCGGTCGGCGATCAGATGGTGAACGGGGATGACCCGCCATGCTCATTGACCGCCGCCTCCTCAGGGCCTGTAATTGATTGCGAACAAGGGGCACGGAAGGAGATCTCGATGTGCGGCATCATTGGATATGTCGGCCACCGGCACTGCCGGGACATACTTTTCGACGGACTCAAGCGGCTCGAGTATCGGGGCTACGACTCGGCCGGTCTCGCCTGGCGCGAGGATGGAGCGATCCAATGCGTCCGCGCGGTCGGCAACCTCGATTCCCTCGGCGCGGCGCTCGGCACTCACCGCAATCCCGGCGCCGGCGCGGGGACCGCCACCGCGACGACCGTCGTGCACTCGGGAATCGGTCATACGCGGTGGGCCACGCACGGTGGCGTCACCGAGCGAAACGCCCACCCGCACGAGGATGTGAGCGGTCGGGTTCGGATCGTCCTGAACGGAATCATCGAGAACTACCTCGAGTTACGGGAACGGCTTGCAGCCGACATGGTGACCTGCAGCTCCGACACCGACGCGGAGGTCGTCGCGCAGTTGATCGGGCTCTACTACGACGGCGACCTCGCCGAGGCGGTGCGCCGTTCGCTCGATGACCTCACGGGCCACTACGCGTTTGTCGCGATGTGCGACGAGGAGCCCGAGACCCTGGTCGGTGTGCGGCGCGAATGCCCGTTGGTCGTGGGGATCGGCGACGGCGAGCAGTTCATCGCCTCCTCGATTTCCGCATTCCTCACCCACACCCGCCGGGTCGCCGTCCTCCACGATGGGGAGATCGTCGTGCTTCGCCCCGGCGAGACGACCGTGTTCGATGTCGACGGGTGCCCGCATCCTCCGGCCTCGAGCGAGGTCGACTGGGACGACGATCGCTGCGAGAAGGACGGTTTTGAGACGTTCATGCTCAAGGAGATCCACGAGCAGAGCGCCGCGGTCTCGGAGACGCTCTCTCACTGGCGCTCCTGGGGCTCGACGGGCGAAGCGCTGCTCGACGAGCGCATGCGCGAGGTCAACCGGATCATCGCCGTCGGTTGCGGGACCTCATATCACGCTGGTCTCGCCGGGCGCCTGGCGATCGAGCGCTGGGCAAGGATCCCGGTCGAGGTCGAGGTGGCGTCGGAGTTCCGCTATCGAGACCCGATCGTCGGCCCAAATACGCTGGTCCTGGGGATCACCCAATCCGGAGAGACCGCCGACACGCTCGCGGCGATGCGGCTGGCGCGCGCGCAGGGCGCCACCGTGATCGCGATCACCAACGCCGCCGGCAGTCAGGCAACGCGCGACGCGGACGCGGTGCTGTTCACGCGCGCGGGGATCGAGATGGGCGTCGCCGCGACCAAGACGTTCGTCTCGCAGGTCGCGCTCTTCTACGCCCTTGCGCTGCGCCTGGCGCGGAGCGCCGGCACCCTCCCCGAGGCGAGGCTGTCCGAGCTGCATTCCGAGCTCCAGCGGCTTCCCGAGCGAATCGATCGCGTCGTCGAGTCGGTCGACGAGGGCGTGCGCGAGCTTGCCGAGAGGCTCGCCTGGAGCCCCTTCTTCCTGTACCTGGGACGCCTCTCGGGGCTACCGGTGGCGCTTGAGGGCGCGCTCAAGCTGAAGGAGATCTCGTATGTGCCGACCGACGCCTACGCGGCTGGCGAGATGAAGCACGGACCGATCGCGTTGCTCGGGCCCGACAGCCCGGTAGTTTGTGTGGCCACCGAGGAGGCGGTGCTGCCGAAGATGCTCTCCAACCTCTCGGAGGTACGCGCGCGCGGCGCTCGCGTGCTCGCGGTCGCGAGTGAAGGCTGCAAGGAGATCGGCGAGCATGCCGAGCACGTCTTCTACGTGCCGCGGACAGATCCCCTGCTTCAGGTCGTGCTGGCGATCGTACCGCTTCAGCTGTTCGCCTATCACCTGGCTCGCGCGCGGGCGCTCAACGTCGATCAGCCACGTAACCTTGCCAAGACCGTCACCGTCGAGTAGCTGCGCCTCGCGGCCGCCGCGGGTTGTGGTGCTCGGCGGTGGCCACGGGCTCACCGCCGTCCTGAGCGCGCTGCGTGACCATCCCGCTGAACTGACCGCGATCGTCACGGTCGCCGATGACGGCGGCTCGTCGGGAGAGCTGCGACGGCGCCGAGAGGGCCCGGCGGTCGGTGACATGCGACGCGCGCTGATTTCGCTGGCCGCCGAGGACGCAGTGCTTGCGCGTGCGTTCGCACGGCCGTTGTCGATCGAATGTCTCGGCAACCATCCCCTGGGCAACCTGGTGATCCGCTCGGTGACCGATGCCTTCGGTGACCTCGAGCAGGCCAGCGAATGGCTCGGCGAGCAGCTGGGGACAACCGGCCGCGTATTGCCGGCCAGCGCTGAGCCCGTATCGCTGCTGGCGGAGACCGAGACCCGGATCATCTACGGCGAGCATGCGATCGGCACGGCGCGAGTGAAGATCCGGCGGATCCGCTTCAACCCGGAGCGCCCGGCCGTTCCGCGGGCGACCTGCGAGAAGATTTGCGACGCAGATTTCGTCTTCCTCGGCCCCGGCTCGCTGTTCACCAGCGTGCTCGCCACCTGTGCGCTGCCGGACGTGGCGGCGGCGCTGGCCCGCACGGCGGCGCGGGTGGTGTGGATCTGCAATCTCGAGCCGGAGGCGATCGAGACGGCCGGGATGACGGCATTCGATCACCTGGCGGCCTTGAGGCGACATGGCGTGCGCGTCGATGCGGTCCTCTACGACCCGGACGCGAGGCTGCGCTTCGATGCCCCGCAGCTCGCCGTTCGGGGGTACGAGCCGCATCCGCGCTTGCTCTCGAGCGCGGTGTCCGGCGCCCATGATCCAGCGCTGCTGCGGATGGCATTCATCGATCTGCTCGCCGGTCCGCGCGCAGCGGATGCGGGCGCCGCCCGAAGCTCGAGTTCAACAACTGAACGCTTTTGCGCGATGCGGGCCATTCCCGGAATCGCTCCCACGAGCGAAACTTGTCAAAGTCAGGCCAGGGGCTGGGGCGGGGCGTACCCCAGTCTCTTCGCGGCTCCCGGGTCTAACCCAAGGAACAGAGCTGAGGTGAACTCCAAGTGAACGTGTTGCCGTATCCAGAAGTGCCCGAACCAACCCCAACCGAGCCGGTCACACCGGTCTCGGCAAATGGGGCAGCCATCCCCGCAGACTCGCGGGTCAATAAGTTTCGCCGCGGGTTTGAGCGGTTCCGCGGCGATTCAGATGCGTACGCCGGCGCCGAGGGGCAAAATGGCGAGAGCGATCTGGAGCTGACCGTGTTGCTCCTCCGCGAGGAGAACGCGCGCCTGAAGGCCGAACGCCACCGACCGCGGGACGTCGGCACGATGATCCAGCACCTGCGCCGGATCGCCGACGAGCACGGCGAAGATGAGCTCTCCGACGAGGTTTGGAGCCTGTTGAGCGAGTGCATGGTGATCCGCGAGGAGCTCGATCAGGCCTGCATCGAGATCAAGGCCGCGATGACCGCGGTCCAGGAGCATCTCGGCAGGCTCGCGATGGCGGCCACCGCGCTCGGGGACACCGGAGCGCTTCCGCACCAGGCGATCACGCACGAGCGGGCCCCGCACGTGCTCGAGCTCGCGCCCGACCCAGAGCAAGGGCTCGGACTGCATTCGCTCGACCAGCCGGCAATCGCCGAGCAGTGATCAGTTAGGAAGGGATCGGCTTGCCCGGCGGGCTCGCTGGAGCCCGCCCCCGCGCCCGCGCGATCAGCGCGCGCCGCGAGCCGATCGCGCGGAGCGTCCTACGCCTACCTCAACCCGGCAACCCACGATCGCGTGCGGATTGACGCGTGCGGTTCCGGCGTTGAGCTGGCGGACCTCATAGTCGGCGACCGAGCGGGTGCGGACGATGTCCACGGTGCCCAGGCGCTCATCGACGATCCGGAAGACACCGGTACTGTCGGCCTCGAACCGATAGCGCGAGCTCGCGTGCACGACCGGTACCTCGGTGGACTGAGAAGTGGATTCGGGGCGCCGCTTCGGAAGAAAAGACATCTGCCTACACCTGCGAGCGCCCGAGAATCCGGACCTCGAGTTCTGTACCGCCGCCTGCCTTGCGGCGCGCGACCAGCCGCCCTCCGATTGAGTCGGCGCGTGCGCGCATCGTGGGCAGGCCAAATCCGCCCTTGGACTGCACCGGCCCTGCTCCGATTCCACAGCCGTCGTCGGAGACTCGCAGCAGCTGCGGTCCGCCGTAGTCGAGCTCGACGTCGATCCGCTGCGCACCGCCGTGCTGAACGGCGTTGACGATCGCCTCGCGGGCGATGCGGACCACTTCCTCGCGTTCGGCGCGATCGAGGTCGTGACTGCCGGGCAACCGCTGCTCGGGCTTGATTTTCACGTTCACGAGGACGCCGAAGCGGCCCTCGAGCTCGTCGGCCACCTGACGCAGCGCGGCGCCGGTGGTCGGTGCCGCAGACGCGGAGAGGTCCACGATCGCGCCTCGCGACGCGGCCAGCGTGCGCCGGGCGGCGATCACCAGCGGGTGCTCGGGCCCGAGCTCCGAGAGCAGGTGCGGGCCATGGGCCGCGATCACTGCTAGGTCCTGGGCGAGGCCGTCGTGGAGATCGCGGGCGATCCGCTGGCGCTCGGAGTTGATCGCGGTCCACTTGACCTCCTGGCGCGACTTCACGTCTTGTTGCAGCGCGACCGCCAGCAACAACCCGTAGGCGGCTACCCGGATCGCCACTGCGGGGGTCACCCAATCCGCCGCCACCGCGGGCATCGCGAGATACTGAAGCTCCGCCGCGGCGAGCAGGAACGCGGCCCCGGCGAGCAGCCCGCCGTTCCTGTCGCGTGGTCCAGGACGCGCGACGAACGTAATTCCCGCCACGACCAGCAGCGCACCGGCGAGGATGTGGATCGCGAGCGAAACCGGGCGGCCGTCCTGCGCAACGCCGGAGATGTGCGCCCCCGCCGGGACAACCGATGAGGTCAGCACGAGCCCACCGAGCCCTACCACCGCGAATGCACCGATGACCACCGCGACAGCGCTCAACAGCGAACGACGGTCGTAGCGGACGAACCTCGTGGTGGGAGCGAACGCGGCCGCGGCAAATGTGACTGACACCAGGAGCCCGCAGGCGAGTCGGACGCCACCGCCCCGCGCCACGCCATCGACCCCGCTCAGCGCCGGTAGCGCCGCGAAAACGAAATCGACCAGCGACAGGATCACCAGCGCGACCAGCAGCAGCAAGTCGCTCACCCGCCGGCGATGTCTGAAGACGACCAGCAGTAGATATGCGCTCAGCAGTGCGCACAGCGTGATCACCGTCTCGAGCGCCGCGCGGGCGCCGGGGTTGTCTACGTGCACGGGCCTGATCAACTCGAGGCCCAACAGCAGCGCCGAAAGTAGCGCCAGCGCGATCGGAAGTCTCTTGGCTGCTCCTCCCCGGAGAGCAACCCTGGTCGCAATTGGCCGAAGCCCATCCATAGCCCCACCTGATGTTGTTCTTTGTGTTGTTTGCGCTGGAACCGGCGCCATCACTGGCTCTCCGGCTCGCCCCCCGGTATCTGGCCCGTTCAGTTGTGTCTTTGGTTCGGCCGGCCATCGCCGCCGCAAGCAAGAGCCAAACGCGAAAACGTTCACCCCGGCACTGTGCTTGTTGGATCGCATCCTGCACTCCGTCGTTGGAAAGGTCCGCCCCGCCCTCGGCATCGCGCCTCCAGGCAACGGCGATTGATCTGAGCGTCCACGGGCACCGTGCTCGGGGACGCGAGGCGAACGTCCGATGCAAGTCAGGACGTAGGCCGCTCAGGTAACGACGGGAGCGCTATCCAGGGCGCTCGGGCAGCGCGGCGAGCAGCATCGCGCGCCGCGGGACCAGATAAGCGGCGACACGCTCGGACGAAAGCGTGCTCAGTAGCCAGATGATGAGCGCTGCGAGCAGCGCTACGGCAGCCGGGGCAGCGAAGCCAAGCCCGCCGGTGGCACTGCCGGTGACACCGCCACCGAGCGGCGGAGCCGCCGGCGGAGCGATCTCACGCGCCGAGGAGGAAGCAGCTGAACGATGCGGCGCTCCGGCGCGCTGTGAGCGGCTGTGGATCGCCCGCGGCGCGACCGGTCCGAGCCACTGCTGCGGGTTCTGCGCTGCGTCGCTCAGCACCCGCGCCTGCGCGCCAGGGGCGGCGCCGAGCGCCGGATTGGCTGCCATCAGCGCGAGCACCGGCTGCAGAACCGCGGCCGTGGCGCCCGGAGCGGACAGCGATTGCGATGGCCGCAGCGCCCCGCCGCTCGTCGCGAGCAGCAAATCGGTCATCAGCATGTGAAGCTTTGGGAGCGCGTGCGCGAGGCGCTTTGCCGCCACCGGATCGATCCGGGTGAGGCGCGCGAGCAGGCGATCTAGGAGCGCGACCCGCGCGACCAGCGCCCCGACCGTCGGCGCCGGGTTGCTGGCTTGCTGAAGCGCCGCGAGCAGCGGGGTAACCGACGGATCGCTTCGCGTCAGCGACTCGAGTCCCACGATCAGCGGCGCGAGCCCCGCGCCGAACGGCGCCAGTGCCTGCAGCTGGCTTCCGAGTACCTCCAGCTGCCAGCAGATGCTGACGACCTCCGCCTGGTACTGGCTCGCGCTCTGCTGCGTTGCTGAGAGCATCGGCGGCGGCGTCAGCGCGGGCGGCGCGGTTGCGCCGAGCCCGCTCCCCGCGGAAGCCGGCGCGGCCGGGAGCAACGCGGTTGCGGTTTGCCGCTGGGCCACGATCGGCGCCGGGCTCGCCACGACCACCGGCTGCAACGAGGTGGCGGCGGTGCTCGCCAGCGACACGAGCGTCGAGGAAACGGCCGCCGCCGTACCGCTGCCTGCATTGCTCGTACTGCCGTTGCCGGGGTTGGTCGCGGTGCCGGCGCCCGGATTGTTCGCGGTCCCGCTGCTCACGTTGCTCGCGATGCCGTATCCCGACCCGGTCCCGCTGCTCCCGTTCGACCCGCTGTTGCCGGCAGCGCCGGTTGCCACCGAGGGCGTGGTCGCCGGCGCCGGTGCCGGCGGTGCCGGCGCGGTCGCTGTCACCACGGGGACGGTGGCCGGCGCCGCCGGTGCGGGCGCGATCGGCGCAGCTGCCGTCGCGGCTGGTGTAGCCGGGCTCGCAGGGGCCTGAGCCGCCGCGCTAGAGGTACCGTTGGCCGGAGTCGTCGATGTGGTGGAGGGCTGCGTGGTGGCCGCCACCACCGTCGGTGTCGCGGATGAGCTCGCGGAGGCTGAACCCGCGGCGCCCGCATCGGTCGTAGATGAGCTCGGATCCGGCGTGAGCGAAGGATCGGCGCCCGCGCTGGAGCTCAGATCCTGTGCGCTCGAGCCGCCAGTGCTCGTGCTGGCGTTCGGATCGGATGCGGGCGCGGTACTCGCAACCGCTGCGGAGGATGCAGCGGATGCGGACGAGGCATCGGCGTTCGCCGCCGCCGTCGCGCTGCCCGTCGCCGGCGCCGCGAACGAGGTCGAGTCAGCCCGCGCGTTGATCGCGAGCGCAGTGGTGAGCAACAGCGCCGTCAGCACGGCGACCCACCAAGCCCTGATTGTCATGCGGCATCCCGATAAAGCGCGTCGGCGCAGCTGTTTCGGACCAACCGAACCGCCCCATTCATGAATTCGCCCCTATAGCCCTTTCGACGCTTTCTTCTCATGCGTCTGCCGCCGCATTGTAGCGCTTTCAGTAGCAGTCTTGTGCAGATCCGACATTCATACCCGGTCGTATTGACCGAAACCGACCTCGGCGTCCCCAAACCTTGTCATCACGCCGGCTCGCCAGACCTTAATCGGCAGTTTGCAGCCGCAACGTGAACGTTTACGCCTCGGGCCGACGGAACGCGGAGCTCGGTCGGCCTGAGCTGGGAGCTCAGCTGCCCGGGCTCACGGAGGCCGACTCCAGCGTCGGACTATCGCAGCGCTCGGAATCGAGAGACCGATCAATGTTGCTGCCACTGGACACAGCAGCGACGTGCGGCCATAGACGCCAGGCCGCCCCACCACACACGTGGGACGGCCTGAGCTGAATCGACTGCTCGAGCTGTGGTTACTCGTCGCTCGAGTTGGAGGATCCGCCGTCGTCGCCCGGAAGGGCGAGATCTCCTAGCTCTTCGGCGAAGCCCAGCGTCGAGGAACCGTTGCCGATGTCCTCGAGATCGGAGAGGTCTGGCTCAAAGCCGCCGCCGAAGTCGGCCAGCGACTCGCCATCGGCCAGGCCGAGCTCTGCGGCCAGGTCCTCGTGGTCCAGCAGCCCCACGTCGTCCATCCCGCGAGGAAGCGGCTCCGAGGGCTCGATTTCGATCCGGCGATAGCGCTTCAGCCCCGTGGCAGCGGGGATCAGCTTGCCGATGATCACGTTCTCCTTGAGCCCGTTCAGCCGGTCGATCTTGCCCTCGAGCGCCGCGTCGGTGAGGACCTTTGTGGTCTCCTGGAACGAAGCCGCCGACAGGAACGAGTCCGTGTTCAGCGATGCCTTGGTGATCCCGAGAATGATCTCCTCGGCCTGCGCGGTCTCGCCGCCGGCCTCGATCACCGCCTGGTTGACGCGGGCATACTCCTGGCGGTCGACGAACTGACCGGGGAGCAAGGTGGTGTCGCCCTTCTGGTCGACTCGCACCTTCTTCATCATCTGGCGCACGATCAGCTCGATGTGCTTGTCGTTGATGTCGACTCCCTGGGACTTGTAGACCTCCTGCACCTCGCGGACGAGGTACAGCTCGGTCTCGGTCCGGCCGCGGATCGCCAGCAGCTCGTGCGGGTAGAGAGATCCCTCGTTGAGCTGGGTTCCGGCCTCGATCGTCTGACCGTTGTCGACGAACAGCAGCGTCCGCCGCGGGAACGTGTGGCGGTGCTCCTCGCCGCCGTCGTCGGTGATGATCACCGTCAGCGCCTTGTCGGTCTCCTCGATCGACACCTTGCCGCCGACCTCGGCGATCTTCGCCAAGCCCTTCGGCTTGCGCGCCTCGAACAGCTCGACTACGCGCGGAAGACCATGCGTGATGTCCGCCCCGGCGACGCCGCCGGTATGGAACGTACGCATCGTCAGCTGCGTGCCCGGCTCGCCGATCGATTGCGCCGCGATGATCCCGACAGCGTCTCCGATCTGCGCGAGCGTCCCGGTCGCGAGCGAACGCCCATAGCAGGCCTGGCAGACGCCGGTCGGAGCCTCGCACTTCAGCACCGAGCGCACCGGCACGTAGATCACGGCGCCCTTGTCGGTGTCGTCCTGCCAGGACTCCACGAGATCCGCGAGCTCGGCACGATCGATCTCCTTGCCCTTCTCGACGATCACCCGACCGCGCTTGGTCGTGACCTCCCGCGCCGCGATCCGCCCGATCAGGTTGTCGTTCGGCTCGCCCGTCGGCCGCAGCCGGCGGGTCTCCGGATCGACCTCGAGCTTCGAGACCGGCATCTCGATGAACTCCGCGGTACCGCAGTCCTCGAGCCTGATGATCACATCCTGCGCGACGTCCACCAGGCGCCGGGTCAGATACCCGGAGTCGGCCGTACGCAAGGCCGTGTCCGCGAGGCCCTTACGAGCACCGTGGGTCGAGATGAAGTACTCGAGCACGGACAGGCCCTCCATGAAGTTGGCCTTGATCGGACGCTCGATGATCTCGCCCTTCGGATTTGCCATCAGGCCGCGCATCCCGGCCAGCTGCCGGATCTGCGAGAACGAGCCGCGAGCACCCGAGTTGGCCATCATGAAGATCGGGTTCAGCTCGTCGAGGTGGTCGTTGAGCGCCTGCCCGACTTCGTTGGTGGCTCGATCCCACAGCTTCGTGACCGCCTCGTGGCGCTCCTCCTGAGTGATCTCGCCGTTGTCGTACTGCGCTTCGATCGTCGACAGCTGGTCCTCGTAGCGGCCGAGGATCTCCTCCTTGTTCGGCGGCGTCTGGACATCGTTCTTGGAGATCGTGACCCCCGCCTGAGTGGCGTAGTGGAAGCCGACCTCCTTGAACGCGTCGAGCACCTGCGAGACGATCGGCGCTCCGTACGCCTGCACGAGGTCGTCCACCAGCCGGGTGGTGTCGCGCTTCTTCATCGACCGGTTGACGAACTCATAGCTGTCGGGGTCGAACTCCTCGCCCAGCGCCTGGCCGAGCGCGCGCTCGATCTTGTCGTTCCAGAGGATCCGCCCGACGGTGGTCAGGACGTGTCCTCCCTCCCGACCGAGCGGGCGATATTCCGCCACATCGTGGAGCTTGACCACGCCGTGCTCGTAGGACCACTCCGCTTCCTGAGCGGTGCGGAACACGTGTGGCCGCGGCTGATAGGTCGCGGGGTCGATCTTCTGGAGCTCGGACGAGTCCGGCCCATAGGTCAGGTAGTAGGCGCCGAGCACCATGTCCTGTGTCGGCGTCGCCAGCGGCGAGCCATGGGCAGGCGAGAGGATGTTGTTGGCCGACAGCATCAGGATCCGCGCCTCGGCCTGCGCCTCCGCCGACAGCGGCAGATGGACCGCCATCTGGTCGCCGTCGAAGTCCGCGTTGAACGCGTGGCAGACGAGCGGGTGCACCTGAATCGCCTTGCCCTCGACCAGCACCGGCTCGAACGCCTGAATTCCCAGGCGGTGCAGCGTGGGCGCGCGGTTGAGCAGCACCGGGTGCTCGTGGATGACCTCCTCGAGCACGTCCCACACCTCGGGGATCATCGAGTCGACCATCTTCTTCGCCGCCTTGATGTTCTGCGCCGACTTGCGCTCGACCAGGCGGGCCATGATGAACGGCTTGAACAGCTCGAGCGCCATCAGCTTGGGCAGCCCGCATTGATGAAGCTTCAGCGACGGCCCCGCCACGATCACCGAACGGCCGGAGTAATCGACGCGCTTGCCGAGCAGGTTCTGCCGGAACCGGCCCTGCTTGCCCTTCAGCATGTCGCTCAAAGACTTCAGCGGACGGTTACCGGGTCCGGTCACCGGACGACCACGGCGGCCGTTGTCGAACAGCGCGTCGACCGCCTCCTGGAGCATCCGCTTCTCGTTGTTGACGATGATCTCGGGCGCGCCGAGGTCAAGCAGCCGCTTCAGGCGGTTGTTGCGGTTGATCACCCGCCGGTAGAGGTCATTGAGGTCTGAGGTCGCGAACCGGCCGCCGTCCAGCTGAACCATCGGCCGCAGCTCCGGCGGGATCACCGGCACCGCCTCGAGGATCATCATCTCGGGCCGGTTGCCCGAGTTGATGAACGCGGAGACGACCTTCAGCCGCTTGACCGCGCGGGCCTGCTTTTGGCCCTTGGCGGTCTTGACCTGGTCCTGCAGATCGGCCGACTCGGCCTCGAGATCGACCTGCTGTAGCAGGTCGCGTACCGCCTCGGCACCCATGCCGCCACGGAAGTACTCGCCGAAGCCGTAGGGCGACCCGAAGCGATCCTTGAGCTCGCGGAAGGTGGTCTCATCGTTGACGACGTCCTTCGGCTTCATCGTCTTGAACAGCTCCCACACCTGGCGCATCCGCTCGGCCGCGTCCTCGATGTAGGCCTCAGTGTCGTCGATGTCCGCCTGGAAGCTCTTGCGAAGCTCCTTGAGCAGCTTCTCGCGCTCCTCGTCGGAGAGCTTGGCAATGTTGACCTCGAGCGTCTCCGCCCAGAGGTGATCCTCGTCGGAGAACTCCCTGCTCTGCTTGCCGCTCTGGAGGTACTCCTCGCGACGCGCGAGCGACTCTCTCAGCTCGAGGATCCGCTCTTCCTTCTCGGCGGCATAGGAGTCGAGCACCTTGCTGACCTCGCCCTCCAGCGAATCGATGTCGCGGGCGCGGGCCTCGTCATCGACCCAGGTCACCATCGAGGCGGCGAAGTACAGGACCTTCTCGAGCTCCTTTGGCGCCATGTCGAGCAGGTAGCCGATCCGGCTCGGCACGCCTTTGAAGAACCAGATGTGCGACACGGGCGCCGCCAAGTCGATGTGGCCCATCCGCTCGCGGCGAACCTTCGAGCGCGTCACCTCGACGCCGCAGCGCTCACAGACGATGCCCTTGTAGCGGACGCGCTTGTACTTGCCGCAGTAGCACTCCCAGTCCTTCGTGGGACCGAAGATCCGCTCGCAGAAGAGTCCATCCTTCTCGGGCTTCAGCGTCCGGTAGTTGATGGTTTCGGGCTTGGTGACCTCTCCGGAGCTCCAAGAGCGAATCTGCTTGGAGGAGGCCAGGCCGATCTCGATTGCGTCAAAGTTGTTTATGTCAATCAATTCGATTCCTTATTGCTATTCAAGTCATTGGAACGGGGAGTGGCTGTGCCGCCCGCTCGCCGTCAGCCGGACTCCTCGCGCGAAGCGCATCGGAGTCCGGGGACGGCGAGTGCGGCGGCGCACTATGCCTCGTCCTCTTCCACGACGCCCTCCGCCTCGGCGGCCGGAGTCTCCTCGTCGATCATCGGGTCATCGCTGACGGCGAAGTCCTCCTCCTCGAGCTCCTCGCCGGGCTCGAGGTCGGTGTCCTCTTGCTCGACCTCTTCCTCGGAGGCTTCGACCGTCTCGCCCTCGTGCTCGACCGCCTCGTCGGCAGCGGCGCCGTCGCCGGCGCGAACGCCGGAGAGATCGATCCCGAGCTCCTCGGCCGCGCGTAGGAGGTCGTCGTCCTCCTCGCGCATCTCGGCCCGCTCGCCCTCCTCGGAGACGACGTTGACGTCGAGCGCCAGCGACTGCATCTCCTTGAGCAGGACCTTGAACGACTCGGGAATCGACGGCTCGGCGATGTTCTCGCCCTTGACGATCGCCTCGTAGGCCTTGACCCGCCCGACCGTGTCGTCGGACTTGATCGTCAGCATTTCCTGGAGCGTGTAGGCAGCGCCATAGGCCTCGAGCGCCCACACCTCCATCTCGCCGAAGCGCTGCCCGCCGAACTGCGCCTTGCCGCCCAACGGCTGCTGGGTGACGAGCGAGTACGGGCCGGTGGAGCGAGCGTGGATCTTGTCGTCGACCAGATGCAGCAGCTTCAGGATGTACATGTAGCCAACCGTGACCTGCTGCTCGAACGGCTCGCCGGTGCGGCCGCTGAACAGGGTCATCTTGCCCGAGGCCTGCTCGCCCTCGCGCCGCTGCTTGTCGATGTCCATCTTGATCCGGCCCTGGTGCTCGTCCTGCCAGCGCACCAGCGCGCCGTCGACGTCGGAGACAGTCGCGCCGTCGAACACGGGAGTGGCGACGTACACCTTGCCGTTGCCGCCGTTGCTCGCGTGCTCATGCGCCCGCGAACCGTCGTGGTACCAGCCGTTGGCCGCGACCCACCCGAGGTGCGTCTCGAGGATCTGGCCGAGATTCATCCGGCTGGGCACGCCCAGCGGATTCAGGATCACATCGACCGGCGTGCCGTCCTCGAGGAAAGGCATGTCTTGGACGTCGACGATCTTCGAAATCACGCCCTTGTTGCCGTGGCGGCCCGCCAGCTTGTCGCCTTCGGCGATCTTGCGCTTCTTCGCAACGAACACCCGCACCAGGTCGTTGACGCCTGGCGGCAGGTCATCGCCCTCGTCACGACTGAAAGTCTTGACGTCGATCACGACGCCGCCTTCCCCGTGGGGCACCTTCAGCGAGGTGTCGCGGACCTCTCGGGCCTTCTCCTTGAAGATCGCCCGAATCAGCTTTTCCTCCGCGGTCAGCTCGGTCTCGCCCTTGGGCGTCACCTTGCCGACCAGCAGGTCGCCCGATGCGACCTCGGCGCCGATCCGGACGATGCCGCGATCATCCAGGTTGCGCAGCGATTCCTCGGAGCGGTTCGGGATGTCGCGGGTGATCTCCTCGTCGCCGAGCTTGGTCGTGCGGGCGTCGATCTCATACTCCTCGATGTGGATTGAGGTGAGCTCGTCATCCTGCACGAGGCGCTTGGAGAGGATGATCGCGTCCTCGAAGTTGTAGCCCTCCCAGGACATGAAGGCGACCAGCAGGTTCTTGCCGAGCGCCATCTCGCCCATGTCGGTTGCCGAGCCGTCCGCAAGCACATCGCCGTCGCCGACGGTCGCGCCGACGTCGACGATTGGCTTCTGATGAATCAGCGTGCCCTGGTTGGAGCGCATGAACTTCTGCAGCAGGTACTCCTCCTGGGCGCCGTCGCCGCGGTCGACCACGACCTGATCGGCGTCGACGTAGGAGACAGTTCCGTCCGCATGCGAGAGCACAACATCGCCGGTGTCGATCGCCGCGCGGCGCTCCATCCCCGTGCCGACCAGCGGCGCGTCGGTCACGAGCAGCGGCACCGCTTGACGCTGCATGTTCGACCCCATCAATGCGCGGTTGGCGTCGTCGTGCTCGAGGAACGGGATCATCGCCGTCGCCACCGACCAGATCTGCTCCGGCGAGACGTCGATCAGATCGACCTCGTCCGGGGTGACCGTGACGTACTGCCCGGCTTGGGTCCGGCAGAGGACCTCCTCGCCGACCAGCCGGCCGTCGTCGTCGATCGGCGTGTTCGCCTGTGCAATCTTGCGCTCCTCCTCCTGAGTGGCGTCGACCCGCACGATCTCGTCGGTCACGCGGCCGTCCTTGACGACGCGATAGGGAGTCGTCACGAAGCCGTGCTCGGAAATCTCCGCGTAGGAGGAGAGCGAGCCGATCAGGCCGATGTTCGGACCCTCAGGAGTCTCGATCGGGCACATGCGCCCGTAATGGGTCGGGTGCACGTCGCGCACCTCGATCGGCGCCCGCTCACGGGTCAGGCCACCGGCGCCGAGCGCGCTCAGGCGGCGGCGATGGGTCAGCCCCGCGAGCGAGTTCGTCTGGTCCATGAACTGCGACAGCTGGCTCGAGCCGAAGAACTCCTTCAGCGCCGCGACCACGGGGCGGATGTTGACGATCGTCTGCGGGGTGATCGTGTCGGCGTCCTCGGTCGTGAGGCGCTCGCGCACGACCCGCTCCATCCGGTAGAGCCCGATCCGGAACGCCTCCTGAATCAGCTCGCCGACGGTCCGCAAGCGGCGGTTGCCGAAATGCTCGTACTCGTCCAGGTGGTCCTGAACCGGCTCGCGCGAGAGCGAGGCGGCCTCGGCCGCGAAATCGGCCTTGACCTCGTCGTCGAGCTCCTCGGGCATCCCCAGCAGCCTCGGCAGGGACACCAGCTCGTTGACGAGCGCGATGATGTCGTCGTGGGTGAGGGTGCGAGTGTCGAGATCGATGTCCAGTCCCAGCCGCGAGTTCAGCTTGTAGCGCCCCACCCGCGTGAGGTCGTAGCGCTTGGGATCGAAGAACAGCTGGTTGAGCAGCGACCGGGCAGCGTCGATTGACGGCGGCTCACCGGGGCGCTGCTTCTTGAACAGCTCGATCAGCGAGCCCTCCTCGGTCCGCACCATCTCGGGATCGGCGTCCAGCGTCAGCCGGATGTAGAGGGAGTCGTCGAACAGGTTAAGGATCTCCTGGTCCGAGGCATATCCCATCGCGCGCAGCAGGACCGTCACAGGCAGCTTGCGCTTGCGATCGATGCGGACGTAGACGCGCCCCTTCTTGTCGATCTCGAGCTCGAGCCACGAGCCACGGGCGGGCATCAAGTTGGCGATGAAGACCTGCTTCTCGCGGTCCTTTGGCTCCATCACGTAGGCGCCGGGGGAGCGCACCAGCTGCGTCACGACGACGCGCTCGGTGCCGTTGATGATGAACGTGCCACGATCGGTCATCCACGGGAAATCGCCCATGAACACCGACTGCTCGCGGATCTCGCCCGTCTCGCGGTTGATGAACGCGACCGTCACCGTCAGCGGCCGCGCATAGGTCAGATCCTTTTCGCGGCACTGCTCCAGGCTCGCGACGGGCTCGTCGAAGGTGAATTCGCCGAACTGGACGGCTAGGTTTCCGGTGTAGTCCTCGATCGGCGAGATGTCATCGATCGTCTCGCGCAGGCCACCGCCGCTGGGGTCGGTCAGCCATTCGAAGGACCTGCGCTGGATATCAATCAGGTTGGGGACTTCAAGGACCTTGTTCAGACGCGCAAAGCTGCGGCGCGTCCGGGGAGCATGAGCAGTGGCCAAGACGCGGACTCCTCGGCGGTTCGAGAGGGAGGCAAAGTCGCACCCACGCGAGCTACTTGCTCACATAGAGCGCGACCAGCAAGAGTAGCACACGGCAGCGGCGCCCTGTGCAGGACCATCAGCTCTCACGGACCCCACCCTCGGCACACCGCGTATGTGGCGCGGCGCCGCGTCGATTTGGGCGGCTGCGACTATTGGCTGACCGGCGCAGTGTAGGGGGAAAACGTGGGCTCGGCAAGTCCGGCGGGTGCGATTGTGAAAAACGGGCGCGGCGAGGCCGGCGGGAATGTGGGACGGAAAAGCGCGCAAGGTGCGCGAAAGCGGAGCGGTCGGCGGGCGGATATGGGGCCGGCCGGGGCCGTTCGGGCGGGGCCGGCACTGGCCGAGGGGGCGACGCGGCGGGCGAGGCCGGCACTGGCCGGGGGGCGACGCGGCGGGTGGGCGACGCGGCGGACGGAGAGCTGCGCCGGCGAAACCCCGAGAGCTCTGATGAATGAGATCCGAGGGGGCGGCTCCGACCGGCAGGGCGTCGGCACCTGGAAAACGTCCCATTCGAGCACCTCCATATCTCGAGTGGGGCGTTTCCCTTCTACTTGAAGGTCAAGGTCCCAGTGGAGTTTTTTGGGTCGTCGACTGGGACGTTTCCCAGGTACCAACCGCAATCCAGCGCAGGCAGCCGGACTTATGGCCCCCAAGCCCACGGGTTCCGGGGCGGGGAACGTTCGAGCTGCGCAGTCAATCCCGAGCAGCTCGAACCCGGCTTACTTCAGCTCGACGAGCGCACCCGCTTCCTCGAGGTCGGACTTCAGCTTGTCCGCCTCAGACCGGTCGAGTCCTTCTTTGATCGGCTTGGGAGCCTCGTCGACAAGCGCCTTGGCTTCCTTGAGACCCAGCCCGGTCGCCGCGCGGACGACCTTGATCACCTGGATTTTCTTGTCTCCGGCCCCGGTAAGCACCACGTCGAACGTGCTCTGCTCCTCCGCCGCCTCACCGCCGCCATCGCCGGCGGCCGGTCCCGCAGCGGGCGCCGCCGCGGCGACCGCGGTTGCGGAAACGCCAAAGGTCTCCTCTAGCGCCTTGATGCGCTCTGATAGCTCGAGGACCGAGATGGTCTTGAGCTCGTCAATCCACTCTTGGGTGGTGGTCATCGTTCCTCCTCACGCGTCGGACGGCTCGGCGTCAGCCGGGCCATCCTGTGCAGGTTCATCAGTTTGGGGGGATGGCGGCTCCCCGCCTCCGGGATCCGAAGGTTCGGCGGCGCCCTGAAGCTCGGCAACAGCGTCGGACTCAGCGCCGCCCTCCCGCTCCCCGACGCCCTCCGCCGCGCCACTCTCTACCTGCGCAGAGACCTCCGCCACCGCGGGACCATCCGCCGCGCCGGTCTCCAGCTCCGCATCCGCGGAAGCCTCAGCCGCGGCCGGCGCCTCGCCACTCACGAGCCCTTGATCCGCGATCGCTTGCAGCTGAATCGCGATCCCGGCGATCAGCGCGTTCAAGCCACGCGCCAAGCCGGTGAGCGGCGCCGCGATCGTTCCAACCAGCTGCGCGTTCAGGATTTCACGCGCCGGGAGGCGCGCGATCGAACGGACGTCATCGGCGCTCAGCGCCGTGCCGTCCATCAGTCCGCCCTTGAACTCCATGATCCGCAGTGCTCGCGCGGTGTCGCTCAGCGCCTTTGCCGCAAGCGCGGCGTCCCCGTGGACAAGCGCCAGTGCGGTCGGGCCCTCCAGCAGGGTCTTCAGGGACTCCGCTCCCGCCTTGTCGGCCGCCCGCTCGGACAGGGAGTTCTTGACGATCCGGAACTTGGTGTCCGACTCTCGGAGCCTCGCTCGCAGCTGGGCGGCCTGGACCACCGAGAGACCCCGGTAGTCGACCGCAAAGATCGCGGCAGCCTCGCGGATCTGCTCAGCGATTTCATCCACCACAGCTGCTTTTTGATCTCGATTCATTGGTCCTCTCACAGATAACGCCCGCATACAGGCGGGCGTCGACACCGAGGCTGACCAGCAGCTTGGGTTGGGCTCCGCCTGCTCCGGTGTTACGCGCTGAGGCGGCCGGAGGTCTTGGGCTCGTGCTCTTTGAAGTTCGCTCGACTCCGATTCTACGCCGCCACCGGCTCCTCGACGATGTCTCGCGTCCGGCTCGGATCCACCTTGACGCCCGGGCTCATCGTGCTCGCGAACGTGACCGAGCGGATATAGCGGCCCTTCGCCGCCGAAGGCTTGGCGCGGATCAGCTCCTCGATCACCGCCGCGTAGTTCTCGAGCAGACGCCGATCATCGAAGTCGCGCTTGCCGATCACCAGGTGCACGATCGCATTGCGGTCGGTCCGGTACTCGACCTTCCCGGCCTTCGACTCCTCGACCGCCCTTCCCACGTCCATCGTGACAGTGCCTACTTTCGGGTTGGGCATCTTGCCCGCAGGACCGAGGATCCGCCCAAGGCGGCCCACGACCGGCATCAGGTCCGGAGTCGCGATCGCCACGTCGAAGTCATCGAACCCGTCCTGGATCCGCTGCGCGAGATCCTCCGCGCCGACCACGTCGGCGCCCGCTTGCTCGGCTTCTCGAGCCTTGTCGCCCTGGGCGAAAACCGCGACCTTGACCTCCTTGCCGAGCCCGTTCGGAAGCGCGATCGTGCCGCGCAGCTGCTCGTCCGCGTGGCGCACATTGAGACCGGTGCGGACGTGCACCTCGACTGACTCGTTGAACTTCGCTCGGCTGAGCTGCTTGACCAGCGCGATCGCCTCGCTCGGCTGATACTCCTGCTCTCGGTCAAAGCGCTGGCGCGCCTCGAGATACGCCTTGCCGTGATGCGCCATCAAACCACCTCCACGCCCATCGAGCGCGCGGTGCCGGCGATGATCTTCGCCGCGGCTTCGATGTCGGTTGCGTTCAAGTCATTCATCTTCTTCTCCGCGATCTGGCGCAGCTGGTCCTCGGTGATCCGGCCGACCTTGTCGCGATTTGGCTCCGCGGACCCCTTCTCGAGCGAGAGCGCCTGCTTGATCAACACCGCCGCGGGCGGGCTCTTGGTCACGAACGTGAACGAGCGATCCTCGTAGACGGTGATCACGACGGGGATCACGGTCCCCGTGTCAGCTTGCGTCTGGGCGTTGAAGGCCTTGACGAACTCCATGATGTTGACGCCGTGCTGGCCGAGCGCGGGGCCAACGGGCGGCGCCGGACTGGCTTGCCCGCCGACGGCCTGAAGCTTGATTTCGGTGAGGACCTTGCGCGCCATCAGATCTTCTTCACCTGATCGAACCCGACCTCGACGGGCGTCTCACGACCGAAGATCGACACCAGCACCTTCAGCCGCTGGGCGTCCTCATTGACCTCGGAGATCTCGCCCGAGAAGTCCGACAGCGGGCCCGAGATCACCTTGACCGACTCGCCGATCGAGAACTGAGCGCGGCTGCGTGGCCGCTCCGCGGTCTCCTGGTGGAGCAGGCGATCGACCTCGGCCTGGGTGAGGGGAACCGGCTCATTCGAGGCGCCTACGAATCCGGTCACCCCCGGGGTGCCTTTGACCAGCGACCAGGAATCCTCGTTGAGGTCCATGTTGACAAGCACATATCCAGGCATCGTTCGCTTCTCGACCGTCACCTTCTGGTTGTCCTTCATCTCCGAGACAGACTCGGTGGGGACGACGATCTGCCGAACGGCTCGCTGCTGACCGAGGGACACGACTCGGTGCTCGAGGTTGTGCTTGACCTTGTTCTCGTGCCCTGAATAGGTATTTACGACGTACCAACGGAACATGTTTTCGTGCTTCTACTTCAAGATGAGATTGACCAGCTTGCCGGCGAGGAAATCAGCCACGCCCAGAAACACGCCGGCCACGATCACAAACCCGATCACGACCCCCGTGGCCTGCATAACCTGCCGGCGGTCAGGCCACTGTACTCGCTGAAGCTCGCGCCAGCTTCCCTGAAGGAAGGTGACGAGCCGATTGCCGGGGATCGCTCGCGACGCCGGCAGCGCTGCGTCACCGACCGAAGCGCCGCGGCCTGAGCCGCGCTCAACGCGCGGGGTGACCCCGACCACGCCGGGAGCGCCGGTGCTGCGGGAGGCTGGAGCGGCCAGCTCTTCCCTCTCCTCGGAGCCGAAGTCTTCGTAGCTGTCCAGGTCCTCGTCGAAGTCAAGATCCTCATCGGTGTCGAGCGCTTCATCGGAGTTGAGCACCTCGTCGGGGTCGAGCACCTCATCGGAGTCGAACTCCTGCTCGGAGGCCACTGGCCGGGAGCGGCGCGTGCGCCGGGGAGGGGATTCGGGGTCCTGTGTCGCCTCGACGTCCTCCCTCGCGTCGACGTCCTCCCTGGCGTTGACGTCTTTCGTCGCGCCGAAGTCCTCGCTCGCGCCGGCCTCCCCGGCGGCAGCGGCATCCGCGCTCGGGCCGACATCTCCCGCGTCACGCTGGGGAACCACAGCCTCGTCAGAGACCGCAGCCTCATCCGAAACCACATCCCCCTCTGCAGCAACAGCGTCCTCGCTGCTCCCGGCCAGCTCAGGCCGGCCGAGCGCGAGCTGCGCCTCGGCTAGATCCACGTCGGGCGTGCCATGCGCGATTGGGCCGGGCGTCTCGTCGCGTTCAGGGCGGGTACTGGCCACCGGCTGAGGCCGGCGCGCGCGGCGTTCCTTCGCTCGTTTACGGTTGCGAGCCACGTCGAGTCAGCGCGTTTCGCGGTGCGCGGTATGGCACCTGCACCAGCGACAGTACTTCCGCAGCTGAATCCGCTCTGGGTTGTTCCGCTTGCTCTTATTCGTCTGGTAATTCCGGCGCTTGCACTCCTCACACGCGAGAGTGACAGCTATCCGGACATCTCCACGGGCCATCGGCGCTTCCGGTCAAATGTGGTCTGGGCTTCGGCTCCGGGCTCCGGGCGTGAAAACGAACGCCGGCCGGCGCCGAGGTCAAGTTTAGCGTCCCGGCGCCGTTCGGCCAGCTCTATTCGCCGAGCTCCTGGGGAATCAGCTGCAGGTCAAGCCACCGCTCGCCTCGCACGACGCGCGCCGCCAGCGGCTTTCCGATGACTTCGTGGGTCATCGCGCGCTGGACGTCGTCGACTCGCTCGACGGGGTTGCCGCCGAGCTCGACGATTAGGTCCTCGGCGATTAGACCAGCTCGTTCCGCGGGGCTCCCTTCGGCCACTTCGACGACCTCGACGCAGCCGTTTCTTCCCAGTGCGGCGCGTGCCTGCGGGGGAAGCGGTCGCGGGCCCCCGGCAATCCCGATGTATGCCCGCCGCACCCGACCGTCGCGCATCAGGGCACCGATGATCTGCCTGGTGGCGGCGTTGATCGGCACCGCTAGTCCGAGGCCAACCCCGGCAACCGCGGTGTTGATCCCGACGACGTTGCCGGCGCTGTCGACGAGCGCTCCGCCCGAGTTGCCGGGGTTGAGCGCTGCGTCGGTCTGGATGACGTTGTCGATGTAGCGGATGGTCCGTCCGGCGCGGGTGGGCAGTGACCGCCCGAGCGCCGAGACCACGCCCGCCGTCACCGAGCCTTCGAAGCCATTCGGATTGCCGATCGCCACGACCAGCTGACCGACCTGGAGCCGCTCCGCCTCACCCAGAGTCGCCGGAACCAGATTTCCGCCATCGGCGCGCAAGACCGCCAGATCCGATAGCCGATCGACTCCGACGACGCGGAAACCGAGCTCGCGGCCGTCGGGGAAAGAGGCGCGGCCGGTACGCCCGGGGCCGGCGACCACGTGCGCCGAAGTGAGCAGAAAGCCGTCTGGCGTCAGCGCGACCGCGCTGCCGGCGCCGGCCGGAACCCGCCCGCCGCGACCCCGCCGCATCACCCGGAGATTGGCTACCGACGGCGCCAACCGCTGCGCGACCTCTACGACGACGCGCGAGTACGCGTCGAGCGCCGCCGTTTCACGGTCGCCGGCCGCCGAGGTCGAGGGGGCTCCGTTGAGACTCTCGGTCGTGGACATGGCCTCAGAAGGTCACCGGGACGGCACGCTCATCGGTGCCGCGAACGATCGTAAGCTCGAGCTTGCCTTCGGCGCGCGCTCCGTCCAAAGCGTCATAGAGCGCGTCGACGCCTACGATCTCGCGGCTTCCAGCAGCGACGATCAAGTCGCCGCGCTCGATCCCGGCCCGGTCGGCCGCAGTGTCTTCCTCCACCGCGCGGACGAGCACCCCATCGCGCTCGGGAAGTCCTACCGCTCGCCGAAGCCGGCGGGCAACACGTGGCGGCGCGACCGCCACGCCGAGGCGAACCCGCTTGGGTGCCTCTCCCCGGCTCAGCGCGGCGACCCGCTCACGTAGCCCCTCGTCGGCGGGCACCGCGAGGATCAGACCGCCATCGACTCGGACCGAGTTCACTCCGAGCAGGCTGCCCGATGTATCGAGCAGCGGACCGCCCGAGGAGCCGCGGGGCAGCGGCGCGGTGTGCTCGATCGCCCCGGCGATCCGGCGACCCCGCGGGCCGCGGAAGCTGCGCGCGGCGCTAGACACGAAGCCGGGGGTCGCACGCAACCCGCGGCCCCCTGGATTGGCGAGCGCGAGCACCGCGCGCCCGATCTCGGGCGACGGCTGATGCGGCCACGCAACGGGCTCGATCTCGGCGGTGTCGACCTCGATCACCGCCACGTCCAGATCGGAATCTGAGCCGGCCACGCGGCCGCTCTCGCGCCGGCCATCGCCGAAGCTGACCGTGACCTCGTCGTGGCGAAGATTGTGAGCGCAGGTGAGGGCCCGGCCCCGCTCGATCACGACGCCGGAGCCGACGCCCCAGCCCCGCCCGAGGCCGACGACCGCCGGACCCGACTGCTGCACCGTGCTGTGGACAGTGGATTGAAGTTCTTCGAGCAAACTCATCTGCATCTCCTTCGAGCGCGGCGAAAGCGTCACTGCCGCTACTCACTACTTACTTGCAATGTGCAAGTCGCTACTGTATCACGCCTCGAACAGGCGTACGATTCTTTAGCGATGACGGATCCGCCGCCGCCCACAACCGACGCGACATCGCTCGAGGATCCATCCCGCGCCGCGCTCGCCGACGCGCTCGCGGCAGTCGGAGACCGGTGGACGCTGCTCTTGATCGCGTCGCTGCTCGACGGCCCGAAGCGTTTCGCGGAACTGCACGAGGAGGTCGAGGGCATCGCTCCCAATGTCCTCACCCAGCGGCTGCGCCAGCTGGAGCGCAATGCGTTGATCGTGGCCAGGCTTTACTCAGAGCGGCCGCCGAGGTCCGTCTACGAGCTCACCACCGCCGGCCAGGAGCTCGCCGGCGCGCTGAGACTGCTCACGGGATGGGGCGCCCGAAACGCCGAGGGGGCCAGTGCGCCACGCCACGACGCGTGCGGAACCCCGATGGAAGCGCGCTGGTGGTGTCCGACCTGCGAACGCGCGGTCGGCGACGAGGAGAGCGAAGAGCTGCACTTCGCCTAGGCTCATCGCAATCCGCCCGCTCAGCCGCGCCCATCGTCACCGCGGTCCGTCCGCCGAGCCACGCGAACCGCCACCGCGATCCGCCGGCTCGAAGCGCGATTCGCGCGCACCCACACCGCATCGAAGCGTAATCGCGGGGAAAATCTCCGCATGCTTCGCCTGATCGGCCTCGTCGTTTCGATTGGGCTAGCGGATTCGGCAAACCCGTCGACGATCGCGCCGGCGCTTTATCTGGCGAGCGGCGAACGCGCACTGGGGCGTGTCACGGAGTTCACGCTCGGTGTGTTCTTCGTGTACTTCCTTGGTGGCGTGGCGATCGCTCTGGGGCCCGGACAGCTGTTGCTGTCGCTGCTCCCTAATCCGGACCGAACCGCCCGTCACGCGCTTGAGATCGGTGTGGGCGTCGCGATGCTGATTGCCGCCGCGACGCTGTGGCGCTACCGCGACAAGTTGATTCGCCGGGACCCACCGGACTTCGACTCGGAAGGAAAGTCGAGCGCGATCCTCGGCGCCACGATCACCGCGGTCGAGCTCCCAACCGCGTTCCCTTACTTCGCGGTGATTGCCGCGATCGTCGGCTCGGGGCTTGATCCCGCCCGTCAGGTCAGCTTGCTGATCCTGTTCAACCTGTGCTTCGTGCTGCCGCTGGTGCTGATCATGGCGACGCTGTTGTTCGCCGGAGACCAGGCCGGGCGCGTGCTCGCAAGCGGACGCGACTTCCTGCAGCGGCACTGGCCGGCTGTGCTGGCAGGACTCGCGTTGGTGGCGGGCTTGTTCGTGGTCGTCCTCGGTGTCACCGGTCTCGCTGCAGCGCATCGCGGCCGATTTGGCCGCTTCTCGCGGCATTTGCGGCACTTCTTCCACCTCCACCCCAGTTGACGACCCCCTCCCACCCCGCGCACCAAAACGCCCCGCCCACCGTGACACCCCGTCGCGTTGTCAAGGTGTGACGCCGGCAGCTGCCCGCCGCGCGCGTGCATGTTCGCCTTCCCGAGCATGCCCGAGTCGCCGCCAGAGCACCACGACCACATACACGACCATCGAAAGCGACCCGAGCCCGAGCATCACCAGCCCCGCGAGTCTCTGATCGGTGAGCGCCGAGATCCCGCCGGGGCGCTCGGCCTCATGAGCGTAGAGAGGGTAAAGCGGCGTCCGCGCGAACAACAGCACCGCCGACAGCAGCCACCCCGTGGCCAGGGTCGCGGCCATGTAGTAGCCGCCGCGAACCGAGGTCAACCGCACTCGCAGCGGCGGCGACTCGATCACCTGGGCCCACAACAGGATCCCGAACAGCAGGAACGAGGTGTGCTCGAGGATGTGGACGCCGGTCTCGCGGAGCGTGAGGTCGTAGACGGCTGGAATGTGCCAGAGGACGAGGTTGACGTTGAACGCAAGCCACGCGCCCAGCGGCGCGCCAAGCGCCCGTGCGGCCGCCCGGACTGGGGCCAAATAAGGTGATCGAGCGACGGCGCGAGCAAGCTTTCGCCGCCAGTCGAGCGGCAGCGGGCGCCAGATCGACATCCAGGGCGCGCCCAACACGATCAGCGGGGAGGCGACCGTCAGGAGCAGCACGTGCTGGCTCATGTGCACCCAGAACAGCTGCACGGAGAGCGAGTCGATCGGCCCGAGGAGCGCGACCACGATCGTCACAAGCCCGGCGTAAAACGCGGCTGCCCGCCGGCGAGCGGCCCGGCTTCGAGGGCGACCGGTGATGATCACCGCGCGACGCTCACCTCGGAGATGGAGCGCGAGCGCGATCCAGACGAGCGCGATCGGGAGGTACCCGAGCATCGATCCAATCATTACTCGATCGGCCGCTTGATCGCAAACGCGGCTCGGGCCGTGTTAGGTAACGAGCGAGGTGCTCCCTGCCGCCGGCGGCGACGGCTACGATGCGTGCCGGGCCAGTCGGAACAGGGTTCGTTGTGAGCACGACCGCCGTCCACATATCGTGATCTACGGGCCGACCGCCCCACTGGCGTCGGCGCTCGGTCCCGTGCACCAGCGGTACTTGCTCGAGGCGCGCCAGATGCAGGCGCTGTCGTTCATCGTCCACATCCCGCTGGTCTGCTTCGGGATCGCGTTTCCGATGATCGTGTTGCTGGTCGAGTGGCGCTACCTGCGAACCGGAGACCGGCTTTACGCCGTGTTGGCGCGGCGCTGGACGCGGGTGATGGTGGCGCTGTTCGCCGTCGGCGTGATCACAGGGACGATCCTGAGCTTCGAGATGGGACTCTTGTGGCCCAACTTCACGGCCACGTTCGGCTCGGTCTTCGGGCTCGGGTTCGCGATCGAAGGGTTCTCGTTCTTCCTCGAGGCGATCTTCATCGGGATCTACGTCTATGGCTGGGATCGCCTGTCCCCGCGAGTCCATTTCCTGAGTGGGATCCCCGTCGCGATCGCCGGCTTCACCGGCTCGCTGATGGTGATCTCGGTCAACGCCTGGATGCAGCATCCATCCGGGTTTCGGATGGTCGACGGGAAGGCGACGCACGTCAACCCGCTCAAGGCTCTGTTCGGCAACTCGTTCCTGTGGCACGAGTTGGTGCACATGTACGTCGCCGGCTACATCGTCACCGGGTTCCTGGTCGCGGCCGCTTACGCGTTCTGCCGGCTTCGGGGCCGCTGGGGCCGCTACGAGCGAACGGCGCTCGCGGTCCCGCTGACGGTCGCCGCGCTGGCCTCGCCGGTGCAGGTGCTGGTCGGAGACTGGGCCGGTCGCGTGGTTGCGGAGAAACAGCCGACGAAGCTGGCCGCGATCGAAGGACTGGCGCAAACGACCCGCGGCGCACCGGAGCACCTCCTCGGATGGTTCACGAGCAGCGGCATCAAGTTTGGGATCTCGATTCCGCACGGGCTGTCGCTGCTCGCCTTCCATCGCTGGAACGCCACCGTGCAGGGCCTCGACGCCGTCCCACCCGCCGATCGCCCGCCGGCTGAGAACCTGATCCGGTACGCCTTCCAGACGATGGTCGGAGTCGGAACCCTGCTCGCCCTGCTCGGGGTGGTGTTCTTGTTCATCCGGGTCCGGCGAAAGCGGCTGCCGGAGTCGGACTGGTTCTACCGAGCGGTGCTGGTGGCCGGCCCGGCGTCGTACCTGGCGCTGATCTCCGGCTGGGTGGTGACCGAGGTGGGGCGGCAGCCCTGGGCCGTCTACCAGGTGATGCCGACCTCGCAGGCTGTCACCAGCGCCGGCGGCCTGCCGGTCGGTTACGGCACCCTGGTAGTGGTCTACATCGGCGTTGCGATCGGCGTGATCTGGATCATGCGGCGGCTCGCCGGGAGACCGCTCGAGCTCGGAGCCGCGGGGCGCTCATCGTCGCGTCCTGCGACGGCTACGGAGGCTTGAGCGATGCACCTCTACGTGGTGCCACTGATATTCGTGCTGATCGGACTGGCGCTGTACACGGTCCTCGCCGGAGCGGACTTCGGCGCAGGAATCTGGCAGCTCGCGCCGGGCGGCGGCGCGGAGGCGCAACGGATCCGCGATCACGCGCACGAATCAATGGGCCCCGTGTGGGAGGCCAATCACGTGTGGCTGATCTTCGTGCTGACCGTCACCTGGACCGCGTATCCGACCGCGTTCGGTTCGATCGCGTCGACGCTGTCGGTGGCGCTGTTCATCGCCGGGCTCGGGATCATCTTTCGCGGGACCGCGTATGCCCTGCGCGCGGGGACGAGAACCGCCCGCGAGCTGCGGGTGATCGAGACCGTGTTTGCGGGCTCCTCGATCCTGACGCCGTTCGCACTCGGGGCCGCGGTCGGAGGAATTGCCGCAGGCCGAGTGCCGGTCGGGAACGCTGCCGGAAACCTGTTCTCGAGCTGGCTCAACCCGACGTCGATCATGATCGGGGCGATCGCGGTGTCAGCCAGTGCCTACCTGGCGGCGGTTTTTTTGTCGGCGGACGCCGCTGCGCTCGGCCATAGCGATCTCGCGGGGGAATATCGAGTTCGCGCCCTGCTGGTCGGCCTGATCTCCGGCGCGCTCGCGGTTGCCGGGCTGATCGTGCTGCACTCCGATGTCCCGCATCTATACCACCGGCTCCTGGACGGACCAGGACTACCCGGGCTGATCGTGTCGCTGGTCGCCGGCGCGGGGACGCTCGCGCTGGTCCTCCGCAACCGCTTTGAGCTCGCGCGCTACTGCGGAGCGCTGGCAGTCGCCGCGATCATCGCCGCCTGGGCGCTCGCCCAGCAGCCGATCTTCCTGCCAGGACTCACCATCAAGCAGGCAGCCGCACCTCACGACACGCTCGTGACGGTGGTCGTCGCGATAATCGCCGGCGGCGCGATCCTGTTTCCATCGCTGGTGGTTCTCTTCAGGCTCGCGCTCGGCGGCGGACTGGGATACGCGGAGGGCGCGCCATCGCAGGCCGCAGCGCCGATCAAGGCGATCTTCTCGGCAGCCCGGCCGGGCCTTCTGGCGCGCTCGGCCGGCGCTTGCTTCCTTGGCGGGATCGGGTTTCTCACGATCGCCAACGCGGGCTGGGCGCACGCGATCGGTGTGGCCTGCCTCGCGTCCTTCATCGTGCTGGGATTCGCCGCTGTGCGCCCGACCGACCTCGCCGCCTCCTGACCAGCCTACGCCGCGCCGACCAGGGTCGGCTGATCGCTGTAGCGCTCGCCGCGCTCGGCCTTCTCGACGAGCGACTGGGGCGGCTCGAAGCGCTCGCCATAGGAGGCCTGCAGTTCGCGCGCGCGAGCGACGAACGCGGCGGGACCGACGCCCTCGATCGGGTGCTCGTAGCCGTTGATGTACTGCAGGACCCCGCCGGTCCAGCCGGGAAACCCGATTCCCATGATCGAGCCGATGTTCGCGTCGGCCACCGACTCGATAACCCCCTCGTCCAGGCACTTGACCGCTTCCAGCGACTCGACGAAGAACATCCGCTCCTCGAGGTCCCTGAGCGCGATCGCGCTGGGATCGTGAACCCACGGGTAGGCATCGCGCAATCCGGGCCAGAGTCCGATCCGCCGGCCGTCGGCGTACTCGTAGAAGCCCGCGCCGTCGAGCCGGCCGCCGCGACCAAACTCATCGAGCATCCGGTCGAGCACCTGCTCAGCTGGGTGAGCCGCCCAGCGGCCCCCCTCTGTCTCCACCGCGTTCCTGGTCGCGTCTCGGATCTTGCGCATCAGGTTGAGGTTGAGCTCGTCGCACAGCTGCAGAACAGGCGCCGGATACCCGGCTTGCGATGACGCCTGCTCGATCGTCGGCGCCGGCACCCCCTCGAGCAGCATCGCGATCCCCTCGTTGAGGAACGTTCCGATCACGCGACTGGTGAAGAACCCGCGGCTGTCGTTGACCACGATCGGGGTCTTCTTGATCTGCTTGGCGAGATCGAGCGCCCGATACAGGGTCTCGGCGTTCGTCTTCTCGCCCTTGATGATCTCGAGCAGCGGCATCTTGTCGACCGGGCTGAAGAAGTGAAGTCCGATGAAGTCCGCAGGACGGGAGACGTTCTCGGCGAGCTCGGTGATCGGCAACGTCGAGGTGTTCGAGCCGAGCAGCGCGTGCTCGTCGAGCAACGGCTCGACCTCCCTGAACACCTCCGCCTTGACGGCCGGGTTCTCGAACACCGCCTCGATCACGAGGTCAGCGCCCGAGGCATCCTCGGCTCTGTCGGTCGGCTTGATCCGCGCGAGCAGCGCGTCCCCGTCCGTCTGCGTGATCTTGCCGCGTTCGACTCCCTTCGCGACGAGCTTCTGCGAGTAGCCCTTGCCGCGCTCGGCGGCCTCGAGTGAGACGTCCTTGAGCACGACCTCGAGTCCGGCCTTCGCGCACACATAAGCGATCGCGGCGCCCATCATCCCGGCGCCGAGCACGACCACCTCGCGAGCCGCATACGGCGGCAGCTCCTCGGGCCTGTCGCGATCGCCGTTCACCCGCTGCAGGTCGAAGAAGAACGCCTGAATCATGTTCTTTGCCACCTGCCCGGTGACCAGATCCACGAAGTAGCGCCCCTCGATCTCGAACGCGTTGTCGATGTCCACCTGCGCTCCCTCCACCGCGGCGGCCATGATGTGGTGCGGCGCCGGGTAATTGGCGCCCTTCAGCTGCTTGCGGAGATTGGCCGGGAACGCTGGGAGGTTCTGGGCCAGCTTCGGGTTGCTCGGGGAGCCGCCCGGGAGCTTGTAGCCCTCTCGGTCCCAGGGCTGCTGGGCGTCGGGGTTGTCTTTGATCCAGGCCTTGGCGGCCGGGACGAGCTCTTCGCGCGAGCCGACGATCTCATCGACCAAGCCGACTTCGAGCGCCTGCTCGGGTCGATGACGCTGGCCCTGCAGCAGCGCCTGCAGCAGCGCGTTCAAGATCCCGAGCATCCTCACCGTCCGCGTAACCCCGCCCGCGCCGGGAAGCAGCCCGAGCTGCACTTCGGGAAAGCCGACCACCGCCCTCGGGTCATCGACGATCACGCGGTGATGACAGGCCAAGGCGATCTCCAGCCCGCCCCCGAGCGCGGCGCCGCCGATCGCCGCGACCACCGGCTTGCCGAGCGTCTCCATTCGGCGTAGCTGTCCCTTGACCGCGCGCAGGTACTGAGCGATCTGGGCCGCGTCCTCCTTGCTCACCTTGATCAGGTCGTTGAGGTTCGCGCCGGCGAAGAACGTCTTCTTCGCCGAGGTGACCACGACGCCCGTGACCGAGTCCCGCTCTGACTCGAGGCGATCGATGATCCCCTCCATTGCGCGGACGTACTCCTCGGTCATCGTGTTGGCCGACTGGCCGGGATCGTCGAGCGTCAGCACGACGATCCCGTCTTCGTCCTGCTGCCAGCGGATCGGCTCGCTCATCGAACCGCCTCCACCACGGTCGCGATCCCCATCCCGCCGCCGATGCAGAGCGTGGCGAGGCCATACCGTCCACCGGTCCGGTGCAGCTCGTCGATCAGCGTGCCGAGAATCATTCCCCCGGTCGCGCCGAGCGGGTGGCCCATCGCGATCGCGCCGCCGTTGACGTTCACTTTCTGGCTGTCGAGATCCATGTCCCGCATGAACCTGAGCGGGACCGAGGCGAACGCCTCGTTGACCTCGATCAGGTCGAGATCATCGACGGTCAGCCCCGCCTTCTGCAGCGCCTTTCGTGAAGCCGGGGCGGGGCCGATCAGCATGATCGTCGGGTCGGCGCCCGAAACCGCGGTGGCCAGGATCTTGGCCTTCGGCACCAAACCCAGCTCATCGCCGATCTGCTCGTTGCCGATCGCCAGCAAGGTCGCGCCGTCGACGATCCCGCTCGAGTTCCCGGGCGTGTGCACGTGCTCGATCTTCTCGACCCAGTGGTACTTCTGGAGGGCGACGGCATCGAACCCGCCCATCTCGCCGATCGCCGCGAACGAGGGCCCCAGCTTGCCGAGCGACTCCGCCGTGGTACCGGGACGGATGTGCTCGTCCTGCTCGAGGATCACGTTGTCGTTGATGTCGCATACCGGGACCAGCGAGCCCTTGAATCGCCCCTCGGCCTGCGCGGTCGCGGCGCGCTCCTGCGAGCGGGCGGCGTAAGCGTCGACGTCGTCGCGGCTGAAGCTCTCGATCGTCGCGATCAGGTCGGCTCCGATCCCCTGCGGGACGAATGAGCTGTCGTAGCTCGTCTCGGGGTCTAGCGCCCAAGCGCCGCCATCGGAGCCCATCGGCACCCGCGACATCGACTCGACGCCGCCGGCGAGCACGAGATCCTCCCAGCCCGACGCGACCTTCTGCGCGGCGATGTTGACGGCCTCGAGTCCGGAGGCGCAGAAGCGGTTCAGCTGGACACCGGCCACGGTGTCCGGCAAGCCCGCTTTGATCGCCGCGGTCTTAGCGATGTCGCCACCCTGATCGCCAATCGGCGATACGCAGCCGAGCACGACGTCATCGATCCGCTTCGGGTCGAGCTTCGCGTTACGGGCCAGCATCTCATGCATCAAGCCGACGACGAGGTCGACCGGTTTGACCGTGTGCAGCGATCCGCTCGTCTTCCCCTTGCCGCGAGGCGTGCGGATCGCGTCGAATACCAGAGGCTCGGTGGGTGCCATCGTCGACCAGCTCCTTTTCAGCTATTACGGCTCTCCGCGAGCCTCAGCGTCAGCATACCAATTGTTGGCGGCCCGCCAACTTGTTGGCGCGTTGCCAAAGCTCGTGGTAGCGTCGGGATTGTGGCAACCCCGGCAGCACAACGCAGAACCTATCTCGGCGGTGACGCTCGCCGTGCCCAGATCCTCCGCGTCGCCGCCGAGCTGTTCTCCGAGCGCAGCTACGGGGCGGTCTCGATCGCGGAGGTCGCGAGCGCCGCGGGCGTCGCCCGCGGGCTCGTCAACCACTACTTCGGCACCAAGCGCGGGCTGTTCCTGGAAGTGGTGCGCGCGATGCTGTTCGTGCCCGACGAGCTGCTGGTGGCCGAGCGCCACGACGGGCGCCAGCGAGAACAGGTGCTGCGCGACGCGGTCGACACCTGGCTGCGCACCACCCAGCGCAACCGCCGCACCTATCTCGCGACCGTCGGCGGCTCGGGCATCGGCCGCGATCCGGACCTCGAAGCCGTGCTGACGCAAGCCGCCGACCGGATCACCGACCGGCTGATCCTGATCTCCTGGGGCCCACCCGCGCAGGCGCCCCCCGAGCTCCGCGCTTTGATGGACGGCTATCGCGGCTTCGCCGATGCGATCACCGCCGACTGGCTACAGCGCGGCCGCCTGCCCGAAAGCGTCGTCCATCAACTGCTGCTCGAGGCGCTGCTGACGCTCGTCGACGAGGTGCTGCCGCGGATCCTCGCGGCGCCGGGTTAGGGCTCTGCCTAGCGGGCCGGGCGCGTGTGGCGCCGTGTATCGCCGGAGCGCTCACACGTTGCAAGCGCGGGCATACTTAAGCGAAACAGCTGATCCCAAGGGCACGTTCCTGCTCTCCTTGAACGGGTCAACGAAGGAATTCATCGCGACAAACCCAGGCGACGATACGGAGCAGGGCCGCGGACATCACGGGCCTAGTGCCGGGATCTGGCTCGCATTCGTGCCCTGGGTGCTGTTCTCGTTGGTCACGCAGCACGATTCGCTGAAGGCGGCGACGGTCGTTGCGCTGGTCGCGGCGCTGGTGATCGCGATCAGGTCGATCTTGACGAGCGGCCCGAAGCTCCTCGAGATCGGTGCGGTCATCGCGTTTGCGGGCTTCGCGATCGTCGCGTTCACAGTGGACGCGTCCACCGCCGATTCTGTAGCCCGCTACGCGCGCGCGATCGCCGCGGCGCTACTCGCGTTGATCGCGTTCGGTTCGCTGCTGCTCACGCCATTCACTGAGCAGTACGCCCGCGAGTCGGTCCCGCGCGAGTTCTGGTCCTCGCCTCGCTTCGTCGCGGTAAACCGCCGGCTGACGGTGCTGTGGGGCCTGGTGTTCACAGCACTGATCCCCTCGCACGTGATCGCCGGCGCGATCAATACACGACGCGCGAACACGATTTTCAACTGGGTGATACCGATCATTCTGATCATCTGGGCCGCCAAACAGACCTACGAGATCAGCGCAGCCGAGAAGGCCAAGGCGTGACGGATAGAAGCTTCGGATAGGAAACTCGACTCCGGCGCTCGAGCTATCACCGCGGTCCGCTTCCCCCGGCGATACACAGCGCTGCCCCGCGCCCGGCCCGCGAGGCAGAGCCCCCGTTGCCCAACCTCCCCCGACGCGCAATCATCTTGCGGCGGGCGTCAATCGAGGCATGGAGAGGTGAATGTCGAACAACTCCCACACCAAGGGCAGCACCGAACCGCCGCTGTTGACCGACACGATCGGCGCAAACCTCGAGCGAACGGTGTCCCGATTCGGCGACCGGGAGGCGCTGGTCGACATTCCGAGTGGGCGCCGCTGGACCTACTCGGAGTTCGATGCGGCGGTCGATCAGCTGGCCCTCGGGCTCGACAAGGCGGGCATCGAGTTCGGAGACCGCGTCGGCATCTGGGCGCCGAACTGCCCGGAATGGACCCTGGTCCAGTACGCCACCGCGAAGCTGGGGGCGATCCTGGTCAACATCAACCCGGCCTACCGGACCCACGAGCTCGCCTTCGTCCTCAAGCAGTCCGGGTGCCGCATGCTGGCCTCCGCCAGGGCGTTCAAGAGCGCCGACTACGCCGAGATGGTCGCGTCGATTCGCGACGAGGTGCCCTCGCTCGAGCAGGTCGTGTACCTCGACTCGCCCGAGTGGCATGCGCTGATCGAGTCTGGCTCGAGCGCCGATCCCGGGCGCCTGAGGAAGATCGCCGCTGGGCTGAGCGAGCACGACCCGATCAACCTCCAGTACACCTCGGGCACCACCGGTTTTCCCAAGGGCGCCACGCTCACCCACAGCAACATCCTCAACAACGGCTTCTTCGTCGGGGAGATCTGCCGCTACACCGAGGAGGACCGGATCTGCATCCCGGTGCCCTTCTACCACTGCTTCGGGATGGTGATGGGCAACCTCGGCGCCACCACCCATGGAAGCTGCATGGTGATCCCCGCCCCGGGATTCGATCCGGTGGCGACGCTGGATGCGATCGCGCAGGAGCGCGCGACCTCCGTCTATGGGGTGCCGACGATGTTCATCGCCGAGTTATCGGTACCGGACTTCCCCAGTTATGACCTCTCGAGCCTGCGGACCGGGATCATGGCCGGCTCGCCGTGTCCGATCGAGGTGATGAAGCGCGTGGTCGATGAGATGGGTTGCGCCGGGGTGACGATCTGCTACGGGATGACCGAGACCTCGCCGGTGTCGACGCAATCGGACATCGATGACGATCTCGAGCTGCGCGTCTCGACCGTGGGCGCGGTGCATCCCCACATCGAGATCAAGGTCATCGACCCGGAGACTGGCGAGGTCGTACAACGGGGCGAGGTGGGGGAATTTTGCACTCGCGGGTATTCGGTGATGCGCGGGTACTGGAACGAGCCGGAGCTGACCGCGGCGGCGATCGACGAGCAAGGCTGGATGCACAGCGGCGACCTCGCGACGATGGACGAGCGCGGCTACGTGAACATCGTCGGCAGGATCAAGGACATGGTGATCCGCGGCGGCGAGAACATCTATCCCCGGGAGATCGAGGAATTCCTCTACACCCACCCGGCGATCGCGGATGTGCAGGTGACCGGCGTCCCCGATCAGAAGTACGGCGAGCAGCTGTGCGCGTTCGTGCGGCTCGCGAAGCCTGGAGGCGCAAGCGAGGAGGAATTGCGTGAGCACTGCCGCGGCAGGCTCGCCAAGTACAAGGTTCCGCGCTACTTCCTGTTCGTCGACGAGTTCCCGATGACGGTCACCGGCAAGATCCAGAAGTTCAAGCTGCGCGAGGCGGCGATCGATCAGCTCGGGCTCGCGGAGGCGGCGGCGATCAAGACCGCTTAGCGGCCACCGAGCGCCACAGCGTGACGTGCACGGCCGGCCGAAGCCGCGCTGAGGTGGTGCCGGCGCGCCCGTTGGACATCGCCTGCGTCGCCTCGGTGGTCGTCGCGAACCGCTGCAGCGCGAGCGCGGCGGGGAGTGCTCGGCCGAGGCCCAGCGTGCTGGCGTGCCATAGCTCGACCGTCGGCGTGCCGCGGACATCCAGTCGCACCAGCGCTCGCCGGCGGACTTCGTCCAGCACCGAGTGGACCAGCGTCAGGACGATCCCCTCCCCCGCGCCCGCGGCCGCGATCGCGGCGGCGTGGCTGGTGTATGCGGAGAGGTCGAGCGGGTCAAGCCCATTGCGGGCGAAGAACAAGCCGGTGCCGGTCGTCGGATCGAGGTCTGGAGGACCGAGCAGCCAGCGTTCGCTTGCAAGCGCCGCCGGCGGGATCTCCCGGCGGCCGGCGAGCGGATGACCCGGTGCCGCGACGATCACCAGGCGGCAGCGCAGGAACGGCACCGAAGCGATCGTCGTGGCTCGCTCCGCCGCCGGGGGCGGCCCGAGCACGATGTCCGCCTGCCGGCGCTCGAGCAGGTCTGCCACCGCCCCGCCCGAGGTCTCCTCGATCGCGATCTCGACTGCGTCGCTGCGCTTCGTGAATGCGTCGAGCAGCGGCCCGACATGTTCGGCGACCAGGTTCGTCGCGGCGACCTGAATCCGGCGCGCCCGGCCGGGCGAGTCCTGAACCGAGCGCCGCGCCTGCTCGGCGAGCCCGAGGATCTCGCCGGCGAGCGCGGCGAGCCGCCGTCCGCCTTCCGTGAGCGCGATCCCGCGCCCATCGCGGACGAACAGCTCATCCCCCAGCTCCTTGCGCAGCGCTGCCACCGCGACCGAGACCGCGGGCTCGGTCACCTGGAGCTCGGCCGCGGCGGCCTTGACCGATCCAAGGCGCGCCACGAGAACGAAAGACTGCAGCTGAGCGAGCGTCATCTGGGCTAAGCATTCCCTTAATACCTGTTGCGGGCTGACGATAACAGCGCAAAATTGCTAGCCAGGGAGGAGGGCGCCCGGCCAGGACGGCGAGCTCTTCTCTGAAACCAGGGAGAGAAAGGACTCCGGTGCAAGTACCAGCACCTTTCGAATATGAGCGAGCCACGAGCGTCGAGCACGCGCTTGAACTGCTCCAGCGGCTGGGTCCCGAGGCGCGCCTGCTGGCAGGCGGCCATTCGCTGCTGCCGATGATGAAGCTGAGGCTCGCGGCCCCCGAGTACCTGATCGACATCGACGGCCTGGCGAGCGAACTCGGCTACATCCGAGAACGCGACGCCGAGGTGAAGATCGGGGCGATGACCCGTCATCGCGAGATCCTCGAGTCCGACCTGCTAACCCGGCGGCTCACCATGTTCACCGACGCCGAGCGCCTGATCGCCGACCCGGTGGTTCGCAACCGCGGGACGATCGGCGGCGCTCTCTGCCAGGCCGATCCAGCCGAGGATCTCTCCTCGGTGATCGCCGCGCTGCACGGCCGGGCGGTGATCCGCGGCCATGAGGGCGAGCGTGAAGTCGAGATGCGGGAATTTCACGTCGGCCCGTATGAGACCGTCGTCGGCGAGGGCGAGATGCTGGTCGAGGTTCGGATCCCGTTGCACGAGGGGATGGGAAGCGCGTACGAGAAGGTCAAGCGACGCGCGGGCGATTGGGCCGTGGCCGCCGCCGGCGCGGCGCTGTGGATGTCCGGTGGGACGATCGCAGGCGCGGGCGTCGGTCTCACCGCTGTAGGAGGCGGCGTGACCTCGGAGCGCGCTGAGGCGGAGCTGGTCGGGGGGAAACCGTCAGAGGAGCTGTTTCACCGCGCGAGCGCGCTCGCGGCCGAGGACTGCGACCCGGTCGCCGACCAGCGCGGGAGCGTCGAGTACAAGCGTCACCTGGCCGGCGAGCTGACCCGGCGCGCATTGCGGCGAGCAGCAGCTCGTGCGCTCGGAGAGGAGGCCTGATGCAGGTAACGATCGCGATCAACGGCGAGCAGTACACGCGCGAGGTCGAACCGCGGATGCTGCTGACCCATTTCATCCGGGACGAAGCCGGGCTGACCGGTACGCACTGGGGCTGCGACACCTCCAATTGCGGGACCTGCGTTGTCCTGATGGACGGCGAGCCGGTGAAATCGTGCACGGTGCTGGCGGCGACGGCGGCCGGACACGAGATACGCACAGTCGAGGGACTCGAGGTAGGCGGTCAGCTCGATCCGGTGCAGCAAGGCTTCAGCGAGGAGCACGGACTCCAGTGCGGTTTCTGTACGCCCGGAATGATGCTGACCGCGCGGGCGCTGCTGGACCGCAATCCCAATCCCAACGAAGCGGAGATCCGGGAGGCGATCTCCGGCCAGATCTGCCGCTGCACGGGCTATGCGACGATTGTCCGATCAATCCGGTGGGCAGCTGAGAATTCCAAGCAGGAGGTAGCGAGCTGATGGCCACCGTCGAGGAAGAACGTCCCATCGGCTTCGGCCGCCTGAGGCGCAAGGAGGACGCCCGGTTCATCCGCGGCCAGGGTCACTACGTCGACGACGTGCGGCTTCCGGGGATGCTGCATGGAGCGGTCCTGCGAAGCCCCGTCGCCCATGCACGAATCCTCTCGATCGATACCTCCGCGGCGCTGCAGCATCCCAAGGTGCTCGCCGTCATCACCGGCAAGGACCTCGAAGCTCAAGGGCTGGCGTGGATGCCGACCTTGGCATACGACACCCAGGCGGTGCTGGCAACCGACAAGGTGCGCTTCCAGGGTCAGGAGGTCGCGTTCGTGATCGCCACCGATCACTACTCGGCGCGCGATGCGCTCGAGCTGATCGACGTCGAGTACGAGCAGCTGCCAGCGGTGGTCAACGCGCGTACCGCGCTTGACGCCGACGCGCCGGTGATTCGCGACGACAAAGAGAGCCAGACGAACAACCACATCTTTGATTGGGAGTCGGGCGACCGCGCTACTACCGACGCGGTGTTCGACCGTGCCGACGTCGTCGTCCAGGAGGAGATGCTGTATCCGCGCTCCCACCCCGCGCCGATGGAGACCTGTGGAGCCGTCGCGGACTTCGACAAGGTCTCGGGCAAGCTGACCCTATGGTGCACCACCCAGGCGCCGCATGCGCACCGCACCGTCTACGCGCTCGTCGCCGGCCTGCCCGAGCACAAGATCCGCGTTATCTCACCCGACATCGGCGGCGGCTTTGGAAACAAAGTGCCGGTCTACCCGGGGTACGTGTGCGCGATCGTCGGCTCGATCGTCACCGGCAAGCCGGTGAAGTGGATGGAGGACCGCTCCGAGAACCTGATGTCGACCGGATTCGCGCGCGACTACGTGATGACGGGCGGCATCGCCGCCACCAAGGACGGGAAGATCACCGGGATCCGCGTCGACGTGATCGCCGACCACGGAGCGTTCAACGCCACTGCGCAGCCGACGAAATACCCGGCCGGGTTCTTCCACGTGTTCACCGGCTCCTACGACATCGAGGCGGCTCATTGCCATGTCACCGGGGTGTATACGAACAAGGCTCCGGGCGGGGTCGCCTACGCCTGTTCGTTCCGGGTCACAGAAGCCGTCTACCTCGTCGAGCGGATGGTGGATTGCCTGGCCTACGAGCTCGACATGGATCCGGCCGAGTTGCGTCTGAAGAACCTGCTGCGACCCGAGCAGTTCCCCTACGAGTGCAAGACCGGGTGGGTTTACGACTCCGGTGACTACGAGGCGACGCTGCGCAAGGCGCTCGCGAACATCGGCTACGAGGAGCTCCGCCGCGAGCAGGCCGAGAAGCGCGAGCGGGGCGAGCTGATGGGCATCGGCGTCGGCTTCTTCACCGAGGCCGTCGGCGCCGGACCGCGCAAGCACATGGACATCCTCGGGCTGGGAATGAACGACGGCGCCGAGCTGCGGATACACCCCACCGGTAAGGCTCAGCTCGGGATCAGCGTCCAGACCCAGGGCCAGGGCCACGAGACCACGTTCGCACAGATCGTCTCGGAGGAGCTCGGGATTCCGCCGGAGGACATCGATGTCGTTCACGGGGACACCGACACAACCCCCTATGGGCTCGGCACATACGGCTCGCGCTCGACTCCGGTCAGCGGGGCGGCCACGGCGCTGGTCGCCCGGAAGGTCCGCGAACGGGCCAAGCTCGTCGCCTCGGCGATGCTCGAGGTCGCCCCGGAGGATCTCGAATGGGAGAAGGGACGCTGGTTCGTCAAGGGCGACCCCGAAAAGGGGGCGACGATCCAGGAGATCGCGATGGGCGCACACGGATCGATCGAGCTGCCCGAGGGAGTCGAGGGCGGGCTCGACGCCGAGACCGTCTACGACCCCCCGAACCTGACCTTCCCCTTCGGCGCCTACGTCTGCGTGGTCGACGTCGATCCCGGCACCGCGGAGGTGAAGGTGCGGCGGTTCGTGGCGGTCGACGACTGCGGTACGCGGATCAACCCGATGATCATCGAGGGGCAGGTCCACGGCGGGCTCACCGACGGCGTGGGAATGGCCCTGATGGAGGTGATCGCGTTCGATGAAGAGGGCAACTGCCTGGGCGGTTCGCTGATGGACTACCTGATCCCGACCGCGCTCGAGGTGCCTGACTGGGAGACCGATTTCACGGTCACGCCGTCGCCTCATCATCCGATCGGCGCCAAGGGGGTCGGCGAATCCGCCACCGTGGGATCCCCGCCGACGATCGTCAACGCCGTCTGCGATGCGCTCAAGCCCTATCGCGTGCGGCACATGGATATGCCATGTACGCCGTCGCGAGTTTGGGACGCGATACACGGGAAGGCGGCACCGCCGCAATGATCAGGGGCGAGCTCGCGCGGCGAGCCGAGCGGCTTGTCTGTGACCGCACGCCGTTCGCGGTCGCGACCGTGGTGCGGGCCCGGCGGCCGACGAGCGTGCAAGCGGGCGACAGCGCGCTGGTGCTCGCGGACGGGTCGATCGACGGCTTCGTCGGCGGTGTCTGCGCCGAGTCGTCGGTGCGCTTGCACGGGTTGCGCGTGCTGGAGACCGGCGAGCCGCTGCTGCTTCGCCTGGTGCCCGATGGGGGCGACGGAACCGATGCCCTCGCCGGCGAGGAGGGAGACCGCCCGCTGCCCGCGGGCGAGGAGGGAGCGGTCGTTGTCCGCAACCCGTGTCTCAGTGGGGGCGCGCTGGAAATCCTGCTGGAGCCGGTGCTCCCGGCGCCGCGAGTGACCGTCGTCGGCGCGTCGCCGATCGCGCGGGCGATCGCGGAGGTCGCCAGCGCGGCTGGTTACGACGTGGTTCGCGGCGGCGCCGAAGAACTCGATCCCCAGCCGGGCGATGCCGCGGTGATCGTCGCCTCGCACGGTTCGGGTGAGGAGCGCATGCTCGGCGAGGCGCTGACAGCCGGGATCCCGTTCGTCGCTCTCGTCGCCAGCGCGACGCGAGGGGCCGCGGTGCGAGCGGCGCTTCAGATCCCCGAGGAGCTGCGCGGGCGCCTGCACACCCCGGCCGGACTTGACATCGGCGCCCGCACCCCGCATGAGATCGCGATCTCGGTGCTCGCGCAGCTCGTCGCCGAACGCCACGCGGATCCGCCGCGCGTGGAGGCTCCGCCGGAGGCGCCGGCACCCCCCGAGGCCGGCACCGCTTCGGCGATCGACCCGGTATGCGGGATGGAGGTCGCGGTCGGCACGGTGACGCCGCACCTCGACGTGGCGGGGACGCGCGTGTACTTCTGCAGCGGCGGATGTAGGACCACCTACGCCGAGCAGCACCTCGACAATGCCGCTGCGCGATAGGCCGCCCGCGACCGGCTTGGTGCTGGCGGCGGGGGGCTCGAAACGCCTCGGACGGCCCAAGCAGCTGTTGCCCTATGGCGCTGCCACGATCCTCGAGCATGTGCTTGGCGTGGCCCAGTCCTGCCAGTTCGCGCAGCTGCTGTGCGTGGTGGGCGGCCACGCCGACGACCTCCGCGCGACCGCGCAGCGGGAGGGCGTGGAAGTGATTGAGAATCCTCAGTTCGGCGAGGGCTGCTCGTCCTCGATCGCGGCCGCCTTACGGGCAGTCGATCCTCGATCGGAGGCGCTCGTACTGATGCTGGGCGATCAGCCGGGGGTGCGCGCCGAGACCGTTGCCGCGCTGCTCGCCGGACGCGGAGCCGCGCCGCTCGCGGTTTGCGCGTATGCCGACGGCCGGGGTCATCCACTAGCGTTCGCGCGCTCGATGTTCGGAGAGCTGGCGAGCTTGCACGGCGACAAGGGAGTGTGGAAGCTGCTCGACCGGCATGCGAGCGAGGTCATCGAGGTGCCGATCGAGAGCCCCATTCCCCGTGACGTGGACACCTGGGACGATTATCAGGCGGTGCTCGCCGAGGCGGTCTCGCGGTGAGCCGAGCGGCGCATCGAGGCGCCGAGGACGCGGTGCGGGAGAAGGTGCCGGATGTCGAGACGCTCGGCTCGCGCCTGGCGGAGGTTGACTATCTCGCCGACGAGGGGCTGGCGACCGCGCTGTTCTTCTCGTTGCGACTTCCCCAGCCACTGCTGCTGGAAGGCGAGGCCGGCGTCGGGAAGACGGAAGCGGCGAAGGCACTCGCTGAGCTGCTCGACACGCCTCTGATCCGCCTCCAGTGCTACGAGGGGATCGACGCCGCGGAGGCGCTCTACGAGTGGAATTATCCGCGCCAGCTGCTGCGGATCCGGCTCGCCGAGTCCTCGGGCGCGGCCGTCGACGAGGAGCGGCTGTTCTCCAAGGAGTACCTGATCGCGCGGCCACTGCTGCAGGCGATCGAGCATCCCGGACCGCTGCCCGCCGTGTTGCTGATCGACGAGCTGGATCGTGCCGACGACGACTTCGAGGCGTTCCTGCTGGAGCTGCTCGCCGAGGCCAGCGTCACGATCCCGGAGCTCGGAACGGTGCGGGCGACGCACCCGCCGATCGTGGTGTTGACCTCCAACCGCACGCGGGACCTACATGACGCGCTCAAACGGCGCTGCCTGTACCACTGGATCGACTATCCGAGTCCCGAACGCGAGGTCGAGATCGTCCGTCGCCGCGTGCCGGACGCCGCGCACGAGCTCGCGGTCGACGTCGCGGCTGCGCTGCGCGGGCTCCGCTCGAGCGAGGTTCAAAAGCCTCCCGGAATCGCTGAGGCGATCGACTGGGTGGCCGCGCTGCAGCTGCTCGGGGTCCGGCGCCTGGACGCCGCCAGCGCAGAGCGAACGCTCGGCTCGGTGCTGAAGTACCGCGAGGATCAGCAGCTGATCCGGGAACGGAGCCTCGCCGCGCTGGTGGCTGTAAGCACCGGCGCCGGTGCGGAGAGCGATGCCTGAGCTGATCGACCTTCCCGCGTTCGCGAGCGCCTTCGGCCGTGCCGTGCATGACGCCGGCATCCCGGTCACCTCGGAGCGCTCCGTGCGCTTCGCCCGCGCGCTGGCGCTCGCCCCGCCCGCGACCAAGACCAGGCTGTACTGGACTGCGCGCACGGTGTTCGTATCCGAGGTTGACCAGCTGCGGGCGTTCGACGGGGTGTTCGCGGCGGTGTTCGATGCGATTCTCGACCCGGCGCAGATCCGCGGGGACCCCAACGCACCGCCGGTGCGGGGTGAGCGGCTCGGGTCGCGGCCCGCGCGGCGAGACCTACCGCCGCTCGGTCGGCCGCCGGGCGGGGGCGCGCCCGCGAGCTCACAGCTGCGGGCGCAGCTCGGCGATCCCGAGCCGCCTGAACCGGTCGTTTTCGAGGTCGCGGCCGCCAGTTCCGCGGAGCTCCTCGCTGAGCGCAACTTCGCCGAGTTGGAACCGGACGAGCTCCTGGCGCTGTGGCGCCTGATGCGGGAGCTCGCGCTCTCGCCCCCGAAGCGCCGCGCCCGACGCTCGCGGCGCTGCCAGCATGGCGCCCGCCTCGACGTCCGCGCGACGATGCGCGCCAGCCGCCGAACCGGCGGCGACCCCGCTCGGCGCGTCCTGCGCCAGCGGTTGATGCGGCCTCGCCGGCTGGTGTTCATCTGCGATATCTCCGGTTCGATGGAGCCCTACACGCGAGCGTTCCTGCAGCTCCTGCTTGCCGCGGTCGGCGGCGCGAACGCGGAGGCGTTCGTGTTCGCGACGCGCCTCACTCGCCTGACGCGGTCGCTACGGGGGCGGCGTCCGGATCAGGCGATCGAGCGGGCGGCCAGCGCCGCGCGCGACTGGTCGAGCGGCACCCGCATCGGGGCGGCGCTGCAGCGCTTCAACGACGAACACGGGCGCCGCGGGCTGGCCCGGGGCGCGGTCGTGGTGATCATCTCCGATGGATGGGACCGTGGCGATCCGGAACTGGTTGCCCAGGAGATGCAACGTCTGGCCCGGCTCGCGTACCGGATCGTGTGGGTGAACCCGCGCAAGGCAAGTCGCGACTATGCGCCGTTGGCAGGAGGAATGGCTGCTGCCCTGCCGTTTTGCGACGCGTTCGTGAGCGGTCACAACCTGCGCGCGCTGTCGGCGGTTGCCGACGCGATCGCAGTCAAGAGTGGAGGAGCGAAGGGATGAAATTCGAGAACCGCTTCGTGGTCCAAGCGCCGATCGCGGACGTTTGGCAGACGCTGATGGACGTCCAGCGCGTGGCGCCGTGCATGCCGGGCGCCGAGGTTCTCGAGCAGGTCGGCGATAACGCCTACAAGGTTGCGGTGAAGGTGAAGGTTGGTCCGATCTCGATGACCTATCGGGGGCAAGTCGAGATCGTCGAGCGCGACGATGATGCGCGGCGTGCCACGATGCACGCGAAGGCAAAGGAGGCACGCGGGCAGGGCACGGCGGACGCGCGCATCCACATGAGCCTCGCCGAGCAGGCCGATGGCACCCACGCCACGATCGAGACCGAGGTGCAGCTCAGCGGCAGAGCCGCGGCGATGGGGCGGGGCGTGATCGGGGACGTCGCGGAGAAGCTGATCCAGACCTTCGCGGCGAACCTTGCCGAGATGCTCGTTGCGGAGCCCGCCGGGGTGGCGGACGACGCGGCAGCGGCGGGTGGCCCGGCGGCGGGCGGCGCTGCGGCGGGCGGCGATGGCGCGCCCGCGTCGGCGGACACAACAGCGGGCGGCGCTGCGGCGGGCGGCGATGGCGCGCCCGCGTCGGCGGACACAACAGCGGGCGGAACCCGGCAGCCCCGTGCTCAGCCGCCCGAGAGCGAAGGACCCACGACCCCTCCCCGGACCGCGCCGGCGAGCGGCGATCAACCCGCGCTGCCGGCGGGTGAAATCGCCGCGAGCGTGATTGCCGGCCGGCTCAGTAACCCGCGCACGCTGCTGATCGCGACCGCCGCCGTCGCGATCGCCTCCGGAGCGATCGGATACGCGATCGGCAAGGCGAGCTAGCCACGCGGGCAGCCCGCAGGCGCTGTCCCGTCGCTGAGCTCCCGTCGCTGCGCGTCCCCGGATTCCCCGTCAGCAGGGCGGGGTAGCGCTAGATCAAGAACTGTTTGTCTGAGAGGACTGGAAGGAAGCTATGCCATACCGGCTCGAGAACGGAGAGGCGGTCGAAGACGGATTTCGCCGCTGCGCGCGCGAGCAACTCGATACTGCAATCGGGAAGCTGACCGAAGGCGTCGAAGAAGACCCCGTTGAGGCGGTCCACTCGGCTCGCAAGGCTCTGAAGAAGGACCGCTCGCTGCTGCGCCTCGGACGCGCCGCGCTCGAGTCCGGCCAACGCAGAACGGAGGCCGACGCGTTCCGCGACGTCGCGCGCAGGCTAGGCGGGATGCGCGACAGCGACGTGATGATCGAGGCGCTCGATGACCTTGCCGAGCGGTTTGCCGGCCAGCAGCCAAAGCGGACCTTCACCGCGATCCGCCGGTTCCTGATCGCCCAGCGGGATGCCGAACGGCAGCAGCTGGTGCAGTCAGGAGTTATCAACGATGCCGTCGGTGACCTCCAATCCGCTCGGCTGCGGATCGACGACTGGCGGCTGCGCAGCGGTGGATGGTCGGCGATCGAAGACGGACTGCTACGCACCTACCGCCGCGGCGAGCGCGCGTTCCACGCCGCACAGGCGGAGCCGACCTCCGAGAACCTGCACGACTGGCGCAAGCGCGCGAAGGACCTCTGGTACCAGCTGCGCGTGCTGAGGCCGCTCGCCTGGCACAGCATCGGCGGGCAAGTCGATGACGCGCATCGCCTATCGGACCTGCTCGGCGACGATCACGATCTCGCCGTGTTGCGTGCAACCCTGCTCGCGAGTGGCGGGGAGATCAAAGCGGACGTCGAACCGGTGATCGCCTTGATCGACCACCGCCGGGAACAGCTTAAGATCGAGGCGTTCTTTCTCGGCGAGCGGCTCTACGCGGAGCGGCCGAAGGCGTTCCGGCGGCGGATGCGCCGTTACTGGAGCGCTTGGCGCGGCGAGACTGAAGCCCTCGATGCTCGCCGGCCCGCGCCGATTGACCAGGCCGCAAGCGTTTCCTGAAGGTTGGCCGGGCAGGAACCTGGAAAACATCCCACTCGAGGAGGCCCGAAGCTCGAGTGGGGCGTTTCCATTCGTACTGAAGGGAAACACCCCAGTCGAGGTTTGGGAGGGGTCGACTGGGACGTTGTCCAGGTAGATGTCACGGCGGTGTGACGACTCGCATCAACTCCGTGGCGACTCGGCCGCCCGCTAGGCCGGCTAGATAAAGTCGTTGCCCGTCAGCACGTAGACGAACGGAACAAATGGGACGATCGCGGCGATTGCCCAGGTGAGCTTGGCAACGAGGCCGATATCGCTGCGCAGCACCAGATTGATCCAGATCAGCACCACGGCGACTGGATGGAGGATGCAGAGGAGGAGTTCGATGATCTTCTTCAGCACGCCCGGAACAGTAGCGCCACCCGAGGTTAGGCAGAACCGGTCCCCGCTCGCAGGCGAAGGTGGCCGCAGCAGGACTAAGCCTTCGCCCGGCGAACGCATCAGCTTATGGCCGCAAGCGGTGAGGGTGAAACGCGCTCGGTCTTCGTGGTGCAGCGTCACTTTCGGCGTGTCCGGCGCGGCTACGACCCGGCAGAAGTGGACCGTCACTTGCAGCTGGTCAGCGAATGGTTCCGGCAGAGCGCCGCGGGCGATCGGGCAAGAGAACTCGAGCGGCAGTGGCAAGCCCGCGAGCAGAAGGTGACGGAGAGCGAGGAGCGCGGGCTTGCACTCCTCGAGAGCAGGCGCCTCGAGGCAGAGGCGACGCTCGAGGGCGCGCGCCTGAGAGCAAAGGCCGATCTGGAAGCGGCCGAGCGGGCACGCCGGCAAGCCGAGCTCGCCGTCGGCGAGCGCGAGCAGCAGGCCGAGCTGCTGCTGGCGCAGCGCCGCGAGGAGGCCGAGCGGCTACTCGCCGACGCGCGCGCGGAGCGCGACGAGATTCTCGACCAAGCCCACCGCGAAGCCGCGGCGGCGGAGATCGTCCGCGACGCGCGGGAGCGAGCCGACCGGATCATCGCCGACGCTCACCTCCACGCCGAGCGTATCGCCGCGGATGCCGAGCAGCGACGCGAACAGGAGCTGGCCGCAGCCCGGACCGCGGCCGAGCATCTCCTCGCGGCGATGCGAGCTGAGGCCTCGGAAGAGGTGCGGGCGCTCCGAGCGCAGGCCGAGCAGGAGCTTCAGGCCTACGTGCAACGCCGCCACCGCGAGGCCGACCGCCTCGTCGAGGCGGCGCGCCACGAGCGCCGCCGGGTCACCGGCGAGCCCGACGGGTGACGGCTCGGCGAAAGCTCAGCGCGACAGTAGCCCACCCTCGATCGCCAGGGCCTCACCGGTCACAAACGAGGCACCGTCCGAGCTCAGCCAGGCGATCGCGTGCGCGATCTCGGCCGGCCGCCCCAGCCGTTGCATGGGCACGAATCCAATCAGGCTCTCGCGAAAACCGGGGAACCGCGCGAATGTCTCATCCATCATCGGCGTGTCGATCGCGCCTGGGCAAACCGCGTTGACGCGAATTCCTTCGGACGCGTACTCGATCGCCGCGGTACGCGTGAGTCCCAGGATGCCGTGCTTGCTCGCGGAGTAAGGCGATGCGAACGGCGACCCCCGCAAGCCCAACGTCGAGGAGAGGCTGACGATCGAGCCGCCGTTGCCGTGTGCGAGCATCGCTTCGACCTCATATCGCATCGCGATCCAGGTACCTCGAAGGTTTATCCCGACAACGCGATCCCAGCTCTCCACGGGATACGCGTGGGTGGGGGCTTCCCCGGCGCCGACGCCGGCGCAGTTCACCGCGCAGTTGAGAGCGCCGTAGGTTTCGCCTGCGCGCGCGACGAGGCTCGCCACGGCGGCCTCATCGGCGACATCCGCAGCGAGGAAAGTTGCCTCGTGACCAGCATCACGGAGGCGGCTGACCGCGGCATCACCGCGCTCAGCATCGATGTCTGAGGCCAGGACCATCGCTCCCTGCTGCGCGAACAGCTCCGCTGTCGCCAGCCCGATACCCGAGGCGGCTCCAGTCACCAGCGCGACCTTGCCCTGTAACCCGTACTCCATCGCGGCCCGATTATCGTGGATCGCCTCGCCCGCCGCCGCATGCCCGTGCGACTGCCGGGTGAAAGCAGCGTGCCGAGAGCGGTCCGCCGTGGAACAATCACCGAGTGTCAGCCGCCGCAACCGCACCTGACCCGCATGTGCTGGTGCTGTTCGGCGCTCGCGGCGACCTCGCCCGGCGCAAGCTCCTGCCGGGGCTATTCCGGCTGGCCAGCGGCGGCCAGCTGTCGCGAGGGTTTCGGATCGTCGGCTCGGGTCGCCACCGTCCCGACGGCGACTTCGCCGATGAAGTCCGCCACGCGCTCACCGAGCACATCGGCGATCACCTCGACGCGAAAACCTGGGAGACCTTCGCCGCGAGCCTCTCGTTCGTCCCTTCCGGCGCCGATGACGGCGGTGAGTTGCTCCGCGCGGTGGCGGGGGCACGGGACGAGCTCGGCGGCGAGTCGCGCGTGGTTCTCTACATGTCGGTACCTCCTTCGGCGATGCGGCCGATGGTCGCGATGCTTGGCACGAGCGGATTCGTGGACGACCGCACCCGGATCGTCCTCGAGAAGCCATTCGGCTCCGATCTCGGCTCGGCAAAGGCGCTGAACGCGGCGTTGCACGAGCACTTTCAGGAGCAGGCGATCTTCCGCATCGACCACTTCCTCGGCAAGGAATCGGTACAGGAGATTCTCGCGCTGCGGTTCGCCAACGGACTTTTTGAGCCGATTTGGAACCGCCAGCATCTCTGCTCGGTCCAGATCGACGTCCCCGAGCAGCTCGGCATCGAGGGCCGCGGGCCGTTCTATGAAGAAGCCGGCGCCTTCCGCGACATGGTTGTCACCCACCTGTGTCAGATCCTGGGCTTCCTCGCGATGGAGCCGCCGGCCAGCCTCAGCGCCGGCGCCCTTCGCGACGCCAAGGCCGCCGCGTTCGCGGATCTGAAGCCATTCACGCCAGACCGCGCGGTCTACGGTCAATACAGCGGCTACCGCGGCGAACAGGGAGTGAACCCGGTGTCACGTAGGGAGACGTTCGCGGCGTTGCGCGTCGAGCTCGACAACGAGCGCTGGCGCGGCGTCCCATTCCTGTTGCGCACCGGCAAGAGAATGGCCACCGATCACCGGATGGTGACGGTCGCCCTCCGTGATCCCGGACGGATTCTGTTGCCGACCGAAGGCGACGGAGGCCGTCCCGACGAGCTGATGCTCGAGCTCACCGATGATCCTCGGATCTCCGTCGAGCTGCGCGTCAAGCGACCGGGGCCGACGCTGGTCGCGACCCACGCCGCGATGACGCTGAACGTCGAGGAGACCCTGCAGGTCGGGGGCCTCGAAGCCTACGAGCGCCTGCTGCTCGACGTGATGCACGGCGACCGACTGCTGTTCACCCGCGCTGACGAGGTCGAACTGCTGTGGGAACGAGCGACGCCCTTGCTCGACGATCCCCCTGAGCCGCTTCCGTACGAACCGGGTAGCTGGGGCCCGCAGGCTGCTGTCGCCCTCGCGGGCTCCGCGGGTTGGCGGCTATCCGAGCGCGCGCTCACTGCGCGATCCGGCACATAGAATTCGAGCTCACCGCCCCGACCCCAGCGGCTGCCCCTCCCGGGTTCGGGTCGCGACGCGCCGACCACGTCTCGCCGCGCGGCGCCCGGCATCGGGATCGCGTGGTTGCTCGCGGGTCCGAGCGAACCAATCGGTAGGCACCGTGAACCGGTGGCCGGCGGCACAGGAAATCTTGACGTGCTCCACCGGCCCGGGCGAGCCGGCGAGCGTGAAGCGATCGATCACCGTGACCGGTGCGCCACAGGTAGGACACTCCGGCGCGAGGGTCGGGTCGCCGTCGATTGGTAGTGGTTGAAGCATGTCAGGTCCCTTCTTCTGATGATTGGCTTTTACAAATCCACCGTGAGTGCCCGCGCCTCACACCCGGCGCGGCGGGTGGGCTCGGCACGGAGCTGAAACGGACGCGCGCTGGCGGCGGGATGAGTGAGCGGCGACCCGCTCGGTACGGTGTCGGCTGGGTCGAGCCGGGGTGTCTGCTCGTCGCGCCGGCCGAGCTTGTAGACGAACCGCCGTCGTGCCTCGTGGTAGCTGCGATCGCGACCGAAGAAGCACTCGTGGGCACGAGCGAGCTCCTCAGCGCCATAGGCATGCAGCGGTTTGAGGTTCTCATCCCGCGCGCGGCGCCGGCGTTTTTGATCAAGTCGCCGCTCGAGCGTGGTGTCGCGCGCGAGGCGCTCGGCCAGGTCTCGAAGCTCGCAGTGGAAGCTGTTGAGGCTCGAGCTGACCACCGCGTCAAGGAGCCCGATTCGCAATGCCTCCTCGGCACCAATCGGGGTAAACGGGGCATTGACCAGGCGCGCGGTCATCTGTTCGCCGACCCGTCGCGGCAGGAGGTAGGTCCAGTACTCAGACCCGTACAGCCCGCCCATGTGCTGGTAGTAAGGGTTGAGGACGACGTCCTCGTTGGCGACGACGTGGTCTGCGGCGAGCGCCAGCGGGACCCCACCCGCTCCCGCGTCACCGGCCAGCGCCGAGATCACGAGATGCGAGCCCGTCTCGATGATCTCACGTACGACCGCGTTGATCGCCCGCAGGTTCCGCCACGATTCTGCAGCCGGGTCCTCGGCCGCTTCGATCACGTTGAGGTGGATCCCGTTGGAGAAGTAGTCACTGCCTCCCATCAGGACGATCACCTTGGTGTTACTGCGTGAGCGGGCGAACGCGTAGGCGTTACGAAGCCGCCGGCACTGCTCGGTGCTCATCGCGCCGTTGTAGAAGTCAAAGCGCAAATAGCCGACGCCTGCGCGTTCCTCATAGCGGATCTCGCGATAGGTGTCACGGCAGGGCGGCGTCGGAGAAAGCGACACCGCGATCTCGGAGACCTCGAGCTCGTGGCGCGCAAGTGCCAGTGCCCGCACGGCCGGCAGCTTGAAGTGGCTGCGCCCGGGCGCATCGCGGCGCTTGAGATGAGTGACCCAGACGGCCCCGTTGACCGTCGCGCGGCAGATCGCGCCGGTGCGGGTCGCGATGATCTCGCCCAGCGTCACATCCGGTCCGGGCGGGCGACCAGCGACGGCCTGGATCCCGCCGCTTGCGCGTTCGCGGTCCGCCGGGCCTTCCATTGCCCCCAGCCCTCGTTCCGGGTGGGCGCCGAAGAGATGGAACTCGGTGCCGTCGATCTCATCGAGCACGCCGGGATAGCCCTCGGCAGCATTGATCTTGCGGATCACTGTGTCGGTGTCATCCGACTCCCAATCGATCGACCGGACGGCCTGGGTCATCAGCGGACGGGCACGGCCGCCAGATTCGCTCCCGCCGTCAGCCGGCGGGCGCCGATCCTCGATGATCGAGTCGATCGCATCCCTCAACGCCGCGATCGCGGCATGCCGGACCTCGTGTCGATACAGACTGCTCTTCCCCACCTTCCGCATCGGGAAGTTGCGAGTGGCCCAAACCTTGCCCGCATCGGCCTCGCCGTTGGCCTCGAGCACGGTCACGCCCCACTCGCGCATGCCCAGCTCAATTGCCCAGTCGAGCGAAGAGGGCCCCCGATCTCCCTCAGGGCCGGGATGCACGATCAGACAACGATGCTTCGCCCAGATCGACTCGGGAATCATCGTCTTGAGGAACGGACACACGATCAGCTCCGGTTCTCGCTGGCGAACCACCGCCTCCATCGCCTCCGCCGAGTCGACGACCGTGACCGACACCTCGTGCCCCAGTGCGCTCAGGGCAGTCAGGGCACGCTGACTGAGCCCGTTGTGAGCCGATACCAAGAAGAGGATCCGCAACATCCGCAAACGCCCGCGCCGCGGCATCGCCTTCTCCGCCTCGCGCGGGCGCTGCCCGCTTCTCACCATCACAAGCCCCCGTAAAACCCGATTGGAACGTCGCTGCTGAATATCTCGAAGCGGCGCCGTCCTTACTGTGAAAGTCGGCACACGGCTCTCGGGACGTGCGGCGCGCAGCGGCGCGCTCGGCGGCGCGGAGCACGGCGCTCGGTGGGCGCTTACGCTGGGGTGACCGGGCGCTCGGGCGTGCGCTCGCGGGCGGTCGACAGGGCGCTCCGCGGGCCAACGTGACATTGGGACCGGCACGTGCCGCGTAACGCTGGCCCGCGTCAGGCGGGCTATCGTGACATTCGTTTCCCGGCCGTGTAGCGATGTAACGCTAACCCGCATCAGGCGGGCTACCGTTACATTCGGCCCGTCAGCGGGGCTCCATGTAACTTTCGCCCGGGTGCAGTCCGCGGCAACCGCGAGCGCTCGCCCGCCGCGGTCTGAGATCCCCTCGCAGACTTCCCCGAGAGCCTGCTCGTCGCGGCCCGCGAGCACCACCGCGGCGCCGTTGGTCGCGAGCGCCTCGGCCGTCGCGGCGCCGATCCCGCGTGAGCCTCCGGTGACTACCGCGACCTTGCGAGCTCGGGCCAGACGGCGTTCGCGTCAATTGTCTCGCGCCATCGGCGTTCGAACACGAGCACCTGCGAGCCTGGACCAGCGAGGAGCAGCGCCTGCAGCTTGCGGCGTCCTTCGGCTGGGTCGGATCGGGCTACCCGATGACGTCGCCGCGGCGGCGCTGTTTCTGGCCGCCGACGCATCCTCCTGATCACGGGAGTGACGCTCGAGGTGGCGGGCGGCAAGATCATGGTCTAGGGGCGGCCGCGACCACGGGCGCGAGTCCCCCGATTTGAACGGGCAGCGTGACCGAAAAGCGCGGCAGTTTCCGGCGGCGATTAGGTTGTGCGCCTGAGTGGGCTCGGCCAGCACGCGGATCGCCTGATCCGGTGGCCAGACCGCACCCCTAAACCACGCCAAACCCCGCCGAACGACACCGGCCCGCAAAGCCACCCATCGCCACGCAGCAAACGCCTTGAAACCCGCGCCGTTCACCTATCACCGCCCGGCGAGCACTCAGGAGGCGGTGAGCATGCTCGCGGCGAGCCCGGAGGACACGAGCGTGCTGGCCGGGGGGCAGAGCCTGATCCCACTGATGAACTTCAGGGTGGCGCTGCCGGCACGGCTGGTCGACATCAACTTCCTCGACGAGCTCGATTACATCCGCATCGATGACGGTTGGCTTGCGATCGGGGCGCGCGTCCGTCAGGCGGCGCTCGAGCGATCCGATCTGGTGGCCCGAGAGGCGCCGCTGCTGACCGAGGCGATCAGCTGGGTCGCGCACCCCCCGGTACGTCATCGGGGTACGGTGGTCGGCAGCATCGCGCACGCTGACCCGGCGGCGGAACTACCCGCCGCATTGTGCGCGCTCGACGGCGAGGTAGTGCTGCAGGGGCAAAGCGGCGAGCGGCGGGTGCCCGCAAATGAGTTCTTCGACCAGCCGCTGATGACGACGATCGCCCTGGGCGAGCTGATCACCGAGGTCAGGGTTCCCGCCGCACAGCAGCCCGCCGGGCAAGCGGTCCAGGAGTTCTCGCGCCGCCACGCCGATTTCGCGGTTGCCGGCGCCGCGGTTGCGTTGTGGGCGAATGGCGATCGGCGGGCCGCGATCGCGCTGTTCGGGGTGGGCCCTACCCCGGTTCGCGCGCCCGCTGCCGAGCGGCTGCTGAACGGCACCGATTCGGCGTCGGCGTCCGAGATCAGCGCGGCAGTGGCAAGCGAGCTCTCGCCATCCGGCGACATTCACGGCTCGGGCGAATACCGCCGGCGAGTGGCCGGCGTCTGCGTGGAGCAGGCGCTGACGCGTGCCCGGGAAGCAAGGTGAGGAGGAAGATGAGTCGCGTCCCGATCGTGCTGACGGTCAATGGCGTACGCCACGAGGAGGAGGTCGAGCCGCGGATGCTGCTGGTCGACTTCCTACGCGAGCAGCTCGACCTGGTTGGCACGCACATCGGCTGCGAGCATGGCGTCTGCGGCACTTGTACCGTGCTGATGAACGGCGAGACGATCCGCTCCTGCATCACTTTCGCGGTGCAAGCCGACGGAGCCGAGATCACAACCGTCGAGTCGCTCGCCGATGGCACCAGCCTGCACCCGCTCCAAGAGGCGTTCTGGGAGAAGCAAGGACTGCAATGCGGGTACTGCACACCGGGCATGCTGCTGCGGTCACTGGAGCTGTTGCGCGAGAACCCGCAGCCTTCGGCCGAGGAAGTGCGTGAAGCGATCTCCAGTAACCTCTGCCGCTGCACCGGCTACCAGTTCATCATCGAGTCGGTGCTCGACGCCGCGCAGCGGATGCGAGCCTAGCGATGGCCACTACCGAACAGCCCCCGGTACGGGACTTCAGCGGAGAGCGGAAATGGGTCGGCAAGTCGATTCGCCGCGTCGAGGATCCAAAGTTCCTGCGCGGCCGGGGCGGCTATATCGACGACATGCGCCTGCGGGGAATGGCCCACGCCGCGCTCGTGCGCAGCCCCCACGCCCATGCCCGGATCGTGAGCATCGACGTCGACGCGGCGCGCCGCCTGCCCGGCGTGCTGGCGGTGGTGACCGGCGCCGAGGCGGCAGAGCTGACCGATCCGCTGCCGGACTTCGGCCCCGCCGCAGATAAGCACGTCTGGCGACTGCTCGCGGTCGACAAGGTGCGCTACGTCGGCGAGGGAGTCGCGGCGATCGTCGCCGAGAGCCGCTATGTGGCCGAGGACGCCGCCGACCTCGTCGAGGTGGAGTACGACCCACTCGAGCCGGTAGTAGATCCCGAGGCGGCGCTCGCGCCCGACGCGCCGCTGATCCACGAGCCGCTGGGCTCGAACCTCGCCTACGAGCGTACGTTCACCTTCGGCGATGTCGAGCGCGACTTCGCCGAGGCGGACCTGGTCGTCACCGACCGGCTGCGCTGGCACCGGTCGGGCGGGCAGCCGCTCGAGACCGTCGGCGCGATCGCCGACTACGACGTGGGCAGCGGGATGATGACGATCCACACCAACTCGCTCAGCTTCACCAGCTATTTGTTCATGCTCGCCGGGACGTTGAAGATCGCGCCGAACCGGCTCGACATTCACCCGCACCCGGCCGGCGGCAGCTTCGGCTCGAAGCTGTTCGCGACCAAGCCCTCGGCGATCGCGGGAATGCTGTCGAAGGTGACCGGGCGCCCGGTGAAGTACGTCGAGGACCGGATCGACAACCTCTCCAACTGCGACCATCACGGCTCCGACCGGATCTACGACGTCGAGCTGGCGCTGATGCGCGACGGCACCATGCGGAGCGTTCGGATCAAGACGATCGACGACTACGGCGGCTACATCCAGTTCGGCGTCGGCCATCACGGCAACGCGCTAGCGCAGGTAACCGGGCCCTACCGAATCGGCAGCGTCCAGTACGGGGTCAAGGCGGTGCTGACGAACAAGTGCCAGCAGGGCGCCTACCGCGGCTTCGGGTCCGAAGTGAACAACTGGATGCTCGAGCGGATGGTCGACCTCGCCACGCGGGAGCTGCAGCTCGACCCGGCCGAGATCCGCCGCGCCAACTTCATCGGCAAGGATCAGTTCCCGTACTTCATCCCGACAGGAAACGTCTACGACAGCGGCGACTACGAGGGCGTGCTGGACAAGGCGCTCGAGCTCGCCGACTACGACCACTGGCGCGAGGAGCAGCGCAAAGCCCGCGAGCAGGGGCGCCACATCGGCATCGGCCTGGTCAGCTGTCAGGAGCGCAGCGTGTTCAGCGCGACCGAGTTCTGGTTCTGGTTCGACGAGCCCGCGGCGCCGGTAACTTCGATGCCGGAAAGCATCACGCTTCGGATCGGTGCCACCGGCGACATCACCGCGACCCTGTACTCCTGCGCGTTCTGGGGCAACAGTCCCGAGACGATGGTCGCGCAGCTGGTCGCCGAGGAGTTCGACGTCCAGCCCGAAGACGTCGCCGTGATCTACGCCGGGACTCGCAACGGACTTCCCGCCACTGGCCCGGGCGGCAGTCGCACCACCGTGATGCTCGCGGGTGCGATCGAAGGCGCGTCGGGGCGGATCAAGGACAAGGCGCTGAAGGTCGCCGAGCACATGCTCGAGGCCTCAGTCGACGACCTCGAGTGGACGGCCGGCGGGGTCCAGGTGAAGGGCTCGCCCGGCACGCGCAAGACGCTCGCGGATATCGCGCTGCAGACTCACCTGTTCAAGCACAGCTTGCCCGAGGAGATCGAAAGCGGCCTCGAGGCGAGCAAGGTCTACGACCATCCCTATACGACGATGCCGTCCGCCGACCGCAGCGACCTTGGCGTGTTCTATCCGTTCGTCGGACATGCCTGCCACATCCCGATCGTCGAGGTCGACACCGACACCGGCGAGGTGCGCTTCCTCAAGTACGTGGCGGTCCACGACTGCGGGACGCTCGTCAACCCCCGCTCGCTCGCCGGGCACATCACCGGTGGCGTGGTACAGGGGATCGGCACCGCGCTGTTCGAGGAATACGTCTACGACGAGACCGGGAACTTCCTCACTCAGAGCTACATGGACTACCTGATTCCGACCTCGATGGAGGCGCCGGAGTTCGTGATCGGACACCAGGAGACGCCCTCGCCCTGGACCCCGCACGGGATCAAGGGCGGCGGCGAAGGCGGTCGGATGATGGCGCCGGCCGCGGTGGCGGCGGCGATCGACGACGCGCTCGCGCCGCTGGGCGTTCGCGCCCGCGAACTGCCGGCGACCCCATCGCGGATCGTGGACTGGATCGAATCTGCCTCGCACCAGAATCGCGGTGAGACCGTGTAGGCGGCGGCGAGCCGGCGCTTACACGCGCTGGGCCCTGAGCTCGTAGGTCTTGCGAGGACGTCCCGGGCCGTCGACGACCGGGTCCATCCTCGCCTGGCCGATCGTGACCAGATACTCGAGATAACGCCGGGCGGTGACGCGAGCAACGCCCGCCCGGCTCGCCACCGCCTCGGCGGTTTCCGGCCGATCGGCGCTGGACAGAATCTCGCGAATCTCCTGCAGCCGCGAACCGGACACGTCGCGCGGCAGCCAGCGCAACGTGTTCGGGCCCTCCGAGCAGATGCGGTCCACGTCGAGCTGCGCGAGCTGGGCGCCCGCCAACATCGTCATCCGGCGCTCGAACAGCCGCAGCGACTTGCGCAGCCGGTCTTGGTCGAACGGCTTGACGAGGTAGTCGACCGCCCCGAGCTGCACCGCGGCACGGACGGTCGCGCTCGCTGTCGCCGCGGTGACCGCGATCACCTCCACCTCCTCCCCGGCCGCTCGCAGCCGGCGAAGCAATGCGATCCCGTTCTCGCCCGGCAGGCCGACATCTAGCAGCAGCAGGTGCGGACGCAGCACCCGCACCAGCTCCGCGGCCTGCGCGGCGGTGGCGGCGACTCCGGCCACCGAGAAACCCGGGACCTGAGCGATGAAACGGCAGTGCAGCCGGGCCACCACGCGGTCGTCCTCGACCACGAGCACGCGCCAGTCATGCATCGATCGTCACCCTGAAGATCGAACCCTGGGGCTGGCGCTCGACCTCGATCGTCCCCTTGGCTGCCGTCACCGCCTCCCGCACCAGCGCAAGCCCGATCCCCTCGTGGCCCGCCTTGGTGCTGAAGCCGCGATCGAACAGCGCGGCCTCGGGAGGCGGCAAGCCCTCCCCCCGATCGCGGATCTCGATCACGACGCGCCGTTCATCTCCGCTCACCAGCAGCTGCACATGCCGGCGCTCCGGTGGCATGTTGCCGACCGCGTCGAACGCGTTGTCCAACAGGTTGCCGACAATCGTCACCACCTGCGTATCGGTCAGCGTCGCCGGCAGCCGGCGCAGCGAGCTCGACTCGTCGATCGCGAGCGTGATCTCACGCTGCGCCGCCACCACGGTCTCGGCCAGCACCAGGCCGGCCAGCGTCGGCACCTGGATCCGGGTGTCGAGCGCCTCGCGCACGGCTGTGTGACTGCGCTCGAGCACGTGCAGGAACTCCTTCGCATCGTCGATCTCCTCGAGCGCGAGCAGCCCGCTGAGGGCGTGCAACCGGTTCGCGTGCTCGTGCGTCTGTTCGCGCAGCGCCCTCACCAGCCGGCGTAAGGCGATCACCTGCTTGCCGCGCTCGTCGAGCAGTTGAGCGGTGCGCACGGCGCTGGCTGCGTGCTCGGCGAAGAACCGCAGCAGCTGAACCTGATCCTCGGGCCAGACTCCCGGCTCGGTGCGGTAGAGGTTGAGCGTCCCGACGACCGTGTCCGCGGGAACCAGCGGCAGCGACACGATCGCGCGGTAGCGCTCCTCTCGCGCGATGTCGCGCCACTCCCATGACGCGATCGCGGGATCGAGGTCGAGGTCGGAGATCACCACCGGCACCCGGTTGACGTACGCCAGACCGGAAGGCCCCTGTCCCGGGCGGAGCTTCGCCTCTCCGGTCGACAGCAGTCGCTTGTAGCGCTCGCTGAGACCGTGGCTGCCCGCCAGCCTGAAGCGGTGCTCGCGCCCCTCGATCAAGATGATGCTCGCGCGGTCGGCACCGTGCACGACTTTCGTCGCCTCGGTGGCGATCTCGTCGAGGATCCGCGACAGCGGGCCACCCCTCAGCGCGGCGCGGCTTACCCTCAGCATCGCTCGCACCTCTGGCCTTGACTCCAGATCCTCGCCGATCGCGGGGACTGTGACAGGCAGTGAAACCGACAAGCTCCTTGCTCCTCGTGGCCTACCGGAAGCCTACCGCCGCAGCCCCGCGATGCGTTCGGCGAGAGTGACCGAAACGCCCCTACGACTGCACCCGAGCGATAAATCCTGCCCGCATCCCCACTAACGCGGAGGTAGGCCATGCCGCGCCTCGTCGACCTTTCACAAGAGATCTACCAGGGAATGCCGGTCTATGCCGGGCATCTCAAGACCGTCGTCTGGCAGCACCACACGCACGAGGAGACCGCGCCGATATTCGAGAGCGACTTCTCATACCAGAGCCTCGGGCTGATGATGTGCGATCATGGCCCGACCCACGTGGACGCGCTCAGTCATTTGGACCCGCGCGACGGCGCGCCGACGATCGACGCGATGTCGCTCGACACCTTCTGGGGCGTGGGCACCTGCCTTGACATCTCCGACCTGCAACCGCGGGAGTACTGCGACGCCGCTCGACTCGAGCGGGCGGTGTCCGAGTCCGGCGCGGAGCTGAGACCTGGCGATGTGATCTTGCTACGCACCGGCACCGCGGAGCGCCACGGCGGGACGCCCGAGTACACCACCAGTTACCCGGGACTCGACCAGAGCGCGGCGGACTGGCTCGAAGCGCAGCAGCCGAAGATCTTCGGCGTTGACTCACCCAGTCCCGACAACCCGGCGGACCGGGTCTACCCGGTGCATCTCTTCAGCCGCAAGACGGGCGTGACGCATTACGAGAATCTCGCGAATCTCGGCGAGCTCGTGGGAAAACGGTTCACCTTCTTCGGCTTTCCCCTGCGGATCCGCGGCGGTCACGGCTCGCCGGTGCGCGCCGTGGCGATGCTGGATGACTGATGCGCCGCTGGCGGGCGCCGTGGTCGTGGTCACCGGCGCCGGCAGGGGCATCGGTCGCCAGATCGCTCTCGCGTTCGCCGGCGCGGGCGCGAGCCTCGCGCTCGTGGGTCGCGACCGAGCGGCACTCAAGGAAACGCGCGAGCTGATCGCGTCGCCCGGCGGCGAAGCGCTGATCGCGTCGCCCGGCGGCGAAGCGCTGATCGCGCCGGCCGACATCGGGGAGCCCGATCAGGTCGAGGCAATGGCGGCGGAGGTCCTCGGCAAGCTGGGACGAGTCGACGTACTCGTCTGCAATTCCGGCGTCGCGGGGCCGACCGCGCCGCTCTGGGAGATCTCGCCGGCGGACTGGGTGCAGACGCTGCGCGTCAACGTCACCGGCACCTTCCTCTGTTGCCGGGCGGTGCTGCCGGCGATGATCGAGCGCCGGAGCGGCGCGATAACGGTGATCGGCTCGGTCAGCGGCAAGCGGCCCCTGTACGGGCGCACGCCGTATACAACGAGCAAGCTCGCGCTGGTCGGGTTGGTGCGAACGCTCGCCTGGGAAGCCGGTCCCCACGGGATCCGCGTCAACCTGATCTCCCCTGGGTTCGTCGCCGGACCGCGAATCGACCGCGTGATCGACGCCCAGGCGCAGGCGCGCGGGATCAGTCCCGAGCAAGCCCGCGCGGGGTTGGTGGAATCATCGCCGCTCGGACGCCTGACGCCGCCCGAGGACGTCGCTGCGTGCGCGGTGTTCCTGGCCTCACCCGCCGCGGCGTCGATCACCGGCGAGGACCTCAACGTCTCCGCCGGCGTGGTGATGTATTGACCATTCCCACCCCGGCGCTCGCAACTGCTCCTCGCCGACCCGCTGGCCGCGGGCCGCGGCCGGCGTTCACCGGCAGCTCAGGTTGACCGATCCGAGATTGGTGAAATCAGCGCTCACCGTCGCTCCCGGCGAGAGGGTCACCGGCGCGGTGAGCCCTCCCGAGAGCACGATCGCCCCCGCCGGCAGGATCCCAACCTGCCGCGCCAGCCAAGCGACGGCGGCCGCTGGATGGCCGCTCACGGCCGCACCCGCGGCGGTCTGGACGACGGCCCCGTCGTGGCGCAGCACCATCCCCTCGAGCTGCCAATCGCATGCGTCTGCGTGCAGCGCGCGCCCGCCGGTGATGATCCGCGCAGCGCTGGCGTTGTCCGCTACCACGTCGGGAAGCTCGAATCTGAAATCTTCGTAGCGGGAGTCGAGGACCTCGAGCGCCGGGAACACCGCCTCCGTCGCTGCCAGCACCGCTGCCGTGGTCGCCGTCGAGCCGTCGAGATCGCGCCCGATCAGGAACGCCAACTCCGATTCGACCCGCGGATGAATCAGCGTCGAGAGTTCGAGCGGCTGCTCCTCGCTCAACAACATCTCGGCGGTCAGGCGCCCCCACAACGGCTCCGCGACATTCATCGCCTCTTGCTTGGCACGCGAAGTCAGCCCGAGCTTGAAACCGAGCGGCCGGTCCCCCGCCGCGATCCGTCGCTCGTAGCACAGCGCCTGGACGGCGTAGCCCGCCGCCACCCCGAACTCCTCGCCCCTCCCGGTGAACGGGGTAATAGCCCGGCGCTGGCGGATCGCTTCCTCGAGCTCGCCGGCGAATGCCTCGACGAGCGGCGAGTCGGTAGTGACGGTCACTGCGCGAGGGCCGGTCGAACCATGCGGTTCAATATATGTCATCCGCCACGCGCTCGGCGAGAGCCGGATTGAGCCGCGGGCGCTACCGTTTGGTCGGCCGATCGCGCGGGGGCGCACCCGAAGATCTGAGCCGGGCTCGCGAGCACCCTCGTTCACCCGCCGATGGAGGCGTCGGGGCCGGGATCGTGAACCACACCGTCTTGCCGGTCGCGGTCCGGTGTATCACGCCCCAGGTCGCGGAGAGCATGTTGACGATCTGCAGTCCTCTTCCGGTCGGGTCCTCGGGCCCCGGGGAGCGCATCCTCGGGGTGCCGCCGGCATGATCGGTCACCTCGACCCGAATTTCGCCGTGCGCCCGCGCGACTCGCAGATCAAAAGCAGTGTTGGCGTGACGGATGCAGTTGGTGGCGAGCTCGGAGACCATCAGCTCGACGGCCTCGAGGACGTCGGGAGGGGTGTTGCGCAGAACATCCGTTGCGAACCGCCGAGCGGCGCCAACGGATTGGAGCTCGAGCGAAAAGCTACGCACCTGATTCATCAGCTGAGTCCAAGTGTTCCCGCTAATCCCATCCTCGTGATCACCTGTCGCAAGAGTTCTGGCGGATCACGGAGCTCGAGACGCGCCGCCGTTGCCCAACGCACCCACAGTGCAATCGCCGTACTGTCGGCGAACCGCAAGCCGGCCACGTCCACGATCACGCGTTCGGGACGCGCCTCGATCACCGGTTCGACCGCCGCCTCGAGCTCCTCGATGTTGGAAATGTCCAGTTCCCCGGCGATCGTCACGATCGCGGTAGCGCCCTCCTTGCGGGCAACCTCGTAGGTCATCTGAGGGTCGTCGGCCGCGCCTAGTCGTTCCATCGAAGCCCCACGATCGCGGTGTCGTCGTCGGATGGTTCCGGGCGTAATTGCGTCACGATCTGGCTCAGTAGCTCCCTCAAGCGACAGGACTTCCGGTCGCCGCCTCGCGGAGGCGCGCCAGACCCCGGTCGAGCGTCTCACCGCGGCGTTCTACCAGACCATCGGTGAAAGCGAGGAAAGTCGCCCCGCGGGGAACCGAGACGGTAGTCGACTGATAGGAGGCCCCGTCCTCGACGCCGATTGGCAAGCCGACCTCGCTGGCTAGGTACTCCCCATGGTCGCCGCTGACTACGAGCGGCGGAAGGTGGCCGGCGTTGGTGACCGTCACCTGGCGGCCGGCGACGTCTACCATCGCGCAGACCACGGTCGCGAGTTGGCCATCGGTGGTCACGTTGAGCAGCTTCGAGAGCTTGGTCAGGATCACTGCCGGTGGATCGTTTTGCGCCGCATACGCGTGGATCGCGTAACGAAGCGAGGCCATCGTCGCAGCCGCGCGCAGCCCTCGTCCAGTGACGTCTCCGACCACAACCAAAAGTCGCCGATCGTCGAGCGGGATCACGTCATACCAATCGCCGCCGATCTCCATTCCCTGCTCCCCGGGCTCGTAACGCGCGCTGACCTGAGCCCCAGGAACCTGCGGCAGCTCCTCCGGCAGCAGGGCGTGCTGGAGCGTGCCGGCGATGCTTCGCTGTTCGGCATACAACCGCTGGTTCTCTACGACGGCGCGCTCGAGCCTGCCCGCCAGGTCCTCCGCGCTCCGGCGACGCTGAATCAGCCGCACGGTCAGCGCCGCCGCACCGACGCTCAAAAGCACCCCCGCGATCGCGATGATCCACGGTAGCCGCTGTGGGAACGAGCCCGCCAGCGCCTGCCGTGGAGCCACCACCAGGGTCAGGACCGTGTCTCCGAACGGAACCCGCTCCCTCGCCTGGCGACCTCGGATTGGAAGCTTGTCGAGGCTGGTGACGAGGAGACTGGACGGACGCTCAAAGTCGCCAAGATAGATCGCGTAGTCGAGGTCCGAGAAGGCCGAGTTGCTCTGAAGTCGGGACCGTCGATTGGCGGGTAGGGTCCGCTCTCCGTACGCCGCGAAGCGCCCGCCGGGCATCGGCGCGGTGAACGCGCGGGGACCGCGACTGCAGCATTCCGATCACGGTCAGGGTCGAGGTGTGCGCGGCGCGAGCGAAGAAAGCCTGAGCGCGGGCGGAGCCTCCCGGACACGCACATCGAGCAGCCGATTCTCGTCCCTGGTGTAGAGCGCGTCGGAGGCCCAAGCCAGCGCCCCCGCGACCAGCAGCCCAACCATCAGCACCCAGACCGCCAGCCAGAACGGCCACCGCCCCGGTCGCGTGGAGGCGAGCGAAGACTGTTCTCCTGCGATCCTCCCGGCGCTGCCCACCAGCTGCGGCTCAGAGTGCGCTGAGACCACCCGCCGGCTCCTGCGCGCGCTCGAATGGTCCCATATCCGAGGAACGCTATCCCACCACTGAGGCTTCTTCAGCCGCTGGGCGCGTGCGGTCTCCCACTCGGGCCGTGGAGCAGCCGTCGAAGCTCGCTTTAATCCATCACCTCGATCGCTCCTCCCGAAGGCCGCTTCGCGCGGCTCACTCCATTACTCCTCAGGAGACCACAATGGCACGCACCGCAGTCACCGAGCCGGTTCTCGACCACAACGAGCTCGCGCTCGCGCAAGGGACCGACTTCTTCGCGGTCGACGATCTGCTTACGCCTGAGGAGCGAGCGATCCGCGACCGCGTCCGCGAATTCTCCGATCGACAGCTGATCCCGGTCGCCAACCGCCACTGGGAGCAGGCCACGTTTGCGCACGAGCTGGTCCCAGCGTACGCGAAGCTGGGCGTCGCGGGCGGTGCGATCGTGGGCCACGGCTGTCCTGGCATGAGCCCGCTGGCGGAAGGCCTCGTGGCATGCGAGCTCGCGCGCGGCGATGGCAGCTTCAGCACCTTCAACTCCGTCCACAGCGGCCTCGCGATGACCGCGATCGGCGTGCTCGGATCACAAGCGCAAAAGCAGCGCTGGTTGCCCGAGATGGCGCGCTGCCAGAAGCTCGGAGCGTTCGCTCTGACTGAGCCCGACCATGGGTCGGATGTGGTGCGGCTGGCCACGACCGCGCGCCGGGACGGTGACGAGTGGGTCCTCGATGGCGCCAAGCGCTGGATCGGCAACGGCGTGATCGCTGACGTGATCGTGGTTTGGGCGCGCGACGAGGGCGGCGATGTCGGCGCTTTCATTATCGATCGTCGTGATGACGACGGGACCGGCTACGTCGCGACGCCGATTCTCGGCAAGACCAGCAACCGAGCGATCTTTCAAGCGGACATCGTGCTGGACGGCGTGCGTATCCCGCTCGAGAATCGGCTCGAGCAGTCACGCACGTTTGCCGACACGGGTCGCGTGCTGACCAAGAGCCGCCAGACAATCGCCTGGGAGGGGCTCGGACACGCGATCGCCGCCTACGAGGGCGCGCTCGCCTACGTCAAGGGGCGCGAGCAGTTCGGAAGGCCGTTGGCAGGCTTCCAACTGATCCAGGACAAGCTCTCGAGCATGGTCACCGATATCACCGGCATGCAGCTCATCTGCTTTCGCCTGGCACAGCTTCATGCGCAGGGCCGGGTGCGGCTCGAGCACGCGGCCCTGGCCAAGCTCAGCACGGCCGCCGGGGCGAGGCGGGTCTGCGCGCAGGCGCGCGACATGCTCGGCGGCAACGGCATCCTGCTGGACCACCACGTCGCCCGCCACCACGCGGACATGGAGGCGGTATACACCTACGAGGGCACTGACACGGTGCAGTCGCTGATCGTCGGACGAGCGGTCACCGGCCTGTCCGCGTTCGCCTGAGTGCCCTCCGGTGTATCCGAGGTGGTGTTGGGGCGCCCGCCTCAGCCGATGTCCACCTGCCTCGGCGACCCACAGCGCGGAGTGACGAACTGCCGCACGGTCGGATTGTCGAGGTTGGCTTTCGTGACCATCAGCGCGCCGGTGTTCTCATTCGCGACGTGCGGTTGGCCTCGCAACATGGCTACCGCCGTTCGCACGCCGTCGTAGCCCATCCGGAACGGATCCTGGGAGATGAGACCGGCCACGATGCCTTGTCTGACCCCATCCACTTCGTCGGGTGAAGTATCCCAGCCGACGATCTTGACCTTGCCTACACGGTGGGCGATGCGGACCGCTTCCACGGCGCCCACATCGCTGGCTTCGTTGGCGGCGAACAGGCCCTTCAGATCTGGGTTGGCGGTGAGAATGTTGGAGGTCACGGTGAGCGCCGTGTTGTAATCGTTCTGGCTGTACTGGATGCCGACCAGGTGAAGCTTCGGATAGCGCTTGAGTCCGGCCTCGAATCCCTGCACCCGCTGGTCATTGGTCTGGCTGCCGGCGTGGAAGGCGATGATCGCCACCTTGCCGCCGGCCGGCCCGATCGCCTTCGCCAGATGGTTCGCGGCGAGCTCTGCGCCGCTGATGTTGTCGGTAGCGATCAACGGCACGTTCGACGGCTGTGGGGTCGTCCCGGAATCGATCGAGACCACTTTGATGCCCGCCTTTGTCGCATTCGTTGAGGTCTCGTTCATCGCGGTGGCGTCAGTAGCCGCGTAGATCAGGCCGTTGACTCCCTGCGCGATGTAGTTGTTGAGCAGGTTGAGCTGCCCAACGACATCGGTTTCGTCGGTGACGCCGTTCCAGGTGACATTTACTCCGTGCATCTGCGAGACCGCACACGCGGCCCCCTCATGCACTTTCGTCCAGTAATCGAGGCCGACCGACTTCGGTATCACCGCGAGGTGAATCGGCGGTGTCGACTGCAAAGTGATCTTTGCCTTGTGGTCCTTGACCACCGCGCATCCCGCCTGGACACCCGCGAACAGCAGCAGCGCCAGCGCAAGTAGGACTCCCCGCGGTGCCCGCGCGGCGCGCCCTCGCCGGAGCCTGGGGCGTGCTCGGATCAGGGTGCTCCTACGTGGCATGAGCGCCCTCTCCCTGCTGAGGCGCGTCACCGCCGTTGTCCTGCTGCGCTTCGGCGCTTCGCCTCTCCACCTTCTCCGACGCGGCGGAGAGACGCCGCCGCCGCACCTGGTCCCACCACACCGCCAGCCAGATGATCACGCCGATGATCACCTGCTGGTAGTACTGGGTGATGTTGAGCAGCACCGCTCCGTTGGTGATCACCGCCATCAGAAACGCGCCGATCATCGTTCCCCCGATCGTTCCCACGCCGCCGAACAGGCTGGCGCCGCCGATCACGCACGCCGCGATCACGTTGAGCTCCAGCCCGACGCCGTAGTTCGGCTGGCCCGAGTGCACCAGCGAGGCGGCGATCATGCCGCCGAAGCCCGCGAGAGCGGCCGGAATCATGTAGATCACGATCAAGTAGCGGTTCAGCGGGATCCCGGACAGCCGCGCGGCTTCCTGGTTGGATCCGATCGCATACGCGTACCGCCCCAACTTGGTCCGCGTCAGGATCACGTGGCCAACCCCGGCAATCACGATCAGGTATAGGATCGGCATCGGAATCGGCCCGATCTGACCTTCACCGAACAGCCGGAAGCTTGACGGCAGCCCGTACACCGCGTTCTCGCCTCCGACGATGAACGTCAGGCCGCCGGCGACGCCGAGCATCCCCAGGGTGGCGATGAACGGCGGTAGCTTCGCTTGCGTGACCAGCAGTCCGTTGACGAAGCCGATCAGCGCTCCAGCCAGCACCGCGGCCAGAATCCCAACGGCGATCGGCATGCCGGCCTTGGCGATCGCCATCGTGCCGAGGATGCCGCCGAGCCCCGCGACCGAACCGACCGAGAGGTCGATTCCTCCGGTCAGGATCACGAGCGTCTCGCCGACGGCGATGATCGCCACGATCGAGACCTGCACACCGATGTTGAACAGGTTGTTTGCGGTCAGGAAATACGGGGAGGCGATCGTCAGCAGGATCGCGACGACGATCAACCCGCCCGCCGCGGCCATTTGCGAGACGACGTCCTGCAATCGGTCGCGCAGCCCCGGTGGCAGTCGAAGTGTCACGGGCGCCCGCGGCGCTCCAGCCTGAGTACTCATACGGCCTCCGTTTCCACGCCCGACGCGAGCGCCATGATCCGCTCCTCGTCGAACTCTTTGCGACTCACTTCGCCGACGGTCCGGCCGTCGCGAATCACGAAAATCCGGTCACACATGTTGATCAGCTCGGGCAGGTAGGAGCTGATCAACACGATCCCGCGTCCATCGGCCGCCAGCCGGCCCATCAGCTTGAACAGCTCGGCCTTTGCGCCGACATCGATCCCACGGGTCGGCTCGTCGAAGAACAGGACCCGGGCCTCGGTTTCGAGCCACCTGGCGACGACGACCTTCTGTTGCGTGCCGCCGGACAGCGCCTCCACCGCTCGCCGCAGCGAAGGGGTGTCGATCGACAGCTCGTCGCGGCGGCGTTCGGCGGCACGATGCTCGGCGCGGCGGTCGATCCACGCTCCCCGGCCCGGAATCCGCGCCAGCGTGATGTTCTGCTCGACCGACAACTGCATCGCCAGCCCCTCGCCTTTGCGATCTTCGGTCAGGTATCCGATTCCCGCCGCGATCGCGTCGCTGGGTTCGCTCAGCTTCAGCTCCTGCCCGTCGAGCTCGATCCGCCCGCTGGTGACCGGATCTGCGGCGAACACCGCTCGCGCGAGCTCGGTGCGCCCGGCGCCGATCAGGCCTGCGAACCCGACGATCTCGCCCGCGCGAACCTCGAACGAGCAATCGTGCAGCACGCCCGGCCGCGTGATCCCCTGCACCCGTAGCAGTATGTCCTGGATCTGGCTGTTGTCCTTCGGATACAGGTTGTCGATCTCGCGCCCCACCATCAGCCGGACCAGCGTTGGCTCGTCGAAGTCCCCTTTCGCCAGCGTCTCGACGACCTGCCCGTCACGCATCACCGTGACCCTGTCGGCAATCCGTACCACCTCTTCCAGTCGGTGCGAGATGTAGAAGATCGCGATTCCGTCGGACTTCAGCTCCTCGATCAGGGCGAACAGGTCGTCGATCTCGGCGTCGGTCAGCGTCGCCGTCGGCTCATCCATGATCACGACCTTCGCGCCCACCGCGAGCGCCTTGGCGATCTCGACGCGCTGCTGGTCGGCCACTGACAGGGTGGACACCCGGCGCGTCGGGCTCACGTCCAATTTCACCCGCTCCAGCAGTTCCCTCGCTCTCACCTTCTCTGACCCGCGCACGATCAGGCCGGTGTGAGTGCGCTCGTGCCCGAGCGCCAGGTTGTCGGCGACGGTGAGATGCGGCGCGAGGGCGAACTCCTGGTGAACCATCGCGATTCCCAGACGCTGCGCATGGCGCGGATTGCGGAACCGAACCGGCTTGCCCTCGATCTCGATCGAGCCCTCGCTCGGTCGCTCGAGTTGTGCCAACAGCTTCATCACCGTCGACTTGCCGGCACCGTTCTCGCCCGCAACGGCGTGAATCTCGCCCGGTTTGATGTCGAGGTTCACCGACTCGAGCGCCTGCACTCCTGGAAAGCGCTTGCTGACGTCGCGAATCTCGACCAGCGCAGCGCTACTTGGGTTCTCCACCACCTCTCCTCTCTCTCCCGGCGAGCCTTTACCCATCTGGTGGGGTGCCAAACCTCTTCCGCGCAGTCGGCGTCGGGCGCCGGGCTGGATTCGGCCGGGCTGGCCCCGCGACGCGAGCTCTGCGCAGGACCGGTCCCGGGAGCCTTGGACCGCGATCCTCGACTGCTACCTCGCCCGGCGCGCGATCAGGACTTCGACGCCGTCCAAGATGCGCTCGAGGCCGAACTCGAATTCGGTTTCGAGCTCGTCTTCGTCTTCGAGCGCCCCGGAGGCGATCGCTCGTTGCAGCGCGGGAAACGCTGCGGCGTCGGTCAGGCGCGCGAGAACCGCGCCGTAGCCCGTGGTGGACGGCTCGCCGGCGGCGCCCGCGAAGTCGGCGGTGAGGGTCTGCTGATTTCGCACGAACCCGCTGATCAACAGCACCGTGGAGAGCTTCGCTTGCTCGGAGAGCGAGGTGTCGGCGAGTGCCTGCAGGGCGTTCTCGAGCCACGCGACGTTGTTCGGGCCCAACGGAGGTGCGTCGATCGGCACCCGCAGCGCCCATGGGTTGCGGCGATAGGCCTCGCGGACGCCGAGCGCCCAATGCCTCAGACCCGCGCGCCAGTCCCGATCGCCGGGGCCCGGCTCGGGCGGGGAACCGAGCGCGGCGTCGACCATCAGCGTCAACAGCTCGTCCTTGGCCGCGACGTAGCGGTAGAGCGACATCGTCCCCACCCCGAGCTCGCCGGCCACGCGCGCCATCGACAGCGCCCCGAGTCCGTCTCTCCGAGCGACCCTGATTGCGGCGCTGACGATTCGCTCGAGAGTCATTCCTCGCTTCGGGCCGCGCGCGCCTCGTTCACGGAGTCCCCACGCCAGCTCGATGCTCGGCGGGATCGGGAGCTCGGGCTCCGGGCGGCTCGGCGGCTTGACCTCGTCGCTCATGACCTCGACCGACAGCGTAGTTGACAAGCTCACGTAACTGCGTATAGCCTACGCAAGCTGCGTACAAAACACGCAGTTATTCGGAGTTTCAAGGAGAACCATGCTCACAGAGACAGCGATTGAGGCCACGGGTGTGACGAAGTCATACGACCACGCACCGGTGCTGAACGGCATCGACTTGTCGGTTACGCGCGGCAGCGTGTTCGCTTTGCTCGGGCCCAACGGCGCCGGTAAGACCACGACGGTCAAGATCCTCGCCACGCTCGCCTCGCCGGATTCCGGGCGCGCGGCCGTGGCGGGATATGACGTTGTCGCGCAGCGACACGAAGTTCGCAGCCGCATCAGCCTGACGGGCCAGTACGCGGCGCTCGATGACCTGCAGACCGGGCTCGAGAACCTCGAGATGATGGCCGCGCTGTCGCACCTCCCCCGGCGCAGCGCCCGCGCACGCGCGCGTCAGCTCCTGGCCCAATTCGACCTCCTGGACGCCGGCAGCCGCCGGGTCGGCAGCTACTCGGGCGGGATGCGCCGGCGCCTGGACCTAGCGGCGAGCCTCGTCGCCGAGCCGCAGGTGCTGTTCCTCGACGAGCCGACGACTGGTCTGGACCCGCGCAGCCGACAGGTGATGTGGGCGCTCGTGGGCGACTTGACCGATGCGGGGGTGACCGTGTTCCTGACCACGCAATACCTAGAGGAGGCTGACCAGCTCGCCGACCGGGTGGCGGTCGTCGACCACGGCGAGATCGTCGCCGAGGGGAGCAGTACGGAGCTCAAGCGCAAGCTCGGCGGTCAGCGGCTCGAGCTGCGGATGACCGACGATCACAGCTTCGCGGGCATCACCCGCGATCTCGGCGCTCGGATCATGCGCTCCGACCGCGCCACGTTGAGCGTGGTGATCGCGACCGACGGCGTTGCCCGCGAAGTCAGAGCGCTACTCGACGAGCTCGATCCGGAGCACACGCGGATCGCTTCCTTCGAGGTCCACACGGCGACCCTCGACGATGTCTTCATGACCCTGACTGCGGGGCACACCGCGACCGAGAGCGAGGCCGCCGGTGTCTGAGGAGATCTCCTGCGCCCCGCCGGCCGGTAAACGCACACCCGCGGCCACATGGTCTGAAGCCCAGACGATGTTCACCCGTGCGCTGCGGCTCTCGCTGCGCAATGTCGACGGGCTGATGACCGCGCTCGCGCTGCCGGTGATCTTGATGTTGATGTTCGTCTACCTGTTCGGTGGCGCCGTCGACACGGGAACCCGTTACGTCGACTACGTACTGCCGGGCGTGCTGCTCGTCTGCGTCGGATTCGGTGCCGGGACCACCGCGGTCAGCATCGCGCAGGACCTCCGCTCCGGGATCATTGACCGCTTCCGCTCCATGGACGTGCGCGGCGAGGCGCTGATCAATGGACATGTGCTGGCCAGCGTGGCGCGCAACCTGCTCTCTTCGATGCTGGTGATCGCGGTCGCGGTCGCGATCGGCTTCAGGCCGCGCGCGGATGCCACCCACTGGGTGACCGCGGCAGGCATCCTGTTGCTGTTCGTGCTCGCGATCTCCTGGCTCGCCGCCGCGGTGGGGATCCTCACACGCTCGCCCGAGGCGGCTCAGGGAGTCACGTTCCTGATCAGCTTCCTGCCGTACGCGAGCAGCGCGTTCGTCCCGGTTGAGACGATGCCGCCGGTGGTTCGGGGCTTCGCCGCAAGGCAGCCCGCGACGGCGGTGATTGATGCGCTTCGGCCGCTGTTGCTCGGAGGCCGTGTCGGGGATGCCGCCTGGCACGCGATCGCATGGAGCCTTGCGATCATGGTCGGATCGGTGGCGCTTGCGGGCATCCTGTACCGGCGCCGGGCGAGCTAGCGGGCGCCGCCGCCCGTATACTCCACAAGGTGGCTGAAGAATCCACTGCCACTGCTGGAGCCAAGCGCCGGATCGAGGAGCTGGTGGAGGTCGGAGTCGTCGGTGTGACGATCGTCTGGGCCGACAACAACGGCATTCCGCGCTCGCGTACGGTCCCGCTGGCACGGCTCGCCGAGGCTGCTGAGCGAGGCGTCGGGATCACTAGCCTGTTCGCCGTATTCAACTCGCACGACGGGATCACGTTCGCCCACGAGGGTCTCTCGACGCCCTCCGGGGACGTGCGCCTGGTGCCTGAGCTCGACCGCCTCCGGCCGCTGGCCGGTCAGCCCGGGTTCGCGTGGGCGCCTGGACGTCAGCTGGCAGCGGACGGGTCCGCGTGGCCGTACGATCAGCGCGGCATCCTCGAGGCCCAGGTACAGCGCGCGAAGGAGCTGGGGCTGGAGTTTCGGATCGGCTATGAGCTCGAATTCTTCGTCGCCGAGGGTTCGGAGCCCCTTCAGCCTGCACATCCGGGACCCGCCTACAGTCCCCACGCGCTGCTCGCGATCGACGAGTTCGTCGCGCAGTTGCTGGGAGATTTCGCGGCGAACGGCCTCGATGTCAACCAGTTGCACGCGGAGTACGGGCCGGCGCAGGTGGAGCTGAGCCTGGCGAGCTCCGACCCGGTCAGCGCGGCCGACGATCAGCTGCTCGCGCGCCAGACGATCCGGGCCGCCGCGCGCTCGCATGGCTTGCGCGTCAGCTTTGCGCCGCTGGTAAGCGCGGAGAATGTCGGCAACGGATGGCACATTCACTCCTCGGTGTCGCGCGGCGGCGAGAACCTGCTCGCGGGTGACTCCACCCCCGGCCCCGACGGCGCGGCCTACGTCGCCGGCCTGCTGCGCGATTTGCCGGCGCTGACCGCGATCACAGCACCCAGCGTGCCCTCCCTTGCCCGGCTGCGGCCCGGCTACTTCGCCAGCGCCTACTCCTTCTGGGGCGTGGAGAACCGCGAGGCGGCGCTGCGCTACGTGCCCGCCTCGCAATTCCTGGGCAGGGCCCACGCGAACGTCGAGCTGAAGCCTTCCGACGCCTCCGCCAACCCCTACCTGGCGCTCGCCGCGCTGATCGCGGCCGGCCTCGCCGGGATCGAGGACAGCCTAACGCCGCCGCCGCCGATCGAGCAGGACCCCGGCGGCTGGACCGACGAGCAGCGCCACGAGGCAGGCGTCTTCCAGCTGCCCTCGACGCCCCAGGAGCAGGAGCAAGCCCTGCTCGCCAGCGAGCGGATCAAAGCGGCGCTCGGCGAGCCGGCGCTCGGCGCGTTCCTCGCGGTCCGCCGGGCGGACGCCGCCTGGGCGGAGGAGCGCACCCCCGAAGAGGTGATCGCGGGCCACCTGTGGCTGTATTGAGGCGGATCGAATCGCGCCGGGCCCGGCCAGCTCAAGCGGGCCCATCGATCCCCAGCAACCGCCTCGTATTGCCCTCGTATATCGCCTCCCGCTCCCCCTCGCTCAGCTCGAGCGTCTCGAGGTTCGCGATCGTGGCGCGAATGTAACCGGGTCCGCGTTCGGGGTCGAACGGCGAGTCGGAGGCGAAGAGAACATGGTTGACGCCGAAGAACTCGAGCGAGCAGCGGATCGCGTGGGCCGCTCCGAATAGCGCCGTGTCGACGTAGAACTGCTTGAAGTACTCGAGCGGGCGCTTGGAGAGCGGGTAGGTCTGGACATCTTCCTTCTGGTCCTCGGGCGTGCGCGCGCCGAGCTGATCGAGGCCCGGCCCGACGCGGCCGGCGAAGTGCGGGACCATGCTACCGCCATGGTGGATCAGGAATTTCAGCGTCGGATGACGCTCGAGTACGCCCGAGAGCACAATCCGCGCCATGAAGATCGCGGTGTCGTATTCCCACCCGAACACCCACCACAGCTCGTAGCGTGAGCGTTCCTCGGTTGGATAGTCCGGCCACGAAGAGCTGCGCGACGGATGCACCCAGATCGTCCGGTCAAGTTCGGCGACCTTGCTCCAGATCGGCTCGAACTGAGGATGGTCCAGCGCCAGTCCGTTGACGTGCGTGTAGACCTGAATCCCGAGCGCGCCGAGCTCGCCGCAGGCGTAGTCGATCTCATCGAGTACACCTTCCACATCGTTCATCGGCATGCATGCGACGAAGCCTGCAAACCGCTCGGGGTGTCTCTGAACCAGCTCGGCGAGGCTCTCGTTCCCGACTCGCGCAAATTCCCGCGATACCTCGGGTGGCCCCAGATCCTCGGCAGGCGGTGCCGGGATGCTGATGATCTGGCGGTAGTCCTCGCCGAACTCCTCCAGCTGCGCAAAGCGAACATCGAGGTCCACCATCGCCGGGATGCTGGTCGTGCGCTGGCGAATCCCGCGCGACTGGCTCGTTGGAAGCAGCGAGTCGAAGCGGTCGAGGTAGGGCTTCGGAATGATGTGGCAGTACGCGTCCAGCTTCATCGTGCTCCTCGCTCTGTGCGCTCTCCGGCGGTCAGGCGGACCCTAGTCGCCGCGCTCGACGAAGTAGCTGCCGCTTCCCTGCCCGCTCGAGAACCAGCGGCTCGTGATCGTCTTCTTACGTGTGAAGAACTCCACCGCATCGGGCCCGTGTGCATGCAGGTCGCCGAGAAACGAGTCCTTCCACCCCGAGAACGGGAAGAACGCGACCGGCGCCGCGACACCGATGTTGACACCGACCATGCCCACCTGGATCGCGTGGCGGAAGTGTCGCACCGACGCCCCGGACTCGGTGAAGATCGAGGTGCCGTTGCCGAAGCGGCTGCCGTTGATGATCTCGGTCGCCTCGTCGAGGGTCGCGGCACGGATCACGCACAGCACCGGACCGAACACCTCCTCCTGGGCGATCTGCATCTCGGGGGTGACCGCGTCGACGATCGTCGGTCCGATGAACGAGCCGCCCGGGTTCCGCGCGGGATCACGGCCGTCGACGGCCAGCCACGCGCCATCGGCGAGTCCGCGTTCAATCCACTCGCGGATTCGGTCCCGTGCGGCGCAGGAGATCACCGGACCGACATCGACCGCTTCATCGACTCCGTTCCCGACCCGGAGCGCCCTCGTCGCCTCGATCAGCGGGGGCAGCACCTGTTCGTGCGCGTCGCCGACGGTGACGAGAACCGATCCCGCCATGCATCGCTGTCCGGCAGCGCCGAAGGCAGATCCAACGACTCCTTCCACGGTCTTGTCGATCACCGCATCGGGCATCACCACCATGTGGTTCTTGGCGCCGCCCAGCGCCTGGACCCGCTTGCCGGACTTTGCCGAGCGTTCGTAGACGATCTTCGCGACGGGCGCCGAGCCCACGAACGACACGGCGTCGATGCCGGGATGATCGAGAATCGCCTCCACGATCTCACGGCCGCCGTTGACCAGATTCACCACGCCCGATGGCAGGTCGAGCCCGTCGAGCTCCTCGAACGCGATCTGTTGGGTCAGCGGCACCTGCTCGGATGGCTTCAGGATGAAAGTGTTGCCGCACGCGATCGCGAACGGCAGGAACCAGAACGGGACCATCGCCGGGAAGTTGAACGGGACGATCGCCGCGCAGACCCCAACCGGCTGGCGAATCGTCTCCGCGTCGATGTTGCGCGAGACGTCCTCGAGAATCCGTCCCTGCATCGTCGTCGGGATCGCGCATGCGCACTCGACCATCTCGATCATTCGCGCGACCTCGGCGCGGGCATCGCCGAGCGTTTTCCCCATCTCGGCCGTGACCGAGCGAGCGAGTTCCTCGCCGCGCGCGACTAGGCGCTCACGCAACTCGAACAGCTTGCGCGCGCGGCCGATCGTGCCCACGGCGCGCCAAGCGGGCAGCGCCTCGCGAGCCGCGCGGACGGCGGCGTCGAGGTCGGCCGAGCCCGAGAGCGGAACCCGCGCAAGCAGCTCGCCGGTGGCTGGATTGATCACCTCGAGCGCATCGCTGGCGGTCGCGGCAGTCCAGCGACCGCCGAGATAATTGTCGAGGAGGCAGGTTGCCGTGACGGACATGAATGCTCCTGCAAGGCCGCGGATCGGGACGATCCGATGGTAGTCCCTCGGCGCTGACGGGGCCGCGCTGCGCGCAGAGACCGAAGCTGCCGCAGCAACCGAAGTCAGCTCGCGATGAAGCTCCCGGCGTTCGCGAGCAGCAGCGCGATCATCATCAGCGTGACCCGCAACAGCGGGCGAACGATGGTGATCGTCAGCATCGTCGAGAAGCCGAGAATCAAGCCGACGGCGCGGTCCGCCGCAAAGTTGAGCCGGAAGCTGTTTGTCAGCGGCCCGAGCAGCTCGGGATCGTTGCAGAGCATCAGCAGCAGGACCAGCGTGACCGCCAACAGGAGCCCCGCGAGCGCCTGCACAAGCGTCGTAATCGTGCCCAGCGGCGCGCCGGGAATCAGCACTGTTCCCGCCGCGAGGTGAGCTCGGTCCAGTGCGCTCCGGCGGTCGGCCGAGAGACTGCGCGCTGGCCATCCGCGAGAAGAATTGCTGGCCGTGGTCGACGGATCCCAGGCGCCATCCGGTGCGTCGATCGCTTCTCGCCGTAAGGGCGAGGTCTCCCGCCGATCAGCAACGCCGCCGATAGCGCGAAGCCGGCAGTGATCATCGCCTGCTGACCGAGCTGCACGAGAGCGATCAGACGCTGGTGACGGAAGGGATGAGCGTTCCGGGCGGCGAAGCATCCGGCGTGAACGGGGCGCGTCCTTCCCTGCCCGATCTCGGAGGCGATCATCAGCGCGATCGATGAGCGCCCAGGACTCCCATCGCCGTCTCTCGCGGGAAGGCCAGGCGACGGCCGAGAATTCCGTGCGCCGAGGTCGCGCGATCGCCGCCAGGCTCCGATGCGACCGCGAGTGCCGCGGATGCTCGCGGTCGGCGCGCTGGTCGCCACCACCGCGACGCTGGCCGTAATGCTCCTCGCCGCCGCCCACGGGGCCGAGGCGGTCAAGAGCTCGCTCGATCGTGCCCGAACCGATACCCGATCCGCTCATCTACCGCCCAGGCCCCACCGCCACGACGCGGCCCCGCGCTCCCTGGGTCATTCGCCGCTCGACAGTCTTCCCTTCCCTCCCAACCCAGCCGATCGCGCCACCCGTCACGACGAGGTGCCGTCGCTGTACGACGATCAGCTGCCATGCTCGACCGGCTGCCGCCCCTACGGCGCCGAGACCGGTTGGCCGCTGAGGCCCTTTCATCGCCAGCATCCGCTCCGCGCGGGACTCAATGAGCTGCGACCTGGCTCGCTTCACGTCGGCTTGGACATCCAGGCACGCGACGGCACCGACGTCTATGCCGTTCAGCCGGGGATCGCAACGGTGCTTGACGCATCGGGTCCGAACGCCCGCGTGCAAGTCGGCAACTACGTCTACTGGCACATCACGCCGGTCGTGCACACCGGCCAGGCGGTGACGGCGTTCCTCACGGTGCTGGGGAAAGTGATGACCGGCTACGGGCACATTGCCTTCTCGGAGCTCGGGCCGTCCGGGGAATATCTCAACCCGCTGCGGCCCGGTGGGTCCGTGCTGAAGCCATATGTCAACCGGGCACCGCCGGAGACCGCCACCCCGAAGGTCGCCGCAGGCGGGCAGGTGACGGTCGCCGCCTACAGTCCGCAGACGTTCGTGCGACGCACGACTTACGTGACGCCGGTGTTAGCGCCGGCAGCTCTCGCCTACCGTCTCTACGACTCGCATGGGGCCGCGGTCACCCCTCTCGAGTGGGCGTTCCGGGGAACCCAGTTGCTGCCGTGGTCAGAGCGCTCACTGATCTATGCGCCAGGCGCCCACGCGCCGGGTTACGCCTGCTTCGCCCAGCGCTCGGTGTGCGTGCCGCGTTGGGTCTACCGCGTTGCCGGTGGCCTGGCCCCACCACTGCCGACGGCGACGGCACCGGGGCGCTACCGCATGACGATCTATGCCTGGGACTGGGCGGACAACGAGACCGCTTTGGACACGACCGTCACGCTGACCGCGCACGGATGGCGGTCGGGTGGACGCGTCGACGTGCCCAAGCGGACGGGTTAGGAGGCGTTGACCGAGCCGGTCCGCGAGCTCGCGTCCTCTACTCGGTGATCGGGATCGCTCACAGGGTACTTTGCCCCCAATTCGGCCCCGGCACGGAGGTCGAGAGCGAGGCCCTCGCCGAGCGCAGTCCGCGCGAGCATGCGGCCAAGCGCCGGCGCGTGCTTGAACAGGTTGCTGCCCGCGATCGCGAGCAGCCCGGAGGCCTCCCAAACCGCGATCCCGTCGGGACCCCACGGCAGCTCGGTGACCCAACAGTGGCGAACATCGACCGGCTGCGGCTCGAGTCCCGGCAGTGCTCGGCTGACGTATGCGGTCGTACGGCGCATCGCGTCGGCGAGCCAGGCAACATCGATCACGCTGCCGTCGTCTCGGATTGGTGTCTCGTCGAGGCCGACCGCATATACGCGATTTCCGGGCAGAGGATCTGCGTATGCTCCTGACTCCCCGAAATCACCGCTGCCGTCGATGAGACACGCGAGACGCTCGGGCGGTTCGCCACGCAGGCGATAGCTGAGCCGAGCGTGGATCGACTGTTGAACCGGCAGTGACAGTCCCGCCCCGCGCGCCAGTGCGGCTGTCTCACGGCCGGCACACAAGACCACGCGGTCGTACTCGCGCGCCGCGCCGCCGCCACGCAGCTCGACCGACCCGGCGGGAGTAATCCGAAGCGACATGACCTCGTCGAACACCAAGCGACTCGCGAGCGCACCGGTCAGCTCCTCGATGATTGCGCGGACACGGATCACGCCCCCATCGGCGTCGAAGATCGCGGGTCCTGACGCAGGTGCGAGGATCGGCAGCCGCGCCGCGCGCTCGGGCTCATCGACGAGGGCGGCCCATATCCCGCCGGCTGCCTCGATCGCCGCCAACCGCCGCTCGACCGCCGGGCCGAGCGACACGACCCCGTCGCGCGAAAGCAGTTCGCGCGCGAATCGCTGCTCCCACTCCCGCCATATCCCTCGAGCTTCACACGCGAGCGCGACCAGGCGACGATCGTCGTGCGCGTGGCGGAAGATCCGCGACTCGCCGCCAGACTGGCTGTTGCCGGGCACGCCCCGCTCATATACGGCTACCGAGGCGCCTCGTTCGCTCAGCGCATAGGCGGTGCAGAGACCGACGATCCCCGCCCCGACGACCGCGATCTCGGCCTCAGCCGCCACCTGGCCTCGCACCTTTCGCGCGCGTCAGCTGATCCACGCTTGAAGCTTAGATCTGAGGGCGCCGCCGCTGGAGGCGCGGCTCCCGAGGTGCCGCTCCGACTTGCCGGCCGCTAGGGCGCCGCCCCCGATCTGCGGCGTTCGCAGTCGATAGCCTAACGCCGCCCTCATCAGGCGCTCAGGTGTCGACAAGGTTTCGCTCCGTTTTCGGTGCTAGCTTGCGCACGTTCGTGATCGAGAAAACGTTGGAAGCGCCAGTCATCGAGCAGCAGGCGTCCGAGCCACAGCCTGCGCCTCGTCGCCAGATCATGCGTCGCTACGCGTGGCTGTTCGTCGCGCTCGGCGTGATCGTCGTGTCGCTGATCCTGCTGAAGTGGGCTCGCACGCGACCGGGCTATGACCCCTACGGCTGGTTGGTCTGGGGGTATCAGACCCTCCACGGGTCCCTCGACCTCGGCGGCGCGCCGTCGTGGAAGCCGCTGCCGTACCTGTTCACGGTCCCCTACGCCCTCTTCGGTCATTACCAGTTGTGGCTGTGGATGCTGACGGCGGTGGCCTTCTCGCTCGCGGGCAGCATCTTCGCCGGCAGAATCGCCTATCGGGTCACCAGCGCCGCGGCCACCTCCGAGACGCCGGACCCAATTCGCCGCTACGCGCCGATCGCCGCGGCGATCTTCGCCGGCGCGGCGGTGCTCGGGCTCGAGGACTACATGCATTACATCCTCAGCGTCCAGTCCGACCCGATGATCGTCACCTTCTGCCTGGCGGGCATCGACATGTATCTGTGCGGGCGCTACCGCTGGGCATTGGTGTTCTGGGTGCTCGGCTCGCTCGGCCGTCCGGAGGTTTGGCCGTTCCTGGCGCTCTACACGATCTGGGCGTGGTTCAAGGTCCCGTCGATGCGGGTGATGCTGTGCGCCGGGATTGCCGTGATCGCGTTCCTGTGGTTTGGCATCCCCTGGATCACGAATGGCCAGCCGAACATCGCCGGACAGCTTGCGCTCAAGTCCCCGCGCGAGCTGCACCAGAACAAGGTCACGGGAACGATCGGCCGCTTCACCGAGCTGCACTACCTGCCAATCTGGATCGCCGCCTTGTTTACCGTCGCGCTCGCCGTGGTGCGGCGCAATCGCCTGATCCTGGCCCTCACCGCGGGGATCGTTCTGTGGGTGATCGTCGAGATCGCGTTTGCGTTCCACGGCTTTCCGGCGCTGCCGCGTTACATGTTCGAGGCGGGTGCAGTGGTCGCGGTGCTCGCGGGCATCGGCGTCGGCTGGGCGCTGACCGAGTTGGCGAGGCTCAGGCGGCTTCCGTGGTGGTCGGGAATCCCGGTCGTCGTTGTTCTCGTGGCGAGCCTGGTGCCGGGCGCGGTGGCGCGGACGCGCGCCGAGAGGGTCGACCTGAAGCACGAGCGTGGCCGCACCACCCAGATCGCGCTTTTGCAGACGACGATCAACACCCTCAGCGGCTACCAGCGCATCCGCTCCTGCGGCGAGCCGGTGACGATCGTCGAGTACGCGAGCGCCCTCGCGTGGCTGACCCACCTCGATGTCGGCTTCGTGGGCTACATCCCAAATCTAGAGAAGCGGCGCCGGCACGCGATCGTGCTGATGTTGCCGGCGCCTCAGGGCGGATGGACCGTCCAGCCGTGGCATACCCGCCGGCGGAAGCGGGTGCAGTGCAGAAGGCTGCACGCCTCATATCTGCTGACAACGCAGAATCCGTCGGGCGCGCTGATTCGGGGCTAGAGAGGGACTCCCTGCCGTATCCGGGTCGAGGGAAGGAGCTCTTTGCATCTCCGGGGGTAGCAGAAGGCGAATTCCCTGCCTCGGACGCGGCCGCGGGGACCGGGATGCCATCGCCCCGCGGTCGCTGAGAGCGGATCGGCCCTCGCACCCACCGCCCCACAGCCCAGCCACGATCGCGGGAGCGCTGGAGCCTATCGGCTGGATCGCTCGCAGTGGCATCGGGATCGTGAGCGAGGCGAGCGTCCACCGCCCCGGTTCTCCGCCAGTGGGGCCTCCATGTCATAAACATGCGATTCAAGTTGCAAAGACCCAACCGGCCGTGACAAACCCACACAAATCTCGTAACAAAGGCGCGAATATCAGCTGGAAAACATCCCACTCGCCGCCCCGGAAACCTCCACTGGGATGTTGAACGTGAAGCAGAAGGGAAACGCCCCACTCGCCTCGATGAGCCGCTCGACTGGGACGTTTTCCAGGTTCCGCCACCGCGGCGTTGCGGCGCGCCCGCTCACATAGGTCCGGGCGGGATTGCAGCACCGCCGCGACCCCCTTTCTCTGACCCACCCCACCGATACCGCCGCACCGACCCCCCTGCGCCACCGACGCCTGCCCCACCCGGCTGCGGGGCACACGGGCCGCCGCAGCACCGTCATCGATCGGGATCATCCCGGAGAGCTGAACCGTTTCCGGCTCGCATCGGGTCTACCTACACAGAAACAAGGAACGGAAAGGAAACACAGTTGCTGAACTTCACTGACAAGCGACCAGATGCCGCACTGCCGGCCACCAGCGAGCAGCTCCACGGCGCGCAGCGCGCGACCTTCGCCGCCGGGTGCTTCTGGGGCGTTGAGGCCGCATTCCGGGAGCTGGAGGGGGTCGTGCGTACGCGCGCCGGCTACACCGGCGGGCACACAACCGACCCGACATATGAGCAGGTCTGCTCGGATACAACCGGCCATGCCGAGGCGGTAGAGGTGTGGTTTGACCCAAACAAGATCAGCTACCGGGACCTGCTCCATACGTTCTGGTCGATCCACAACCCCACCACTCCTGACCGGCAGGGGTGGGATTTCGGCCGCCAGTATCGCTCCGCGATCTTCTTCCATGATCCTGAGCAGCAGGCGCTCGCGATCTCATCTCGCGACGAGGAGCAGGGGTCCTGGACTAAGCCGATCGTGACCGAGATCACCCCGGCGTCAAAGTTCTACGACGCGGAGGAGTACCACCAGCAGTACTTCGAGAAGCAGGGCCGCGCGGCGTGCGCGGTCACGCTCCGATAGCTAACGCTCACACCGTGAGAGCGGGGCCGCGCCGGGTGCGCGGTCACGCGCCCACATCAGACCCGCGCGGCGTACGCGGTCACGCGCCCACATCAGACCCGCGCGGCGTGCGCGGTCACGCGCCCACATCAGACCCGCGCGGCGTGCGCGGTCACCGGCTAACCGTCAACCCCGTGGTCACCGGCTAACCGTCAACCCTCCTCGAGCCCGAGATATGGCCCGAGGAGGGCGCGTAGCTGCATCCGACCGCGGTGAAGGCGGCTCTTGAACGCCGCCTGGCGGACCCCCACCACCTCCGCCGACTCCTGTGTGGACAGGCCTTCGATGTCTCGCAGCACTACCGCCGCCCGCCAGTCCTCCGGAAGCCGGGCTAGCGCCGAGTCGAGCTCCTGAACGAATTCCTGCTCGAGCGCCTGAGCCTCGGGCCCGAGCTCTTCCGCCTCCGGCAATACTGCGACCGGGTCCTCGCCGTCGGGATCTGGCAGGACCGGTGCATGAGTGCCGCGCGCAAGCCGACGGTGCGCCTCATTGAAGGCGATTCGATATAGCCAGGTCGAGAACTGCGCCCGTTGCTCGAACCGGCCCAGCCCCCGCCAGGCGCGAAGGAACACTTCCTGAGCGACCTCGTCCGCTTCGCTCGCACCGAGTCCGAAGCGGCGTAGCAGCCCATAAACGCGCTCGCCATGGATCGCGACGAGCTCGCCGAAGGCGTCCTGGTCGCCGCGACGAGCCCTCCGGATCAGTTCCTGCTCGGACCTCGGGCCGCCGCTCACGGCCGCTTTATAGCGGGCCGCCGACGGCGCCCTTCCAATGGCCCGAGAGCCGCCGCTCACGGCCGCTCATAGCGGCACGATGACGGCGCCCCCTTCAACGGCCTGAAAGCCGCCGCCCAAACCGGCTGCCCGTACCGGCCAAAAGGACGCCGTTCATGAGGCCAACCCGTGGCGGGCGACGCGCGCACCGCGGCGCCCGCTAAGGCTCATCTCATCAGCGATCCCTGAGCTCGAGCGAGCAGGAGTTGATGCAGTAGCGCTCACCGGTCGCGCCGGGGCCATCGGGGAACACATGACCGAGATGGCCACCGCATACGGCGCAGGTCACCTCGATTCGGTGCACGCCGTAGCTGTAATCGTCGTGCAGCGCGACATTGGCGCGGTCCGCGGGCTCGGTGAAGCTAGGCCAGCCGGTTCCGGAGTCGAACTTCGTCTCGGAGGAGAACAGCTCGGTGCCGCATCCGGCACAGCGGTATGAGCCATCGCGCTTCTCGTCGACATACTGACCGGTGAACGCGCGCTCGGTGCCCTTGCCGCGCAACACCTTGTACTGCGCCGGCGTGAGCTGATCGCGCCACTCGCGCTCGGTCTTCTCGACGCGACCGCCGCGAGCAACCGCCTGTGTTGAGTTCTGTGTGTTGTCGTTCATGCTGTCTTTGACCCCCACACGACCGCGAACGGTTCAGTCACGAGGTCGGACCCGCCGGCAGTCGCCGGCGCACTGCAGCGGCCAGCTTGGTCCCGTGGACGCTGTCGGCCTGAGCCGGCAGCTGCCGTAGCGCATCCAGCATCAGGTTCAGTCCCTCGAGCAGTCGGCGACATTGCGGGCACTCCTCGAGATGGCGCTTCATCCGGATCCGGTGACGCGGGCGAAGCTCCCGATCGAGGTACGCCGACATCTGCCCTGGCGCCCAAAGATGATCGCGCCAGAAGCGCGCCCGATGCGAGAACTGACTCATCCGGCGTCTGACCCGGCCACCGGCCAAAGAGATTCGCACACCGCGCCCACCCACCGCCGGCAGCGCCCAGGCACGATCCCCGCCACACGCCCACCAGGCTCCAGGAACTAGGCGGCAGTCCTCATCGTCAGCGGAAACCGCACCCCGGTCAGCGCTTCCGAGACCTCCCACAGCTCTCGCGCCACGTCAGCGTCCCGCGCGGCGCTCGATCGTCCCACGAGCTTTGGCGCGCCGCGCTGCTCCATCAAGCCTCCGGGGCCGGCGAAGCTGTTGCCCGGAATCTCGGCGACGGCGGCGTACAGCGTCGGAAGCGCACCGCCGTCCGCATCTTGGGCCAACAGGCGGTTCCCGACCCTGCTGACCAGATCCATGAATCGCCGCTGACTGTGAAACTGGAGGTTGGTGGCCGCGTACCCGGGATGCGCAGCAGTCGCGAGCACGGACGAGCCGGAGATGCTCAGACGCCGTTGCAGCTCAGCGGTGAACAGCAGGTTGGCGAGCTTGGACTGCCCGTACGCCCGCCAGGCGTGATAGCGCTTGTGCTCCCAGTTCAGATCGGCGAAATCAATTCTTCCGATCCGGTGACCGGTCGAGGACACGGTCACGACGCGGCCGGAGACCTGCTCCAGTAGCAGGTTCGTCAGCGCGAAATGCCCGAGATGGTTGGTGCCGAACTGCAGTTCGAAGCCGTCCGCAGTGCGACTGAGCGGTGGCACCATTACGCCGGCGTTGTTGATCAACAGCCGGATGTCGCCTCTCCAGGCGGCCGCGAACTCGCGCACCGAGGCGAGGCTCGCCAGGTCCAGCCCGCGGACCTCGACCTCCCCGGGGATCGACTCGGCGGCAACCCGGCCTTTCTCGAGATCGCGCACGGCGAGCACGACCCGGGCGCCGGCTGCGGCGAGCGTTCGCGCTGCAGAGCGGCCGATGCCGCTGTTGCCGCCGGTCACAATTGCGGTCGAGTCAGTCAGATCGGGAATCGAAGCAGTGGTAAAAGTAGTCATGGACAACAATGTAGGCGATGCCCACAATGATGTCAACGACAACATAATGCGCTAGGCTCCCGGGGCGTGTCCGAGCGCCCGTATCACCATGGACACCTGCGTAAGGCGCTGCTCGCGCAGGCCGAGCTCGCTGTCCGCATCGAAGGCGTGGAGAAGCTTTCGCTGCGGGAGCTCGCGCGGCAGATCGGGGTCAGCCATGGGGCGCCTCGGCGGCACTTTCCCAACCGGCAGGCACTGCTCGATGCTCTCGCCGAAGCCGGGTTCGCGCGCCTGGGCATCGAGCTACGGAACGCGGCGGCTGGCGCAGGTGACGATTTCCGGACGCGGTTGCATGCCACCGCGGCGGCTTATGTCCGGTTCGCCACGCAAGACGCAGCGCTGCTCGAGTTGATGTTCGCGGGTAAGCACGGCGAGCAGGCGCAAGCGCTGCATGAAGCGGCCGAGCGCGCCTTGTCGGTGCTGCTCGAAGTGATCGAACAAGGTCAGGCCGAGGGCGTTCTCCGGCCCGGCGAGCCCGAGCGAGTCGGCCTCGTCCTGTTCGCCACGGTGCAGGGAATCGCGGCGCTGAACACGAGCGGTGTGGTCGACGCCGATCAGCTCGATGAGCTCCTCACCGATGCGATCGCCAACTTCCTCCGGGGCGCGCGGCCGTCAGGAGCGACCGAGAAACGCTGAAGCGAGGCGCCTTGAGCAACCCCGAGCGCCGGCCCGCGATCACGGCAAGGACGCAACCGGGAGCACCGGCCGGCGGCCTATGCCGCGCCGAGCGAGCGTTGAGCCCGTTCGGCGAGCCCGACCGCCTCCGCCGCCTGCGCCCGATCCTCCAGATCAAGCCGCGCAAGCTCGGCGATCACCTCGAATAGATCCACTGCCATGCACGTCTGCGGCTCGCCGGCCTCCTCAGCGCGACGAGCATGGAAAAGCTTCTTCTCGCACCAGACGTCGACCTGTGCTCCGGTGCTCGCCGCAATCGTGACCTTCATGCTTTTGGACCTCCCGTCCAGAAGCGAGCGCGCGGCGGGAGCCGTCGACACGCGCCCGTACTAACAGACCCTAATGCCGATTAACGTGCTGAGCAGCGTAAGACGTGCGGAGAGGCAGGGCCAACGCTACGACGCGGGACGATGCAGCGCGCCGTGAAGAAGGGTCCCGTCATCCGCCCGTCTCCAGCACCCCGATGCCAAGAGTGGTCCGCCGTCATCCGCCCGTCTCCAGCACCCCGACGCGAAGAGTGGTCCGCCGTGATCCGCCCGTACACCCGACGTCATTCGCCCATACGCCCGCCCGACTCCAGCTCCCGCTCGTGCAGGACGAGCCCGATCAGGTAATCGATCGCGTCATCCTCGCTGACCATCCTCGCCTGCAGCCACCGGAGGAACGCCTCGTTGATCTCGCCTCGAGCGCGAGCGCCGCCGGTGTCAGGACGCACCGATGTAAGCGTCCGTTGCAGCCCACGCTCCGGTTTTGCGGCGGCGAGGAGTTGGTCGGGCCCTGGGTTCGCTCGGCGCGCATGATTGTGACACTGGTTCATGGCCTTGCACGGTAGGTCGTAGATCCCCGCCTGCCCAGGCCCAATCGAGCGATGAAACATTGGACCAAATGAAATGGTTCGCATGACAGAAGGAATTGAACAAACTCCCAGTCGGTCGGAATCTGGTCTAGACTCAGCTCATGTCAACAGAACCTGTCGGTGAAGTCCGCGTCGTTGACCCGCATCCGCTGAACTGGCTGTTCATCACCTGGAATACGATGGAGGAGCCGGTCCGGACTGACCATGAGGGCTTCACAGTGATGGCCCTCGCCGAGTCGGCGAATTGGCGAGACGAGTTGACGTTCGAGGTGAACGTTCGGCCCGGGGCCCGGTTTCAGGACGGGGAGCCGTGTAATGCGCAGTCGATCAAGCAGAACTTCGACGAGGTGCAGCGTTGGGCGGTCCCGCACCCTCCTGGCACCTTCCTCAACTTCCATCCTGATTCGAGCTGCGAGGTCGAGAGCGAGCACACCTGCCTGTTCCGCTTTCCGGAGCCGGACGGCCTGGTGCTCGGAAAATTCCGCGGCTTCCACATCGCTTCGCCGAGCTTCTGGGAGACCCACGGATTCGGCTACAAGAAGACTGGTAGCGGCGAAGGCCACTGGTGAGCGATTGACGCACCGGGCCCGTGGGGCACCGGACCGTTCACCCTCACCGAAGGACACAGCTCGATCAACACGATCCAGGCGATCCAGCAGGTACGCCCGGAGTTCGTCGCGACGAACATCATCACCTCCGAGGATCGCTCCGACGAGGTCGTGCTGGAGGCCAATACCGATCACAACACTGGGCGGACCGCTCGGCTAGCCCGGGTTGTTTTCCGTAATGACATCTCGCCGGCCAGCGCACTCGACGCGGTCTGCGAACGCGAGGGAGAGGTGGATATCGTCACCGAGGTCTCGCCAGGGGACGCCGAACGGGTGCGTTCCTCGAGCCACGCGCGGCTGGTGACGATCGATGCCAACCGCGTGCTCGTCGGGATCTTCAATCGCTGGCCGGACCGCGGCGTGCCGCTTGACGATCGGCGGGTTCGCGAAGCCGTCAACGTCGCCGTCGACCGCGACCGGATCTGCAGCGAAGTGCTCGCGGGATGCGCGACGCCGCTCGCATCGCTCACCCCTTCATGGGAAAACGGCTGCTTCCCCGGCGCGGAGCCGCGGCGGCCGGACCCCGAACGCGCGCGAGCGCTGCTCGCCGAGGCTGGTTGGCCCGACGGCCGGGCGCTCGTCATGGCCACGCCGGCGTCGCTCGACGGCGTCGCCCAGGCGGTCGCGCAAGATATACGGCGGGCCGGTCTCGAGGTTGAGGTCGTCGACGTACCCGACGAGGGGCTGGTCGCGGGAGCGCGGATGCTGATCGAAAAGAAGCTCGTGCCGCCGTGGGATGTCCTGATCCACGCCTGGTTCGATCTCTCGAGCGATCTTCCGCCGGCGGTTCTGCACCGAGAGTTCTTGGGCAGCGACGGGGCCTTTCGCGCTGGGCCGCCACTCCCCGAGTTCGACCGGATGTGGGACGACCTGCTGAAGGAGCTCGATCCCGATAAGGCCCGTCGCGGGGCCGAGGCAATCGACAAGTGGGCCTTTGACGAGGCGGCGGTGCTGGCCCTGTGCGCGCCGCACGCGCTCTATGCCGTCAACCGGCACGTGAACTTCCAGGCGTACCGCACCACGTTTGAGCTCGCCGATACCGACGTCTCGTCCGAGCACTGGTCGCGTCGCGACGGCTAACGCCGACAATCGAGCGGCAGTGGAGCGAGTGTGGGACTATCCGCGCCCGCCGGCCGTGGTGCGGTGCGATCGTCGTGTTCGGGTGATGCTGGGCGGGGAGCTGCTGGCCGACTCAGTCGATGCGCTGCGAGTGCTCGAGACGAGCCATCCACCGACGGTGTACATCCCACCCGCGGACGTACGGGCCGAGTTCTTGACCGTGAGCGAGGCGCGCTCAACCTGGTGCGAGTTCAAGGGCGCCGCCCACTATCTCGACGCGATCGCAGGCGAGCAGCGAGTCGAGGCAGTTGCTTGGAGCTACGCGAATCCCAGCCCCGGATACCTCGCCTTGAAAGACCATCTCGCCTTTTATCCCGGGCGCGCGGACAGCGCATGGATGGATGGCGAGCGGGTTCAGGCCCAGCAAGGGGACTTCTATGGCGGCTGGATAACCGCCGATCTGGTCGGCCCGTTCAAGGGTCCGCCTGGAACACGGGGCTGGTGATCCACCCGACGGGAAATGGCTCACCGTTCCCCGCCGTGGCCCGCACACACTCCCGCCAGGCCGCCGGCGTGCGACCAGGAGTGATCGGCGCACTGGACCACGGTCCCCCCGAGCGCGATGTCGCGCTTCCAGTCACCGACGCATGGATGCCCGTCGCACTCGATGTTCGAGGCGCAGCCTGCCAGCGCGAGCGCCGCAAGCGAAATGGAGGCCCATTTCCTGCAACTCATCGCTCGCTCCGGCTATGCCAGGCCACTAGATCCGGGCGTCGCCGAGCGCCCGATCCAGGAGTTCGAGCCCGGTGTCGATGTCGTCCGCGGAGATCGTCAGCGGCGGCGCCAATCGCAGGATGCTCCCCAGGTGAGGGAATTTGACGATGTTGATGTTGAGCCCGAGTTCGAAGCAGCGCTCCGTGACGCGGGAGCCATAACCGGGGTCGGGGCTGCGGCTGGCACGATCTTTGACCAGGTCTACGCCGAGCAGCAGGCCCTCGCCGCGAACGTCGCCGACCTGTTCGTGGCGTCGCTGCAGCTCGACGAGCCCGGCTCGTAGACGCGCGCCGAGCACGGCGGCCCGCTCGGGCAACTGCTGAGCGAGCACCGTCCGCAGCACCGCTCGTCCCACGGCTGCCGGCAGCGGGTCTGAGACATGCGAGGTGAAATGCAGGAAGCCCTTCTCGAAGGCATCTTGCTCAAGCTCGTCGCCGGTCACCGTGGCCGACAGCGGCAGCCCGCCACCGAGCGTCTTCGAGAGGGTCAAGATGTCTGGGACCACTCCCTCGCGCTCGAACGCGAACATCCGCCCAACGCGTCCAAGACCGGTTTGCGCCTCGTCGAGGATCAGCAGCATCCCCCGCTCGTCACACCGCGCCCGCAGGGCGGAGAGATATCCCTCGGGCAGCGGCACGATCCCGGCGACGCTGAGGATCGGCTCCGCGATCACCGCCGCCGGCGCACCGGTCGACTGCGCGTCGGCGAGCTCCATGCCGACCTCGAGACACGTGAGATCGCACCGCTCCCGGCAATGGCGCAAGGGACAGCGGTAGCTGCTGGGGGTGGGGAGCACCATGCCCCCCGGCATCGCCGGGCCGTACCCATGGCGGCCCGCGCTGTATGTGCTCGAGGCGGCTCCGGCGGTCATGCCATGCCAGGAGCCGGTGAAGGCCAAGATCTCGTGGCCGCCGGTGTGCAGCTTGGCGAGTCGCAGCGCGGCCTCGTTGGCCTCGCCGCCGGTCGAGAGAAACAGCGCGCGGGACAGGATTGGCGGTAGCACCGCGAGCAACTCCCGGGCCAGCTCGATCACGTCGCGGCTCACGAACCCGCTGTAGAGGTGGACCACCCGCTGCCCCGCCTCGTTCATCGCCGCGAGGATCGCTGGGTGGCTGTGGCCGAGGGTCGCGCACATCTGTCCGGAGGTGAAGTCGAGGATTCGCCGCCCGTCGGCGGCCGTCAGCCAGCTGCCCCGCGCCCGCTCGATCACCACATCGGCGATCTCGCCTCCGTAGCGGATCAGCAAGCGGCGATCGTCGGCAGGCAGCGTGGCTTCGAGCGCGAGCTGCTCGACGGCTCGAGGATCAGCCATCGGCTGGATGTCACCACAACCGATCCAGGCATGTCAATCCGGATCGGCCGCGCAACACGGCCCCGCGCCGCCGCCGCGGCGCCCGCGCAGCCCCGCGTCGGCCGGCCGCGGCGCCCGCGCCGGCCGGCCGGCCGGCGAGGCAGGGTTACTTCTCAGGCGAACGCGATCCCGGTCGGATCGTCCCCGAGTCCGATGTCGATCGAGGCGATGATCGTGTTGCTCGAGGGATCGATCACAACCAGCGAACTCGATGTGTTGCACGCCACCCAGATGTGCCCTTCGGGGCTCAGCGCGACCGCAGTCGGGATGTGGTTGGACTGGCCGTTGTTTGCGCCGAGCGCGATCGTCTGTTTGACCGAGCGCGAGGCGGTGTCGATCACGGAGACCGTGTCGTCGTTGGCGTTCGTGACGTACGCGCTCCCGCCGTCGGAGGTAAACGCCGTATTCCATGGCGTCTTGCCAACGGCGATCTGGTCGACGGCCCGCCCCGCGAGGAGGTACGAAGCACCACCACCCGGTCGCGCTCGGAGTCAGTCACTTAGGCATGCGCGCCGTCGGGCGTGACCGTGACGCCATGAGGATTGTGCAGGCGCTCGGCCACCTTGCGCACCGTGCGGCTCGCCGCGGCGATCACGTATACGTTGTCGGCGCAGGTCACGAACACCAGTGTGCCGTCAGGGGAGATGCTCACGATCTGGGGCGCCTCCCCGACGGTGACCGTCGCGGTCACCTTCTGGGCCCCGACGTCGATCGCCGAGACCGTGTCCGAACCTCCCCGACCGGTGTTCGGCCCGGTGTTCGCAACGTACGCCGTCTTCCCATCTGGGCTGATAGCGATCCCGTGGGGGTAGATGCCAACGACGACCGTGCCGGTGATCTTGTTGGTCGAGGTGCTGATCACCGAGACGGTGTTGGTCCCGGACTCGGTTACCCAGACCTCGCGGCCGTCGGGCGTCGCGGCGATCCCGTACGGGTTGGTGGTGCCGCTGGTGATCGCGGAGGCCATCGCATAGGTCGAGGTGTTGAAGATCGCGACGTTGCCGCCGACGATCCCGGGCACGTACGCGAGCGGATCGCCCGCGCTCGCGGTCTTGCCTTGCACCGCGGCGATCTTCGCCAGGTACACCTTGTCGCTGCCCCCGTGCTTGAAGTCGGCTGCGTGGCTGGTTCGGTTCTCGATGTAACGGCTGATCGTCGGCGGCAGCGCGCTGGCGCTCCGCGTGCCGAACTTCGACCGCGCCTGCGGCTTCCACGGCAGCCGCGGCCATGTGGTCTCCTGCACCGGCGGCGTCTGGCTGGCGCCCGGGATCGTTGCCGGGGGCAGCGTCTCGACCTCATTCTCGGCCTTCCAGAACTCGCCGATCGTGGGCGGGAGATGGGGCGGGTAGGTAGTCGGCTTTCCATTCGAGAATCCGAGCGCCGAGGTCAAATCGCCGAAAGTCTGGCGCCGCCAGGCGGTGATGTTGGTCTCCTGAATGCCGGTCACCCGCTCGAGGAACTGCAGCACCGAGGTGTGGTCGAACTGCTCAGAGGCGACATAGCCGCCGACCGTCCACGGCGAGACGATGAAGGATGGGACGCGGACGCCTCCGCCGATCGGCCAGTTCGGCTGACCGGAGACCTGAACGAATTCCCCTGGGGTGCCCGCCGGCGGCAGCGGCGGCACGGTGTGGTCGAACAGGCCGTCGTTCTCGTCGTAGTTGACGACGAACACGGTCTTCGCCCAGGGGTCACGATTCTCGGCGACCGCGTTCAGCTTCGAGGCCAGATAGTTGGCGCCGGATGCCGGAAGGTAGGCGGGATGCTCGCTCTGCCCTGAGGTCGGCAGAATCCAGGAGACGGTCGGCAGCTTGTCGTGCCTGCCGTCCCATTCGAAGCGGTCCGGTGGGTAAATCGTCAGCGCCCCCTCGTACAGGGTCGAGCCGGGACTGGCGTTCTGGTAGGCCGCGAACCACTCGAGCGGGTTGGTCCCGTAGTCGTCCTCCTCCTGATAGACGCGCCAGCTGATCCCGGCGTCCGTCAATCGCTCGGGATAGGTCTTCCAGGTGTACGGCTTGCCCGTGACCGGGCTGGGGACGACATTGGAGGTGACCGGGCCGCCGCCGGTCCCCTCGGGATCGATCATTCCGGTCATCAGATACATCCTGTTGGGCCAGGTCGGTCCGAGCAGCGAGCTGTGGTAGGAATCGCAGAGGGTGAAGGTCTCAGCGAGAGCGAAGTGGAACGGGATGTCCTGACGCTCGTAGTAGCCCATCACGTACCAGTAGTTGTTGGCGCCGTCTGAGATGTAGTGGGTGGGGATCCAGTTGTTGTTCAGCGCACTGGTGGGCGCGCCCGGGGTGCTGCCGACCGTGAGGTTGAGCGATTCGTGCTGGTAGGTCCACGCATGCGAGGTCGACGGGATCGCCTGGGAGCTCGTCTTCTTTGTATCGAGGTGCCAGGGCAGCAGGTAGTCGTCAGGGTTGTAGGGGTCGTACTGGTAGAAGATCGACTTGCCTTCGAGGGCATTGAAGGGCGGGTTCGAGTCGGTTTGAATGAGGGCGTTCGGATCGCCGAAACCCCGCACTCCGGCGAGCGTGCCGAAATAGTGATCGAACGAGCGGTCCTCCTGCATGTGGACGACCACGTGCTTCACGTCTTTCAGTGAACCGCTCCGCGGCCCCTCGGCCGCGGCTCGGGCGAGTGCCGGTGGCAATAGCGAAGTCGCTAGCACGCCGCCCGCGCCGGCGGCGGCCGAACTCAGCAGGCGACGACGGGTTACCTCGGGCCATGGCAAATGCCTCCCTTCCAAACAGGCGTCGAGTAGCAGCTCGCATTGTCGGGCGGTCCGCGCGAACCGGGTTCGGCGAGCATCCTGGGATCGGGCGATCCTAGTTTGCCCGCGGCTGGCGGTGTTAACGAGATGCAGCGCAGGTGTTGTCGAGATGTGGCCGGATCGCCGCGGCAGCCACGTGGGGTCGTCGAGATGTGGCCCGACCGCCGCGGCAACCACCTCGAACCAAGCGAATCGTCCGTGGCCCGGTCAGCGATGATTGTGTCCCTGTCTCAGACCGAGCCGCAGACATCTACCGGCGGCCAGGCAGTCGCCGATCAGCAACCGGCCGCGTCACGGCCGCGAACCCCGGGGCTGGTATGGCAGTGGGAGCCGGCGGCGCTGGGGGCGCTATATGCGCTGCCCGCCGCCGTGGTAGTCCTCGGCGACCGACCCCGCGGGCTCGCGCTGGACCGTCGGTGTGCTCCCGGCGGCGCTCGTTGGCCTGATGCCGACCCGCCGGAGCCGGCTAGTCACGCTCCTACTGGGAGCGTCAATCGGAATCCCGATGTTCCTCGGTGGGCTGTTGGCGGGCATCCCCGTGCTCGCGGTCGTCGCGATCGCGGTCCTCGGTGCCGGCTCTGCGCTGCTCGCCGGGCGCTTCCGGCTCGGCCGAATCGCGATGACCCTGTCGCTGCCGATGGTCGGCGTCGGGCTCAGCTACAGCGACATCGGCACAGCAGCGGAGCTGGCCGGGCTGATGGTGCTGGGCTCGATAGTTGCCTGCCTCGTCTCGATGCTGTGGCCCGAGCAAGCCGCGGCCCGAGCTCCCGGCGCGCGGCAGCCCGCCCGCGCCGACGCTCGCCTACGGCATCCGGCTGGGTGCCGCGGGCGCCACGGCCGCGGCAATCGGGTTCATCTTCAACCTCGAGCACGTCGGCTGGGCTTGCGCGGCCACACTGTTGGTGATGCGACCCGCTGCCGATATGCAGCGGTTCAGGAGCGTGGGCAGGATCCTCGCCGTCGCGGTCGGCGCGCTCGCCGGGATTGCGCTGGTCAGGGCACAACCGCCCGCGGCGCTGTACAGCGTGGTCACGATCGGCGCAGTCGCGGGCGCCGGGGGCACTCACAAGAGCCGCTGGTACGTGACCCCGGCGTTTACCACCTTGTTCGTCTTCTTGCTGCTCCTGTACTCGAATCCGAACAGCGCCACCTCGCGCTTCAATGAACGCCTGCTTGAGACAGTCCTCGGTGTCGGCATCGCTTACGTGTTCGGCCTGGCGCTTCCCGCGCTCGCACGGCGGCTGCGACCGCTCCCGCCGCCGCCCGGTCGCGCTCGATCTCGTATTCGTGATCGACGATATTCCCTTTGGCGCTGAGCTCGGAGAGACTTCTTCTGGATCTTCAGCACCTCATCCCCGTTCGGGCTCTCGAGGATGAACGGATTCCTGATCCGAACGCCCTTGCCGTTTACCTTGAACGCGCGCTGCCCGTCCTCGGTCTCGATCCAGAAGTCGTCACCGATCGCGAACAGCTTCTCGCGCGACGAGTTACGATCACGCTCGCATGGGATACGCCAAGAAGAACCTCCGCGACGTCGAGGACATGGCCGCCAAGTACGGCCTCTCGGATACGCAAGAGGCTCGCTTCCCGCGCGCTGACTTGGGCGCGGAGCAGACGGGCATCAATTACCTCACGATCAAATCGGGCCGGCGCGAGGCGTTCGCGCATCGTCACCGCCAGGCCGAGGAGTTGTACGTCGTGCTCGCGGGCTCGGGCCAGGTCAAGCTCGACGACGAAATCGTCGAGCTTCACCCGCTTGACGCGGTGCGCGTGAGCCCTGGAGTGGCACGAGCATTCGAGGCCGGCGAGCGGGACCTCGAGGTGCTCGTGCTCGGACCGCACGTTGAGGGCGACAGCGAGACGATCGAAGGGTTCTGGGACCAGTAGCCGTCGCGAAGAGCGCGCCCGGCGCGAGCCGCAGCCGCGCGAGTAGACTCGCCGGCGGGATGCGTGCGACCTCGGACGGAGCCGGGACCGGCAGTCTCAGCCGCCGCTCGTTCCTGATCGGAATGGGCGGGGCCGGCGTCGCGCTCGTGTCCGGCTGCGGCGGCTCGAGATCCAGGACCGCGCACACCACCACCAGCGCGACTACGACGACACGAACAACCACCGCCACCGTAGCGGCACCGCGCACGCTGCAGGAGGCGATCCGCGGCCATGTCTTCGAACGCGGTGAACCGGGCTATGCCGCCGCCGCCCAGCTCTACAACCCGCGCTTCGACAGTGTGCTCCCGAACGCAGTGGCACGTCCAGTAGACGCGGTCGACGTACAGAGCGCAGTTCGCTTCACAATCCAGCACGACGTGCCGGTGCGCGCTCGGTCAGGTGGGCACAGCTACGCGGGTTACTCGACGCTGTCGGATGGCGTGGTGCTGGATCTGCGCGAGCTGGGTTCGATCACCGTCGACCGACACTCCCGAACGGCGAAGGTGGGAGCCGGTGCACAGTTGATCGACGTGTACAGCGAGCTCGCGAAAGCGGGAGCGACGCTTCCAGCCGGTTCGTGCCCGTCGGTCGGCGTCTCGGGCGTCACCCTCGGCGGCGGTTTCGGACTCGCGGGGAGATATCTCGGATTGACGGCCGACAGCCTGATTGGTGTCAACATCGTGACTGCGGACGGTCGCCTCCGCACGGTCAACGAGCAAACCGACCCCGACCTGCTCTGGGCGCTGAAGGGTGGCGGCGGCGGCAATTTCGGCGTGGTGACCGAGTTCACCTTCAACGTTCATCCGCTACCGGCCAGCGCTGCCTACTTCAACGTCACCTGGCCGTGGTCCTCCGCCAGTGAAGCGATCGCCGCCTGGCAGTCTTGGGCGCCGCATACGACCGAGAAGATCACCTCGATCCTGCATCTGAACTCGGGCGCCGCGCCGTCAATCAACGCAAACGGACAGTACCTCGGGTCCTCCGCGGCGCTTCCCGCGTTGCTGGGGCCGCTGCTGGCAGTGCCAGGAGCCGCGCTCAGCAGTCATCTCGACTTGCCCTACCTGCAGCAGCAGTTGCTGCTCGCGGGCTGCGCCGGAAAGACGCTTGCCGCCTGCCACACGGTTGGCGCCGCCGCGGGCGGGACGCTGCCCAGGAACGTCTTCAACGCCAAGTCGGACTATGTGGGCACGCCACTGCCCAGCGCCGGCCGCGCGGCGATGGTGGCCGCGGTGCAAGCCGATGGGTCAGGATCACTGCTCTGCGACTCATACGGCGGCGCCGTGAACCGAGTGGCTCCGGCCGCGACCGCGTTCGCCCATCGCCAGCAGCTCTTTTGCATCCAGTATTACGGGGACGGCAGTACCGCGGCCTGGATCGACCAAGGATGGACCAAGATGCGACCGTATGTCTCCGGTCAGGCATATCAGAACTACATCGACCCGACCCTGCAGGATTGGCCGCAGGCCTATTACGCCGGCAACCTGGCCCGCTTGCAGGCCACTCGCAAGCGGGTCGATCCAGACCATTACTTCAATTTTCCGCAGGCGATCACGTGAGGTGAGACCCCCCTCTCCCGCTCCGGGAAACCCAGCCGCCCTGTGCTAAGGCTCGAGCAGGATCTTGATCGCGCCGTCCTGCTTTTTCTGGAAGATCTCGTAGGCGTGCGGGGCCTGATCGAGCGGGAGCTTGTGCGAGGCGAGATCCTCCACCCCCAGCGGGTCGCCGTCGTCGAGCAGCGGCAGGATCTGGTCGATCCAGCGCCTCACGTTGGCCTGCCCCATCCGCAGCTGGATCTGCTTGTCGAACAGGTCCATCATCGGCATCGGATCGGTCGCCCCTCCGTACACGCCGCTGAGAGAGATCGTCCCTCCTCGCCGGACCGTATCGATCGCAGCGTGCAGCACGGTGAGTCGGTCGACTCCCGCCTTTTCGATCACCGTCGCGGCGACCGCGTCCGGCAGCAAGCTGGCGAGCTGATGGGCGAGCTTACCGAGGGGTGCGCCGTGCGCCTCCATCCCGACTGCATCGATCACCGAGTCGGGGCCTCGGCCGTCGGTGAGTCCGCGCAGCGTCTCGGCGACGTCATCCTGGTCAGATAAATCGATCGTCTGCACACCGTGCCGGTTAGCCAGCTGCAGCCTCTCCGGAACGAGATCGATCCCGAATACCGCTGACGCCCCCTGGTGCAGCGCAATCCGGCAACACATCTGACCGATCGGCCCGAGTCCGAAGACCGCCACGTTTCCACCCTTCGGGATCGCCGCGTACTCGACCGCCTGCCATGCGGTCGGCAGCACGTCCGACAGATATACGAAGCGCTCGTCGGGAGGCCCCTCCGGCACCTTGATCGGGCCGAAATGGGCCTGCGGGACCCGAAGCAACTCGGCTTGGCCTCCCGGCACCTGACCGTACAGCTTGGTGTATCCGAACAGCGAGGCACCTTTGCCCCGGTCTCGCACTTGCGTGGTCTCACACTGCGAATAGAGCTGCTGATCGCACATGTAGCAGCGCCCGCACGAGATGTTGAACGGGACGACGACGCGATCGCCCGGCTTGATCTGCGTCACTTCTGCGCCGACGGCCTCGACGATCCCCATCGGCTCGTGGCCGAGGATGTCGCCCTCGTCGATGAACGCTCCCAACACCTCGTAGAGGTGCAGGTCCGAGCCGCAGATCCCGGTCGAGGTGACCCGAATGATCGCGTCCGTCGGCTGCTCGATCGCCGGGTCGGGCACGTTGTCGACACGTACGTCTCGCTTTCCGTGATAGGTAACGGCCTTCATCTGATCCTCCGTATTCGTCGGCAGTGGAGGGTGGCTACCCACATACCGCGGCGGTACTCAGCGAAAGCTCGAGCGGTCCACGGCACCCGACGAGCTGGCCGCCCGGCTCGCCGCCTAGTTTCCCGTTGAGGGGCTCTGCCTCGCGGGCCTGACCGGGTGGCGCTTTGTATCGCCGAGGCCAGCGGCTGCCCTACTACTTGCGACGGTCCACCGCCCGCTCGAGCTGGCCCTTGTTCATCCGGGAGCGGCCTTCGATCCCGAGCTTCTTGGCTTCGTTGTAGAGCTGATCGCGCGTCCGGCCCTTCTCGCGGTTGCTGCCAGAGCGCAGGCCGCCCCGACGGGAGGAGGACATGTCCTTGGTGGAGGTACGCGACTTGGTCTTCGACTCACCTGCGCGCGCGCGTTCCTTGTTCACGGTGCGGGCCGCGATCTCCTCCGCGCGGCCTTCACTCGTGCCCCGCTCGACCTGGCTCTCCTTGATGTGCTCGTACTGTCGAGCGCGCTTAGTTCCCTTCTTGACGCCACGAGGCGGCATCTCGTCCTCCTAGTGCAGCTTGTTTACCAGTCAGGGATTACCCCGGTGGGTGCAGGAAGAACCGTCGTGATCGCGGGCACCAATGGTCGCTCAGTTGCTCGCGGTCACTGCCTTCAGCTCGTCCAGTGACTCCCGGATGATTCGCGGCAAGTCCTCCCCGGTGGGCTCCTTGACCCAGCGCTCGAAGGCGATCCGGAATACGGCGATCCCTGCCTCGGCCGTGAGGCTGGCGGCGGGTTCACTGACGCCGCGATGGCGCAGCGTCTCCGCGAGCGCCGTCGCCAGCGATGCGAGCTTGATCAACTCGCGTTCCTGAAGCTCGGCGTTCGCCGCGATCACGGCCTGGCGTTTGCGGGAGTAGTCACGACGCTCCTGAAGCAGCGCGCCGGCGGCCTCGAGCGCGATCGCGATCGCCTCCATCGGAGCGGCGGATTCGGGGGCATCCGCGGCCTTTTGCACCAGCAGCTGCTGCAGTGAGCCCGCGCCCGCGAACAGAACCTCACGCTTATCGGCGAAGTGACGGAAGAACGTCCGCTCGGTCAGCCCGGCCCGATTGGCGATCTCCGCCACCGTGGTGTGATCGAATCCGCGCTCGCTGTAGAGCTCGAGTGCGGCCTGCTCGAGGCGACCGCGTGGGTTTGGCTCCCATCTGCTCACGAGGAGATCATATTTGATGACAGCGGCTGACATCGGTGATTTGAGTCCTCGGAGGATCCAGTAATCGCCCCGCGAAAACCAGCCGTAGCGCTGCGTCAGACGTACGCCTGCGATTCCTGCGCTTCGGCGCTCAGCACCATGGGGTGGCGAGGGGGCCCGGAGATGATCCTCGCGCTGTCGACTTCCAGCTCCGGTCCAACGTGGACCAGCTCGCCTGGGCTGATCTCCTGCCAGCCCGGCTCATCGCTGATCCGCTCGCTGGCGATGACCACGAGTGGGACCGCCGCACCATCGGCGGAATGCAGCCGCAGATCGCCGGTCGCACTGACCTGGTCGAGCTGCGCGTGGCCGCTCGGGCCGCCGGGCAGACGGCGGTGGAGATGCAACGGGTTGTGCTCGGGATAGCGCAGCGCCCAGAAATGCCCGGGCTCGGCGAGCAGGAAGTTGATGCTGTAGAGCTCGAAGTCCGACACCACCTCGCGGACCGCGGTCGTGAGCCCCGCGCGGACGTCTCCGTTCGCCTCGCGAATACGCAATGTCATCAGCGCGAACAGCCGCTCAGAGTCAGTATCCCCCATCACCATCGCCCGGTTGGCGCCCAGCCTCCGCTCGATCCGTTCGAGGTCTCCGACGACGCCGTTGTGGGCGAACAGCCGGCCATCCTGGCTGAAGGAATGAGTGTTCAGAAGTGAGATGCCGCCGGTGTTGGCGTAGCGGAGGTGAACCATCATCTCGCAGGCCTCGAGCCGTCTGGCGATGTGCCGATAGGCGGGGTCCTCGGACGCCTGGACAGGGTTGCGGATCAGCATCATTCCCTGCCGCGAGGTCAGCGCCGCCATCCCGTATCCGTCGGCGTTGGCCTCGCTTTGCTGGGCGATCGAGCCCGGCGCGTCCAGCAGCCAGACTCAGCCGCGACGTCGCGTTGCCCTGCATGGAGAGCGAACAACCGGCACATGGCCAGCAGTGTACGTTCGAGCCGGTGTTTTATGCGGACGGCGAGGCGGTCGAGCTCCCGGTCGACACCGGGTGCGCGGGTGCCTTTCAAGGCCGCCCAAAGCGAACTTTCGCAAATTGTGTCCGAGGGGTGGACAGAAATCGCGAAAGTTCGTGAGCGGTCGGCCCGCCTCTCGATCACCCGCCGGCGGGCGGCTGATCGATGCGCACCAGATTGCCCGACGGGTCGCGCACGGCGAGGTCCCGTGTGCCCCACGGCTGATCGGTCGGCTCCTGCACAATCTCGGCTCCCGAGGCTCGCAGCCGCTCGAACGTGGCGTCGAGGTCGTCGCTGCGAAAGTGGACTCCGTTCAGGGCGCCCTTGGCGACGAGCGCCTCGAGCGCATCGACGTCGGCCGGGCTGCCGTTCAGGTAGTTGGTGAGGACGATCGCGACGCCCGGCTGGGAGGCAGCCCCGACCGTGATCCAGCGGAAGTCCTCGCGGGCGACGTCGTCGCGCAGCTCGAGTCCGAGCGCATCGCGGTAGAAGGCCACCGCGAGCTCGGGGTCATGGATCAGGACAAAGCAACGGGAAACGCTGAGAACCATGCGCCCAACGTTAGGGAACCAGCGCCCCGCGCGCTTCTCCGATCCTGCTCGGCTCGCGGCTGGGGCGAGTCAGGTCCTTGGCGACGCAGCCCGGCACGCTCGCGAGCGCACAGTGATCCCGGGAACGGTAGGCAGTCGGCGCCTCGCCAACCAGCTGGGTGAAGCGTGCGCTGAACGAACCCAGCGACGAACAGCCGACCTCCATGCAGACCTCGGTGACCGACAACTCGCCGCGGCGCAGCAGCGCCTTCGCCCTTTCGATCCGTCGCGTCATCAGGTACGAGTAGGGGGTCTCACCGTACGCAGCGCGGAACTGCCGCGAGAAGTGCGCGGTCGACATCAAAGCGGCGCGGGCGAGCGCAGCGACGTCGAGCGGGCTCGCGTACTCTCGGTCGATCAGATCGCGGGCGCGGCGCAGACGCGCGAGGTTGGCGAGCGCTTCCGGCGTCACGCTGCGAGCGTAGCGGCGATAGCACTGAGGCGCGGCTAGCCGGGCGGTTCTCCGAGTAGCTCCCGTTCGAGCGTGCGGACGATCAACGCCTGTGCAGCGGCGGGCGTCCAGCCGCAGCGATCGATCAGCGCCCGCAGTGTGTCGGGCGAGGCAATCGCGAACACGACGTCGGCGACCTTGTCGGGTGTCAGTCCTGCTCGCCAGGTGCCTGGAGGAACGCCGTGCCCGAGGAGTGCAAGCGGTCCTTCGCGGCGTCTGTGCTCCATCGCCGCCAGGAAAGCGGCGACGTCCGGTTCGGCCGGCGCGGTGGCGCGCAACACGTCGATCAGCGGCGTGATCCTGGGGCTCACGTCCGCGATCTGCTTGACATAGCGGACCAGCTTGGCATGCGCGTCGCGCTTGCCGGCGACCTCTCGTGCCCAGCGGCGCTCTCCGGGAGCGGTCTCGGGATCCTCCTCTCCGGCCACCAGCCGGGCGGCGCAAGCGGCGAGCAGCGCGGGCTTGGTCCCGTATGCGAGGTAGATCGTCTGCACGTGGACAGCCGCCTCGGTGGCGATCGCCTGCATCGTCGTCGCGCTGTGGCGATCGCGAGTGAACAAACGGGCGGCGGCTTCCTCGATCCGCCGTCGGGTGTCCGAGCCACGGCCGATGCGCCGCCGGCGGCTCGCGCTAAGGACAGCTTGATGCGAATTCTGTGCAGCACTACACCGATGGACGGCGCGTTCGGTCCGTTCATCGCGTTGGGACGGGCGTTCGTCGCGGACGGCCATGAGGTGATCGTCGCCACTGGAGAGAACCTGAAAGCCCGCGTCGATGAGAACGGCCTCGAATTCGTCAAGGCAGGGCTGTCAGCGTGGGACGGCGTCAAGGCAGCGAGGCAGGAGACGGAGGTGGCGGCCGCCCCGCCGGAGGACAGGATCAAGTTCCGGGCCGTGATGTTCGGCTGGGTGCACCCGACCGCCAAGCTGCCAGAACTCCGCGAGCTCGCCGCTTCACGGACGCCCGATCTGATTATCCATCCTCGGTCGATCTGGCCGGGCCGCTGATCGCAGCGGAGCTCGGGATCCCCGCGGTGTGCTATGGATTCGGGCAGCCGTTCGATCGGAATGTCCTGGCCGCGATGGCGGCGCGGGTCAGCCCGGTGTGGCGGGCAAGTGGAATCGAACCCGACCCATACGCGGGGATCTATCGCGGCCGCTACCTGGATCCCCGCCCGCCCGGACTGCCGGCCCCAGGGACCGTCCCGGCCGCGCACGGCGTCCAGCCGATTCGCCCCGAGATCCCGGGAGAGCCCGCCGCCGTGCTGCCCCCTTGGGCACAGCAGCTCGGGGATCGCCCAGTGGTGTATGTATCGCTGGGCACCGCGCCGCTGTTCAACCAGCCGGAGAAGTTCACCCCGCTGCTCGCCGGGCTCGCCACCCAAGACGTGGACGTCGTCGTCACCGTCCGCGACGCCGCTCTCGCCGTGCTCATGGAAACCTCCTCCGAGCGATCAGCCGCACGACAACTGGCCGCTGAGATCGCGGCAATGCCGTCCGCTGCGCTCGTGGCGGTGCAGCTGCAGTCGATCTGCACCGCAGGCTCGGCCGCATGAACGGTCGCGGCGGCGCGGGGTTAGCGCCTAAAGTGACGGCACCCGCACGGTTGCCCATCGATGACACCGGAGGACTCGTTGCTCACCATCGCCATGGACTGGAGCGCGGTCACTGCGATCGCAACCTCGGTCCTGGCTATCGGGCTGCTGGGAGGGTTTGCGGCTGCTCTCTTCGCCGGACTGCAGGTGCGCGAGGCTCGCCGAACTCGCGAAGTGCAGATGGCGGCGGAGTTCTTTCGCCGCTGGAACGAAGACGGCCTGGTTCAAGCGCGTCGACTGATCGCGAGCTTCAAGTCACCGGAAGAGCTGCGCGACGCATTTACCGCGTATGTCTCCAGCAATGCCCCTGAGGCCTACGTCCTCTATCGCGAGCTCGACTTCTTCGAGCAGCTAGGGGCCCTGGAGAGCCTCGGCGCATTTGATTTGGAGCTGATCGACCGGATGCTCGGCCCGACGCTGGTGCAACGCTGGGAGATGTGGAGGCCGGCCATCCAGCAAGCGCACGGCCCGGCTGTGTATCCGATGTTCGAGAGCCTCGTGCAGAAGCTTAGGCGCAAGCTCGAGGATCGATCCGCTCCTCTGTCCGGTTCCCAACCACCACACCGGGACGAGCGCGGGGGTCGCGAGTAGGACCCACGCGTTTCCGCGGCTCGGGCGAGGGCGGCTTCAGTTCCCGGCTCGCCGCTACTGCTTGCGAACCCGCACGGCGGTCCCGTACGCGCAGACCTCGGTCCCCGCGCCGAACTCCGACGTGTCGAAGCGGAACGCGAGCACCGCATTGCCACCCTGCGCCCTGACCTCCTCGATCAGCCGCTCGCGGGCATCGTTGCGGCCATCGGCCAGCATCCTCGTCATCCCCTTGAGCTCGCCGCCGACAAGCGATTTGAGTCCTGCTCCGAACTGAGAGCCGACATTGCGCGAGCGCACAATGAGGCCGAATACCTCGCCGAGGACCTCCTCCACCACATAGCCCGGCAGATCGTTCATCGTCGAGATCAGCATGTCTTGTTTTTGGGTCACGGGCATCACTTTGGCGCATCAGCGGCCCACCGTGCAACCCCCGCGCCGTCCAGCAGCCGCTCCAGCACCTGGGGCGCGTCGTCGGCGTTCGCGATCGTCGCCATGCGCGCCCGGGCCGCGGCGGCGAGCGCCTGCGCTTCGCCGCAGTCGTCTGCCGGCGCGATCACCAGCAGCTCAGTTTGCGCGAGCGCGACCGGCACCGGGTCCTCGTCGTCGGTCGAGCGGCAGTCGCTGAGCAGGATCGTGACTCGCCGCGCCGCGCGCGCGGCGGCGAGCTGCTCGACGGCCGCACGGAGAGCACCGGCCACGGCGGTCACACCGTGCCCTCGCAGCGCTAGTAGCTCACCCACGACTGTCTCCGGCGAGGAGCTCCCGAGCAGCCCGCGATGAACCCGGACCGTGCGGGCAAAGCTGAGCACCGCCAGCTCGCTGGGCGCCCGCAGCGTGCACGCCGCGGCTGTCATCGCAGCGGCGGCAAGGCGCGCGCCTCCCATCGAGCCCGACGCATCCACGAGCAGGCAAACGGCAAGCTCAGGACGTCCCCAATCGCGCGCGATCAGCTCATCCAGGTGCGGCTGGCGCGCCTCGGCGCGCGCGATCGCGAGCCTGTCCATCGACAGGTCGAGGTCGAGGTCACCGCCGCTTTCGGCAGCGGCAGGACGCAACTTCGACGTGCCTCGGCGCGTGGAGGCCGCGGTCCGGGCACGAGCCAGCACGATCCGCCCCGCCAGGCGCCGGGCGTGGCGGCGCAGGCGCTCGTCGGTAGCCAGGGTGAGATCTGCGAGGAGCTCGAGCGCTTCGCCGGTCTGACGGCGCAGTGCCGTGCCGAGTGCGCGCTCGTCGAGCTCGCCGACTTCCGGTGAGATCGCGCCGAAGTGCGGATGCCGGCGATCGAGCTCGACGCGGCCGATTGTCCGCGGGCCTCCCTTCGCCCGTCGAGTTAGCGCCTGGATGCCCGCCGATGGCGGGCTCGTGCTTCCCCCGGCGCATCACCCCCGCCGACGGCCCTCGGCGGCGATCCGAACACCGCTTCGTACAGCTCGCGCACGACCTCCTCTGGCCTGCGAGCGCCCGACTCCGACAACCGGATCCGGCCCGACAGCGCGACTGTCGCGGCGTCGAGACCGACGCGCCAGTCGGTTATGGCAACCTGCCGCCGACGCGCAAGCGCGCCGGCAACACGAGCGAGGTCGATCGCTCCGCGCACCGAGGAGCCAATGCGGACCTCGGGATGCTCACGCGTGCGCCGGGTGAGCTCGACGACGTTCGCACGCCAGCTGTCCGGAACCGGCGGTGCATGGCGCGCGACGATCGCCTGCTCGTCTGCGGCGGGCTGGTAGCCCATCGTGATCCGGCAGGTGCGGTCGTACACGGCGGCCGAGATCCGCGCCGTCCCGACGGAGTCGAACGGGTTCATCGCGGCCACGAGACGGAACCCAGGGGCCGCGTCGACGCTTCCGAGTCGCGGCACGTGCAGCTCGCCCTCCGACATGACCGTGATCAAGACGTTCAGCGTCTCCTCGGGGACGCGGTTCAGCTCTTCCACGTAGAGCAGGCCGCCGTTGCGGAGCGCGGCGACGAGCGGCCCATCGACGAAGATCTCCTCGACGTAGCCGTCGGCGATCACTCGCGCGGGATCGAAGTGGCCGACGAGCCGGGCGGGCGTCAGCTCGGCATTGCCCTCGACGAACAAGAAGGGGATCTCCTGTGAAGCTGCGACGGCCCGCAGCACCGTGCTCTTTCCGGTTCCCGGCGGCCCTTCCAGGACGACATGGGCTCCGCTGTCGAGCGCGGCGAGCAGCAGCTCGATCTCGTGCTCACGCCCGATCGCGTCCCCGATGGCTGTCACTCGTGCTCGTGCACCACGACCCCCCGCACGTTCTTGCCGGCGAGCAGGTCGTGGTAGCCCTCGTTGATTTCGTCCAGCGTGTAGGTCTTGGTGATGATCTCGTCGAGCTTCAGGTCACCGGCCCGGTAGAGGCTGAGGATCCGAGGAATGTCAGTGGTCGGATTGCAGTCGCCGAACAGACTGCCCTTCAGCGACTTGCGCCACAGTGTCAGCACCGAGCCGGGTAGCTGAATATTGATTTCGTTGAGCTTGTTGAGACCGGTGAGCACGACGACCCCGGCCTTGCCGACCGCCTCAAAGCCGTTGCCGACGATCTCTGCGGTCAACAGGCCCGGCGTCAGGATCGCCTTGTCCGCGCCCCGCCCGCGAGTCATCTCGGTAATCGCCTCGAGCGCCTCCTCAGCGGTGGCGAACGCGTGCGTCGCTCCCAGCTCCATCGCCTTCTCGCGCTTGTTCTCGAGCGGATCTATTGCGATCACGTTCTTGGCGCCGGCGTAGCGTGCGCCCTGGACCGCATTGATCCCGATGCCCCCAACGCCGTAGACCGCGACGGTTTCGCCCGGTCGCACATCGGCGGTATTGACCGCGGAGCCCCAGCCGGTGGGTACGCCGCAGCCGACCAGCACGGCCTTATCCAGCGGCAGGTCGTCGTCAACCCTGACGGCCGAGTTTTGGTGAATCACCCCGTATTGGCTGAACGTTCCGAGCATGCACATCGCGCCGTACTGACCACGCGGGCCGGTGATCGGAAAGTGCTCGCCGGGGAGGTAGCCCTCGAGGATCGTCGCTCCCATGTCACAGATCGACTGCTGACCGTTCGCGCAGTAGCGGCAGGTCCCGCAGTTGGGGATAAACGAACACACCACGTGGTCTCCAGGGGCAACGCGCGTCACTCCGGGACCTACCTCCTCGATGATCCCGGCGCCCTCGTGCCCGAGGACCATCGGCAGCCGCGCCTCAAGGTCGCCGTGCGCGATGTGGATGTCGGAGTGGCACAGCCCGGCGTGCGTATAGCGGATCAGGACCTCGCCGTCCTTCGGATCATCGAGCTCCAGCTCCTCGATCTCGAGTGGCCTGCCCACCTCAGAGACGACTGCAGCCTTTGTCTTCATGAGCGCTCTCCTCCGTTTGCCTTCAAGAAGCGCACACTAGCTGGTCCAACCCCGCCGGCGCCAGCGGTTCTCGGGATCGATCGCGGACCCCTCGCAGCGGCTCGGCACGGCGTTGTCAGCACTCCTCGAGGGGGTCACCGTCATCGGGATTACCGCTCGAGCTAGTTACTCTGTCGTTCAAATGCCACGGGCGCCAACGCCTGCGGTGAGAACCCGTTCGGTTTACGGCAAGCCGATGAGGCTAGTAATTGCAATCTCGTTCAGCCTGAAGCTAGAGGTCCCGGCGCAGTCGCTCGACGATGAGAGCCGGCGGGCGGCGTTCGTGCTGCTGGCCGCGTTCCTGCTCTCGTTCCTGTTCATCCGCACCAGTGCCCGGCTGATCCGAAGCCCAAAGGTGTCCTGGTGGCCTGGCAGCGTCAAGACCAGCGGCGGGCTGCATCTGCACCATCTGGTGTGGGGCATCGTGCTGCTGCTGGTCTGCGGCTTCCTTGGGTTCGCGGTGCATCCTCGCAGCCCTGCGACCGAGATCCTCGCGGCCCTGTTCGGAATCGGGGCGGGGCTGACACTCGATGAATTTGCGCTATGGGTGCATCTTCGTGACGTCTACTGGAGCGAGGAAGGCCGCTCCTCGTTTGACGCGGTGATCGTCGCAGCGGTGATCGGCGGTCTGATCGTCCTGGGGGCAGCGCCGTTCGGCATTCCCCACAACACGTCGTCGATCGACACCCTGGCGCTGGCGGTGGCGAGCGCTGTCCTGCTGGCCGCGATCGCGATCCTGAAGGGAAAGCCGCTGCTCGGGGTGATCGGGATCTTCATTCCGCTCGTCTCGCTCGTCGCCGCGCTGCGGTTAGCGTCTCCCGGCTCCCCATGGGCGAGGCGCTTTTATGCGCCCGACGGACGCAAGCGAGCTCGGGCTCAGCGGCGCTGGGAGCGCATCGAGACGCGGCGCAGGCGGATACACGACCTGGTCGCGGGAGCTCCCGGGCCGGGCGAGCTCGAACAATCAACCTCCGAGCCAAAAGTCAGGTAGCCCCCTATCACCGCCGGCACACCGGCGGGCGACTTCGGATGGACTTTTGCACTGAGCGGGCAAGGCTGTAGTAACGTTCCCGCTCCATGTCGAGGCGAGGGTGGCGGCTGCCGGTCCTATTTGCGCTGATTTTCGGCGCATATCTCCTGCAAGCCGCTCCTGCCGGCGCAGTTGCCCATCGCGCGCCGCGTCCGCGGGCACAGCGACAGGGAAACACCGAGCTGTACTGGAATGGCGACCTCGGCCCCGGCGAGTATTACGTCGACGGCTTCCTTCCTGACCTCACCACTGATCTCAACCCACGCGACGGTTATCCCAGCGGCAACCCGACGACGGGCTTCGAAGAAACGCAGGAGTACTTCGCGGGGATCATTCATGGCCAGCCGACCGACGGTGGTCCGGTGGTCGGGCTCTACTGCATCGACATCAGGACCGATACGTACCCCGGCTTCGGGTATGGCCTCGGCACCTGGGGTGAGGCCAACGTCCCGAACGTGGGCTACGTCGCCCGGATCCTGAACGAGTACTACCCCAACAACCCCAACGAGCCGTCCGGACTGGCCGATGTCAACGAGCGGGCTGCTGCCGTGCAGGCGGCCATCTGGTTCTTCAGCGACGGCTTCGTGCTGAACACCTCGACGGGCGGCCTGCGCGACGCTGTCGTCGCGATCGTCAACCACGTCATCGACCAGGGGCCGGTGGTCCAGCCGCCACCTCCCAGCCTCACCCTGACCCCGTCGCAGGGCAGCGGTACCTCCCGGGTGGTCGGGCCGTTCACGCTGTCCACTGACCACCCTCCCGCCACCGTCACCGCCACCGGCGGGACCATGTACTCAAATCGGGCGGGCACTCATCTCCTCGGCGACGGAACGACGGCCACGGTGCAGTCCGGTCAGAGGATCTGGGTGCGCTCCACAGGGCCACCGACAGTCGCGCTTCAGGCCACCTCGAAGGCGACCGTCCCAAGCGGCAACGTGTACCTCTACGACGGCAACACCCCTGGGTACACAGAGGCCCAGAAGCTGATCCTGGCGCAGACGGGAACCCTGACCACCACCGTTCAAGCCACCGCTGAATTTCTGCCCAGCGGCTCGCTGGTCGTCAAGAAGACGATCGCCGGCCCTGCGGCCGGATCGCAAGGGCGCGTCGTGATCGACGTGGCCTGCAACGACGGCGTCACCAGGCGCCCCTTCGTGATTCCGGCCGGTACGCGCGCGGGCACCAAGCTACGCATCTACGCTCACATCCTCGCGGGAACGAGCTGCACCGTCACCGAGACAGTCAATGGCAGCGTGGTTGGGACAGACGTGGTCGTGACCGGCGACGGGCAGCATGTGACGATCCCCTCAGGCGGGGTCAGCGGGGTCAAGATCACCGACACGTATCACCACGTCGGCTCGCTGCTCGTGCGCAAGACGATCGCCGGCCCGGCCGCGGGCCAGCAAGGGGAGGTCAGGATCCACACCGAGTGCAACGGCACCGCCCTGGCGCCGGACCTGATGATCCCCGCCGGGAGTCCTGCCGGTGACTACACCGGGCAATACGATCACATCTCTGTTCCGGCTACCTGCACGGCCACGGAGACTGTCGACGGGCATAACAGCGTGGTATCGGTGGTGGTCCAGGGAAGCGGACAGCCCGTGTCCGTCCCAACCGGTGATATCGCCGAAGCGGACATCAGTGACACCTACGGCCTCCTCCCGGGTCAGCTGGAGGTAACGAAGACGATTGCCGGCTCCCTTGCCGGGCAACAAGGGGCGGTGGTTATTCATACGGTCTGCAACGGCAGCCCGCTCACCCCCGACTTCGTCCTTCCCGCCGGGACGCCCGCAGGCGACCACTCGTACATCTATTCGGGTATCCCAACGCCGGCGACCTGTGTAGTCACTGAGACCGCGAACGGCGCGACCAGCGCCGTCTCGGCCGCCGTGACCGGCAGCCCGCAGACCACCGCAACGATTCCGCCGGCCGGCTCCGGGGCAGCGCACATCACTGACACCTACGGCGCCACCCCCGGCTCGCTGCTGGTCACGAAGACCATCGCCGGTCCGCTCGCCGGCCACCAGGGACCGGTCAGCATTCAGGTGGTGTGCAACGGCACCGCCCTCACGCCGACGTTCGTGATTCCGGCGAGGACCAGGGCGGGCAGCGTGTCGCGCAGCTTCGACGGCATCCCGGCCGGCTCGGTATGCACGGTGACCGAGACCGCGGACGGCGCGAGCGCCACCATCACCGCGACGGTGTCGGGTAATGGCCAGCGGGTGAGCATCCCGGCGGGCAAGGTAGTGCCGGTCAACGTGATGGACGTGTACCAGAGCAGCCCGGGCTTCCTCGATCTGGTCAAGACGATCGCCGGACCCGCCGCCCGCCGGCACAGCCGGATCGCGATCCTGGTGTCCTGCGGAGGTCCGGTCAACGACTTCATCTTCTTCATCCGCGCCCGCACCGGCGCCGGTTCGGTCTCCCGCGCATTTGACGGCCTTCCGGCGGGATCCCGCTGCACTATCACCGAGATTGCGCTGGGCGGTAGTAAGACCGTGACCGTTGTCGCCGTTGGACGGCGTCAGAAGGTGACCATACACGCCAACGCCCGAGCCACCGCTCGTCTCAAAGACAGCTTCTTCCCGAAGAAGCCAGTCCCACCGGGGCGTGGCTGAGCGTCCCCTCCGCGGCCGCTCACCCGTGTATCGAGCGGTGCTGACGCTAAAGGACGATAGGTCGCGAACAGCCGGCGCGAGAGCGACCCGACACGCTAGACCCGTTCGCGACCGCTGTCACACCTCGTTCATGTCGGCCGCGCCGCGAATAGCTCCTCAGAGGCCAGCGCCGCCCCTTCGGCCAGCGCCGCGAGCTTGGCATAGGCCACGCTCGGCGCCACTGCCGAGAAGCCCACAAACGTTCCGAAGCCGCAGTCCGTGCTCGCGATCACGTTCTCGGGCCCGAGGATTCTTGCGAAGCGACCGATCCGGTCCGCGACCAGGCGAGGATGCTCGACGAAGGTGGAGACGGTATCGACGACGCCGGGAATCAGGATCAGGTCATCCGGCAGCGATGCCTGCTCCCACGCGCGCCACTCGTGCTCGTGACGCGGGTTGGCTGCCGGGAAGCTGATCGCCCCTGCTTTTACGCCGAGGATTAGATCCATGATCTCCGACACGGGCACGTCGTAGTGATGCGGGCCCGGATAGTTACCCCAGCAGACGTGCAGTCGAACCCGCTCTCTGGGGATGTCCTGGAGCGTCCTGTTGATCGCCTCGACGTTCAGCTTGAGCATCTCGTGAGCATCTCCGCGGGTCAGGTCTCGATAGTCGACGTGGAACTCCATCGGCAAATCGCAGGCGTCGACCTGGACCAGGAAGCCGGCCTCGGCGATCGCGTCGCACTGGATCTTGATCGCGTCGGCCAACGCAAACATGTACGCCTCACGTGACTCGTAGTGTTGATTCTCGATCAGCTGGGCGACCGTGCCGGGTGAGGTCACGGTGATGAACGCTTCGTCGACTTCGACCGCGTCAAGCGCCTGAGCCAGATTGCTGATGTCGGTATCGAGCCATTCGGTGTCGCGGTATTTGATCGCTCCCGTGCAAGCCGGTGTCTTCATGTGCTGCGTACCCTCGAGCGCCCCCACCCTGATCGCCGCGCCGGGGTGCTCCAACAGGTCCTTCGCCATGAACGGCTTGCTCTCTCCGTCGAAGCCGTCCGCGTGATCTCGCAGGTACTGCATGCCTTCCCGGCTCATCTCCCCGTCGCTGACCACGTCGATGCCCGCTTCGACCTGCTTGCGGACGGCGTCCGAGACTGCCTCTGTGACCAGTCCCTGCAGCCTCGAAGGATCGTCGAGCGTCCCTTCGAGCTTCTCGAACATCATCCGCTCGAGCTCCTCGGGCCTGGGCAGGCTCCCGGTGTGCGTCGTCAAAATCGCGTGCTCGCTCCGCTTCATGCCTCTCCTCTTCGTTGATGCCGCCGCGCGCTCTGGATATACTTTACCGATTGCATCTAAGTGTGCGCGGGGGCGGCGCCAGTGGCAAACGCGAGGCCGTGGGTGGGTGGCAGGATCGGTTCTGGCATGACCTGCGACTGGATGATGATCGATGGGCCGAGCCTGATTTTCCGCGCGTACTACGGCGCCCGGCGGGCCGTTCCCAATCGAGACGGGAACGCGATCGGTGGTTTTCTCGATCGGCTCGCGCGGGTGATCGCCCAGCGACGGCCGCGCCGCGTAGTCGTGGCCGAGGACCGGGCGTGGCGTCCCGTCTGGAGGGTCAAGTTGATCGAGGGCTACAAGGCCCATCGCGCGGCAGAGCCAGTGCCCCCCGCTCTGGCGGCGCAGCTTCCGGTGATTGAGGAGATGCTGGCCGCGGTCGGGATCGACATGGTCGGGATCGAGGAACACGAGGCCGAGGACGTGATCGCGACCCTCGTCGCGCAAGCTTCCAGTAGCGTCGAGATCCTCAGCGGCGATCGAGACCTGTTCGCGCTCGTGGACGGAGAGCGGGTCCGGATCCTGTATCCGGAGAAGGGAGGCTACTCGCTGATCGACGAGCAAGAAGTATCGCGCCGCTACGAGATACCGGGCCGTCGCTACGCCGACTTCGCGATCCTCCGCGGTGACCCGTCGGACGGCCTTCCAGGACTGAAGGGCGTCGGAAGCGTTGGCGCAGCGGCAATGATTCGCCGCCACGGAAGTGTCGAGGGCGTGCTCCGCGACCGCCCGCTGCGCGACGCCGACCGCGACTACCTGACGAGCGCGATACGAGTGGTGACGCCGGTCGCCGATTTACCGATCGCCTTGCCGGTCGGCCGGCGCGAGCGCTACCCCGATCACCAAGCGCTACTGCGGCGACTGCTCGCTCGACACGACGCCGTAGAGCCAGGCGCTCGCCTGATCACGGCTCTCAATGGCCTTGCTCCGGTGGAGAAGCTCTGAGCAAGCCCGCGCGGCCGCCATCGCGGACGGTGTTTTCTCTCCGCGCTGAGGGTATACCGGCAGCGCGGCCGGAGTCACAGTGACTCAAGGGAGGTTATGTATGTGTAGCTTTAGTGCACGGCGTGGAGCTTTCAGGTTCGGGCTCGGACTCGTGTTGGCGATCTGCGCTTTGCTGGCCGCGGCTGCTCCTGGCGGCGCAGCGACGAACAAGGCTCGAACGTCGACCCCGCCATGGGAGGCGACGTGGGCCGCGGCTGTACAAGCTCCCTCGAGCGTTGCCCTATCGACGTTCGGCGAGCCCACGAGCCCCGCCCTCAGTGGATTCGACAATCAAACCGTCCGTAACATCGTCTTTACCAGTGTCGGCGGCCAGGTGCTTCGTATTCACCTGAGTAACACGTTCGGCACTCGGCCACTTGTCGTTGGTTCCGCCACCGTGGGTGTCGAGCTCGCTGCGGCGCAGCTGGTCTCGGGCACGATCAGGAACATCACATTCGGCGGGCATCGGTCGCTCACGATCCCTGCGGGCGCCGAGGCGGTCAGCGATCCGGTGAGGCTCACGGTCCACCCGCTCGAGGATCTGGCGATCAGCCTGTATCTCCCGGGCCCGACGGGACCGACCACCTATCACTTCGCCTCGCAGCAGACGAACTACGTTGCCTCGGGCAACCAGGCGGGGCAAGCGAGCGCGAGTTCGTACTCGGCGCTGGCCTCGATCGCTCCCGGCGGCTCCTCCTGGTTCTATGTCAGTGACGTCGACGTGCGGTCCGCGAGCTCCTCGGCACACACCGTCGTCGCGTTTGGTGACTCGATCACCGACGGCTGGCAATCACAGATCAACGCAAACGACCGCTGGCCCAGCCTCCTTGCCAAGCGACTGGTTGCCGCGCTGGGCAGTCGAGCGCCCGGGACCGTGGATGAAGGGATCGGCGGCAACAGGGTGCTCAATGACTCCGTGTGCTTTGGCCAGTCCGCGCTCACTAGGTTCGGCCGCGACCTGCTCTCGGTGCCCGGTGTCCGAGACGTGATCTTGCTCGAGGGCATCAACGACATCGGCTTCAGCCAAGATCCGAACACGGGTTGCACCGAGCCGAACACCAACGTGTCCGCGGCGCAAATCGAAGCCGGATACCTGCGCCTGATCAGACAGGCCCACGGGCACGGGCTGAAGGTCTTCGGCGGCACGCTGGTTCCCTTCAAGGGCTCGGCATACTGGTCCCCCGCCGCGGAAGCCAAGCGGGAGGCCGTCGATACCTGGATCCGCACCAGCCACGCCTTCGACGGGGTCATCGACTTCGCGAAAGCGACGCAGGATCGTTACGACCCGCAGTACATAAATCCCGCCTACAACAGCGGCGACGACTTGCATCCGAACGACGCCGGGTATCAGGCGATGGCCAACGCCATCAACCTGGCTACGCTCGCGCGCTAGCAGATCGCACACCGGACGGCCTCGCCGGCGCCACCGCGGCGGCGAGGCTCGGCCCGGACCCTCGTCAAGCATCGCAGCGGGACCTGGACGATCTTAATGCCCTATAGCGTCATTAGGATCGTCCACCTCCGGTGCGGCGATACACAGCGCGGCCTGCTCGCGCGCTCGAGGCAGAGCCCGAGCCTTCCCGCCATCCGCCGCTCGCGGCCACCAGATACGCGGATGCGAGCGCCGGCAGGACCAGCCATGCCTCAACCGGACCAGGCACCCGGCGTACCACGCGATGAAGGACCAGGACGCTTGCCATGCCTTCGATCACCATGTGGCGCGACCAGTGCCCACCGGTGCGCTCCGAATACCCCTACGAACAGCGCCTGCACCCAGAACGCACCCGGGAGCTTGTCGATCGTGATCGTTCCAGCGGGATCAAACGCCGCGAAGAAGAAGTTGTGCCAGCTCATCGACATGCTGCGCACCGCGGCCGCGTAGTAGATCTCGAGGTTGCCGGTGGCGTCCCAGGCCCCTCCGGGCCCCACCGGTCGCCGTCCCGGGCGCTTACGAGACGCTTACGGAGCTTTGGCGAAACTTTGAGCCCCGGCCGACGATCGTCAAAGGTTCCTCGCGGACGCTATTGACATGAACGCCGCTTTTGCGCTCGCCGCCCGTTGCCTGGGCGGCGCCCTGATCGGGGGCGTGCTCGTGGCAGCCGCAGCGGCGACGCTCGCCGTCGCAAACGCCGCGGCGGCGAGCGCCACCCGGCTCACGACCTCGAACAACACGCCGTTTCCAAGCAGCACGCTGATCACCGGCGCAACCTGGACCAGCGCGCGCTACTCCCCGCCGTCGAACCAGTTCGGTGACATTCTCTCCACGTCGTCATCTACGAGCGGCAGCCTCTACGTGCTGATGGATGACGGCGGTACCGGAACCTCCGGGGGAGCCTTATGGCGAAATTCCCTCGCGCAGGTCACCGGGAGTCCCGAGACCTCAACTTCACCGCGGTTGGTGAGTCCGGGCCCGCGAGGACCTACGCACAGGCCGGCGGGAACGAGGCCCGGCTGAGCGGGCCACTCGGCTCTTACTACTCGATGGGCTTCACGATCGTAAACGGCGTCTTCTATGCCACCCAGGCCAACAACTGGAACTGGAACGCCAACGGCCCGTTCGAGGGGCTGGCGGGGATCGCCTACTCCACCGACCAAGGACAGCACTGGCAGTTCCCCAAGCAGTCTTTCCCCGGCCCGACCGGCAACCTGAACTTCATCCAGTACGGCGACAACGCCGCCGCGCCCGACGGCTACGTCTACGCGATCGCAAGCGAGCGCGAGTTCAACGCCAGCACCCTGATCCTGGGACGCGCCCGAGCCGACGTCGCGGACATCACCAACCCAGCACGCTGGCAGTGGGCAGCCGGGACGACGAACTCCGGCGGACAGCAGGCGGATACGTGGACGAACTCGATTTCGCGGGCGAAGCCCGTGCTCGCCTGGAGCGATCACATCACATACCCACGGATGAGCTACGACTCAACCCTTCACGGCTACCTGCTCTCGTTCACCTACGCCTACGCCAGCGCCCCGCCCGGGATCTGGAAGGACGGGTCCGAGCTCGTAATTCTCGAATCGCCCACGCCCGGGGGACCGTTCTCGTTCGTCGCGCGCGAGGCTGACTTTGGGCCGGCCAACGGCTACGACCCCGCCATCCCCGAGAACTGGATCGGGGCGAACGGCCTCGAGATGTGGATGATCTGGGCCGCCAACTTCGACGGTTGCGCCGGCGGGCTCGACTGTTCGGGCGCCTACGGCTTCAACTACCGCCAGCTTCAGCTGACGCTCGCGCACGGCGCGAGCACGACCGCGGACTCGACCTCCGCGCCGGCGAGGCCGCGGCGTGAGCTGCCGGAAACCCCTCCCCGGCACCGGCTTCCGAGAGTCCCGGCGACGATCACTCAAGCACGCCCTCGCGGGACCCCCGAGCCCGACCTTCCCGTAAGCGAATAACGGACCCGCCCACTGCGGCGGCTGCGCTTCCCCGGGCCGCGGCGGTGGCGCTGCCGCGCTGCCGCCATCTACGGGTCCTAGCCGGTGCCGGACCCACCGGCCAGCTCGCTGGCCAGGGCGGCCCCGTCCGGCGAGCCTAATCCGGTGCACGCGTCCCAGCCAGGGCCCGCGCTATAGGCGCCGTTGTTTCCGCTGGTGATGTCGTGGAAGGCTTCGGTGCCGAGCAGCGGATACAGCCGTGGCTGCACGAAGCCCACCGGCGAGCCGAGGCGCTGGTTGAGGCACGCGATCAGGCCGGCCCACAGCGGCGCCACGGCGCTTGTGCCGCCGACAGTCTCGTCAGTGCCGTCCACGCGGATCGCATACCCGGTGCTGGGATCCGCATCGCCAGCCACGTCGGGGACGCCGCGGCCCGTGGAGCCGCTGTCGACATTGTCCGGCACGCTCGCGTTCGACTGGTAGCTGGGCAGCGCGAACTGGCGGCTGACCCCTCCGCCGGTGGCGCCGTCGCCGGGATCGTTCCACACCACCTCGCTGCTGATCGTGGCCCCCGAGGCATTGAGCGTGGTACCACCGCATGCCAGCGCGTGCGGCGCCGAGGCGGGAAAGTCCACGTGTTGCTGGCCATCGGTGACGCTGTCGGTCGAGCCATTGTCACCCGCGGCAACCGTGACAGTGACGCCCAGCGCGGCACCTTCGGTCAGGATCTGCTCCATCTGGGTCCTGGCCTGCGCCGTCCAGGAGTCCTCCGACTGCCCCCAGCTGATCGACACCACCGACGGTTTGTGAGCCGTGTCGTGGACCGCGGTCGAGACCGCGTCGATGAAGCCCTGGTCGGTGTTGGGGGCAAAGTAGACGGCGATCGAGGCGCCGTTGGCCACCGCTCCCACCACCTCGATGTCGAGCATCACCTCGGTGTCGGCATCGGTGTCCTGTCCGGGCTGGTTCTCCCCACCGTCCACGCTGATCGCGCTCACGGCGGGAGTGGCGAGGCCAAGTCCGCCGAAGTACGTCGTCAGGTCGCTGGTTTGAAAGCCGCCGGCGAGCTCGACGATCCCGACGGTCTCACCGGCACCGTTGTTGCCCTCGGGGAACGCGTAGGCCTGAGCCACGCCGACAGGGGTGTAGGAGTTGGGGTCGAGCGCCCGGCGGCGCACATTCGCCCTGGCCTGAGGACGGTTGTCGAGCCCGAACACGCCCACCACCACGCCCGCCAGTGCCTCGGGAACCGTCAGCGACCCGCTCCGCGCGCGGTAGTCCGCGCCCGTACCGGGATCCCGGTAGATGCCGGTCATGTCGGCTCCGAAGGCCTCCGCGACGGCCTGGACGGTCCCCCGCAGCACCACGGCCCGGCGCGGCCCGTCTCGCTCCGTCACGCCGAGCCCGGCCTCGGCCGCGAACGACTCCACCGCGCGGATATCGGCTGGGTGGGCACCGAACTTCTGGGCCCACTCCTCGCGGCTCACCAGCCGGCGCCCGCCGGGAGGCAGCGCCGCATCCGCATCCACCCAGGCCAGCGAACCTCGAGGGCGCACGTACACGGTGACCTCGATCTCGTCCTGTAGGTCGATGTCACCGACGCGGGTATGTGCAGGATCCGCGACGCGATTGCTGCCGGGCACGGCGGCTCGGCCTGTCGGTGCTCCGCTGGTCATGGCCGCAGTCTACGCCCGGGTCGCGGACGCACCACGCTCGACTGGGGCCCCCCGGTGTGCGATCGAGATCATGCGGCGGCTTTGTGCGGTGAGCGCGTCGCCGTTGGTGTCAAGGAGGTCGAGGGGGGTGAACTCCGCCGCCAGAAGCCAGTCTCGTAGCTCAGCGCCGACGAACATGCGAACGGAGAACGTGGCGCGACGGGTCCGGCCGTTCCGGATCACCACCCGCTGGGTGGTAGCGCGACCAGTCGCCGGATCAAACCGCGAACGGTCAATCGCAAAGTTGCCGTCCCGCTCGGTGACAACGGACGGCAGCCATCGCGGCAGCAGCTCGACCAGGTTGTTGTGCTCGATCAGCAAGCGCCCGCCGGGGCGCAGCACTCGATGTGCCTCGCGGAGCACCTGGCGGTTGTCGTCGTCGTCGAAATATCCAAACGGGTGAACCAGCTCACCACGCGGTCAAGCGCTCATCTGGCCAGGGCAGCGCACGCATGTCCCCCTCGACGTAGTCGACCTTCAGCCCACGGGCGGCGGCGTCGGAGCGCGCCCGGTCTAGGAACAGAGCCGTCGCGTCGAGACCGGTGACTCGTGCGCCCCGCTCGGCAAGTCGGTTTGCGACCCGGCCGTGGCCGCAGGCCAGGTCGAGGATCTCGACGCCGGGCTCGAGCTCCAGCAGCCGCCAGATCGCGTCCACGTCTGATTCAGCGACGTCGGCAAGCAGCGGCTCGTAGAAGAACAGATAGTCGTCGTCAAAGACCGCATCGAAGTCGAACGAGACGCTCACGGGTCCGAGCGTACCCTTGCCCGGGAGCAGCTCGCTAGGACACTGGGCGCGGAGATGCGATCTCGGCGACCCCGGGCTCGGCGCACATCAGCTCAGGTCCAGGTCGGACTCAACACCACGTAAGTAGTCGATGACCGCCGGGTCATCGGACTCCATGCGGTCAATCGGCTCGCCGGTGCATTGCTGCAGCTCGACGACGGCGCGCCGCTCCGAATGGCGGACGACGCGCCAGTGCGCGCCGGCGCTCACCCAATTCTTCAACCCCTCGACCGTCAACGTTGAATCCGTCATCACCGCTTCCTTCGATCACCGCGCCACGCCGTTGGTGCCGACCGGCCCGACGGCCGGCGCGAGGGCGTGACTGCAGAACGCGAATCGATATCGGCATGTTACGACGCCCCGCTCGACCGGCTCGGTTGGCGATCACTCCCGCGGCCAGGTCCGCTACCGGCGCGCGCCTGCGATTCGCGCGCCCCTGAGCCTGCTTTGTCAACTGGTTAGATAGACAAAATTGGCATTGGTGGCCGGGAAACCGAGACAGGTGGCGACCGCAGCTGCAACCGCATACGACCTTCGCGGTGACCTGATCGAGGCCCGCTCATGCATGGGTCCGTGTCCGTGCTGGGTTGGAGACGACCCCGACGGAGGCCACTGCAACAGCTTCACGGGGTACCACATACGCGAAGGCCACGCGCGCGGCGTGGACCTCAGCGTGCTATCCCTCGTGAGGTGCGCGGCACCGCGCTGAAGTTCACCGCCGGCTACCTCGTGTACTTCGTCCCTGTTGCGATCGCGATCGGCGCGCTCGCGAACCTCACGGGCGGCGCGGCCCGGGTGCTCGGGGCGCTCGGCGGGCCGCTCGCGCTGCGCTCGGGCTCGCCAGCCTCGGCGACGCCGGCCCGGCGTGGCTCAAGCGCTGCCGCGGCCCGCTGCACCTGCTACGCAGCGGCCGCGCCTCGTTCCGCAACCCCCGTGCGCCCGGCGTCGCGTTCGGGCAGTACCGCTCGACGCGCTGCGGTCCGTACGCGCTCGCACTGGCGGTTTTTGCGGCGGGCCGGCACGCCTGGCTGGGAGCCGCGATCTTGGCGCCTACGCGGTGCTGATGGCGCTCCGATTCCTCGTGCCGGCGTTGCTCGCGCCGGAGCGCTCGGCATCGCCCAACGAGTATCTCGCAACGGTTCGGCCGGCGCTCGATCGCTCCGCGGGACTCTCGCTCGTCGCGCTCGGCTCGCTCGTCGTACCGGTGTGCCTCGTTGCCGGGGTGAGCGGCGCGTGGTGATCGACCCGACCACGCTCGTCCCGATTGTCGGGTACGCGGTCCTCTGCGCGCAGTCGCTGCTGCATCGCCGGCGGACCAGCGGCCGGACCGACTGGCCGCGGGCGTGCTGCTGCTCGGTCTCGATGCGGCGCTGGCGCGTCCGGTGACCCGGGAGGTGTTCGGCCCGATGATCCGGCGACCTGCCTGGCGCCGGGCGCTGCGCGCGGCGAACAGCCCGTGCGGGCGATGGGCTTGTACATCGGGACGATGTGGTTGTGGTAGGTGCCCGCCGTGTACACGCGCGTCAGCGTGTCGCTCGGCGGCGCCGGCTGCGCCCCGCTCGTCCCCGGGCTACCGTTACATCATCCACCGCCTCGAGGTCGAGTGTCACGTTAGCCCGCGCCAGCCGGGCTACCGGCGCGGGCATTCGTGCACTGCTCAGGCGAGCCGTCAGGCTGCCGAGGGCACCTCACCTCTTGGCTCGCTTGGCTCGAACATCCGCCTCTCGAACGTGGTGCGCCGGGCGTGCCAGAACCCGAGGCCGACGAGCACTGACATGATCGCTGCGAGGACGAAAGAGGCGATCGCGCCCCAAAGCATGACGGTAGCGATCTTCGAGAACGCATACGCCTCGAGCAGCAGCCCCCTTAGCGTGGTCCCCATGAATGAGGTCTGCTTCAGCGCTGCGAGCTGAGTGTTGCTCGGATTGGCGAGAGAAGCGGCGCTGATCTTTGCGTAAATCCCGCCGTAGGGCATCTCGGAGAGGTGCACGGCGATGAAGTCGTCGGCGTAGACCTTCGCCTGTTCGCCAGTCAGCAGCTGCTGGCCGGCGTATTGCGACACGGATGGGATCATGGCCGGCGTGATCTCGGTGCCCGCCTTCGGGTGCGCGAACGCCACCTTGGGGGGAAAGTAGATCTGCTGCTGCGCGAGCTGGTCGTGGACGTTGGAACTCACGACACTGTGACCCCAGGTCAGCAGACCGCCGGCGACCAGCAACACGACGACAACCGCCACCCCGCCGGCGCTGGTAAGGATGTCGAATACCTTGCGTGACATGTGTGCTCCTCAGTTGCTCCTGATGTGCACCGAATCGTCGAGCTTCAACGCGGTCGTCGCATCAGAGCCAAGCCATCATCTCGCTGCGGATAAGTACCGATCGCCGATCGGTGGTCGCAACTGCAGTCGATGAAAACTTCGCGGCCGAGGTCGTGGACGGCGAGAGCCGGCCCTAGCTCAATCCGGGCCCCCGACCTTCAGGGTCGTAGCAGTCCAGGTGAAACAGCTCCCCGTCGACGCCGAGCTGATGCGGCTCGGCGGCTCGTGAGGTCTCGCGAGCGGCCCTGCCACTGACGTGGACGAGCGGCTCGTAGGTTCCGATGATGTCGCCGCAGCGGGAGCAGCGGGGGCGCGGATCGGGTGGCTCTCCCTCGATGAGCTCCATTATCCAAGGATGGGCCCGGACGGTCGGAGCACATCGGCAGAGCACCGCGCCCCACTGTGGGAAAGTACGCGATTCCCGTGCGCTGTGGCCAGTCAAGTCGAGCGGCGTATAGTCGCGAACGGATCCCGTGACTTCGCGTGCCGATCCCGACCAGCTCAGGCGCCTGCTGCAAGTGGGGAGAGCGCTGGTGGCGGAGCACGAGCTGGAGGCCGTGCTCGGCCGGATCCTCGAGTCTGCGCGCGAGCTCACCGGCGCCCGCTACGCCGCGCTCGGAGTCCTCGGCGAGTCGCGTCGAGAGCTCGAGCAGTTCATCACCGCGGGCATCGATCAGGCCGCTCATCGCGCGATCGGTCATCTGCCCCGGGGCCGCGGGGTGCTCGGCGTGCTTATCGATGATCCCCGTCCGCTGCGCCTCAAAGACGTCACCCGGCATCCGCAGAGCTACGGGTTCCCTGCTGCCCATCCCGAGATGCGGCGCTTCCTCGGCGTGCCGATCATCATCCGGGGCGAGCCATGGGGCAACCTCTACTTGACCGAGAAGGACACGGGCAGCGAGTTCACTGACGAGGACGAGGAGGCGGTCATCGTCTTGGCGGACTGGGCCGCGACGGCGATCGACAACGCGCGGCTGTACGGGAGCAGCGAGCGACGCCGGGAGGAGTTGGAACGCGCCGTCCGCTCGTTCGATGCCGCACGCGACATCATCGACGCAATCAGCGGCTCGGCCTCCCTGGAGCTGGTGCTCGAGCTGATCGTCAAGCGAGGACGAGCGCTGGTCGACGCCAGAACCGCGCTGATCATGCTGCGGGAGGGCGACGAGCTCGTGGTCCAGGCGAGCGCCGGCTTTGCGATCGACGCGCGCGGGCATCGCTTGCCCCTGTCCCGCTCGACCTCGGGACAGGTGCTGCGCAGCGGACGCTCACAGCGCGTCGACGCACCCTCCGAGATGCTCGTAGCTCCAGTGAATCTGGGCGTCCCCGAAGCCAGCTGCGCCCTGCTCGTGCCGATGGTCCACCGTGGGATGGGTCTCGGGGTGCTCGCGGCCTTCGACCACGGGCCAGAGGCCGGCGCGTTCACTGCCAGCGAGGAGGCCCTGCTTCGGACCTTCGCCGCGTCCGCCGCCACCGCCGTGGCGATCAACCGCAGCGTGGAGGCCGAGCGGCTCCGGGGCACGATCGAGGCGGCGGACGCCGAGCGTGCCCGCTGGGCGCGCGAGCTCCACGACGAGACCCTGCAGTCGCTGGGCGCCGTGCGGGTCGCGCTCGCTTCATCGCTCGGCCGGCAAGATGCCGCTGGCAGGGAAGAGACGATCCGGCAGGCGATCGACGATATCGAGGTCGAGATCGGCAACTTGCGAGCGATCATCAGCGACCTGCGCCCATCGATGCTCGACGACCTGGGACTGCTTCCGGCGATCGAGGCGCTGCTCGTGCGCCGCCGCGCCGCCGGACTAGAGATCTCGAGCGAGCTGGCGATCCCGGAGCGGACCTCATCCGCCGGCGACGGGCTCCCGGCGGAGCTCGAGACGACCGTCTACCGCGTTATCCAGGAGGCGTTGACAAACGTCTCGAAGCACGCGCGCGCTGACAGCGCTCGCGTCGCGGTGCGACTGGAGGGCGGCGCGGTGAGGATCGAGGTTGCGGACGATGGCGTCGGGTTTGACCCCGGGACACGGACCAACGGCTTCGGGCTAGCCGGCATGCGCGAGCGCGTCTATCTCGCCGGCGGCACGCTCGAGATCAAGCCGCAGGAGACGGGCACATGCTTGCGGGCGTCGCTGCCGATCCGCCCGCCGCCTGCCGCCGCTTGGGCGGATCTGGGTTGACCCGAGAATCTGGGCCGATTTGCGCTTCGGTCGTGCCATCAGAGCTGGTGGGGCTCAGCGTCGGCCCTAGTTGTTCCCAGGCGGACAACCCGGGCGGCGCCGCGGTCCGACGCACGTTCCCGCAGTCATCTCGAGCGGGCCGTACAGGCCGGCGGAGGCGGAGCGCGCCAGGTGGGCATCGAGGGCATGTCGCAGGTGTTCATTCTCGCCCCGCAGGTGGTCATTCTCGCGCCGCAGTCGCGCCAGCTCTTTACGCACACGCTCGACCTCGCCGCGCAGATGGGCTTTGTCTAGTTGCTCGGTGTAGGTTCTGTGAAGCATGCGAGCAGTCTCCCGCGAGGGATGGCCGCGCGCATCCGGGCTGCGCCTCGTTCCGGTCGCGGAGAACTACCGAGCTCATCGCGAGCGCGGCTCGATCATGCGGCTCTATTCGTCGACGAGGCGGTGCCGGAGCGCGTAGCGCACCAGCTCGGCCCTCGACCCGAGCCCGAGCTTCTGCTGTATGTGGGCGCGGTGGGTTTCCACCGTCCGCACCGAAAGGTGAAGCTCCTGAGCGATCTCCGCGTTCGTGTGGCCGAGCGCGATCATCCGCAGCACACCCACCTCGCGCTCTGACAGCCCGTCGGGCGGACCAGGAGGTGGCTCGGCCGCGACGCGGGCGCCGAGCCTCGGGTTCAGGTAGCTGTCCCCCGTCGCGGCACGGCGAACCGCCTCGACCAGCTCCGACTCGGCTGCCTCTTTGAGGACGTAGCCGAGCGCGCCGGTCGTAAGCGCCTGACGCGCGTAGGCGGGCTCGTTCTGCATTGTCAGCACCACGATCTGCGTCAGGGGGAATTCCGCGCGAAGCTCGGGGATGGCAGCGACGCTTGGTCCTTCCGGGAGGTTGAGGTCGAGCACCAGCACGGCCGGATGATGTCCCCGTACGTATCGTCGCGCCTCGGCGAGGTTGGCCGCCTCGGCGACGACCTCGATGTCCGGCTCCGCGCCGAGCAGCTGGCGCAAGCCCCGACGCACAACGGCGTGGTCGTCGGCGATCACCACGCAGATCGAGGCGGCGGCGCGCCCGTCGTCCGGCTGCTGCTGCGGATTTCGCCGTGGCCCGTCGGACATATGCGCTTACCGCGGGGCAGCCCGATCCCGCGATTGCAGGTAGGGCGCCAGATACTTGGCGGTGATCTTCGCTGCCGGCGCCCACATCGGCTCGCGGCTCACTTCGGAGCTCGTGCCGTGTCCGCCGGTGATCCGGGCGCTCATGTACAGCGGCTCGTCGCCGCCGAGCAGCATCCCGTGGATGATCGGATGGAACTTCGCCGGCTGGATCGCAGCGCCGGCCAACGCGGCAATGCCCTCGGCCGCCACATCGGCCTGTTGTGAGGCGACCCCGCCGTGCTTGACGGCAAAGTCGGTGGCGTCCCCGGCCGCGAACACTCTCTCGAGCCGCGGCACGCTGCAGTGGACGTCGATCGGAATGAAGCCGTGTCGATCGCGCTTGGGCACCCCCGGTGTCGAGGGCCCGAACAACTCGGGCAACGCGACCACACGATCGACATAGAGACTCCGGCCGCCCGGATGCAGCGACACCACGCCGGGCTTGGGTGTCTCGGAATGGGTGGAGGAGATGACGCGGACGCCGTTGTCCTCGAGCAGCTTCCCGACGGCTTCGCTCACGGCGCTTCCAAACAGCGCCAGGGGCGCATCCTCCGGCGTCACGATCGTGACCGCGAGGTCTTCGTTGACGTCGAACGCGCGGCGCGCGGTCATCAACGCGAGCTCGTAAAGCGGCAGCGGCCACGGCATCTGGCTCGGCGAGATGAACGCGAGCTTGTGGAGGTAGCCCGCCTCCAGGTCTTCAATCAGCCCGTGTAGCTGCTCGTCAAGGCGCCTGTCCTCGAGTGTGAGCGCGTGCCTGAAGCGCGGGTACAGCCGCGCGCCGAGCGCGAGCAGAAGCGCGTCGTAGCGCAGCTGTTTGCCGGCCGCGGTGTGAACGATCCGCTGGCCGGGATCTAGCCACTTGAACGAGTCTCGCGTCAGCTCGACGCCGATGTCTTGCGCTATCTCCTCCAGCGGATAGTGCCGCGCCTGCGGGCCGGCGAACGGCTCGCGTACCCGCAGCGGGCGGTAGACGAATGCGGGCTCCGGAGCAAGCATCGCGACCGCTACGCGCTCTCCGGCCAGATATCGCAAAGCCAGCGCGGCCTCCAGTCCGGCGACGCCGCCTCCGGCGATCATTACCTTCATTCCTTGCCCGCTGGTCGCGCTCACTGGAAGAGCCAGCCTACGAACCGCCCGGTGTCGCCACAGTGGGGATGCTCCACAGGCTCATTGCGGGTAACTACCGAGCTGATCGGTAGCCGACTCGGGGTCTGAAAACATAGGAACGATGAGAATCGCGACGAGCACCACCAGTCCCGGGCGTTCGGGTGGACGCCCCGCCGGGACGGCCGCCGGCTTCGCGGCCGGCTTCGCCGCCGGGGTCGCTGCCGGTCGCCTGCTCAGCCGGGAGCGCGTTCAGTTCATGCGGCTGGCCGGCTCCTCGATCGCCCGCCCCAGCGCCGCCGGTTGGGTGACCGATTTCCTCAACGGCGCTTACTACCGCCGCGGACCCGGCGTGCGCAGCGTGGACGATCTGCGTCTGGCCAACGCGATCGTCGCCACGTATTGGGATCGTCATGCGCGCGGCCGGCTGGGCGCCCGCGACATGGTTCCGTTTCACCGCGTCTTCGGCCGCGATCGCTTCTTGGATGCCGCGCGCTCGGCACGCGGGACCCTGTCTCGAGAGCAGCTGCTGGAAGGCGCGGACGGGCTGCTCGGCGGGTGGTTCAGCGGCGCGTATGCCGATCCGCGCCGTCGCGGCTGGGGCGTGGTGTTTCCCGGCGAGGATGAGAAGCGCGCCTACGAACCCGAGCGGAGGCTGCGCCTAGCGCGGGTGGGCGCGCTGACGCCGGGGATCGGCCCGCCCTCGGAACAGACCTGGCATACATATCCGCCCGTCGAGGTACCTTCCGCCGAGGAAGTGATCGCCGCGCTGACCCGCACGGAAGCCTGGCCCGACTATGCCAGCGAGCTCGGCCGCTTCACTCCGCTGCGGCGCTCAGAGTTACTCGGACAGACGTTCGAGATCGAGGTAGCGGCCGGCACCGAGGCGGGCCGCCCGGTATTTCAGCGCGGCTACGTGACGATCACCAAGCTCGTCACTCGTGAGCAGCCCGAGGAGCTCAGGGCGTACTTCGACGCGCTCGAGGGAGGGCTGGCGGGCTACGGCCACGGCGAGCCGCGGGCGGTGCCCGAGGGAGGGGAGCCGATCGTGGGCTTCGACCTGACCACCCACGAAGGGCACTTCATGGGCCGCGGCCACAACCGGCTGATCCTGTTCGCCCACGACGGTCGTACCTGGGTGCGCGCCGTCGGCACCTGGGATCCGATGCCGTGGCACCTCGAGCGCATCTACCGGCTGGCGGGGCAGGCGGCCCAGCACGCCTTCTGGGGCGAGTTCGGGCTGGAGCACCAGAGCATGCTCCACCAACTCGCGCTGGCGACGCGATGAGCCGCGAAGCGCTGGTCATCGGCTCGGGCCCCAACGGCATGGCCGCGGCGATCGCGCTGGCCCGAGCGGGACGACCGGTGACCGTGCTCGAGGCTGCCCCCGCCCCAGGCGGGGCGGTGATAAGCGAGGAGCTCACCCTGCCCGGCTTTCATCACGACGTCTTCTCCTCGGTCTATCCGGCTACCGCCGCCTCGCCGGTGTTCGCGAAGATGCCGCTGCAGGACCACGGCCTGCGGTGGGTCCATCCAGAGGCGTGCTATGCCCATCCGCTGCCCGACGGTCGCGGCGCGGCCCTGTATCGGGACCTCGACCGCACCGTGCAGAGCCTCGAGGCGCTGGCGCCCGGACAGGGCGAGGCTTGGCGAGCGTTCGCGGCACCGATGCTGGCCCATTTCGGCGCGGTGCGGGACACGATGCTCGCAGGCTTTCCGCCGCTCCCGGGAGCCGCTCGCCTCGCCTTGGGCCTTCGCCCGCGTGGGCTGCTCGAGTTCGCGCGGTTGCTGCTGATGCCCGCGCAGGCGCTCGCCGGCGAGCTGTTCAGCGATTCCGGCGCCCGCGCGTGGCTGTACGGCGCGGCGATGCACGGGGACGTGCCTCCGACCGGAGCGGGTAGCGCGGTCGCCGCCGCGTATCTCAACCTGCTCGGGCACGCCGTCGGGTGGCCCAGTCCCGAGGGCGGCGCCGGGCGCCTCAGCGCTGCGCTCGTCAGCTACCTGAACACGCTCGGCGGCACAATCCGGACACGTGCCGAGGTCGTTGAGATCGCTGCCAGCCGAGGCCGCGTCAGCGGCGTCCGTCTGGCCGACGGGGAGCATGTCGGCGCCTCGCTGGTGATCGCCACCGTGATGCCCGCCGCCCTCGCGCGCCTGGCCGGGCGGGCGATGCCGGGCGCGTACGTGCAGGCGCTGACACGCTACCGGCCCGGCCCCGCCACGCTCAAGCTCGACTGGGCACTAGACGGGCCGATTCCATGGAGCTCTCCCGAAGCACGGCGCGCTGGCACGGTGCACGTGGGAGGTGCTGAGACTGAAGTGCTCGACGCCACGACGAACGTGAGCGGCCTGCCCGGGCGCCCTTTCCTGCTCCTGGGGCAGCAGTCCCTGGCCGATCCCGGTCGCGCGCCGGCGGGCAAGCACACCGCCTGGGCCTACACTCACGGCCCGCAAACTGTCGATTGGCCAGCGGAGCAAGACCGCCACGCCGAGCGCGTGGAAGCCCAGATCGAGCGCTTCGCGCCCGGCTTTCGCGATCTGATCCTTGCCCGGCACCTGCTCGGCCCCTTCGACCTCGAGCGGCGCGATGCGAACCTGATTGGCGGCGACGTGGGCGGCGGCAGCTACACCCTGGACCAGGTGATATTCCGGCCGGTCGTGAAACTGAACCCGTACTCCACGCCCCTGCGCGGCCTGTACATGGCCGGGGCAGCGACATTCCCGGGAGGAGCGGTGCACGGGGTGCCCGGCCACACGGCGGCGCGACTCGCGCTCACGCGCGAGCGGCTACGCATACGCTCCACTCGCAGCACGCACCGTGCGCCCGAGCAGAGCGCATGACGCGACCCGACACAATCCTGGAATGACAAACCAATCACCAGAGCAGCGTTCGGCCGCAACTGAATCGCAACTCGGCATCCGGCTGGTGGGAGGTCCGACCGCGATCCTCGAGTACGGCGGTATCCGCTGGCTCACCGATCCGGCGCTGTCACCCCCGGGTGAGTACGGAGGCCTCACCAAACTGACGGGCCCCGCGTTCGACATCACCCAGCATGAGCCGATCGACGTCGTGCTCCTCTCTCATCATCATCACAGTGACAACCTAGATCCGGCCGGAAGAGCATTCCTGCCCGCCGCCAAACAGGTCCTGTCCACAACCAAGGCCGCGGAAGATCTGGGCGGCAACGTCGTCGGCATGGAGCCCTGGTCGGAGATCGGAGTCGAGAGTCCGCGCGGAAGCGTCGTGAAGGTGACCGCGGTGCACGCGCAACACGGGCCCGACGGGAGCGACCAGATCCAGGGGCCGGTACTCGGATTTGTGCTCTCCGCGCCAAACGCTGACGCCGTCTACGTCTCGGGAGACAACGCCTCTCGCGACGTGGTGCGCCGGATCGTCGAGCGAATTGAAATACAGATCGCGATCCTGAACGTCGGCGCGGTCCAGCTGCCGAAATTCGACGGCGCGTATCTGACTCTCTCCGCCGACCACGCAGCGGATGTCGCGCGGATCCTCGGAGCTCGCATCGTGATTCCGCTGCATTTCGAGGGCTGGGCGCACTTCACCCAAGGTGCCGCCGAGGTCGAGGCAGCGTTCTCTGGCAACGGCGTTCGCGACCGCTTGCTGATGCTCGACCGCGGTCAGCAGGTCGAGATCTGAAAGGAGCCGGCACGCCCACCACCGTGTGCTGAAGGTGCGGTCGGCTGCGCGAGGTATTCTGCACTGGACTTGTGAACCTCTCAGTCCTCACACGGCTACTGATCGGTGTTTTGGTGGCGCTCGCGGCCGCCGCCGGTACCGCGCGCTCCGCGGTCCGGAATGTAAGCCCGGATCGGTCGTTCGGCGCCGGAAAGGGCTGGGTGAGCACGCGGATTCCGGGCACCAGCGCGTCTGCAGGGGCGCTGGCGGTGGTCAAGGGCGGGGCGATCGTGGTCGTCGGCGGGGCGATTACGCCGTCCGGTAACGGGCAGGTCGTCGTCGTGCGCTACCGCCCGGACGGGCGGCTCGATCGGAGCTTCGCGTCGCGGGGCATCTTCAAGTCCGCTCTTCCCGCGGCCAAGGGCCCGTTCCTGGCGACTTCCGTGCTGCAGGATCGGTCGACCGGCAAGCTTCTGGTCGCAGGGGGATACGGGCTGGACTCGATGCTGGTGATGCGCTTGACCGCTAACGGGCGCCTGGACCGGACGTTTGGCGGGAGCAGAACCGGCCTCGCGACCGTTCGCGTGGGCGGGATCGCTCAGTCGATCGCGCTACAGCCGGACGGCGGGATCTTGCTTGGTGGCTCGAATGAGAACGTGAACGGTCGCCCGATGGTGGTGGCGCGGCTTACCCGCGGCGGGGTGCTGGATCGCCGCTTCGGGCATGCAGGGGTGGCGCAGTTGCTCTTTTGGAACCCGGTGCGTGCCGCAAGCGCGACCGTGTCCGGCCTTGCGACGCTGAGCGGCGGCGGCGTGATCGGTTTTGGGCATGTCGACTACATCGGCGGCGATGGCCACGGTAGCGCCGGAGTCTTCCGGCTGTCTGCGAACGGCCGGCTGGTACGTAGCTTCGGAAGCGGTGGCCATGTCGAGATCGCCTTTGCGAACGGCGGGGCCGGCCGGAAGTCCGCGCAGTGGTTCCCGTGTGCGATGACGGTCGACTCGCGTGGCCGCGCCACCATCACTGGAGACGGATCGACGGCAGCTGGGGATGCGCTGCTGACCGCTCGCCTCACCTCGCGGGGGTTGCTTGACCGCTCTTATGGACAGGCGCGAAACGGACGCTCGGTGATCAGGGACTTGAAGGCCTCCAATGAGACGACCTGTGGAGCTGCCTCAACACCCGGGGGACGCCTGACGGTGGGAGTGGGAAACGTGCTGGCGCAACTGCAACCCGGCGGAATCGCCAACCGAGGCTTTGGTCGTGATGGGATGCTCGTAATCGCCAGGCCCCCAAGCGTCAGTGTCAACGGGGTCGCGCGCTGGGGCGCGAACAGGATCGTCCTCGCCGGCGCCGTCGGTAGCTCTCTCTACGTTAGTCGTTATTCGCTTCCGAGCTCGTCGTAGCGAATTCCGCGACGATGAGCCCGGTCATCGGGAGGGATCGCAGTGATCGACTGTTCATCGCTGCGGCAGGTGAAACGGGACGGTGGTGACCACGACCTTCGGCAGAGGCCGCAGCGCGCGGTCGTGGCTTGGTACACAACGAGTGGGGGTTACTCGAGCCGCCTGGTCGAGCTCGCCGAGCGAGTGCTCGTGCCTGTTGCCCAGGCCGTTTGAGCGCGCCCCAGGTGCTGGCACTGTCCGGCCAACGCATTACTTATGCCGATGCGCCGCGGCCCGCCTGAGTCAGTAGTTTGCTGCGGCAGGTCTCGGCTTTCTGCGGCTGATCGACTGTTCGCGACGTCATATGGTCACCGTGTGATCTCCAAGCCGACCAGCAAACGGCCCACGCAGAGCGGAGTCGGGCAGTCGAAGCGCGGCGCGCGAGAGGACGGCGCGAGCGCGCTGCTAGAGCTCTCCAGAGAAGAGTGCCTGGAGCTGCTCTCCACGCATCGCTTTGCCCGCCTTGCCGTGGTGATGGGCGACGGCGCTCCGATGATCCGGCCGGTCAACTATGTCTTTGACCGTCGGTCTCAGTCGGTCGTGTTCCGCACCGCGAGAGGTTCGAAGTTCCACGCGCTCTTGCATGCCGCCAAGGCTGCGTTCGAGATCGACGGGATCGATGAGGGAGCGAGGACGGGATGGAGCGTGATCGTGGCGGGACTCACCGCGGAGATCAACACCGATAGCGACATCGCCCGCCTGAACAGGCTCGGGCTCGAGCCTTGGGCCCCCGGAGCCAAGCCCCACTGGGTACGTATCCGCGCGTGGACGGTCTCCGGCCGGCGGATCGTGCTCGGACCTGAGTCGCTGCCGGGGCAGTACTTGGGATAGCCATCGGCGAACGTGGGGAGATCCTCGTATTACCGCGGACAGCGGTATGAGCTTGGCCCGGGAGCCTCGGTCGCGCGGGAGCGCGATCCCGGACGCGTGTCAGACGCCGACACGGCGGTGGTGATGAGTGAGCGTTCGAGCTGGGAGCCCCTCGGCAAGGTAGCGGCCGGTGCCCACCCGGCGGTGCGCACCGATCGAACGCTCGAGGCGATCATGGCTGACGTACTCACCCTGCTAGATCGCCGGCTGCAAGACGGCGCATGGCTCATGAGCAACCACTGAACGGCGCCCGGGACCTTCTCGTGCCCGCGCGGCTCGGGCGATCAAGCTCCCGCCACCTCAGCGGCGCGGCTCTGCCCCGTAAGGGAGCGACGCCGGCGACGAAGGCGTAAGTCGGGAGGTTCAACGGCCTCGAAGGCGGAGAGTTCCGCCCCGTGCTCGGCGGCGAGCTGCCTCGCGATCGCGTGTGCGTGCACACTCTCCTGTGAGCCGTTGTAGCCGACGCCGATCTTTCGTAATGCGCCAGCATGCTGGCAATACCCGGGCGGGCGCGATGGCCACGGCGCAGGGCCCACCGTTTAGCGCGGCACGGGTGTCATCTCCGATCAGCACCCCGTCCGAAGAGCCCGCGCCTCGAGGAGCCGATGACGAGCAGGTCGGCGCGGGTCGCCTCCGCTAGCTCGTGGAGCCCCCCAACCGCCCCGGTGGACACGAACTCGAGCATTGATTCTAGCCTCGGCGCGCGCCTGCTCGACCCTGGGCTGCTGCTGTGGTTGCTCGAACAAACCGGTATGAGTGAGCGCCAGCTGGCCACTGCGCTCGAGGGCCGCGTTACCATCCCTTGGCCCGGTCGGGACACCCCAGTGATCAACCCAAACCCTGCCGACAACGGAACGCATGGAACGATTCGGGTCGTGATCGCCGACGACCACGCCGTGGTTCGCAGCGGCTTGCGCCAGGTACTCGCTGACGAGGAAGGATTCGAGGTCGTGGCCGAGGCATCCGATCTCGACGGAGCCCGCCGCTACCTGCGCGGCCACCGACCGGACGTGCTGGTGCTCGACTTGAATATGCCCGGCGGCTCGAGCCTCGACGGGATCTCGGAAATCCGCGCCGAGTGCCCGGAGACTCAAATCGTCGTGCTGACGATGCAGGACGAACCCGCATACGCGCGCCACGCGTTGAGCGCGGGCGCGCTTGGCTACGTGCTCAAGGAGTCCGCCGAGTCAGAGCTGGTCGAGGCGATCCGCCGTGCCGCGACGGGCCGTGCGTATCTCAACCCGCGCCTCGGCGCGCGCGTCGCCGCCGAGCCCCCGCCCGGGCCGCCCGGCGGACTCTCCGAGCGTGAGGTCGAGGTGCTGCGGATGATCGCTCTCGGACACACGAACGCGGAGATAGCCGAACAGCTGTTTCTTTCGGTGCGGACAGTCGAGACTCACCGCGCCCACATCCAGCAGAAGCTACGGCTCGCGTCGCGATCGGAGCTCGTCCGCTACGCGCTCGCCCATAAGCTCGTCGACGTTTAGGTGGTTGCTCTAGTGGCGTTGTCGCCCTATGCCTCGAGCGACAGAATCGGTCATGGTGGCGCGGCGGTCTCGACCCTCACGCGGGCGTCGACGATCACCGCTCCCTCGGGACCGGCAATCAGCGGGTTGCAGTCGAGCTCGACGATTCTCCGGATGTGCCTCGACCATTGCACTGACCCGCAACAGCACGGTCTGGTTGACATGTTATCTCGTGTTTGGCCAGCATCAGCACAACCAGGCATCCAGACACGGGGAGACTTTCCCCGCCAGCATCTGCGGGTCAGTGATCGTGGCCGCTTCTGTTCGATTGCGAAAGCGCGGTCTGGGTCGACCGCGTCGCAGGCGCGCCCGGATCGTGGATGAGTACGACCAAGCCGCGACGAGTCCAGACGGAGAGTGCTGGTGGTGCTCAACTACGCAAGCGTTGGGTTGCACTTCGTTTATCTCGCGGCGGGGAAGCGGCGGCAGCTCGAGCCACCTCTCCGACTCGGATTGGGCCGAGGCAAGCACGGCTGATTGCCTTTGTGCCTATCGCGTGGGCTTGACCTCGAAGTTCAACTCAAAGAACTCCATCGGCGGGAGCTGGCTTCCCGGCGGAAGCTTTGGCGCGAAGTTGTCGTCGGCGAACGCTTGGCAGTCTTCGCGCGAGTCCCACAGCTCGATCACCCTGTAGCCAGAGCTGGCGGCGCCACTCCAGTGGCCCTGAAATCCTCGGGCCGTCTGCAACGCGTCAAGGACTCCGGCTTGGCGCATCCCTTCCGCGAACGCTGCGTCGGCGCCGGGCATCTCGGTGATCATCAAGACGGGCATGGGGAACCTCCTGGTGTCTGCCGGCGGCGCCGGCATTTAGCGATTACGGAGCTTTTGACACCGGAGCGTCCACAAAGGGGGCGCTGGGTAGATTGAACCGCTCCAGGTAGCCGGGGCCGAGGAACCAAGTCAGCTCGGCGATCCGCGTGCCCGCCAGCGAGAGCACCAGCAGCCCGACCGGTTGGGCCCTGCCGGAGGCGGGGTCGGCGTAGTAGGTCGCGAACGCGGGTTCCCCGTTCGCACGGGTGGCAATCAGACGGCGCGGGTGGCCTGAGTGCCCTCGGGCAACGGCGGCGAGGAACGTGCCGATCAGCTCCGGGCCGTGGTACTCGTGGTGGGCAGGCGGCATCCGGAACCAGGCGTTCTCAGTGACGAGAGCGATCATTCCGTCGACATCGTCGACGAGGAACGCCTCAACGAACCGCGCCAGTAGCTCCCGCTCCTCCACCGAGCCGAGGGGCGGCGGGGCGATCCGCTGGGCCGGATCCCCGAGCTCCTGCTCGATCGTCGCCCGGGCGCGCTTGAGCGCACTCTTGACGGCCTCGACCGAGGTCTCGAGCATCGCCGCGGTCTCCGCGGCGTGGAAGCCCAGCACGTCCCGGAGCACCAGCACGGCGCGCTGGCGGCCAGGCAGTCGCTGTAACGCGCTGATGAACGCCAGCTCGATCGCCTCACGGCTCTCATACCGCGCCGCCGGCCCCGGCTGGCTGTCTGTCAGCCAGCCGAGCCGGTCATCCGGATAAGGCTCGAGCCAGTACGGATCGGACATCCTCGTCGGCACCGGAATCTCAAACAGCAGCGGCGGTACCGCCGGCGGGCGGCGACCCGCGTCCCGCAATACGTTCAGACATCGGTTCGTCGCAATCCGGTAGAGCCAGGTTCGCAAGCTCGAGCGCCGCTCGAAACCGCGCAGCCCACGCCAAGCGGCCAGCATCGTCTCCTGCAGCACGTCCTCGGCATCCTGCAGCGAGCCGAGCATCCGATAACAGTGGAACTCCAGCTCGCGCCGGAACGGCTCCGTGAGCTCGCGGAAGGCACGTTCATCGCCAGCGGAAGCCCGCTCGAGCACAGTCGTTGTCACGCCCCGGATCCTCCATGTTGAGCCATCGTCCGGTGTGGTGCGGCGGGACCGCCGCACGGCAATAGCGGCAGTCACCGAACCGCTGGCGACGGGCGGTCCATCGCGCTCAGAACCGCGAGAGTCGTCGTCGGGCGGGCATGACGCGAAGTTCAGCTGGGGCACGCCACGTGCGGGCCGGCGCCCTTTCAGGGTGGCACGCCTGGCGGCGTGCGGATCGGGCGCCTGACGGCCCGCACCCGGCGGGCCCCCGCGAAAAGGACTGAGGTCATGCGCAACGACCGACGGCTCTCCGAGCGCGAGCAGCGCCGCGAGCGAGACCGCCAGCGGCTCAAGCAAGCCACCGAGCAGCTGCTGTCATCCGATGGCTGGCAGCGATGGGTTCGGATCCGTTCTAGCAACGGCCTGGCGCGATACTCGGTCAACAACCAGCTGATCGTCGCTCTCTCCAAGCCGGACGCCAGCTATGTGTGCGGGTTCCACGCGTGGCTAAAGCTCGGCTTCCGGCGTCCAGCACATCGCAGCCTGACTCGACGCGGACCGGCACGCTCCGGAGATCCTCGTCGGTGATCGCGTCAAGCTCGGTGTAGCCGGCAACCATCATGATCCGCAACGCCGCCTTCAACGCCTTATCGCGTAGCGTCATCGCGCTCATCGCGCTCCACGAAACATCCTCAAGCGCCGGGGTAAGCCGCCCGGCGGCGAGCCGCAACGGCGCGTCGTCAGGTAGCAGCTTGACCCACTCTCGGGTGTAAGGCACTCCAGAAACGGCCAGCTTGGCCGAACCGCCTGCGCGCTCACCAGCGTGCTGACGCGGACCGACCAGCGATGATCGCCAGCGCGGCCGATCCCACGCAGCCAATGCGGCCAGACCTTCCACGCAAACGCGCCCCAGCGATCCTGCAGCGTCTCGCCCGCCAGACCATCCAACACCTCGCCAAGCTCGCCGATCGACAGCTGCGTCCGCAACTGCCGGTCGCGATCCATTCGCAGGCGCTCCACCAGCGCTGCCAGCTCCGCCACCAACGCATCACCGTCATATGCGCGCTCGGCGGCCGCGTCCAACATCCGCCTGCGGCCGATCCCCCGACCTGTTGGTCGCGACTTGCAGATCGAACAGATCCCGCGCTCGCGCCACCGCGGCGACCATCGTCTGCTCATCCACATGCGAGTAGGTGTCCGCCGTAGTCGAGATATGCGCGTGACCAATCCTCCGCCCCCACACCAGGACCGACAACCACGATCCCCGACGGCCGGCCCGGCATCACTCGATCGACACGCACCGCGAACGCTCCGACCACACCAACCAGCTCCTCGCTCGTCGCTGGCCCACACGCTACGTATCCGGTCGGTCGAATCGCGAGATAAGAGAAGGAACAGGTAGGCGCCCCGTCAGGCGCTACAGGGCGGCCATCAGGACCGCTACGGCGAGCGCGCGGCTTTAGTCGCTCACCATCTCCAACGGTCGGGAGAGCCGAACCTCGTCGGTCGACCAAGCGCCACAACCAGTCACGAAGCCGAGCAGGCCAACTATGGTCACATTTGCCGCGTTTGACGCGTCGTCCAGGTAGACAGATGCCGACGAGAGGACGTGACAGATGACCGAGACCGAGGAGTTCGAGCGAAACCGCGATCACCTGCGCTCGGTCGCCTACCGGATGCTCGGCTCGATTACCGAGGCCGATGACGCGCTGCAGGAAGCCTGGTTGCACCTCAACCGCGCCGGCGCGGGCGAGATCGGGAACATGCGGGCCTGGTTGACGGTGATCGTCAGCAGGGTGTGTCTCGACATGCTTCGCTCGCGGCGCGCTCGCCGCGAGGACCTGTTCGATGGCGCGCTCCCCGAGCCGATCGTTACCGTCGAGCCGTCGAGCGACCCCGAGCATGAGGTGCTGATTGCCGACTCGGTCGGCCTCGCACTTCAGGTTGTGCTCGACACGCTCACCCCCGCGGAGCGGCTCGCGTTCGTGCTGCACGACATGTTCGGTATGCGCTTCGACGAGATCGCGCCGATCGTCGAGCGTTCCGTGCCCGCCACGCGCCAACTCGCAAGCCGCGCCCGACGGCGTGTCCGCGGAGCCGAGCCGACGGCTGGGGCCAGTGATGCTCAGCAGAGGACCGTGATCGACGCGTTCCTGGCGGCGTCGCGGGACGGCGACTTCGACGCCCTGCTCGAGGTGCTGGACCCCGACGTGGTGATGCGCATCGACGCCGGCCGCCTCGGCCAGTCCGCAGAGCACCATGGGGCCCTGGATGTCGCGGGCGTGGTGCTCGCAGAGGGAGCTCCGCGGGCCCCATTCGGGCGTCCGGCGATTGTCAACGGCGCCCCTGGCGTGGTCGTGGCCCGCGGCAGCCAGGTGCTGGCGGTGGCCGCGTTCACCACGGCGAACGGTCGCATCACCAGCGTCAGCATCGTCGCCGATCCGGAGAAGCTAAGGCAAGTGCGCGCTTGACAGCGACACGGCAGGCGCGAGCCGTCGTGTCGGCGTTCTGGGTTGGCGAGCGCGGGAGCGTCAGAGCGGGTGTTCGCTGTCTGGACGCGTACGTCGCGATGAAGACATACGCGGATCCGATCTGGTGCGCGCGTGGATAGTGTGCGAGGCGGTCTAGCTGTCACTCGCTTGTCGCGAGCCTACGGAACTACGGAGGAAGGCATGATCATTTTGGGCATCATCCTGCTGCTGATCGGGTTCATCGCAAAAATCGCAATTCTCTGGAGTATCGGAATCGCGGTGTTGCTCATCGGGTTGCTATTAGCGCTGCTGGGATCGATGGGACGTGCGGTGGGCGGCCGGCGCCATTACTACTGATGGGCTGCTGCTGAGTGGGGAAACCATGCAGATATTGAAGGAGCAGATCGTGCGGGCGATGCGTGAGCGCGGCGATGACGGCAAAGCCCAGCTCGCCGAGCAGCAACTGCCTGACAAGGTCGATCTCGATAAGCACGCCGACCGTCTCGCGAGGATCGGAATCGCGCCACGGGACCTCTCGATTATTCTGGCAAGCCGAGCCTCGGAGCAACGCGAACGGAGATCAGCGTAGTGATCAGTGGCGCGGCGATCGCGTGGTACTCGATCGCACTGAAACGGAGCTCATCGGAGAGGTGCCTGCGAAAACACCAATGACCGGAGAGGTATGTTCAAGCGAATTCTCGAGTTTCTGACTTTGAAGTGGCTCTGGGACCGCCGACGCGGGACGCGACGGCGCCGCAGAAGGTAGACGGCGGTGCCGGTACGGCCCAGGTGCGTGGCTTTCGCACTGCCCTCGCGGAGCCGCTACGGCGTCACCTTCCGCGGGCACGTGCCTCGCGCGGGCTGATGCCGTAGCGGGCGCGGAAGACCCTGCTGAAGTGTGCCGCGTTGGGAAGCCCGACCGCCGCCGCAATCTCCCCGATCGGTCCCTGGCATGCGGGGTCGATCAGCAGTGCGAAGGCACGCTCGAGGCGCGCGCGTCGGATCTGCCCGGCAACCCGTCGGGTTCGTGCATCCGCTCGTGGCCGCAGCGGCCTACAACGACGTGCTGCTCATCGGTCGCGCGCGCGGACCCGTGCAGCGACTCGTCAACGACTTGCACCTCGAGCACAATCCGGATCGGGCCGACGGCCACAGCGTGATGATCCGCCCACCGATGCCCGGGCGCAACGGGAGAATCCCCCATACCGATCCCCATACTTTTCCCACCTCGATCGCCGGCAGCGGGCCCGCCGTCAGGTGCGCCACGTGCTCGGGCGTCGTTCGAGCAGCCGCAGGAACGCTGCCCCGGCCGGCGAGGGTTCACGGTCGAGCGGGGTGACCAGCACCAGCTCGCGTGGGATCGCAGGGTCGGTGGCGATCCCGGTCGCGCGGCCACCCGCCATCCGGATCGCGGCCGGCGGTAGCAATGACACGCCGAGCCCGAGCGCCACGAGCTCGACGAGCTCGGGAAGAGCATCGACCTCGCAGGCGATCTGACGCTGCAGCCCGACCGCGTGACACGCGCGGTCGATACTCGCACGCAGCGCGGAGTCCGGGCGGTACTCGATGAACTCATGTTCGGCGAGGTCGCTCAGCCGGACCCGACTGCGGTGGGCGAGCGGACCATCCGCGACGACGCCGAGCTGCAGCGACTCAGTGGCGATCGTCGTGGCCAGGATCCGCTCGCCCTGCGGTCCGAGCGGCGGGTCAACAATCGCAAGGTCGAGCTCACCGTCCGCGGTGCGTCGCACGAGTTCCGGAGCGCCGAGGTGATGGAGCCTCAGCGTCACGGCCGGATGGGTGCGGTGAAAGCGGGCAAGCAGCACGGGAAGATTGACTTGGGCGGGCGTCTGGATGGCGCCGATCGCCAGGTGTCCGCGCACCAGCCCGCGGACCGCGCCCACAGCATCCCGGGCTTCCTCGGCGGCGGCGACGGCCCGCCGGGCAGCCGGAAGCAGCGCCCGTCCGGCTTCGGTCAGCTGCACCTGGCGGGTGCTGCGCACGAACAGGTCGCTGCCGAGCTCACGCTCGAGCGCGCGGACCGAGCTGGACAGGCTCGACTGCGTGAGATGGACCCGGGCCGCCGCACGGGTGAAGTGACGCTCCTCGGCGACCGCCACGAAGTGCGAGAGCTGTCGCAACTCCATTCAGCGATGCTATCGCTTAGTCTTATAGTCACTATCGGTTGGACGAATGCAGATTGATGGCCGAGACTGGGGCCATGACCGATATCAAGCCCCATCACCCCTCTTCCCCATCGCCAGCCCCGGCCCTAACGGCAGCCAGGTCATTGCGCATCAGCGGCGATGAACTCCTCGGCCCGCCCGAGGCCCATCGATTCATCGGCGCCCACCACGGCGGGCTGCCGATCTCGCTGTTCCTTGTCGACGACCAGCCTGGCGCCGGCCCACTGCTTCACCGCCATCCCTACGCGGAGGTGTTCGTCGTCCACGCCGGAGAGGCCCGCTTTGAGATCGACGACCTGCGACTGACGGCAACCGCGGGAGACATCCTCATCGCCCCCGCGATGAGCGCTCATCGCTTCACCAACTCGGGCGAGGGGCGACTGCGGGTCACCGCCATCCACACCGCGCCGGACATGGACACCGAATGGCTGCAGCCGACGACAACCCCGAGGGAGACAGCATGCTGAGCGACGTCGGGTCCGCGCTCGCGGGACTGCTTGCCCTCGCCACCATCCTGATGGGCTTGCGTTATCTCCTCGATCCGATTCCGGCCGCCGCCGGCTTCGGCATTCCCGGCGCCCGCGGCAACACTGGGCCTGACCGCCCGTGGCTTGCCGTCAAGGCCGCGCGCGACATCGCTATCGGCATCGCTTTTGCGGCACTCCTGATCGATGGCGCGCACCGGCAGCTCGGTTACCTGATGCTCGCCGCCGCGACAATCCCGATCGCCGACGGGGCGATCGTCCTGCGCAGCGGCGGGCCGAAAGCGATCGCGCTCGGCGTCCACTGGACCACTGCAGCGGCGATGATCATCGTTGCAGCGCTCCTCATCGCCTGACACCTCCCGTCCATGACACACGACCAACCATTACGCTTGTATGGAATCCCACTCTCGCACCCGGTTTTGAGCGTCCGTGGAATGCTTGAGTTCAAGGGTCTCCGGTACCGATACGTCGAGTTGCTCGCCGGCGCTCATGCGCCGATGCTGCGGGCGCTTGGTTTTCGACGCGGCACGGTGCCAGCTATCAAACTGGCCGACGGCTCGCGGATCCAGGGCTCGCTCGCGATCGCGCACGCGCTGGAGCAGGTCGCGCCGTCACCGTCGCTATACCCATCACAGCCCGGGGGCCGGGGCGTCGTGGCAGACGCTGAGCGTTGGGGAGAGGCTGTGTTGCAGCCCATTCCGCGGCGGCTTATCCGATGGGGCCTGCGCAGACATCTTCGTCAGCGCCAATGGTTTGTCGCCGTCGCTAGCCCGCTACCCGTTCCATCTCTGATGGGGGTGCTACTGACCCCGATTGTCGCCGTGTTCGCTCGGATCGCTCAGGCGAACGCTGCCCAGGTAAGGCATGACCTCGAGGGACTCCCCCATCTTCTCGACGAGGTGGATCGCCTGATTGCGTGTGGAGTGATCGGTGGCGCTGAGCCGAACGCCGCCGACTTTCAGATCGGTCCCTCGATCCGGTCGCTGCTCGCTATGCCCGACGTCGCCGGACTCGTTGCCGGTCGCCCAGCCGAGAGCCTCGCGCGCAGAGTCGTCCCCGACTACCCCGACATCCCATCGGCCCTATCTAACGACCGGATCTCCAGCTCGACGCGTGACCATAGCCAAAGAAGTCCGGGCGATTCTTGATGGGGCGGCGCCGGCGAACCGCACGCCTTGAGAGGAGCTGTCCGATTCCGAGATGCGCGATAGCGCCCGCCGACCACCCGGGAGTGGATATGGGCTTATTAGCGGCGGCAGCGTCGCGGGTGGTGAACGGCTCGCCCAAGCCCCATACCTTGCGCAGCGTAGCGATCATCGCTGGTGCGCTCGGGTCCGGTGGCGGCACGTCCCCGGGGGACGTGGTCGTAGGATCCGCCGGGGTCGCCCCAGCCGATGAAGAAGAGTGTACGCATTCGACCCCACGCCGGAGGCGGCCGATCGCATCGCCTTGTAGATGCGGGCGAGGAATGCCTCGCCGCCCCGGATCGATGACGGCGGGTCATCGGGAGATTCATGTCGTCCGGCACGAACGACCGACCAAAGACTGGGTGGTAGTCGCTGTGCCCGGACAGCATGTTCGGCTCGATCAGGCTGAATCCGGTAACAGGCCTAGAGCGGCGTCGCGCTCGAACTCCGCGTAGGGCACGAGGTTCGCTGCCAGCCGGTCCTTGCGACGCGGCATGTGGATCAGGCCCGTGAACGACAGTGGCATCGGCTCCCGCACATACACCTTCCACGTGCGCCCGCGCGCCTCAAGACGATCGAACAGCGTCTCGGCCATGTTGTGCTCAGTGAAATTCGACACCGGGCTGTTGACCACCAGCCCCGACGAGGACGCGGCGGTCCAGAATGATCGGTTCATGAACGTTTGTGAGGGCACCTCCGAGAATCAGTGGTCGAACACCCCCGAACCCGTGGCGATCCCGCTCAGCACTGGCACCTGCTCGGGCGTGTAGCCGGTCATGATCTGCGCGTACTCCCCGTAGGTGGGCTGACGCCCCATCTCCACGGTGAACGTGCTGATGTAGTCGGTCACGAAACCGTCCATCGTCGGTACCGCGCCGGGCTCGGGGCGCGTTCCACGGTGAGCTGACCGCCTCGCCGATCTGAACCGGTTGCGCTCGTCCAAGACGTTGAACAGCTGGGTGTCTGTGTGGAAGTACTCCTCGCCCGAGTCCGGGTTCGGAGCATCCATGTCCGTCGCGACCGACTCCGGCGGAGCATTGGCGCTCGCCGGGGGTGAGACCAACTTGGAGCCGGTGCGGGAACCGCCCTAGTCCAGGACGTCAACAACACAAACTACACCGACACCTGGAACCTAGCGACGACCACCTACCGGTTGCTCACCAACGAAGTCATCAACCCTGCGGACGCCATCACCGGCGACGAGGCCTACACCTGCACCAACGGCTATCACTTCCGGATGGCCAGCACCGGTACATGGAACACCACGACCAACACGTGGAGCAGCGTCCCGCAGGCCGAAATTGATCAAGCCGAGACGCCAGAAACCGCCCTCGGATCGACCAACAACCTCATCAGCACTCAACAAGCACCGGCGTCGGGTCGGCTCTGATGAGACGCTCGCCACAGCCCCGCCCGTCGCCGAAAACGCCACCCAATCCAGGCGGAGCACCGTGGGGAACGGAACCATGGTCCTGTTGGTGACAACCGTCGGGGTTGCCACGCGTTCGCCCTGCGGCTAGGTTTACGTCGGTGAGCCCGTCCTCGCGTCCGAAAGCCCTCGGCGGCCGTTGCGTGCCGTGCGCTTGGCGGCGTGTTTCGAGGGCACTTCGTGTCGCAGCCGCAACCTTGGCGGTCCTGGGTACGGTGTCGGCGGCGGCTTCCGCGAACGCGTTTCAGTTCACTCAGTTGACGCCGTACATGGCGACAACCGACCAGGAAGCTCTCAGCGTGGTGACCGGAGACTTCAATCGGGACGCCAAACTCGACATAGCGTTTGACAACGGCGCCAACGACGGGACGATTGCGGGCTGCCCTGCGCAGGGTTGCGTCAGCGTGCTGCTGGGTAACGGCGATGGGACGTTCAGCGGGCCGCATGACTACCCAATCGACGGCACCCCGGCGCCTGACGGCACCGCCTCGCTCGCCGAGGGGGACCTGACCGGTAACGGAACCTTGGATCTGGTTGTGGCGGACTTTACCTGCGACGGCGCGGACAGTGGCTGCGTGTCGATCCTTTACGGCAACGGCGACGGGACCTTCCAGGCGCCAGTCGACATCACCACCGGCGTCAACGATCCCAACGACGTGGTGGTCGGTGATTTCACCGGCGATGGCCGCCAGGACATCGCGGTCGCCAACGAGGCAGACGAGACCGTGTCGGTGTTACTCAATACAGGCAACGACGCACAGGGCCACGTCATCTGGACCCCGGCCCCGGGCTCGCCGTATCCGCTCGACCCATCCTCGAACGGGGCGATCGACGGGATGACGGCGGCGAACATCGACGGTCATGGGAACGTCGACCTCGTGCTGTCGACCAACCCGGGGGCGACGCTTGGCGGCGCGCCGTGCGGGACCGCCGACTGCGTGCAGGTCCTGACCCGGACCGCGGCAACCGGCCCCGGCCCGCTGTTTGACCAGGCGGTCGCATACCCCGCTGCCGGGTTTGGGCAGGTCGCCGCCGCCGACCTGCGCGGCACCGGGCTCGACGACGTGCTCGTACCAGCCAACGTCCAGAACGACACAACCGGCACGGGCGGGTTCGAGGTTCTGCTCAACCAGGCAAACGGCACGCTCGATTCCCCGGCCACGCCGAGCGTGTACACGTACCCGACGTCGGAGAACCCGCGCGCGCTCGTCGTCGGTGACTTCAACAACGACGGCAAGCTGGACGTGGCGATGGCCGATTTCACCAGCTCGACCACGGTGCTGTTCGCCGGCAACGGCGACGGCACGTTCAACTATGACGACACTGTCGCCGACCCCGGACACCTTCAAGGGAGCGACAACGCGCTCGCGACGGCGGACTTCACCGGCGACTGCAAGCTCGACCTGGCGCTCGGCACCTACGACGGGGGACTGTTCGTACTGCGCAACGACACGCCGCCGGCAGGGTCGATTTGTCCCAACTCTTCCCCGCCCGTCACTCCCGCGCCGCCGCCAATCCCGGCTCCGGCCGCAGCCTCGAGCCCGACTCCAGTCTCGATTCGGAAGCCGGCCACGACCCCCAAGCTCCACGCCTACCTCCCGCGCGTCACGCAGCGGATCGAGCTGGCCCGCGCGCCGCTGACGCGGTGCACCACCCAGACGCTGCGCTTCCGGGTCACGATCGCGCTGTCGCCCCGCGCGATCGCCAATCGCCGGACCGCGCACGGCCGTCGCCTGGTCAGCGTTACAACGGTCATCAGGCTCGATGGCCGCCGCTTCCGCACCAGCACCCGCCGCGAGTTCGAGCTGGGGGTGCCGCTGGCGCATCTGTCGGTCGGCAGCCACGAGCTTGCGATCACCACCAGCTCGCACGGCAACGGCGTGCGCGGAACCAGCAAGACGCGCGTTATACGGATATCGCGCTGCATCCCGCCGCCTAGCTTCACCGGCTGAGACCCGCGGGGCCGCCAGAACCGGCGCCCCGACTTGACCGCCGGGCGGGCTGGGCGAGGATTTCGGCGAGCAGCCGCGCCGGCGCGTCCTCGGCCGGAGGTGGCCGGCGTTCTCATCCCAGGTCAGTGGTGCGTCGGGGAGGCGTGCAGCGATCCATTCGGCGTATTCCGGTGGCAGGATCCGGTCCTGGCGACCCCAGAGAATCCGGACCGGAATCGAGATCGTGTCTAAGAGAAGCTCATATTCCGCGGTGTCGGCCTGTCGCAGCTGGCTGTACTGCCGTAGTAGCGGCCTGCCCTTCAGGTCCGATCCAGGGCTCGAGCAGCTCTTCGAGCCGGCCAGGGCGAAATCCCAGCCCGGTGGCGTTGTTCATGTGCGCGGCGACTAAGGCGCGGTGGGCATAGTCGGGGAGCGCCTTGAAGACCTCGGTGTGCTCGAGCATAAGCGCGAACAGGCCACGCTTCCAATCACCGCCTGTGACCGCGTCGAAGAGCAGGAGGTCGGCGAACGCGGCACCTTCGAGCAGTAGCGCACGCAATCCGATGGCGCCGCCGATGTCGGTCGCAACCACGCTCGGTGCATCGAGCCCCCAATGCTCGAGCAGGTGCGCGAATCTGCGGCCCTGAGCGGCGATGCTCAGATCCTGGTCCTCGCGCTGCTCCGACTGTCCATAGCCGAGATGATCAAACAGGAACACGTCGCGGTGCTCGGCCAGCGCTGGGACGATGCCCTCGAAGATCCGCGATGAATACGGCGTTCCGTGCACGAGCACGATCGGCGGTCCAGAACCGATCCTTGTCCACCGGATCGCGCCTTGTGCGTCGTCGAAACGCTTGGCAAGCTGATTCATCGCTCTCCTGCGGTAGTGCCATTGGCTGGTGTAGGCTCGCGTCGGTGTCAAGCACGGCGTATCAGGATGAGGCTTTCGCGGACATAAACCCGGGCGCGTATGACCAGGCCGTCTTCTTCGAGAATGTTCCAGCAGGCAAGCGCCTCGTGATCGAGCATGTCTCGGTGCGGATCGAGCTGGCGCTCGGTCAGACGGCGCGTGCGTCGATCGCGGTCTCCTTGAACGGGAAGACCGCCAGCCACTACTTGGTCATGGTCGGCCAGGGCACCGTGATCGGCCAGCCCGACCGCGCAGTGTTCGTCACAAGCCAAGAGATGCGGCTCTACGTCGACCCGGGTACTCGTCCCGGAGTCAATGTCGAGCGGGACAACGCCAATCAGTTAGGGAACGCCTACGCGAGCATCTCGGGGCAGCTGGTCGATCAGTAGAGGGCATGTCATCCGTGACGAGCCTGAGGGCGCAAGGACTCGAGCAAGGACAGCTGAGGGTCGTGCGCGCGCTCACCGTATGGTGATCATGACCGGCTTGGCCTTGTCGATTGCCCGGTTGTGGGCGCCAAGCGCCCGGAGCGTGATCTCGTAGCGCGCGGCCCGCAGCCGCCGACCATTGACCCGGAGGTTCCAGCGGATCGCGAAGGCGCCGGCCCGGTGGTGTCCGAGGGGGACACGCCCCACCCTTACAAGCCGGCCATGGTCAAGCCGCTGGACCAGGATCCCGATCGTCGCGGGTCGCCGCAGCGAGCCTGAGAGTTCCGCCGCGTTGGTGGAGAGCGCAATCGCTGCGCCGCAGAGGACGGGACTGCAGAAGCTGACCAAGCCAAGCTGGCCGGCCGAGGGCTCGGTGAACCACAGCGTGTCGTCCGGAACGGGGCGATCGCTTGCGAGGAGCCGCTTCCCGTGTCACCACTGATGCCCTGGAAGACCGTCGAGATCCGGCCCTGTGGGGTGATTCGTCCGAGCTGCGCCCCGTTGACTGAGAACCACAGGTCGCCGTCCGGGCCGGCGGCGATCGAGAGCGGGCCGCCGCTCAGGCCAGTGTTGGAGGTCACGAAGTCCGCCTGAGCACAGCTGAGCGTTCGCATCGAGCACTGGCTCGGTAGGACTCGGCGGATCGAGCCGTCGGTGGAGCCCGTGATCCATAGGTAGCCAGCATCAGTCGTAATCGAGAAGAGTCCGCTGCCGGGGTTCGCGAGTCCGGTGGCAGGGCTCCCGATCGCGAACTCGGTCACGGTTCCCTCCGGCGTGATCCGCCCGACCTTGCCGGTGTTGAACTCGGTAAACCAGAGGTTGCCATCGGGGCCCAGGGTGATGTCGACCGGCGTGCTTCGCGGCGTGATCCCGGTGGAGTACTCCCTCACGACGCCGTGCCGAGTGATCTCGCCAATTGCCGGCGCGGGGCCGAAATCACCGTCGCCCTCGGTGAACCACAGGTTGCCGCCCTGGTCGGCGGTGATCCCTTGGAGGCCGCCTCTGGTGATACCCGCGGTCTGGAACGACCCGGCGCCGCCAGTTGTGATCTGGTCGACCTCGCCGAAGTAGCCGGTCGCCCACAGGTCGCCGTCCGCGGCGGTGATGTCAAACAGGTCACCTTGGGGAGCGGGGCCGGTGAAGCTGATGCCGTGCGAGAAGTTCGTCACGGTGCCCTCGGGCGTCTCGAGCGTCGGGCCGGCGAACGTGAGCCGCCCGATCTGCCAGTTTCCCGGCTGCGATCCGACATACTCGGTGTACCAGATGTTGCCGTCCGGGCCGGCCGTTACTCCGGCCGGACGCGTTCCCGGTGTCGTTGGGAACTCAGTGACCTGCGGCGTGCCTGAGACAGGTGTGATCGCCACTGTGGTCGCTGAGTCGGTGGCTGCGCGGGCCGCAACAGAAGGAGCGAGCGGCGTGGCCAAGCAGGCCACTCCCGCGAGCAGCGCGACCCTGCTAGCTACTTGCCGCGGAAAAAATGAGGGGTGTAAGTGGGGTTTTCCGTCCGGTGTGACGATGAGAATTACCTGCACGTGCTGGGTTTTCTCGTCGAAAGGAGTGAGTGTGCTGAGGCTCTTGGCCGATCAGCCGGAGTGCCTGTGGGACGAGGTGTTGCCGGTCGAGGTGAAGGAATTGCCCGAGGAGCTGGCGTCGTTGGATGTGTTGCTGTCGGACCAGGAGCTGCTGTGGCCGCTGGTGGAGCGTTGGCGTCAGGAGTTCGAACAAACCGGGCGGGCGGTGTTGACGGAGGGCCGGCCGACGATCGCGTTGGAGACCTACATCCGCATGATGGTGCTCAAGCAGCGCTACCGGTGGGGGTATCGGACGCTGGTGGCGGAGGTGTCGGATTCGATTCATCTGCGGCGGTTTTGTCGGATCTCGTTGAGCGACCGGGTGCCGGACGAGTCGACGGTGCGCAAGTTGACCCGGCGGATCGGTCCGGAGACGGTGTCGGAGCTAACACGCGGGTTGATCGTGAAGGCGACGCGGGAGAAGCGGTTTCGGCCGCGGGCGGTGCGGATCGACTCGACGGTGATCGAGGCGGACGTGAAGTACCCGACCGACTCTGGTGTGGCGTCCAGTGGCGTCAGAGTGCTCGCCCGCGAGGGGCGCAGGATCGCGCAGCTGATCGGCGAGAAGAAGCGGCGGGTGCGGGATCGGTCACGATCGATGGGCCGCAAGTTGCGAGCGATCAGCCGGACGATCAGCCGACGCTCCGGCGAGGCCAAGGAAGAGGTGCTGAGGCTGACCGCGGAGACGGGCGAGCTGTTGGAGCGCTCGATCACAGAGGCGCGCCGGCTTGCGACCCTCGCCCGGGCCAAGGCACGCGGGCGCGGCGCGGCCGCGAAGCTCAAGGCGGCCGCCGCGCTCGAGGAGATGGCGGATCGGTGCGAGAAGGTCGCCGGGCAGATCAAGCAGCGCGTCGCGGGCGAGCCGATCAAGGATCGGATCGTGTCGCTGTCAGATCCGGACGCCAGGCCGATCCGCAAGGGCAAGCTGGGCAAGCCGAACGAGTTCGGGTTCGTCTCGCAGTTGGCGGAGGTGACCGAGCACACCAAGACCGGCGCGCGTGGGCTGATCCTGCCGGCGTCCACCGAGCTGGGCAACCCGGCCGAGGAGACACTCTTGCCTGGCACGATCGCCGAGCTGGAGCGGCTGGGAATCAGACCACGAGAGATCGCCGTCGACGGCGCGTTCAAGCCGGCGCCGACGAACACCGCGCTCGCGGGCCTTCAGCCCAAGCAAGTGTTCATCGCCGGCCGCCAGGAGCCGGAATCCAAGCGCAGTGCCCGCCGGTTGCGCCGCTACCGGACCGGTCAGGAGGGCCGGATCAGTCACCTCAAGCGGCGCTACGGCCTGGACCGATCCCGCCTAAAAGGCGACGAGGGCCGGCAGATCTGGACTGAGTGGGCGATCCTGGCCTACAACACCGACACCCTTGCCGTCCGGACCCGGTGAAACACTCCCGACCGCTCACTCCACGCGAGCAAAACCCTTCACGTCGAACGGCCGCGCGGCACCCCGCGCGGCCGTTTCATTGATCAAGAGTTATTCCGCGGCAAGTAGCTAGCCGCCCTGTAGGTGACTGAGTGGGTTGCCGGGCGGAACGTCGTCTCACAGCGCCACGAAGGTAAGTCGAGATACACAATTCGGGGGTGAGCATCGCTCCCTACAACGTAAGCCAGACCTCGGCTCCTGTCTTCAGTACGAGTACGGATTGCGGTACGGATTTCCCTCATCAACGCCCCAGCTCGCCGGCGCGCCGTACCAGCATCAGCTTTTGACTGCAGCTTCACGCGTGGTTGCGCTCCAACTATCGCCCAACAGCGTGATGGAGACAAGTCTGCTGAGCCAGGCTGAGACGATCAAGGAGACGGGCGCGATGTGGGGTTCTGCCGGTGACGGGAGGGTAGGGATGGTCGCCGCCGACGATGCGGCCGCGGCCGCCGTGGCGCTGTTCACAGGGGACCCGGGGCCCGAGCGCAGCTACGAGGTGACCGGCCCCGAGGCAGTGACCATGGCCGAGGCGGCGCGACGGCTGAGCGAGGTCCTGGGTCGGACCGTTGCCTACAACGACCTCTCCGAAGACGCTTTCCGCGAGATGCTCATGCAGGAAGCCGGCATGATGCCAGAGCAAGCAGAGATCGGAGTGCTCGCGCACTGTCGCGCGTGGCGGCGAGGTGACGCCGATCTGGTCACCGACACAGTGGCCGAGCTGACCGGACATCCTGCGATATCGCTGGAGCAATGGCTGCGCCAACACAAGGCCGCGTTCGCGTGAGAATGGCGACCAAGCGGGTCGCTGAGCCCGTCCGCCGCATAGCGAGGTCGCCGTCGCCTCGTGTTCCCGCAACCGGGGGCTGAGCAGAGGGTTCGAGAGCCAACGCGGAGATATCGAGTCCCGGCTGGTCCGTGTTGCAGATGGAGCGCCCGGGAGCAAGCTTAGAATGGCTTCCGTCATGCGCGACGATCAGCACGCGATCCGCTTCATCTATCTCTCGCAGGAGGATCTGCTCGAGTCGGGCTGTCTTGACCTCGAGCTGGCGATCAACGCTGCCGCGTCCGCGCTGCTGGCGCACCGCGATGGGGATGTGGACTTTCCCGAGAAGGTTGTCCAGATCTTCGACGAGGAGACGCAGAAGCGGATCAACTGTCTGCCGGCCACGCTCCGAAAGGAGAACGTGTGCGGCATGAAGTGGGTCTCGGTGTTTCCTCCCAATGTCGCGGATTTCGGTGTCCAGAACCTCACCGCGTTGTTCATCCTCTCGGAGATCGAGAAGGGGTTTCCACTCGCGGTGCTCGAGGGCACGCTGGCTTCGAACGTGCGCGTGGGGGCGATGGGCGGGCTGGCGGCCAGGTGCTTCGCGCCCTCGGAGCCCGCCACGATCGGATTCATCGGCGCGGGCGAACAGGCCAAGATGCAGCTGCTGGCGATGAAGACCGTCTGCCCGACGCTTGAGCGCTGTCAGGTCTCGGCGAAGAGCCCGGAGGAGGAGCGGCAGTTCGTGGAGCAGCTGAGCCCGATCCTGCCCGACATCGAGTTCGTCGAATCCGGCGCCGAGCCGGCCACAGCCATCGAAGGTGCGGACATCCTGGTGACTGCAACTAGCGCGCAGGCCCCGCTGCTCAAGGCTGACTGGGTCAAGCCGGGCTCTCTCTATAGCCACGTCGGCGGGTTCGAGGACGAGTACGCTGTGGCCCGGCAATCCGACAAGATCGTGTGTGACGACTGGGATACGGTCAAGCACCGCACGCAGACACTGAGTCGGATGTATAAGGATCACGAATTGAGCGACGAGGACGTCTACGCGGATCTGGCCGACGTCGTCGCCGGGGCCAAGCCAGGGCGTGAGTCAGATGACGAGCGGGTCTACTTCAATGCGGTGGGGCTCGCCTATGTAGATGTGGCGATCGCCCTGGCGATGTACCGGCGCGCTATGGAGGCCGGCAAGGGGCGCGAGCTCACGATGCAGGACACGATGATCTTCGAGCACGCGCACATCGCTGACTACGTGCGGGTGTGAGAGCCGACCGGGCTGAGCTTTCCGCCACCCTGCGGCGACGCCGCCTGCGGCGCCGGGGAACCGGAGGCGTGTGCGGGGGAGCGGACTCCTGCTGTGTGCTCAGCCGTTGCCGCCTCGGGTCGGGTGGATACGTGATGCGCACGCCGTAGAGCCCGATATCGCGCTGGGTATCACGGTGGCTATGTAGCTGACCCACAGCCGATCAGGATCGGGTAGCGGTGATGGGCAATCAGTCTTCTGCCTGCCTGTTTGGCACCACGGTCACGGTGATCACTCCCGCCTTCGGGATCCGCAGGTGTTTGCGGGCGAACACGAATCTTCGCGCCGCCGGCTGTAGCAGCACCGCGGCATGCGCGAAGTTGTCAAGCCAGGCGGTTTCCAGCACATCCGCCACCCCCGGCCCGGGAAGCTTGAGCTGGAAGCTGACCCTGCCGCTGGTCGTGGTCCGCGCGTGTCTGATCGCATCGGCCAGCATGACCTTGGTGGTGACCGTGTAATGAATGCTCGCGGTGCCCGTCTGCCCGTTCTTGCTGGTCGCGGTCACGGTGTAGGTGAAGCTGCCCGGGCGCGGTCTCAGGCCACGCCACGTCCCTGACTCGATCAGCTCTAATCGCGTCAGGTTCTTCGGGCGGCGCGTGTCTGGGGGGTATGCAGCTCACTTATCTCGTCATCACGATCCTGGCGGCGCTCGCGAACGGCTATGCCGCCTCGCTGGACTTCGTCGGCGCCGAGTCGGTGAAGGTCGTCGCTGACCGTGTACAGGTCTCCCAACGGTGGATGGTCCCGCTTGGCACGTTGTTGGCCTCTGGCGCGGTGGGACTTCTGGCAGGCTTCGCTGTGCCGGCGCTCGGGGCTGCGGCCGCAACTGGTCTGGTCTTGTACTTCGTCTGCGCTATGACCGCTCACTTACGAGTCCGCGACCGCCACATCGGGGGAGCCGTTTTCTTCCTGTTCCTGGCAGCGGCGGCTCTGACAACGAACCTTGCCTATAACAACCACTGGTGACCTATCTGATCATTGGACGGCGGAGCTGACGATGGACGAGCGCGAGTGGCTGACCGAACGGTTCGAGCGGCACAGGCTCCATCTCCGCGCGGTCGCCTACCGGATGCTTGGGTCGGTGAGCGAAGCCGACGATGCACTCCAGGAAGCGTGGCTTCGGATCCGCGACCAAGACGCGCGAGGCGTTGAGAACATGCAGGCCTGGCTCACGACCGTCATGGGAAGGGTCTGCCTGAACATGCTGCGCTCCCGACGCGGCCGACGGGAGGTGTTCTCGGACGCGCACGTCCCCGACCCGGTCGTGACTTTGAGCGACAGTGTCGACCCCGAGCACGAGGCGCTAGTCGCCGACTCGGTCGGGCTGGCGCTGCTGATCGTGCTCGACGCGCTGACTCCCGCCGAGCGCTTGGCTTTCGTGCTGCACGACGTGTTCGGGGTGCCATTCGCGGACATCGCCAGTGTTCTCGACCGCTCCGAGGCGGCCGCGCAGCAGCTCGCGAGCCGGGCGCGACGACGCGTGCGGGGATCGCCGGAGCCGGATCCTGACCTCGCGCGACAGCGGGAGGTCGTCGACGCGTTCTTCGCCGCCTCCCGCGATGGCGACTTCGACGCCCTTCTCGCGGTGCTCGATCCCGACGTCGAGCTCCGCATCGATGGTGGCGTGCTGCGCGAAGAAGCCTCGCTGGTGCTTCGAGGCGCTGACGCCGTAGCAGCGCACACTGCCACCTACGCCAAGCTCTACCCGTTCGTGCTAGCGGCAATCGTCAACGGTGCCGCTGGCGCGGTGGTGGCCCCTCGGGGGCGGCTGTTCTCGGTGATGGCGTTCACCGTTACCAAAGGAATAATCACCCAGATCGACGCACTCGTTGACCCGGAGCGGATCGCGGAACTGTCGCTAACCCTGCCGGCGCAGTGACGCAGTCCCCAAACGGACATCCGGGCACCGGGCATTCATGGGATGCGTCCGAGCCCTCATCGATGCGCGTCGCCGCCTAACGGTGCGTCGCCGTAATGCGCCGGCTGCCGCGCATTAGACTGGCGGCGCTCACACGTCGTCTACCGGCTCGATCGCCTCGGGACGGTGGGCGACAAACCAGTTCGGCCCGGGCGCGGCGCAGGTCAGCCCGGCCGCATCGACCCGTTCGCGTTTCACGGTGACGTCGAGCAACCCGATCGGGCTGCTGACCCGCACCAGCACGGTGTTGCTGTCGACCGAAGTCGTCGACACCAGCGAGATGTCGCGGCATCGAGGCACCGCCAGGTGCTCGTGCGCGAAGCCGATCGCGGACTGCGCGGCTGGTGGCATCCCGATGCGGCCGCGCAGCAGCGCCCCGATCACCTCGCCCGCCTCGGCGGCGGCGATGAGCTCGGGAGCGGCGGACGGCGGGACGCGCCCGTACATGAGTCCGAGCGGCAGGACAAGCACGGTGGCAGCGAACCGGCAACCACCCAAATGACTGGCCTGCCAGACCCTTTTGGGACGGACGGCCGCCAGCGCCGCGGCCACCGGCCGGCCGCCCAGCGCGCAGCACGGGTCGTGCTTGCCGTGCGTGCACACAAGGTAGAGCGGGGTCTCGTCCGGCTCCCCCCAGGAACCGTCCAGCGGGAGCTCGAGCAACTCGGCGTCGTCGGTGAACTCGCCCCAGCGCAACACCCCCGCCCCGTCGCGCGTGTCGCCGATCGCCCACCGCCGCCGGGCGCGATGCGGGTTGCGCCCCGGACGGCGAATCGCCTGGACGCGCACACCCTCCGACCTGCCTCGCGCTTCGAGCGCCAGCGCTGTCGCGGAGTCAAAGCGTGACGTACGCAGCCCTTCCGGTCCCCATGGGAAGGGTTGTTCGACGAGCAGCAACCGGGCAGCGGGGAATGCCGTGCCGAGCATGTGGTCGCCGCGCAGTTGGGCGCGTGGCGCGCAGCGCTCAAGGGGCCCGCTGGGCGACCGCGACCTGCTCACGCCGGCACCAGAACACCCTCTCGCAGCAGTCGGCGGGTCAGCGTTAGCTGGTCCTCCGGGTCGAGGCCGGGTAGCTCCGCCGGCGTGAAGATTTGCCCGTCGACGACGACCTTGACGGCGTCAGACGTGCTGGCTGGCAGGTCGATCGTCCGGTCCAGCAGCATGATCTTCAAACGCTCATCGCCATCGGCACCGTTGCCCGGGACCAGTCGCAGCCGCAAAGCGCCTCGCCGTCGCAGTGGGGTGTCGGAGGCGAGCGCGTCGGCCGCTGCCAGCTGCGCTAGGGGGCTGAGCGCTTCTGGGCGGGTGCGCTGCATGAGGCTAGTTCCAACCTTCTCAGCGATCCGCGTTCCGGGCACATGCTCGAGTGAAGCCTGTAGGGCGGCCACGGTGGCAGCGAGGTGCGGCGCGAGAACGTCGGGGTCGGCGAGGTCGACGCCCATCGGCAGTGATGTGCGCAGCGCCGGATCGTCCTGCACCGCGTCGAGAAGGAACCGCGCGAGTTGGTAGCGAGTCAGCGAATGCACGCCGACAGTTAGGTGGATCGACGTCTCCCCCAAAGCCTCCGCGGAATGGATCGTGCCGCGCGGCAGGTATAGCGCGTCCCCCGGCTCGAGGATAGTGTCGATCAGCGCTGCCTCGGCGACCCGCTCGGCGATCTCGCCCTTGAACCCATCGAATGGCTGATTGTCCAATGGATCGTCGACAACCGGCCGATGGACGATCCAGTGCTTACGTCCGGACACCTGCAGCACGAATACGTCATGAACGTCGTAGTGCGGCGCGAAACCCTGATTCTGCGGCGGAGTGATGTAGGCGTTGATCTGCACGGGATGGCCGAGTTCGTCGGCGAGCCGCGCCCCGAACTCGACCAGCGGCGGCCAGGTGCGGTGCAGGCCCTGCAATACCAGCGTCGAGCCGTCGGCGATAGCCGCCAGGACTTTGTCGTCAGCCGCTTGGTCAGTGATGCCGGCTCCGGCACCACCGCCGCGGGTGAACGAGGCCGCCGGCTGGACGGCGCCGTCCTTAGCCATCCGCAGGAAAGGCGTTCGCATCCCGCGTTCGGACACCAATCCGTCGACCGCTGCGACAGTCAGCAAATCGGTGAAATCCGAGCCCAGCTCAGCGGCGCGCGACAACCGCGGCGCCACGCCCCAGTTCTCCTCGGCAAACATCTGCGCAGAGCAGGCGACACAACGGGCGAGCGCCGTGTCGCCTGTCTGCGGGTCATGCCTCATGTGTGCGGCGGGAACCGTTCACGCGCCGCCGTCGGCGGGACCCTCAGGGCCGCGCTCCGCGCGACCGTCAGCGCCGCCGTCACCGGTACCCGCGCCGCCGTCGGCGGGACCCTCAGGGCCGCGCTCCGCGCGACCGTCAGCGCCGCCGTCACCGGTACCCGCACCGCTGTCGGCCGGACCCTCACGACCGCGCTCCGCCGGACCGTCAGCACCGCCGTCGCCGGTCGAGATGTCGTCGTCCTTCATGATTGACCTCCGGATCGCTGACCGGCGGCACGATGACGCCGGGAGGCGACCCTATCGTTTCCGACGCGATACCCGTCGTTTCACATCGCCAACCTCAAGCGTCCTCGCTGGCCGCACGCAATCGGAGGCGTCTCCGACTATCCCGGGCAGTGACTCCGCGCTCCTACGGTGGCCCTGCCGTAGCCGACGTGACATCGAAGCCCACAGTCCCGGGAGCTTCAACTCGGCCCGCAAGGAGCGGCTCAGCTTCCCCTGTAGCAGTAGAACCCGAGCCGGGCGCGGACGGTGTCGGTCCGCGACCAGTTGGTCCAGACACCGTTGAAGGACTCGTAGTAGGGCGCATACCCCGGCTCGAAGTGCCTAGTAGCGCGTGGAACATCTACGCAGGCGCACGCGCCCGCCGCCGGCGGGGATGTCGCGGCAGATGATCCTGGCCTGCAGGCTGGTCCCGATTGCTTGATAGCTGTAACGGCGCGCCGCGCAGTTCAGGCATCGGCCGGGTCTCGAACATGATCGCGGGCGGCCTATCGCCGGTGAGGTGCGGGACGGAGAACGAGAGATCGTTGGCGCCGTCCGCCACCGCCGCGACGCGCGTAAACGCGGCATCGGCGGCCGGAGCCGCGATCGCCAGCGCAAACAGCGCACCGATCACGACGAACCCCGCGACCAGCCACCCTCCGGAGAACGTGCGCCGAACGCCCAGATCATAACTGCCCCGGTTGCTTCGACGCTGACCGGAGTGACGCTTACACATCCCACAGACCGGACGGCTCCCTTCCCATCCGAGTCACTTGGCGATCGTCCGTGACAGGCCCTCGGCCCGGAGCAGAGCTCTGTCCACCGCCGGTCAGGGGCGGCAGATCGCGGTGATCTGAAGCTCGACTTTCTCGTGCTCCCCCAGGTCCCGACCCGTTCTCACGCTGACGCGGATTCCCTGACCGACGCGGCGATCGGTAACGGTGACTTCTCGCAACTGCTGCGGCGAAGGCGGCCGGCTCTGGTCAAACAAAACCCCCGAGAAACCACGCACCAGCCGCTCGCCGTGGCGACAGCCTTGGCTGTAAGTCGCGGCCTGCGATGGGTGGAGTCGCACCTTGCGAATCCGATCGACCGGGGAAGTACCTCGTTCGGCTTGGGGGGCCGTCGGTTCATTTAGCGGAACACAGCCGATGTGGGGGCGGAACGCGGCTGCCTCGCCGCCGAAGTTCACGACGAAGAAGGAGGCGTTGCCGCCGTTGATCATGCCGGCTCCGGCGGAGATGAGACGGCTGACGTACGTCAGCGCGCTGCCCCCGGTCAGCTCGTAATCGCTTCCGACCGCCAACTGCAACTCATTGGACGACGGACAGCTGACTGTGGCGCCGGTCAACGCCGGCGACCTGACCGAGCCCGCGGGGATGTCGACCCATGACCCGGCGACCGGCGTGCACTGTGTTAGCAGGAAGCACTCTTTCGTGGCGGCGGCCGCGGCGGGGAGTGCGGCCGCGAAGGCCGCCACGATCGCGAACGCCAGTAATTGGGCGGCGCGAGCGCGGTAGCGGCGGTTCGCAACGGTCCTGACCGAGCGGCTCATCCTCGCCTGATTTTGCCTGATCGGGGCAAGGTTTGTCGGCAGGCGCCCCCTCGGCGCAAGCGGGACGCGGACGAAGTGGGACTCGCCGTGTGGCCTCTGGAAGTGGCTAGCCCAGCACCAGGTCGACGAGCTTGGCCGCGTTTTGCGGGTTGAACGGTTCGCTGGTCATAAGTCGTCGGTAGAAGATCGCACCAAGGAGGGTGGTAGTGGCCAACTCTGGATCGATCCTGCTGGTGATCTCGCCTTCCCGGATCCCGCGGATGATCAGGTCAATGATGGCCTGGCGGCGCTCCGTCGAGTAGCGGTAGTGAAACTCGCGCACGCGCTGGTCGCGTTCGGCACCCTCGATCAAGGCCGGGATGCACCGCGAGAAGGTCGAGTCAACGACCACCTCTGCGACGTGGCGGAGGAGCAATGCGACAGCATCGCGGACCGGGAGATCGCCGAGGTTGGGAACCATTTGCTGGTGGAACGTCTCGAATGCGTCCGCGATCAGCGCGAGCTTGTCCGGCCAGTGGCGGTAGATGGTCGACTTGCCCACGCCGGCCCGTGCGGCGATCGACTCGACGGTGACCCTGCCGTAGCCAGCGTGGGCCAGCTCCTCGACCGCCGCTCGCAGGATCACCTTGCGCGACCGCTCGACGCGCGGGTCGCGCTCGGCACCAGTCGCCGCCTCCCGGCCCTTGGAATGTCGATCAGGCACGGCAGGATCTGAAACGTTGACGTATCGCTGCGAAACGCATACGTTCTACAAGTAAATCAACGCGAGGAGATGCCATGGCCAAAGTCAGCGTCCGCTACATCGTCGAAGACGTAAATGCCGCGATCGACTTCTACTGCCGAGAGCTCGGCTTCCACGAAGACATGCATCCGGCCCCAACCTTCGCGATGCTCTCGCGCGGCGATCTCCGCCTAGTCCTGAGCGCGCCGGGCGGTGGCCCCGGCGGGGGCCAGGCAATGCCCGACGGAACGCTGCCCGAGCCGGGTGGCTGGAATCGCTTCCAGCTCGAAGTCGACGACATCGAGGAGACAGTCGCGCGGCTGCGCGGGCACGGAGCCCGCTTCCGCAACGAGATCATCACTGGCGTGGGAGGCAAGCAATCCCTCGTCGAAGACCCTTCCGGAAACCCGATCGAACTGTTCCAGCCTACGCTCCCGGAGGCCAAACTCCGAGACACCGCCTAATACCGAAGCAGTCGCATGCAGTAATCCTGCGGTAGTCCTGGTAGTCGCCAATCTCAGAATTACCCCGGGGTGACCGCCTCTTGCGGTTGACAAATCAACTCGGTTTGTCAGAACCTGGACGGGTGTTGCGGATCGTGGGATGGGTGTGGTTGGCTGCGCGCCGTCGTAGTGGCGGAGGGGGCGCTACCAGCATCGCGGGTGGCGCAGGCGGTGCCCCGGGGACTAGCAGCCAAAGCACACCCGGCGGAGCCGGTACGAGCCTGGCTGGTGGCGACGGAGGCGGTAACGAGGGCTACTGCGGCGGTGGTGGTGGCGGCGGGCTACTTCGGCGGCGGCGGTGCCGGCGCTCGGAGATCCAAATCATCGGCAGTACATCCGCACCACGTGGTTGGTTTGGCCGGCGGCTTTCATCTGAATCCTGCCGCTTCCCGGATTGATCCGGACCACGTGATTGTTGCCGACACCCGATGTGACGCCTGGGGCCATGTTGGCGTTGGCGTTTGCTGCCTTAGGAGGCGGGACATCGTTGGCACTCGGTTTTCCCGACGTGATGATGAGCACCTGGCGCTTGGGAATGCTGGCCGGGTCAAGCGTGATCGTCGGCACGGTCCCGTTCGAGCACGCGACCTCCGGCGCGGACTTCGCCGAAATCACTATTTGTGCCCGCACGCCCATTGCTGCAAGTCTGTCGTTTGCGCTGGCGATCCCCGATGCCTTCCTCAGGTTGACCGTGACGGTGCCATTGGGGTTGCGGGTCACGGCGAACGCCGGAGAGCTGCTCGAGGCGCTGAGCAGCAACGTCGTCGTAGTCGCGATTGCGGCCAGACCCATCGTCGTACCGGCGAGGAGCTGAGGGCGGGATGCGTGCCTATGCGCGCGCACCGTTTGTGTGGCACGGGTCAGCTCGTGGCCGTGTTCGCGCACAACTGCAAGCCACAAGTTGTCTTCGAACTCACTCATCGACGCGGTACTCCTTTCGCAATTTCGCTCGAGCCCGCGATAGGCGCATCCGTACCACGCCTCGGGACACGCCAAGCGCCTTCGCGGCCTCTTTGGATGTCAGCTCCGCGAGATCAACCAATTCGATCGCCGCTCGCTCGTTTGCGCTCAAAACCGACCAGTGCTCCAGCAATTTCCGGCCCGCCTTCTGCGCATCAATCCTGGCGGCCAGCTCATCGATCTCCCCCGCGTCCAGCGGCCGCCGGCCCGCAAGGCGGGCCATGGCATTGCGGCTGTTGGCCTCCTGCGCGCAGTACCCGGCCCAGACATGAGCCGCGATCCCAAACAGCCACGCACGGGCGCTGCCACGACGGGGATCAAACGTGCCGAACGAGCCGGCAGCTCGAAGGATCGTCTCGGAAGTGAGATCCGCTACTTCCTGCGGCTCCCAGCAGCGGCGCGCGAAATACGACATCACCGGTCCGACGTTGGCTCGGTAGATCTCCTCGAACTCAGCTAGCGCCGGGCCATGCAACGTCCGCGGCACTCTCACCACCGTGGCCACTGTCGTGCTCATGCCTCCTAGTTGCCGAGTCCGCGCCGATCTGTCACATCACCCTGCACACGCGTCCATCGGCGCGACCAAACGGCGATCCAGGACAAGATGCACGTCGTTGGGTTCAGGTGCCACAGGATGCTACGCCTGCTGGGCGGCCGTGGCCATGCCTGACGCATTCGCCCCACTCGTCGGTGATTATTGCTCGGCAAGTGCGGGGTTCGCTTGATGCGCGGGCGGATCGGCGGTAGAACGACTTCGTCAGACACAGCGAGGAGCGGGTTCTTGTAACCCACGTTGGGCGGTTGCTGCGGTCAACGACGGGGAGTTGGGAAAACGAGCTTTCCGTCATACATCAACGGGCGATTGGGCGGACTCGAGGCTCGCGCGTCGACCGGAGGGGTCCCATGGGCAACTTCTCGGGAAGCACGCGCGTTTCCGGAGTGCTACGCCTGGGCTGCAAAGTCCAATCCGAGCGGGGCGGCAACGGCGCTGCACCTCGCCGCGACGGGCGCGATCGAGTACACCGGCGCCGACGCGCTCGCCACCGATATCCGCCACCTCAAAGCGGCAGTGGTGGAGCACGGCGCTGGGGAGGCGTTCATGGCGTCGATCTCGCCCACCAACGTCGAGGATTGGCAGACCAACGAGTACTACGGATCCGACGAGGAGTTCCTGTTCGCGATCGCCAGCGGCGATGCACGAGGAGTACGCGGCAATTATCGACGCGGGGCGGCTGCTGCAAATCGATGACCCGGGGTACGAGCTCGAGCTTTCCGAGGTGATCGATCTGTTGTTGGAGATCAATGCCGGCGCCAACTCGTTTGAGGCTGCGAACCCCGGCCACGAGCACGAGTGGCGGGTGTGGCGGTCGGGCGAGCTGCCCGAGGATAAGATCCTGATGCCCGGACATCACCAACTCCTCGGTGATGATCGAACATCCAGACGCGGTTGCCGACTGGATCGTGCGCTACGCGGAGATCGTCGGCCGCGAGCGGATCCTCGCCGGCGCCGACTGTGGCTTCGCGTCCTTCGCGGCGACGGTCGAGTTCATGCCCGAGATCGTGTGGGCCAAGCTCGAGGCGCTCGCGGAAGGTGCGCGCCGCGCGAGCGCGCGACTGTGGCAGTAGTCGCGAGCGCGGATGACCCCGTCGACGGGAACCGCCGGATGCCCGCGCGACGAGGAGCAGTCGCCCGCACGGGCGGCGAGAACGTCCTCGAGCTTGTGCTCGGCGCGGTGCTGGGTCCAGCGCGCGGGCGGCTACGTAGGCCGCCGCCGTGAAGATCCACCGAGCTCCTACTCGACGTCAGTTGTTGCCTGTTGGGTTTGTGTTTCCTATCCAAGACACAGGGCCCCCGGGCGCGGAGTCCGACACTTCCTGACCGCTGTACAGCGCCGCGCTGATTCCGTTTGCGCCAAAGGAGCCCCATCCCCAGTCCGAGATCGAGGCCGGGTATCCCGAATCCACCGTTCCGGCACCTGCCTCTCCGCGGGTGACGCGAATATAGCTAGGCCCGGCGAAGAAGTAGCACTTCGTCTGGCTATAGAGCGCGGCATCGATTCCATTCTCGCCGAACGAGCCCCATCCCCAGTCCGAGATCGGGCCCGGGTAATCCCCAGCGTCGATAGAACCCGCCCCTGTCGCATCACGCGTAACCCGAATGTACTCGGGCCCAGAGAAGAAATAGCACTCAAATGACATGATTCCGCTCCCTTGGTCTAGGCTCCCGCTCTCGCATCCGGGGGGCACCTAATCCTGGCTCATCGCGCGGTACCACAGAAGGTCGGCCTGCACCGTTGTCGCTGCTGCCTATCGAGCTACCGAGTCTTGGTCATTGGGATCGCCCGCCATCGAGCGCAAAGGCCTCGAGCGGAGTCGAGCTCAGGGGTGGCTCCGGATGGTCTAGAGCTGGTCCGCCAAGCGCCGGAGCTGGCGTTTGCGGGCGGGGTCCAGCGTTTGCAGGCTCTTCGCAAAATGCGCCAGCGCGACGTCGCCGAACTCGTCGACCAGGCCGCGGACCTGTGCGCCTGCGCGCAGCTCCTTGTATTCGTCCCGGGTTACCTTGGGCACGTAGGTGTCGTAGCGACCGCTTCTCGTCCGATCGAGCAAGCCCTTGTCGTTCAGGCGCCGCATGACGGTCATGTACGTCGTATAGGCCCGTGGCGGCTTTGCCTTACGGTTGAGCGCTTCCATCACCCGCTTGACCGTGGCCTCGCCCTCGCGCCAGACCTCCTCCATGATCTCAGACTCGAGCTCGTGAAGGACCGGCGGTGCTGACCGAGTGGGCGTTCTTGCCATGCTGCGTGGGATAGACCCTGCGTCGGAGGGAAGGTACTATGCTCGATCGTAGCACGTCCAGCGACGGGCCCGCGCAACCGGTGCGACCGCGGTTGGTGTGGATCCTGGAGGCATTCGCGATGCGTCGCCTCGATCAAATCGAGCTGATCCACCATCTCGAAAGCCTTAACCGTGTCGCCCGTTCTCTGTGTCGGTCACGCGATGACGCCGATGACCTGCCGCGGCGCTCGGGCGGAAAGCCGCTGACGGCGCCGGCCAGGGCCGCCGGGCTCACGAGCCCGGCGCCGGCGCCCTGGACGACGCGCGCGGCGATCAGAATTCCGAAGCTCGAGACAACCGCCCCCGCGGCCGCGCCGACCGCGAACACCGCGAGGTCACAGAGTGCCAGCCGGCGCGCCCGAAGCGATCGACGAGCTCGCCGCCGGGCAGCAGCGCAATCGCGTACGCGCCGAAGTAGGCGCTCAGCACCGCCGACGCCGGGCCGGCCTTGACGTGCAATCCGTGCGCGAGCGACAGGCGGCGTGACCGGTGGCGGGACCCCGACCCAGTCGGAGCTGACCTCGACTCGGGGAACCTTGATCAGGCACACCTTTGGCATCATTGCGGCCTTTGCGCAGCGGTTGGTGGGGTCATATTGATCGCACCGTCCGGCCGGTGTCGCCTGACACGTGTCCGCCCGGCTCCCGTGTAGCTCAGGACCAGGAACGCCCCCAGCGCGCCGATCGCGGCCACCTCGGCCACGATCGCGATCACGATCTCGAGCCGGTAGCCGTGTTCCATGAACCCGAACAGGGGGGTGTGTTCGCTGATCAGCAGCACGCCCAACGCGCCGCCGGCGACCGCACAGCCGGTGAAGGCCACATACGCGTCGGCGAGCCTTCTAATCCGCCCCGCGAACAGACTCCCGGGAGTCAGGAGGTAGAGGCCGAGGACCGTCCCGGCGCCAAAGGTCAGCAGGAACAGCGGTCCGATCGTCGGGATGAGACTGAAGTCGGCGACGACGTATTGCTCGAGGTGAATTCCGGCGGTGGTGAGGAGAGCAAGGGCGCCGATCAGCCGGGCGCCGACGAGCGCGTTCAAGCAAGCACGCGATCGCACGCCGTCGCTCATGAGCTCTCGTCCGTCTCGCGGTCGCGGAGGATCAGGATCAGATGGCTCGGTTGAAGGATCGAGGTGAGCAAGGTGTTCTCCTGTCTGTTGGCCTAACGGCATCCGCTACGCGGCTTTACGAGTCGCGGCGTCGGCTTCGCGGGCGAGCTTGTGGAGGGTGCGCAAGAACTTCGCCGACTGGCCCTCGAACAGGCGGTCCGCGGTGAAGCTGTTGATCGTGGCCACTGCGCCGCCGAGTGGGTCGAGGGTGGGGCGCACGATCGAGCAGCGCGGAAGGCCGCGGTGCAGGAAGGTGCATGGCTCGGGCAGGATCAGGTTGGTCTGGTTGAGCTCCCCGCCCTTCGCGTTGAGGTCGGGGAAGGCGACACCGGTTTTCGGGTCGGTGACGCCGGCGAGCGGCTGAGCAACGGCGTTGCCGGCCTTGTCGTGCCAGAGTGAGAAGTGGTTGGTTTCCACTCCGCCGATGCTGACGATGATCCGCAGCACCTCGAGGCTGGTGGCCTTTAGCGCCATGATGCCGTAGAGGCTTGACCCGCAGCGCGGGCGGCGTGTCGGTGTCGTTGAGAGGGATCGCCGGCTGGCGGTGAATCGCGACCGCTTCTCCTGCGCTCCGACCGGGGGGACCGGCGCAGGCAGATGGCCTTGCTGCTGGGCAGTGTCCGGAACTCGTCGAGGTTGACCGGGTGCGCGCCCTTTGACTTCAGGTAGGCGTTCATGAAAGCGGCGTGGCTTTGCTCGTCGTCGGTGTTGTCGGCGATGTACTGCGGCATGTCGGAGTCGAAGTTCTGTAGTGCCGCCATTAGGCCGCGTTTCCGCCCTTGACCCCCCCGAGCTCGTTGTATTGCTGCCAGAGGTCGGTCTCGATCAGCTCGATCGCGGCGAGCAGCCGGAGGATCGCGACGTCACCGCTGTTCAGCGCGCCAGTGCTGGCGAACGCGTTGCCGGTGAGCAGCGCGCTTCCAGGCAACGCCGCCGCGCCCGCGAGCCCGACGCCCTTTAGGAAAGAGCGGCGGCCCGTGACCCGGCGCCAGCGCGCCTGGAGATCGTCGTCAGCTGGCCCGCCCGAGGTGCCCTGTTCCGTGGCGGAGGACGAGAAGTCGTGGGCGTGCATGCTGGGTCCTTTCGTTCGGAAGAGCTGAAGTGAGCCGCCGGCCCTTCGTACTACGACCGGCCGTAGTAATGCGGTCTTGCAGCAGTAGACGCTGCGGGCGCGCAAAACTTCCCTCCCCGCCTAAGAATCTCCGAAGCGGCGTAGTAGTTGCGGTGGTGAAGAGGCCCGACCGCTACGCGGTCGCTGGCGGCCGGTCAGTCCGCAGGCCGCGTGAAGATCGCGCCGCCGGCCCGCCGCAAGCGCGCAACGGCGATCGCGAACAGGGCGAGCCCTGCAGGAATCAGCGCGAGGACGACCACGCAGGGCTGGTCCGATAGGAACGGTGGAGCCAAGGAGGCCGAGCCCGCTGCCTCCTGTCCGGCCAGCACGGCCGCGGTGGCGAGGATCGCGAGCAGGGACACCGCGAGTAGGAACATGAGTGTCGGGAAGTGCCAGCTCGGGGGCTCGCCCACCAGGTGATCCACGCGCGCCGGGTCGATCCCCACGGACTCCCCTGTCGGGGGAGAGTCGGTGAAGCTCAGCATCGCGCGCGCCAGCGCCGACCGGTTTCCGGGCCCGCCCTGGATCGCGCTCTCGTCGGCGCTGATTTCCGTGAGGCTCTCGCGCCGGCGGGCGAGCTCGCCGAGCCCGGGGAGGAAGAACAGCGCTCGCGCGAGGACACGGCTGGCGGCTAGTCGTAGGGGATCACGGTACCGGGCGTGGTGGCGCTCGTGGGTCAGCACCGCCTCGAGCGCCTCGTCGTCGAGAATCGCCAGCGCCCCGGTCGTTACATATATACGGGGCCGAAGGAGACCGACGCAGAAAGCCCGCGGGCGCTCATCCTCGACGATCAGCGCATCCTTCACGGCAGGCGGCCCGCCCGCCGCCAGCCGACGGCCCAAGCGTGTCGTGGCGCTGAGCTCTCGGGTCGCGGTGGCAATCGTGATTGCCACCACCACCGCTCCGAGCAGCGCCAGACCAAGGACCACGATTGCCGCGAGGTTTGCGAGCGGATAGCTCAGGTTCTCGCCGAGAATCGCGATGCGGTGGGAGACCGCGTGGGATGTCACCCTCCACCGCTCAAATAGGCGGATGAACACCAACACGAACGAAATAAGAGCCAGGAGCCCCAGCAGAGCTTCCGCCCGGGAGAACCTGCGGACAGCGATCGCCACAGGCCGACCTGGAGCGGCGCCGGAGATGGAAACGGCTTCGGGTGAGCTGGCAATTGGCTCGGTGTCACAGGGCGCGGACATCTTCCTGCGGTCAAGCGTACCGGCTCGGGACAACGGTTATCCCGCACCGCTAAGCCGTGTCGTCGTAGATCGCGGTGCCCTGCACGAAGGCGGGGCTCTGTCCAAGGCGTAGCATCCGTGTCCTTCGGCGTACAGGCTCGCGAGCGCCAACGCGAGCGCCTACGACAGCTTGAATACTATGCTGGTTAGGAGTTCGCTTGACCAGGTACCAGGTGCCTGCTACGTTGCGTAGTAAATGAGCCCTCCGGTTGCCGCCTTCTCCCACCTTACGGCCGGTCGAAGCCAGATCGGCACCTCGCTCAGCTTCCACCTGTTCTTCGCGGTCCTCGGCGTCGGCCTGCCGCTAATGATGCTGGTGGCCGAAGGGATGCACCTGCGCACGGGTGATCCCGTGTGGCGCGCGCTGGCGCGCCGCTGGTCGAAGGTGTTCGCGGTCCTGTTCGCGGTTGGTGCCGCTTCCCGAACGATCATCAGCTTCGAGCTGGGGCTCCTGTTTCCGCGGCTTATGGCCTACGCCGGCGGGATCATCGGGCTGCCGTTCTCGCTCGAGGGTGCCGCGTTCTTCATCGAGGCGATCTTTGTGGGGATCTACCTGTACGGCTGGAACCGGCTCTCTCCCGTGCTCACTGGCTGGCGGGCATCCCGATCGCGATCTCCGCCGTCGCGTCGGCGTTCTTCATCGTCACCGCCAACGCCTGGATGAACGTCCCCAGCGGGTTTCAGATCGTTCACGGCCGTGTCACCCACGTCGATCCGCTAGCGGCTATGTTCAATCCGGCGTGGGCGACGGAGACCTCGCACATGGTGTTAGGCGCATACCTTGCGACTGCGTTCGGTGTCGCCGGCGTGTACGCGGTGGGGATGCTCCGCGGCCGGCGCGACGCCTACCACCGCAAGGCGATCGCGGTCGCCCTGGCGATAGCGGCGATCCTCGCCCCGCTCCAGGTGGCGGTGGGAGATCTGCTGGGCCGCACGGTCGCCAACCACCAACCGGCGACGCTCGCAGCGATCGAGGGCGTGACCCACACCGAGCGCGGCGCGGGGTTGAACGTCGGCGGGTTCCCGCTCCCCGGCCACAACGCCGAGGTCCTGAACGTGAAGGTGCCGCACCTGCTCAGCCTCCTGGCGTTCGACAATCCCAAGGCGCCGGTGCGCGGCCTGGACACTTTCCCGAAGGCCAATCGCACGCCGCTGGCGCCATACGTGCGCCTCGCATTCATCGGCATGGTGGGGATTGGCACCCGCCTGGTCGCGCTGAGCCTTTGGTACTGGCTGCGACGACGCCGCGGGAGCAACGGGCCGGAGGACCAACTGACCTTGATGGCGCTCGCCGCGGCCGGCCCGGCCGCGTTCCTAGCCAACGAGCTCGGCTGGCTCGTCAGCGAGCTGGGACGGCAGCCGTGGATCGTCTACGGAGTGTTTCGAACCTCGAGCGGAGTTACCACCGCGCCCGGGCTCGGGGTGACCTTCACCGCCTTCACGCTTCTCTACGTCGCCCTCACCGCGCTCACACTGTGGGCCGGGCGGCGGATCGCCACGAGCCCGATCGAGGGGCTCCCCACAGCCGCCCTGGCGGTGTCTAGATGACCCTTCCCGCCGCGCTCGCGCTCGCCCTCGCCCTGTCTCTGACTGCGTACGGAGTCCTGGCCGGCGCCGACTTCGGCGCTGGAGCCTTGGACCTGCTGGTGAAGAGAAGCTCGGACCATGAAGCGATCGCGGCGACGATCGGGCCGCTGTGGGAGGCCAACCACGTCTGGCTGATCTTCTCGATCACGATCCTGTTCTCGGCCTTCCCGGCCGCTTTCTCCGTGCTCGGCACGGCACTCCTGGCTCCTCTCACCGTGGCTCTGCTCGCGATCGTGTTGCACAGCGCCGCGCTCGGTCTGCGCTCGAACCCCGGCGGACAGGCCCGCAGCCAGATGCTGCTCGGGCGGCTGTTCGGGTCGGCCAGCGTAGTGGCCCCGTTCGCGTTCGGAACCGTGGCAGGAGGCCTCGCTGTGGCCTCGGTCCGCGGCGACCGGATCGGCCGCGGCGTACCCGCGATCCCGTGGACGAGTCCGTTCGCGCCGCTCATGGGAGCGCTCGCGGTCGCGCTGTGGCGCAGCTTGCCGCCAGCTTCGTCAGCCTCAACCTGTACCGCGCGGGCGAGGATTTAATCACCGAGCGTTTCAGGCGCCGCGCGCTGTGGTCAGGCGCGTGCGTGCTGATGCTGAGCGTGGCCGCGCTGGCCACCTCAGCCGCGGCGGCGCCCGCTCTGTGGCACCGCTTGCTCGGCGCCGGTCGGCCGGACTTGATCACCGGGTTCCTCGCGATCGCGCTGTCGCTGCTGGCGCTCGCCGGGCGCTGGTATGGGGTCGCTCGCCTGTTGACGATGGTCAGCGGAGCCTGCCTGCTCTGGGGGTTGGTTCGTGGCGCAGACGCCCCGCCTGATCGGAACGCGCCTGACTATTCATACGGCCGCCGCGACGCATCCTGCGCTGATCGCGATCGCGATCGCGGTGCTGCTCGTCCTCCCCGCTAGCTACCTGCTGTTCGCCCTGTTTGGACGCCCCGTGCTGGAGGTAACCGAATGAAGACTTTCCGAACCCGTGCCGCTCCCGACCGACGCCGGCTCGCGGCAGCGGCAATATTCTTGTGGATCGCGCTCTCCCCATGGGTATGGGGGTTTGCCGACAGCCACGCGGCCGTGGCCAATCACGTCTCGCTCCCCTTCGGTTTTGCGCCGCTGGCGCTGATCATGGTCAACCTGCGCGCGGCCGCCTTCGTGACTCTGTTGGGCGGAATCTGGCTTGTCGCCAGTCCCTGGCTGCTCGGCTACGCGACCGATCACGCGGCGTGGCTGAACGAGCTCGTCAGCGGCCTCGCGCTGATGGTGCTATGCGCAAATGCCGCCGGCTTTGGCTCCTTGAGGCGCGCACAGGGCGGGCGGGGACCGAGGCGAAGCGGCTCCCGGGCCGTCGTCGCCAAGACGGCCGGCTCGGGCTCCTAGCTTCGCTCCATGTCGCAGCTGGGCGCGATCTGCCGGGCTATCGCGACGCGCGCCATCCGCTGGAAGCGCGTCGGCACGCTCGCGGCGATCGGCGTGGGATTTCTCGCCATCCCGCCGCTCGCCGGGGTCCCGGCTCGCCTGATCGCGGCTTGCGCGAAGTGGATCGCCCTGGCGGCCGGACTCGAGCTGCTGTCGATGTTGGGATTCGTGCTCGTGTTCGCCCTCATCTTCGGCAGTCGGCTGCGCACCCGAGAATGGGCGGGCAGCCGGGTTGCGAGCGCTCGGAGCGATCACCGTGCTGCCGGCCGGAGGTCTGCTCGGGCCAGCGATGGCGGCTCGAACCGAAGGGGCGGCGGGCCGCGCCGCTCCCGGAGCTGAGGCGATCGACGGTCGCGCTACGATCCTTACCAACGCTCCGAGCGTCTTTGTCCTCGCGGGCCTAGGGATCGCACTCTGGCTCGGCTGGCCACCCGGACCCCACGACGCGCTCCTGACGCTTCCCGAGGCAGGCGTTGCGGTGGCCGTTATCGCGGAGGTGTCGCTGATCGGACGTGCTTCGGCGCCCCGCCGCGCCGCCAACGGCGCGCAGCGTCGAGCCAAGCGCAGCCGCCATCTGATAGTGGCCGCGACGCTTTGCCGCGACGGCGCCTCGGAGGCGCGGCGGCTGGTGGCCGAGCGAAACTGGAAGCTGGCCGGAGCAATCGGCTATGGGCGTTTGACAACGCAGTGCTGTGGGCGGCCTTCCACGCGTACGGGCGGACGCCCGCGATCACCGTGATCGTGATGGGGTACCTGGTGGGTTCGCTGGGGACGGTCCTGCCCGCCGGCGGGCATCGGAGGCGTCGAGGGAGGCCTGATCGGAGCACTCGTGCTAAATGGCGCCCCTGCGGGACCCGCGGCCGGTGCCGTGCTTCTATACCGCGGAATCTCGTTGTCGCTGCCGATCGCGCTCGGCGGCTTGGCCTGGGCGCTGGTCCCCGCGCGCCGGCTGCGAGCGCCGGGTCAAGGTTCAGCGCATGCGCGGTCGATCCGGGCTGCCGGGACCGAACCCGCGCCGGCATCGCTCGACTGATCTCGCCGCTCGCGGCGCGACACGGCGTGAGATGGCTAGAGGCCTCTAGTGGAGGGTCGACTACCAAGCGCCGTGGTATTGAGTGGGAGAGCAACACGCTGGCGATCGACGGCCGCTCGACCACTTCTACAGACGGGCTCGACGTCCGCTGCGAGGACCCCGATCGGGACGAGGTGAGCGATCGGAGCGAGAGGACTTCCGAGGTCCGCCGCCCGCGAGGTGCACGAACAGCGCGCGGATACGACTAGTGACACCTCACGCGCGGCGAACCATCATGCTGCTTCGCGATCAGTAGCCGTACGCGGAGCCGCCGGCCGCCGACGTGCTCGCCGCGCTGGCCTTGAGAGCCGAGGTGATCGCTGCCCCGGCCGTCGACAGAACGTACCAGCGGGCACCGAACTGGTTCAGGCCCTGCCCGGCGGTCTGACCGGAGTGCTGGTCACCGACGAAGTAATACAGCGGATGGCCGTTGTACGTCACCTGGTTGGATCCGCTCCCGCCCATGACGGTGCCGATCTCACCCGCCAGCGCGCCGCCAGTCGCCGCCGGCCTGGCGTTGGACCTGAATGGCGGCCAGAACGCGCGACCCGCCGCTGACAGCGTGCTCACATTGGACTTGTCGCCCGCGAACAAATACAGCGTGCGACCGTTGGCGTCGGCAAGCGCCTTCCCAACGGAGGTTTGCCCGACCGAGATCGCCGAGGTCGCGGCGACCGCGGGGCGCGTCTTCTTGGCGCTTCCGCCGGTGGTCGAGACGATCACCGCGATCGCGGCGACAGCGATGACCACCACCGCAGTTACTGACAATCGAGTGCGATTCATGAAAGTGGCTCCTTTGACCGTGTGTCGGCCAACCGTCCAGCCACGACTTAGGCCGGACGACATATTGGCCTGAAATTACGTTTCACCTGGATGACGTCGGGAGGGGATCAAATCTTCCCGCCACCTACGATCATACGTAGTAGAATATTCGACAGATGGTGTTCGACGATGACCTACGTCTCGCTGACGGAGCGGGGAAAGTAGACAGAGGCCGCGTTCTGTTGACCGGAGCGACCGGATACGTCGGCGGCCGTCTGCTGCATAGGCTGGAGGCAGAGACCGGACATCGGGTGCGGTGCCTGACCCGGCGTCCGGAGGCACTCGCCGGAAGGACCGGTACGCGAACGGAAGTCCTCGCCGGAGATGTGCTTGAACAGAGATCTCTTGCCTGCGCGATGCGCGGCGTCCAGACCGCCTACTACCTCGTCCACTCGATGGGGCAACCAGACAACTTCGAAGCGCTCGACCGCGTCGCGGCGAGCAGGTTCGCCGCGACGGCCGCGAGCGCGGGAGTGCGGCGGATCGTTTACCTGGGTGGCCTTGGTGACGGCCAGAGCCTGTCCTCACACCTGGCGAGTCGGCAAGAGGTAGGTCAGATCCTCCGTTCCTCGGGCGTCCCGACGATCGAGTTTCGCGCCTCGATCGTGATCGGCTCCGGGAGCGCCTCATACGAGATCGTCCGGGCGCTGGTCGAAAGCCTCCCAATCATGGTCACGCCGCGCTGGGTGGAGACCGCCGCGCAGCCAATCGCGATCGAGGACGTCGTCGACTACCTCGTGGCTGCACTCGACTACCAGGGCAGCGCCGTCTTCGAGATCGGCGGTGAAAACCAGGTGACGTACGCCGAGATCCTCCGTGAGTACGCGCGCCAGCGAGGACTGCGGCGACGCCTGGTCCGCCTGCCCGTCCTGACCCCCCGCGCCTCCCGCCTCTGCCTCGGCCTTCTCACGCCCGTCTACGGGCAGGTCGCCGGGGCGATGGTCGATAGCCTCCGCAACGAAACAGTCGTCCGGATGGACGCCGCCAGGCGTGCGTTCCCGGTCAAACCGCGAGGCCTACAGGAGGCGATCGCAAGGGCGCTGGTCAACGAAGACCGCGAATTCGCCGAGACCAGGTGGTCAGACGCGCTGCCAACCCAGCGGCCCGTCGGCTGGAGCGGGATCAGCTTCGGCCGGCGCCTGGTGTCTTCGCGCATGGTTGGTGTCAGCCGTCCACCTGAGCACGCGTTTGAGCCGATCAAACGCATCGGCGGACGCACCGGGTGGTACGCCGGCGACTGGTTCTGGAAGGTCCGAGGGCTGCTCGACACCCTCAGGGGCGGCGTCGGGCTTCGCCGTGGCCGGCGTGACCCAGTCGAACTGCGCGTCGGGGACACCGTCGACTTCTGGCGGGTGGAAAGATTCGAGCGCAACCGCCTCCTACGGCTCGCGGCCGAGATGAAGATACCCGGGCGTCTGTGGCTGCAGTTCGAGATCGATCCCGACACAAACGCCGGCTCGCACATCCGTCAGACGACGGTGTTCGACCCGGCCGGATATGTGGGCCTCGCGTACTGGTACCTCTTCTCTCCAGTCCACCACCGGGTCTTCGGAAGCATGTTGCGCGGCATCGGCCGCGCCGCGGGAGATATCACCCGCCTCGACCGAGCGCAGCGATCCACCGCTCGTTCGTCGGCGCCGAGTCTCAGCTGCTCGCGCCGCTAGCTCGCATCCTGTACCGCGCGTCCGCCCAGGCGGGCGGCGCTGAGCATTAGCTTGCCCACTTGGACCGTGAGGTGGGCTTCGAAGAGGCCCATCACCGGTATGTGCTCGCTGGTCGGGGCGCAGCTCATGAGGCTAGTCCGGTGTGCGCCGGCCCCAGCGCCTCCGGCAGCTGTTCGGCTAGCCGCGTCAGAGCGCGTTGGTTGGCGGAGGAGAGAATCGCGCGGACGAGTGGAGCAGCGATCCGTCGACCGTGGGCGCCGACGTTCTGTTCAACGATCGTGTTCGGGCGCTCGGCCGCGATCACTTCCATCTCGACCGCCTCGCTGCGGCCGCCCAGCGTTGCCGTGACCTTGGGCTTAGCGCCGATTCCGCACTCGGGGCCGGAGTACTTCCAGTCTTTCAGCATGTGGTTGGCGAATGGCTCGTGGTTTGCCATCACGTCGAGGAAGTCGTATACCGCTTCGGGTGGATAGGAGACGGTGGTGGTTACACGTACACATCTCCTGTACCAAATGGTACACTAGCCGGACCTGAGGGCGTCGCTGGTTCACGCGATGGTCACCTCGCCGGTGGTCGACCATGAGGTGTGAGCTCGCCGAGCAACAAATGTCTCCAGCGCTGGGGAAGGAAGCCGTCGGCTGGGGTGTCTTAGCACCTACAGCCCGATCAGCGAGCTGGACCGCTACCGCATCGAGCGTGTGCCAAGCACGGATGTGAGCTCGGCGGTGCGTCAATTCACAACCGATCCCGACAAGGGAAGGATGCAACATGTCTCACGAAAGTCCCTCCGTCACTCAGCCTGAGGTCAACGCCCCCGCGTCCGTTGAAGATGACCTCCAAGCTAAGTGGAGCCGGGTCCTTGGACGCCGGTCGTTTCTGAAGGGCGTCGGAGTGGCCGGCGCGGCTGCGCTGCCCGCCAGTGCAATGTTGACCGGCCAGGCCTTCGGCCGCTCCACCAGCATTACCGATGGGGACATCGCGATTCTGAGGTTCCTTGCGGCAGCCGAGATTCTGGAGACGGACCTGTGGGAGCAGTACAACGAGTTGGGGGGTCTCCACGGGGGCAACCCGGCCTACCTGGCGGCGCTGGCGAACATCGACTCCGACTCGCCGGCCTATATCTCGGGAAATACTCGTGACGAGCGCAGCCACGCCGACTTCATCAACGCCTACCTGGCCTCCCAGGGTGCACGGCCGGTCAGCCTGGAGCGGTTTCGTACCCTCAGGGGCAGTGAGGCGACGGGCGCCGACCGGTCACGACGTCGGCTCACGAGCCTCAAGTCCAACAACGTCGACACCAGCTGGTATCTGCGCTACCGGTCGATGGCCAATCCTGACTTCGGCGCGAAATTTGGCCAGGCGGTGACCATCAACAACCAGCCGGTGATCCCACTCAACGACGCCGACACGCCACCGAACACACCGGCCCCGGTACCTCCAACCACCAGGCAGGAATCACGTATGCAGGCGATCGCGAACAGCGCAGCGTTTCACTTCGCGATGATTGAGCAGGGCGGCTCCAGTCTGTACACGACATTGTCGCTGCAGGTGACCAGCCTCGACGTGCTGCGGATCGTGGTCAGCATCGGCGGAACCGAGGTCGATCACTTCGGCGTCTGGCAAGACGTCGCTGCCAATGTCGTCGAGCCCCCGCTGGCCGGGGTCACGGACCCCGAGACGGGGACATTCTTCCCCAATCTCGACGCGAGCGGCCGGGATGCCACCCGAGCAAACAACATCTTCCCGAAGCCGTGCGAGTTCATCGATCGCAGGCTGCCCGACTGCTCGGTGATCCGCCCAACACGTTCAGCGAACGGGGGCGCGATGGCAGCGGTCAAGTTCCTGAGGTCGACGGGGCTCTTCGAGGGCCAGTCGAGCGCATTCTTCGCCGCGGTGACAGCACTCGCGAAGGCGGCCGATGCGGCGGTCCGCAGGGTCTGAAAGCCATCCCGGCGAAGCCCAGCAAGCTCGCGGCGGTTCCCCAGGGCTGGCCACGGGGCGGACGCCGCACACCGCCACGTCGCCTAGACCCAGTAGATCTCACTGCCGGCTGCAACCTGTCACCGGGTTGCAGCCGCTGTGCTCACCCAAACCATCAAAGGACACCACCACCAATGTTCACCGGAATCCTGCAGCCCACGCACCTCATCATCTTGCTGGCGGTCGCACTCATCTTCCTGGGACCGAAGCGCCTCCCCGACGCCGGCCGCGCCCTCGGACAGGGCCTAAGGGAGTTCAAGGCCTCGATCGGAGGCGAATCCTCGGACCAGTCCCACCTGCCGGCGGCGACCCCCGCGAGCGAGACCTCCGAGAACGAGAGCCCGCCGGTCGGGTGACCACGGGTCTCCCCCGGTTGACCCATCATGGCGCTCTCTGTCAGACCCATCCCCCGTGACCAGGAGGTTTCCGTCTTTGCCCACCTGGGCGAACTACGCCTTCGCCTGATCGTCAGCATCGCCGTGCTGGGACTGGCGTTCGCGTTTGCGTTCTGGCAGAACCATGCCGTGCTTCAGGTGCTCAACCGCCCGCTGGCCAACTCCGGCTCCTCCTCGCGCCCGGACTCAAGCGACCCGCTGACTCAGACCACTGGCATCCAGCAGCAGCTGCGCGCCGCACTCGCCAGTCAGCGGGTCGCGTTTGGGCTCCTCGCGGCGTCGGTCGGCCCGCTCACCCTGACAGAGCGCCGGGCGCTTGCGGCCGCCGCTCGCGCCGATGCGGACTATCTTGCCGCCGGCCCACCCCCACCGCCAGGCCTCCGTCCGGTCACTCTCGGAATCGGCGAACCTTTCTCACAAACCGTGATCGTGTCAGCTTACTTTGCACTGCTGTTGGCCCTGCCGGTGATCCTCTGGCAGCTGTATGCGTTCATCACCCCCGCATTCACCCGTCGCGAACAGCGCGTGGCGACACCGCTGCTCACACTGGCGCCGCTCCTGTTCGCGCTCGGCCTGGCGTTCGGTTACTTCGTCGTCTTGCCGGGAGCCATCCAGTTCCTGCTGCACTTCAACGCGAGCTCGTTCGCCACCCTCGTGCAGGCCAGCAGCTACTACCGGTTCATCCTGTTCACGATGCTGGCGACAGGCCTCTTCTTCGAAATCCCGATTGCGGTGCTCGGGCTCAACCGGGCCGGGATCCTCAGCACGCGCCAACTCCGCAAGCACCGCCGCTACGCGATCGTGGCGATCGCCGCGCTCGCGCTCCTGCTCCCCGGCAGCGATCCCGTCACCACGCTGCTTGAGTTGATCCCCATGCTCGCCCTGTACGAGCTGAGCATCCTCGGTACCGCCGCGCTCGAGCACCGCGACCGGAAACGGATGCGCCGACACACGCGCTCATAGGCACGACGCCGTCCGGCCCCCACCTCGACGCCGGGGCACGTGTGAAACAGCGTGCATGAGAGCGGAGTAAAACCCCAGCAGATAGATCACAGTCATTGAGCGCCCCGCGGCGCCGACGAGCACAGACGCCGCCTCAGCCCAGCAGTACCCGGACCGCCCGTCGCCCGCCTCGACCGGGCGTCGTGCCCAGCGGTCCCGTGCCAGCAACGTGAGGTTGCCGGTTGTTGCGTCTCCCGCGGGCGCCGACCGCCTCGCCGGCACTGTCGTCGCCCAGCACCGCCGAGCAGCTTTCTTGCGTGATAGAGGAGCCCGCGGGTGCCACCCGGGGGCTACACATCGTCCAGCGAGGCGTGTGGATGCTCGTTGTCGAAACCCAGGAGATTCAGGCCGCGCAGCCGGATGAGACGCCGGCCGCGGACGATCGGGCCCCCGCGGGCTTAGTCTCACTGCTCAAGCCGCGAAGTACGGGTTCTCCATCACCCGGGTTCTCCGCCTCGCTGCTCGCTCGGAGCTCGCGCTTCGGAGCCGGCGGCTCGGAGAGCCACCACACGCTCGGGACTGACGGCGAGGTCCTCTCCTGTTTCGGCGTCTACCAGCCAGGCGAACTGCATGATCGAACCGCGCGCCGCGTCCAAAATGACCCGCTCGACGTGCTTGGCGTCTCCGTGGACGCGGTAGCACTCCCCGGTGACGACGATTATCTCGGTAGTGGAGGTCATGCCCAGCGGCGCTCGCTCGTGCTCGTATGCTTCTGGTTCTGGCGGATCATGTCCCGCACACAAGGCCCAGGGGGTTGTCGTCCTCCCGCGCATTTGAAGGACCGCAATCTAACCGCAACCTTATCCCAGGTGCTACGGTGGTGTGCGGGAGTATTCCTCGCCACGCAGACTGCCTGCGACTACCCTCACCGCGCTGGCGAAGGAAAGAGATCGAGTCCGTACTGCTACCTATCCCCGGGACGTGCCGCCGAAATGCAAGTGCCTAACAGTGAGAACGAGTCGGGCTTGCCCGGCGGGACCGCTCGACCGTGAGGAGAGGTGACGGTGTGAAGACAGCACGCGAACGGGCCGACGCTAAGCGGGCGGAGAAACTCAAGCTGGTCCGCGAGCAGGTCGAGAGCGGCTCGCTGGTCATTCGCCAGATGACGGATGAGGAGCGCGGACGCTTTCCGCGACGCCCCCCGCAGCGGAAGCGAGCCGATCGACGGTGAGCATGGACGAGCGTGAGGGGCTGATTGCGCGGATCCGGCAGATTCGTCGTGGCTCCGCCGAAGGGGGTGACCACGCGGATTCCTCCGCGAGCGGCGCTCGGGAGGATGAGTTGCGCGCGCTCGAGGCCCGGATCACGCACCTGGAGCAGCTCGTGCAGGGCCTTCAGGATTCGATGCACCGCGAGTCGACGCGACTGAGCAAGCGGATCGGCGAGGTCGAGGCCCGGACCCACCCAGCGGCGCTCGGTAAGGCTCTGAGCGAAGACGCGCGGGATCGCGGGTTGTAACGACGCGTGACCGTGTTCGTCATCCCCCGATTCTCGGCGACACGGATCACGTCGACATGCGTTATCGGATGCGCGGCCGCCACGTGATCGCAATCCTCCAAACGGGACCGCAACGGCCATCCGTGGTGTGGTCCCGGAAAGAGCCCGGCAGCGGCGCCCGAGTCGGTGAACTCTCGCGTCTCGACGCGGACTCCGCGCGTGACCTCGTGGCGTGAGCTCACGCAACGAGATCGAGCGGCTGCAGGCCGAGGCCGACTACTATCGCGACCGGGTCGCTCTTCTGCGAGCCAAGCTATACAAGTGGGGCCTCGGCTCCAACGCTCGCTTGCGGGCGCTCGAACGAGACCTTGAGAACGCTCAACAGCGTCTGCGGGACGCACGGGGTCGCGGGAAGCCATGAGCTGAGCTGCTAGGTTGGTCTGAGTGGTCGGCGCCGTCGGCCGCAGGGCAGCTTGCTTAGGTCCCGCAGTCAGCGTTTCGGGTCAGCGATTGCCTCCCGAATCGTCCGCGGCCCTGTCACGCCGCCAAGGAGTTGTGCATGTCAACAGAATCGTTTGCGGATCTTGGTGTCTCAGGCACCGTCATCAGCTCCCTGTCCCGAGCTGGGATCACACAGCCGTTTGCGATCCAGCGTGCCGTGATTCGCGACGCGATCGCCGGGCGGGACGTGATCGCGAAATCGCCCACGGGATCGGGCAAGACGCTCGCCTTCGGAATCCCGCTGGCCGAGCGGATCGGCGCCGAGGACCGACGTCCGGCAGCGCTCGTGCTCGCACCGACCCGCGAGCTCGCGAGCCAGATCGTCGATGACATTCGCGGCATCGCGCACGCACGTGCGCTGCGCGTCACAGCGGTCTACGGCGGGGCCGGCCTGGTCAAGCAGGCTCGGGAGGCCGCCAGCTCGCACCTGCTGGTCGCCACCCCGGGGCGGCTTGAGGACCTGCTGGCGCGCGCCGCGTTCACGCTGGACACGGTCCGGATGCTGATTCTCGACGAGGCAGACCGGATGCTCGACATGGGCTTTCGCCCGGCGATCGATCGGATCGTCGCCGCCTGCCCTGCAACACGCCAGACGCTGTTTTTCTCCGCGACGCTCGACGGCGAAGCCGGACGACTCGCGACCCTCTACGCACGCGACCCGGCGACCCACCAGCACGGCCCGAGTGCACGGCGAGCTAACCCGGGGATCGAGCATAGGTTCGTGCAGGTCGCACACGAGCATCGCGTGGAGGCGCTCGTCAGGGAACTGGGTCGCGACCGCGACCGCGCGCTCGTGTTCGTGCGAACTAAGCACGGAGCCGACCGGCTCGTCAAGCGGCTCGCCTCGCACGGTGTCAAGGCTGTGGCGATGCACGGCAACAAGTCACAGCGCCAGCGCGAGCGCGCGCTCTCACGCTTTGAGTCCGGGGACGTCGACGCCATGGTCGCGACAGACGTCGCCGCGCGCGGGATCGACGTGCAGGAGATCTCGCATGTGATCAACTTCGACCCGCCTGCCGACAGCGAGACCTACGTGCACCGCATCGGCCGCACCGGCCGCGCCGGTCGCAAAGGCACCGGAATCACACTCCTCACACCCGACGAGCACCGCGACGTCGCCGGACTCGCTGCCCAACTCGGACTCGACCACTACCTCCAAAGAGCAAGCCCCCGGCGCCCACTCGCCGCGTCCGCGTCCCACGTAAGTCCTCCCAACAGCCGCCCGTCGGGCCGCCGACATCGGCGCCGCCCAACCGCGGCTCGAGCTTGACCGCCCTACCGCCCGTCCGAACAACGGCGCCGGAACCCAGCTATCGAACCGGCACGGTCAGGATGCCAAGCTTGGCATCCAGGTGGCCAGCCGAAACGAGGATGCAGCTCGACTTCGGCTCCTGATTGTCCCTTGCGGCCACGCGCCCGAGCCTTGCGGCTCGTCTGCCGGTCCGGTCACGCTGTTCTTGGACTTGTTACTCGCAGGCTCTACTCTTGGGAGTATGCGAAATGTGCCTATGACCGCTTGGCTCAGAGGCGCAGGATTCGCCCGCCGCGCTGATCAGACTGACTCGCTCCTTGGCACAAGCGATGCCGGCCGGTCGCGTTTCATCTGAAAGGACCGTCGTATGCCTCTTTTCTTTTTCACTGTCGAACAGCAGGAACGTGCAGTCGTCGAGCGATTTGGCAGGTTCGTCCGGGTCGCAGGGCCGGGGCTTCAGCGCAAGTCGCCGTTCGTGGAAAAGGTCGCCGGCCGGATGAGCTTGCAGGTCGAGCAGCTCAACGCAGACATCGAGACGAAGACGAAGGACAATGTCTTCGTCGTCGTCCAGCTCGCGATCCAGTACATGGTGGGCGGCGAGGACGAGAAGGTGAAGGACGCCTACTACAAGCTCGACGATCCAGAGGTGCAGATGAAGTCCTACGCCTTCGACGTCGTCCGCTCACATATCCCCACGATGGACCTGGACGAAGCCTATGCCGACGCAGACACGATCGCCAGGCACATTCAGTCCACTCTGCAGACGCAGATGGCCGAATACGGCTACGAGATCCTCAAGGCGCTTATCACCAACATCGAACCGGACCAGCGGGTCAAGGATGCCATGAACAACATCAACGCCGCGCGCCGGAACCAGGAAGCGGCCACGGCGCAGGGCGAAGGCGACAAGACTCTTCGCATCAAGAAGGCCGAGGGCGAGTCGGAGTCGATGCGGTTGCACGGTGAGGGCGTGGCGGCGGAGCGGAGGGCGATCGCGCAGGGACTGAAGGACTCGCTAGCGCTCATCGTCGGCGAAGACGGCATCGACGCGAAAGAGGCGATGAGCCTGGTCGCGCTCACCCAGTACATGGACACCCTCCGGTCGGTGGGCGAGCACGGCAACATGACCACGCTTCTGCTTCCGCACTCGCCTGCGGCGGTCGGCTCCCTGATGGATCAGGTCCGCGAGGGCATATTGACCGGCGACTTGGCTGCCGATGCCGCTGCACAAGGTGGCAATGGTGCCGGCAGCCGCCGGGCCCCGTCGCCGGCGCCGGAGCGGCCTGGGTCCTAGATCAGATGGGCGCCGGATCAGACGATGACTGAAAGCGATCGTGGCCTGGTCGCATTCTTGGGAGCGAGTGCTGATCGGCGGCTGCTGGGCGAGGATCTCGGCAATCTGCCCGAGGCCGAGCAGCATCACGAGACGGTAGCGGTGTCACACGCCCACAACCGCCTCGTTGCGGGCGGCTCCCTGCTTACCGGCGCCAGCCTGATCGTGGGTGGCGCCATGTTGCTCTACGGAGGTGGGGACGTTCTTTTCGGCGGTGGAGGCACGGTCGCCGGCGTTCTCGCTGTGGTCGGGATTCTGCTCGTCGCCACGCATTGGGGATGGGTGCACGTCGCCGAGTACGCCGGCCTGGTGGTCGACGACCGCCACCGGCGGATGGCCGAGATCGAGGAACGAGACTGGCTAGCGACTGTTCGGCCGTATCCACGCTTCAGCGTCTCAACCACGGTTCTCAACGACGCCTCGACGAGGATCCAGCGATTTCGGCATGAGCCGGTTCTCGTCACACCCCGCACGTTCACCTTCGTTCGCCACGCAGATATCGAGCAGACCTACGACGTCGACGCGCCGGCCGAGGTCATCGCCGCCGCTGCCGAAACGATGCGCCATCGGGCGCAGCTGGAGACCGACCGCTTCCGCGGCGACTGGGAAGCGGCCTCCAGCGCCTACGAAGCCGCAGTTCTCGACGCCAACGACGATCAGCAGCGTCTGATCGCACAGCGAGCCGCGGCCGCCGCGCTGTCCGAGCACATCAACGCCTCCCTGCTCAAACCCCCATTGGTGGAGTAGCCACCAGGCGTGTCGGCACCGGGGTCCCGGCCGTCGAAGCGTCCGGCACCCAATTCTCGCCAGAAGCCACACGCTCGAGGGCGACGAAGCGAAGGCTCGGGAGTCCATCGAACACATCACGGTGTCGGACTTCTGGGCGCAGCAGGGCACACTCCGATTCGAGGATGAAGTGGAGAAGTGGGTCGGGCAGCTCCCGGCGGTGCTGCGCCGGCCGTAGCTGACCGCGACCTAGGAGCAAACGTACCCCGAGCGGCCCGAGTAACGAGAGCTGTGCGGGCCTTCACACAGTCGCCTTCGGTCGCTCCAGGCGCGGCCTCCACCTATGACCCACTCTGTCTGCGTGCTGGGGCTGGATCGGGGGTCAGCTCTCGGCGTGAGCTGTCGATGGTGCAGACCGCCCGGTGACGATGTCGGCGTGCAGGACCGCGGCGCCGACGAGCGGGGGCCGTCAGATTCGCAGTGCGCTGGCGAGCTGGAACTCGGAGCAGAAGTGTTGGCTGGGGGATGTGTCCCGCCGAAGTGGCTCCGGCTGCGTGAGAGCGGCAGTCGCGGTTTGTCGCGGCGCGTTGCTCGGTGCGACCCACGGGCGCCTGGACTGCCCGTTGCCCGGGGACATCAACCCTCTTCTGTTTCGTTGGCCGACGTGGACACACGCCACTTCTGTTTCAGGTCCGATGGGCTCGAAGCGAGAAGGATCGCGCGAACAACCCGTGACTGTGGGTTGCCGGCCCTCGACCGTGTCAACCGCTCGACGGGGTCCGTCGCTACCCCACCATCGCGGGACACTATTCGTTCTAGCCACCGTTGGTAGAGAGCGATCAGGCTCCGGGCTTGGCTGGGTGCCAGTTGAGCGTCCCGCTCTTGACGTCGAACGTCGCGGCCGAGTAGCTGCCGATCGAGCCGCCGGCGCGGACGACGCCGCCGCGCTCGACCACAATCTCCTAAGCTTCACAGCCACTGGATCGCCGCCCCCGCCTGATCCGAGGGGTGCTAACACAACGCGATCGTAGTCGCGGCGGCCTAGCCAGACCGTCACAACTTTCCCGACGGCCTCGGTCAAATCCAGAAGCCGATTCGGGATCTGCGCGGACTTCGTCCCGTCTGGCCCGGCGGCGTCTGGGAGAAGCCGACTCGAGAGCTCCTGAGACCGCGAAAAGCGCGACAGATCAGGCGGCACGAGGGGGCGCAACACCATGATCGCAATGGGCGGCCGGCTCAGATGGGCTCAAGGACCACGACCGGGATAATCCGAGCGCCCGCGCGCTGTGCGTACTTGTCGTAACCGTTGTAGTTGTCATTCACGCGCTGCCAGAGCTCGCTACGCTCCGGCTCCTCGACGATACGGGGGCGCACAGCGATACGCTGTCCGTCGAGTTCGACGGAGACGGCATCGGAGTGGGCGCGGATGTTGTGATACCAGGCCGGGTGATGAGCCGCACCGGCCTTGGACGCCACCACGATAAAGGCGCTGTTGTGCGCGGTGTAGAGCAGCGGAGTCGTGCGCGGTTGGTCTGACTTCGCGCCACGCGTGTGTAGCAGAAGAATTGGCTGGCCCATTGCCACCTTCAGGCGTCCGCGTGTCCTCGGGATCAGCCATCGGTCGATGACCGGGAAAACGTTTACGAACAGCCAGCCGCCAGCCCGCGTCCTGGCGACCGCCTGCAGCGCCTTATCGACGCGCGACTTCTGCTGCTGGGTGCGGTAGGTCGCGATCTGCGCAACCTACCAGCGCACCATTGCACTCGTGCGGTCGAGCGCCGTCTCACAGAGAAAGCAATAGCGCGGGCCGATTGCTCGCTTTCGGGCGATGACACTGCTGTTTGAGGTTGCTGTCCGGGGCTGGACCTAGGGTCTGGTCACTGGGACAGGGGCCTTGTGGGAGAACGCAGTTAGGGCAGGCCGTTTTGCGCGGTGGGCTGGGAGCCTGTGGTTTCGATGGCCGCCTCTGCGATTTGCCCGGTTGCGCTGCGAGCGCGAATCCGTCCGTGTCGTTTGCCCGCTGGTTCTCCGATCCGTTCGTCGTTTAACGCGAGCAGGTGGTTGTGAGCCCGGCCGGTCGTGCGATTGGTCTGGACGTGCACCTGGACGACCGACCGGGTGGTGTGGAGGTGACGGGCGCCTCGAGGGAGATCGTCAGGATCCTCGAGGCGCATGTCGCGAAGGTGATCGTCGTCAGCCCGGGTGATACCGGAATCGCGCACGCGAGCGCGAAGACGGATCGGCTTGACGCACGGACGCTGGCGAGGCTGTTGTGGGTGGGCGAGCTTGACGGGGTGTGGACGCCTGATCAGCACACGCGTGTATTGCGCCGGCGGCTGTCGCGTCGCGACCAACTTGTACGGTCACGGTCGCGGTGCGAGAACGAGATCCACGCGGTGCTGATGCGCCGACTGAAGGGCAGCTGCCCCTCACTCGGACATGTTCGGCAAGGCCGGCCGTGAGTGGCTGCGCTCGCTGAAGCTGCCCGTCGAGAGTGCGAGACGGTCGAGTCGACGATGCGCCAGATCGAGTTCCTCGACGCGGAGATCGCCGAAGTCGACCGGGTGATCGCGCGGCAGACGCTCCGGTCGGGCGAAGCACGGCAGCTTTTGACCGTGCCGGGCGTGAACGTGGTCTGCGCGGCGACGTTCCTGGCCGCGATCGGCGATATCGGCCGTTTCAGGACCGCCCGGCAGCTGGTTGCCTATCTCGGTCTGGATCCAAAGGTCCGCCAGTCCGGATCAGACGCCGCGCTGCTCGGCCGGATCTCCAAGCAGGGATCGCCGCGGGCGCGGTGGGCGCTGGTCGAAGCCACCCACAGCGTCATTCTGCAGCCAGGGCCGCCGCGAGCGTACCACCAGCGGATCCGCGCCCGCCGCGGATATCGGGTCGCGACCGTGGCCGCGGCACGGAACTCGCCTGGCTGTTCTGGTGCCTACTCACCCGCGAGGAGAACTACGCGCACGCCCAACCCTCACTGACCGCCAAGAAGCTCCGCAAGCTCGAGCTGATCGCCGGCGCCAAGCGGTTTGACGGCTCGGCCGCCGGGATCTGCACCGCGAACCGGGCCGTGCGAGAAGTCGAGAAGCAGCTCGCCCGCCAGGCCGAGGCCTCCTACGTGCGGTCCGCGACTGGCAAGCGACCCGCACCGAAGAAGGTGGGCGCGAGCGCGACACCGGCGCGCGCATAAATTAGGCCCTCGAAGGGCAAAGCCGCGCGGCAGACTCAAAGCTCCTGACGTCTGCGCTTCGCTACGCCAGTCACTCGCGCCCGACTACAACCTATCGCCGCGAGCCGACGCCGACAACCCCGCGGCGAGCCCCCTCGTGCAAATAGCGGACCGAACTGCGCTGATCGCCTCGATGCCCAGCGGATCGGCCTCGCAGAAGGCGATCTGCCGCCCTCCGTGACCACACCCCGCACCACTGGATTGCCCCGAATCAACCCCAAGTTGGTCGCTGGACCCTTGACTTTCATCCGTCCGCGCAAAGCTGGTCTGAGTCGCGGGACGAGCGCAGACCTGCTCTCAGAAAATTTGCGAGTCTCTGGTTCGGGCCAGTGGCGTCAGACACCTGCGTGTCCTGCATTCCTGAAAACGCGGCAATCCGAACTGCTCGCCGTCGGGTCCGAGCGGCAGACCACCTTCTGGGCTCGCCGGTGGCGACGAGCAGGGCGCGTCCGGCGTTGGAGCTGAGTTCTGCTTTGGGCTCGGCGAGCGTCGCTCTCACCAAAGACGCATCGGGCCGCGATCGTGTGTGCGAGCGCTGAGAGACGGGCTACTTGGGTGCGTAGACGAGGATCAACACGCCGCTATCCAATCGCCTGATGCCGACGAGGCGGAGGTGGGGCCTGGAGTCGATGCTCTCGAAGAGATGCGTGCCCTTGCCGATCGCGACGGGGGTGAGGTAGAGGTGAAATTCGTCGATCAGCCCGTGCTCCATCAGGGTGGCGTCGAGCGGCCCGTTTCCGTACTTCAGGAGGTTGTGGCCGTTGCGCTTGAGATCGCCCACGAAGGAAGCGACATCGCCGTCGATCACGGTGGCGTTCCATGCCAGCTCCCGTGCGGTGGTCGACGCGACGTATTTCGGGATGCTGTTCATCCGGTCGATGAAGTCCATGGGAACGTGCGCGGGTGCGCGTTCGGCCATTCCGGTGTAGGCGACCGACAAGTGCTCGTAGGTCCGTCGTCCGAGCAGGAGGGCGTCGGCTCTCGTCAGGAGCTCCATGTTGTAGCGCGTGTGCTGTTCGTCGAGGTACGGGAACGCCCAGTCGTTGGTGCCTACCTCGCCGCCCAGTGCGACGTGGGTCGCCTCGATGAGCGTGCTCATAAATGCTTCCGATTCGTGTGGTGGGAGATCGCCTCGAGCCATGCGTCGAGACGGTGGTGTGACTCACGCAGCCCAGCCTCCATCCCGGCCTGTGCATAGACGTCGCGGGCTGCGAACGAGGGAAAGATCGACATGCTGGTGATGAGCGTGCCGCGACCGTCGCGTTGGAACGTCACCGTCTCGACAGACTCATCGTCGGGAGCACCGGCATAAACGAAGGTCCGGACCAGCCGCTGCGGGCGATCGACCTCGCGGTACACGCCGTCAAACCTGTGCTCCTGGCCATCAGGCGTGCGTTGCACAAAGCGGTAGCGACCACCGGCGCGCGGATCGCTCTCACAGACCACCAGCTCGAACTGGCGCGGGCCCCACCAGTTGCGCAGATGCTCGGGCTCGGTCCACACCGCGAACACGACGTCGGGTGGGGCATCGACGAACCGTCGAAACACGACCACCGGCTCACCCGGCGGGACATCGATCGTCAGCCTGCTAGCGGTCGTGATCGCTCCTCTCGGGTTTGGAGATCCTCTAGGTACTCGTCGAGCCTGTCGAAGCTCCCCTCCCAGAACTCCCGGTAGCGCTCAAGCCAACCGCTCGCTTGCTGGAGGCCGCCCGAGGAAATCCGAGCCGGACGCGTCTGCGCCAGGCGACCGCGCGTCACCAAGCCCGCTCGCTCGAGCACCTTCAGGTGCTGCGAGACGCCCTGCACGCTCATCTCGAATGGGACCGCAAGCTCGTTTAGCGTTGCCTCCCCGGAACGCAAACGCTCAAGCATCGCGCGCCGTGTCGGGTCAGCGAGCGCGGCGAACACGATGCTCAGTTCATCGGTCGTCGCCTGCATCAAGCAATGACTTTATCAAAAAGTTGCTTGAATACAGTGTGACAGGGCAATCTCGCGACCTGCATCCTTCTGTGCGCGCGCCTCGCGCCTCAGCGGACACCCGCCCGCAACACGCGTGGGAACGGGCGTCCCGGGGCGGTGAAGCTGATGACGCGGAGGGATCCTGGGGTTCATTCGGCCAGGAGGAACAGGATGGTGGCGTAGCAGGCGGTAGCGGCGAAGGCGAGCAGCGCCATGATCAGTGAGCTGGTGTCGTGGTTGTAGTCGAGGAAGCTGGCGCCGTTGAAGCCAGCGCCGATGACGAGGGCGGCGGCGAGCACCGACCAGGCCGCTATCAGCCGGTTACGGAGTCTGAGTGCGCGGATGGCGAGGACGCTCGTTGTGAGCACGAGCGCCAGTCCGAGGGCGGCGTGGATAGCGAGGGGTGCGGCACTGTTGCCGATCGCCCAGACGACGCTTTTGACGGATCCGCCGAGGTAGTTGGAGGGGTGCGCGCCGGGGTGTGAGGGCGCCACGGTCACGTCGAGATTGACGGCCATGCCGCTCGCGGCTTGGGCTAGCGCCAGCAGCGTGGCTCCGAGCGCGCCGCGGCGAAGCTGGGCCCGGAGGGGAGCGGGTTCAGTCATCGGCACGTCTTTGGCGTTTCGCCGTGGGGTTTCGTAGACATGGTGTTGCCCGTGCGGCACGCCGAGACGCTGGCGAGCTCAATGCCGGACGGGGTAGGGCGAGTGCGACGCGGGCGTCCATCAGGGTTAGCGCGCACATCGCTCGCCCGGCTGGACGTCGATGGCGGGCGGAGGGTTCCTTGACCGGCGCGCTGTAGTGGGCCGCGGCGCGACGTTGAGCGTGGCGCGCGAGCATTCAAGAGCGTCGGCGTATGAGCAGACCGGGCGCCAGGGTGAGGTCGAGGCATTTGATCAGGGCGGGCGCGGCGGCGGCTGGTAGCGAGCATCAGCAGCGCTCCTGCTCGGGCTGGGCAGATCACGCGCCACTCCCACGACGAGGCTCCCCCCACCCGGCCAGATCGGCGACGGCGCTCGGCGGGCCGTCCGCGGCGGCTCATCGGTCTGCTGTCGAGCCGCTGACGGATTGCAGTGCCCCGGAGACGAGGCGGTCGGCGCGGCCGATGATTTCCGCTCGGTCGATTGCAGAGTTCTCGAGCCACCACAGCGCGAGGCCGACGATCGCCGCGCGCAGGAACTCGGCCGTCGCTGTGGCATCGCTGGGAGCGACGGAGAAGTGCTCGGATAGCAGCCGGGCGATCACCTCCCGCGCCTGGGCGCGCATCTGCCGGTGACGCGCTTCAAGCTCGGCCAGGCCGGTGGTGTCGCGAAACAAAAGCCGCCACGCGAACGGGTGCGCCTGCACATAGCCAAACCACGCGTCGAGCCCGACACGGATCCGCTGAGCCATGTCGGCGTGCTCGAGCTGCTGGGAGCGCGCCAGTGTGCTCAGCAGCTCGTCGCGATGGCGGTCCAGCAGCGTCTGGTAGAGCGCCTGCTTGGAGCCGAAGGCGCGATAGGCGATCACTTTGGTGACTCCGCCGGCTCTGGCGATCGACGCGATATCGGCGCCGTGGTAGCCGCGGGTGGCGAACAGCTCGGCCGCGGCCGCCAGCAGCAGCTCCCGGCGCTGGGCGGCCGGGAGCCGTTGCGTGTTCTGGGGGGGCATGCGATCATGTTACCCATGAGTGACATAGTGGTCGACCCAGTCCGCCGCCAGCGCTATCGCTTCACCCGCGACGGCGGCGACCTGCTGGCCGAGGTCGAAACCGACCCCGGCGGCGACGTACCCGAGCACATCCATCCCCACCAAACCGAGTCCTGGGAGATCACCTCTGGAGAGGTGACGTTCGTGATCGACGGCGAGCCCAGCCGAGCGAGGGCTGGGGACCGGATCCGCGCCGACCCAGGTTCGCGGCATTCCTTCGTCAACCACGGCAGCACCGTCGCCGTGCTCAAGGTTCGCATCTCGCCCGCCGGGGAGCTGCAGAACTTCCTCACCGAGGCCGCTCGCCTCGCCACCGCCGGCGCTTTCAACCAGCGCGGGATACCGCGCTCACCCTCCAGTGCACTGGCGCTCGTGCGGCTCGCGCTGCGCTACCGCGCCGACATCCAGATCACCTCACCCGCGCCGGCCAGGCTGATCACCCTGCTCGCCCGCGCGATGCCGAGCTCCAGATCCCAAGCGACACCAAAGACACCAGAGGCGAACAGCCGCCGCTAAACACCCGTCAAGGCCGGCGGCCGCCGCCGCCCGCGCCAACCCGCATAGAACCGCCATCCACAGTCGGCCGCGTTTTATGAGGGAGCCTGGGCCGGACCCAGTCATAGGCTACCTAGGCCGGCTCCGACGGCCGCAGGCGCGCTCAGCCAGGTACACGGTACCTAAGCGGGCTGGCCGGAGAATGCACGTCGCGGCCGACGGCTTGGATCGCCCGGGAGCCCGGGATGACGCGTTCCGCGCCTCAGCGTTCAAACATCGACCTGCACATCAAGCGGTCCAGCTCCGCCCCGCCCTGCTCGCCGCGCGCGACTCGAGGTCAAGCTCCGTTGCGTCCTGCTCCGCGCGGGACCAGCGACCCAGCGGTCGCCTGCGGCATCGCGGCCGGCTCGCAGGCCGCGAGCGCCTGGCTGACCGCGCGAAGCATGTCGGCGTAGTGGTCGATGAGATGCGTGTCATGTGGGCAAAGCGGGACGTCGGGGCCTGCGCCGCTGAGCGCCAGCTTGTGGAGGCTGTCGCGTACGCGTCTCTCATGCGCTCCATCACCGATCGCCGGCGCTTTTGGCGATATGGCTGGCCCGATGACCGGGACAAGCTCGATTGCCGCCTCGGTGAGGCTGTATTTGGCGCGCTGGCCGAGGCGGGCCGCGGCGCGAGTCAGCAGGCCGGCGTCGACGAGCCGCTTGAGGCGGTCGGCGAGGATGTTCGAGGAGGCAGCGAGCTCGCGTAACGACGTGATTGCCGAGACTCACGGGTTCAGCGACCCCGACGCGACCCCGACACCGTGGTCCGCCGGACTTGAGCAGGGTCGCCCCGACGATGGTGCCGCGATGGGCAATCCAGGCCCCACCGGCGACGCCGGCTGGCCGCCGTATTGCGAGACGACATCGCACCCGCCTGAGTCTCAGTGCTCACGTCCCGAGGTCACGATGAGCGCATATACGACCTGACTTGGGCCCGACGCTTTCTCACTCGCTGAGGCCGGGGACGCAATGAGTCAGGTCAGCGGACACGCAATCCGCTGCCAGCACGAAGGCGACCAGGAGGCGTTCGCCTCGCGCGCTCCTGAGTTCGAAATTCGGGGCTGGGTGGCCTCCTACCAAGCCATCCGCGACGGCAGCCTCCAAAGCGTCAGCTCCGCCGTGAGCAGCCTCACCCACAGTCGCCCTAGCCACGACCTACGCGCCCACCTGAGTGGCCGCACCTCTTCTGGTCCAGGCTTGCTGTAGTTACACACTCCCGACAAGAAGTCGTTTGATATCCACCGAGTCGAGCGGGGCTGGCCCTCACCCGTTCGTTGAGCTCGACCGACTGAAGGCCGCGATTAGAGCGGTCACTCGCCACGCACCTAGGGCACCCCGCAGTCAAGCCGGCCTGGCGAGCAGCGAGCTGACCGGGGCTGAGGGGCTCACGCCGGCGGCGTAGACGCGGGGAGCGTGACTGCGGCGGCGGCGTCCGCCTGACTGGTTCAATCTGAGCCGTGTTCGCCGTCGAGCGCCACGCGGAGGTGGTCCACTTCTCAACCGGCGCAACCCCGAGGGGGGTCAATTCTCAACCGGCGCTACGGGGTCAATTCTCAACCCGCCTTGACAACGGGCGAGGACGGCCAAAGTCTTGGCTACGACCGGAGATCGAGCGCTGGCACGCTTGTCAGGCGGCGCTCGGGAAGACGCGTCCACGGCGTGGTTCTACTGTTGATCGGCGTGGTTGTTCGCGGCTGGGAGCTACCCGTTTTCCAGGAACTTCTTGGATGCCCGTGCGATTCCCCGGACTCAGTCATCCACTCATTGGCGGAAGGCGGGCCGGGACGAGCCGCTTCCGACGTGTAGTAATCCGCCAGAACGGAGCCAACGGCGGTACCGCCCAGAAGCCAGCGCCTTCGGCGCCGGCTCGACCGTGCTGCCTTGTGGGATACGGCTTGTCGTGCGGAGATTGCCTGCGGGTCCTAGAGCAGCGGATCCCGCTCGTGTCTCGCGGCTTTCAACAACTGTTCGAGCGCGGAGACGAGCTGCTCGAAGAGCTCTTGGCCGCGCTGGGGGCTTGCCCCACTTGGCTTGCCGACGACCCCCGACGCGGTGACAGCTGGCATTGGATAGAGAAGCACTCGTCCAACCGTTCGGTCGGGCTCGTCCAGCGCTCGCTCGAACTCCACCTGTCCAGGGGCCAGGTGCAGCAGCATGCTGGTTTCAGCCTCGTTCGCGTGAAAGTCGGACGCGTCCTCTGTGTAGCGGGCCGCGATCTCCGGAGCCAGGTCGAATAGGGACACGAACCGTGGCCGCAGGTCGGGCAGTTCGTGGCGCAACTGCAGGAGCGCGCTCTGGCACGGGGGCCCGTTTGTGGCATGGCCGTTGACCAGCACGATCTTCCGGAATCCCGAGGCGTGCACCCAGTGTCCGATCTCGACCACGGCAGCGGTCATCGTTGAGGGCATCAGCGAGATCGTGCCCGGCCAGCGCGAGGTGTGGCCGAGCGAGCAGCCGTACGGCAGCGCGGGCAGCACGAGATCATCGGTGCGCGATGCGGCGGCCAGGCTCACGGCCTCGGCCAGGAGCGTGTCGGTTCCGGTGGCGAGGTGCGAGCCATGCTGCTCGGTCGCGCCGACCGGCAGGATCGCGATCGCGCCTGCCGCGGCCGCCGCTCCGACGGCGTCCATGGTCGAGGCGGACCATCGCGGCTCAGGCATAGTCTTGGTCGTCTTTACAGGGCGCCATGACCGCGAATATATTCGACGAGCTTGCCAAATCGAGAGGAGCCGCCGTGGCCGTCATCCCGGAGTCGTCCCCGTCGTATGCCGTTAAAGAACTCGATGCCGTGAGGGAGCGCCTCGAGGAAGCCGGCGTCAAGTACGTCATGGCAACTTACGCCGACGGGCACGGGATCGCGAAATGCAAGTCGGTCCCGCTCGCACATTTCAATCAGATGATGGCGGGCTCCGAGCTGTTCACCGGCGCGGCGCTGGATCTGCTCGGCCAGTCGCCGGCCGACGACGAGTTGGCGGTGTACCCGGATCCCGCCGCGATCGTGCAGCTGCCGTGGCGCCCGGGCGTGGCCTTCGCGCCGGGGAATCTCTACCTGCGCGGTGAGCCGTACCCCATGTGCTCCCGCACGGTGCTCTCGCGGCAAGCCGCCCGTGCTCGCGAGCGCGGCTTCGTTTTCAATCTTGGGATGGAGACCGAGTTCTACTTCGTGAACATCGACGATCGCGGTCGTCCCTCGCCCTGGAATCCGAGGGACGTGCTCGACAAGCCGTGTTACGACGCGGTTGGCATGCTCGAGTCGCTGCATTTCCTAGACGAGATGGCTGGGTACCTCAACGCGATGGGCTGGGACGTCCACTCGTTCGACCACGAAGACGGCAACGGTCAATACGAGTTCGATTTCTCATACACGGACGCGGTCGCGATGGGCGATCGCTTCATGCTGTTCCGCATGATGGCCAAGGAGGTGGCGCGCAGCCACGGGTATGAAGCGACGTTTATGCCGAAACCATGGTCCGATAAGACAGGCGGGGGAGCCCACTTCAACATGTCGCTTGCGTCCGTCGAGACCGGCGCGAACCTGTTCGAGCCAGATGGGGATGATCCCTACGGCTGCGGGATCTCGCACCTTGGATATCGGTTCCTGGCCGGGATTCTCCGGCACGCGCCGGCGATTGTCGCCGTTACCGCTCCGACCGTCAACTCCTACAAGCGGCTCATCAAGCGTGGGTCGATGAGCGGTTCAACGTGGGCACCGGTGTTCATCTCCTACGGGCGCAACAACCGCACGCACATGCTTCGCGTGCCGACGAAGTCACCTCGGGTCGAGTCGCGGGCGGTCGACGCCTCGGTGAACGCCTACCTCGGCGCGGCAATGGTTCTGGCCGCCGGTCTCGAGGCGATCGACGAGGGAGTCGACCCGGGACCCCCGATCGACCTCGACATGTATGTCCAACCTGAAGCCAAGCTCCGTGAGCTTGGGGTCAAGCTGCTGCCCCGCACGCTTCAGGAGGCGATCGATGCATTCGAGGCCAGCGAGCTCGCAAGAAACGTCTTCGGCGAAGATCTCCACCGCGCCTACATCGATTTCAAACGAGCCGAATGGGACGAGTTCCACAACACCGTCTCCGAATGGGAGTGGAATCGCTACCTCACCCTATACTGAACTCCAACCGGCTCGTCCCACCAAGCGCACTCTCGCCACCACGCGCCGCATGTCGCTTTTGGCGGCGACACTAGGGATGCTCCGTCGAGCCGGATGTCGGACGGTTCGCTCCACATCAACCGCGCCACGCGCGCGCGGTGCGCGCGAGGGCGTCCTGCTACTGGTGATCCAGCGTCAGCTCGATCATATGCGGGTGATTCTGTCAAGCGAGAGGGCGGCGAGTCCGGCGATTCGGTGGGCTGGTCGGATGGTTCCAAGGTTGGATGTTTGATCAGTCGGCGTCGAGGACTTCGATGCCGAGCGCGGCTGCCTAGACGCCGGCCAGCTCGACGATGTCGGGCCATTCCATTGCGGAGCCACGGAGGTTCTCGACGCCCTGTAGTCCAGTTAGGTCGCTGCGGCGAAACTCGCAGCGCTGCATGCGCGCGCCACGGAAGTCGGCTTGCTTGAGATCGCAGCAGTAAAAGCGGACAGCCTCGAGTTGGGCGTCGAGGAAGTCGGTCTGGGTGAGGATGCAGTCTTCGAAAGTCACCCGCGTGAGGCGCGATAAGCCGAACGACGCGAGGTCGACGCGGCAGTATCGAACTGTCACATCGCGGAGCACGGCCTCGGGCAAGTGGATGCCGGTGAGTCGACTGGTCTCGATGCTCACGCGGGTTGCTGTTGCGTGTTGAGCCTGGGTGTTGGCGAGATTGCAACTGTTGAGGGTGCTGTCAGCGAGCCGCAGGTCGTTGAGCTGCGAGTCGGAGAACTCGACGTTTGACGAGCCTGGTGGTGTCGAAGGTCACGCCGTTGGCTTGCTGGCTGGCAAGCTCGACGTCTGTCAGTTCCACGTTCGTGTAGGAGGCGTCGTGGGCGAGTGCGATGAGCTCCCCACGCTCGAGGTCGGCTGGAAGATCGGGTGGCTGCGGTGAGCTGGCGGCGTTCTCGGCCATTCTTGAAGGCAAGCACGCGCGCCAGTCGTTCCCGGGTCGGGGTATCAGGCGGCATAGAGCAATGCGACAAAGCTCCCATGGGAGTGGCCGAGCAAATCGAAATGGTCGAGCTCGAGGTGGTCTTGAAGGTCGACAAGATCGGCGACGTATTCGTCGAGCGCGTGAGAAGCAGTGCAAGCGGGCGGATCGGAGTGGCCAGTGGCACCGGGGGTCCGGTATCACCAGGGTCCGGACCCGAGCGAGGCCGCCCAGATCCCCCAGATAGGCGCCGGCGAATCCGGGCCGCCTGGATGGCACAGCAGCGCCTTCCCGTTTCCACGCGACTGGTATCGACTGGTGCTTCTGCCAGTTCGCGGCCCGCGCGAGGGTCGCTCGCGTGTCGGCGAGCAACGAAGCGGTCAGCGCGCGTGCTCGGTGCCGCGGTAGAAGCAGACCTTGCCGTCGCGAAACCGCCACCAGTGCTGGAGGTCCATCGAGCCGCGGTTGCCGCTTTCGAGCACGGTGAAGCGGAAGCGGATCACGACGAGCACAGCTCGAGTAGCGACGCGAAAGGAATCTGCGCCTCTGACTCGATTCCGCGGGCCCGTAGTACCTGCATCCCGCTCGCGCGCGCGGCGGCGTGGCCGAGCAGCGCGGTCTTGCCGATGCCGGGCTAGCCGACGAGTGCCAGGCGTTGCGCTTTCGCCCGACCGCGCACGGCGAGCACACACTCGACATCATCGCGTTCACGCTCGCGCCCTGCCAGCATGGCGCGATTCTCGCACCGGGTCCTGCGCGGGGAAAAGACTAGGTGGGCCCCGGAAGCGAACCGCGCCTCTCGCGTCGTACGGTCGCACCTGTCAACCAACCGAGGGGATTTTCAAAATGGGCGCAACCACTGAATCCGTCCAGGTCGACGGCGACAAGCTGATGCAGTTCGTGTTCCGGGCGGTCGACGAGGTCGGCGCGACGCTCAACGCGGCGCTGGTCGTGATGGGCGACAAGCTCGGGCTCTACCGCGCGCTCGCCGGCAGCGGCGGGCTGTCCCCAGCGGAGCTCGCCGAGCGCACAGGTACCGCCGAGCGGTACGTGCGCGAATGGCTGAATGCGCAGGCCGCAGGTGGCTTCGTCGCCTATGAGCCGGACAGCGGGCGCTACACCCTGCCGCCCGAGCAGACCGTGGCGCTGACCGACGAGTCGAGCCCCGCCTACCTGCCGGGGTTCTTCCAGATCGCCCTCGGCTCGGTGATCGACTCTCCCCGGATCGTGGAGAAGGCGCGAGGCGGCGAGGGGCTCGGGTGGCACGAGCACGTCCACGACGTGCACGAGGGCTGCGAGCGCTTCTTCCGGCCGGGCTACAACACGCACCTGGTGGCCGAGTGGCTGCCGGCACTCGAGGACGTCGTCGAACGGCTCGAGCAGGGCGCGGTGGTCGCCGACGTCGGCTGCGGCCACGGCGCGTCGACGATCGTGATGGCTCTGGCGTTCCCGAACTCGAGGTTCGTGGGCTCCGACTATCACGACGGCTCGATCGAAACCGCGCGGCGGCGGGCGGAAGAAGCCGGCGTCGCCGACCGCGTCAGCTTCCAGATCGCCCCGGCCGCGGGGTACAGTGGCTCAGGCTACGACCTGGTGACGATGTTCGACTGCCTGCACGATATGGGCGATCCGGTCGGCGCCGCGCGCCACGTGCGCTCGACGCTCAAGCCCGATGGCACCTGGATGATCGTTGAACCGAATGCCGGCGATCGCGTCGAGGACAACTTCAACCCGGTCGGCCGCGCCTTCTACGGGTTCTCGACGCTGCTGTGCACGCCGGCGTCGCTGTCGCAGGAGGTCGGGCTGGCGCTCGGCGCTCAGGCCGGCGAAGCGCGGATCCGCGACGTCGTCGAGACCGGCGGCTTCGCGCGATTCCGCCGCGTCGCCGAGACACCGTTCAATCTCGTGTTTGAGGTGCGTCCGTGACGACGACCTCCGACGAGACCGAGGCGCCCGCGAACGCTGCTCGCGCCCGGCGGGCCGAACAGACCCGCGCCCGATATCCGGATCACACCGGTTACGCCGAACGCGGCGGTGTGCGCGTCTTCTACGAGGTGTACGGGACGGGCGAACGGACGGTGCTGCTGTTGCCGACCTGGTCGATCGTTCATTCGCGCTTCTGGAAGGCGCAGATCCCCTACCTGGCAAGGCACTTGCGGGTCGTGACGTTCGACGGCCGCGGCAACGGGCACTCGGACCGGCCGGCCGGCGCCCACGCGTACAGCGCGAGCGAGTTCGCTGACGACGCGCTCGCCGTAATGGATGCGACCGAGACGGAGCGTGCAGCGCTGGTGGCGCTGTCGTCCGGTGCGCTGTGGGCGACAATCCTCGCCGCCGATCACCCCGACAGAATCGACGCGATCGTGTACATCGGCCCCGGGGTGACGCTCATCTCCAACCACCCCGAACGCGATGTCTCCCCGTTCGAGGACGCGATCGAAACCGACCCTGAGTGGGCCAAGGCCGCCGGCCGACTGGCCCACGACTACATCGGCTTCGTCGAGTTCTTCTTCTCGAGGTGCTTCACCGAGCCGCACTCGAGCAAGCAGATCGAGGACTGCATTGGCTGGGCGATGCAGACCACACCGGAAACGATCCTCGACACCGTGCTCGGCATCGGAATGCCCCGCCAGGAACTGTTCACCGAAACCTGCGGGCGCGTACGCTGCCCGACCCTCGTGATCCATGGCGACGAGGACCAGATCCGCCCACTCAGACAGGGCGCGGCGCTCGCGGAGGCGACCGGCGGCCAGCTCGTCACACTGGAAGGCGCGGGACACATCCCAAACGCGCGCGACCCAGTCAAGGTCAATCTGCTCCTGCGCGAGTTCGTCGGTGGAAACCGAGCGGCCACCTCGGCCTGGAAGCGCGCCCGCGCACGCGGACGCCGCGCCCTCTACATCTCCTCGCCGATCGGCCTCGGCCACGCCCAGCGCGACATCGCGATCGCCGACGAGCTGCGCAAGCTCCACCCCGACCTCACCATCGACTGGCTCGCTCAGCACCCGGTCACCAAGGTCCTCGAGGCGCGCGGCGAGCGGATCCATCCCGCGAGCGCAGAGCTCGCGAACGAGTCCAGTCACATCGAATCCGAGTCGGCCGAGCACGACCTGCACGCCTTCCAAGCGATCCGGCGGATGGACGAGATCCTGGTGGCGAACTTCATGGTCTTCCACGACCTCGTCACCACCGAGCAGTACGACCTCTGGATCGGCGACGAGGCCTGGGAGCTGGACCACTTCCTGCACGAGAACCCAGAACTGAAGACGGCCGCCTACGTGTGGTTGACCGACTTCGTCGGGTGGCTGCCCATCGAAGACGGCGGCGCACGCGAGGAGTTCGTGACCGCCGATTACAACGCCGAGATGATCGAGCAGATCGCGCGCTACCCGCGCGTTCGCGACCGGGCCATATTCGTCGGCGACCCCGACGACATCGTCCCGGAGCGCTTCGGGCCCGACATGCCCGCGATCCGGAACTGGACCGAGCAGCACTACAGCTTCGCCGGCTACGTGACCGGCTTTGACCCACCGGGATCCGCCGACCGCGACGCCCTACGCGCCGAACTCGGCTACCGCCCGGATGAGCGCGTGTGCATCGTGACGGTCGGCGGCTCGGGCGTCGGTGCCGACCTTCTGCGCCGGGTGATCGCGAGCTTCCCCGAGGCGAAGCGCCTCGTCCCCGAACTGCGGATGATCGCCGTCGCCGGGCCCCGCATCGACCCGCAATCACTCCCCGGGCACGACGGCCTCGAGATCCGCCCCTACGTGCCCGACCTCTACCAGCACCTGGCGGCATGCGACCTCGCAGTAGTCCAGGGCGGGCTCACCACCGCGATGGAACTGACCGCCAGCCAGCGGCCATTCATCTACTTCCCGCTCAAGCACCACTTCGAGCAGAACTTCCACGTCCACCACCGGCTAACGCGGTACGGCGCCGGGCGGCGGATGGAGTTCGACGAGTCGCCACCGGATGTGATCGCAGCGGCGATCGCCTCAGAGCTTGACCGTGAGGTCCGCTACCGCCCCGTTGAGTCCGACGGCGCCTGGCGGGCGGCGGCGCTGATCGCCGAGGTGCTCTGATACACAACTCGGCCGGGACCGTGGCCGGCCGCATGAGCGTCTCTAGCCTGCCGGAACCGGACAAGCGGTCGTGCGTGAGTCAGCCGGTTAGGCGCGCGCTGCCCCCGAAGAGGCTCTCGGCGGCCGAACGAAGATGGCGGTCGTCGATCGTCCAGAGGAAAACCTCATGGAGTCAGTACCACTGCTGGATCGCGCTGGCCGGCGCCGCTCGCCCGCAACGTTGTCCAGCTTCCACCTGAGCCGGCCGCCAAGGAACAAGCGGCTTCGCTACCCGCCCGATCCGCCGACGGTGGTGGAGATCGTCACGGTCATGCGCGCCGCCGGCGATACTCCCGAGGGCCTCAGGCTCCGCCGGATGATCGTGGTGCGCTGGCGTACCGGATCCGCGCGCAGTTGCGCGGCGCCGCCCAGGCAGCGGGCGTGCGGCGGCGGTTCGCGCCGCACCACCTGCGGCACGCGCACGCCGTCGAAATGTCGCGTCAGGGGATCCGGATGCTCGTGATCCAGCGGCAAACTCGTGCCGACCAGCCGAACGTCGTGGCGGTTGTCGCAAAGCGGCACGGCCAGCCCCCCACCCATGACGGCGGATCCCAGGATCACGATCGAAGCCATGCCGTGATCAGCTCGCGCGCTCGCGGAGCCCGTGCCGCGTCGTGGTCGGTCGGCCGGCTGGCGCGTCGGGACATTCTATGACGGTGATGTTCCCGGCGGGGTCGCTGAAGATCACGGCGTCGGCGAGGCCGGTGAAGAGGCCGTTCTCGACCACGCCGGGAATCCAGTTGAGCTCTCGGTCGATCACGAGTGGATCGGGGATCGAGTCGAGGTGGGCGTCGATGATGAAATTGCCACTGTCGGTGACCACGGGCGTTCCAGTCGTGTCCACCCGGCGGAGGAGCGGCACATCGGCAGCGAAGCTGTGCAGGGCGAGCAGACGCGCGATCGACCGCGTCGTCGACTCCCAGCCGTGCTGGACCACCTCGATTGGCAGCGGGAATGCGCCCAGTTGGTCCTTGAGTTTCGACGTGTCGGCGACCACCAGGTAGTAGTCCGCGGTGTCGGCGACTATCCGCTCCCAGAGGAGGCATGCGCCACCACCCTTGATCATGTGGCCGTGACGGTCGACCTCGTCGGGTCCGTCGACGACAAGGTCGAGACGGTCGAACTCGTCAAAGCCTGCGAGCTGGATGCCGAGCGACTCCGCGAGCTGCCGCGTCGACGTCGATGTCGGCACGCCGCGCACCTGAAGGCCCTGGGCGATGGCGGCGCCCAGGGCGCGCACGAACCAGTGGCTCGTCGTGCCCGATCCGAGGCCCAGCAGCATGCCAGGTTTGACGTAGCGCTCGACGACCGCGATTCCGACAGCCTTCTTCGCCTGGTCCTGAGGTGTCAGCGTCTCCATCCTGATGGCTCCTCTCCTCCACTCAAGGCAGCAGCTCCGCGAACTACTTGAGCTGGATTACCTCGTCATCGACCGGTACGCCCCACGCGACGTGGCGGTGCAGCACGTCCGCCCCGCGCGCGACGGCGACGTCCACCGGGTTGTCACCGACGTACACCACGTCCTCGGTTGGCAGGCCGAGCTCCGCCACGGTTTCCAGCAGGCGCCACGGGTCCGGCTTTGGATGCTCGGTGGCGTCACGGCCCCGGACGGCCGATACGACATCCTTGAGGCCGACCACCCGGAGGACCTCCGAGGTCAGATTGGCGTTCTTATTGGTGCAGATCCCAAGCACGATCCCAAGCATGATCCCGGCATCCTGCAGTGCTGGAAGCGCGGTACCCGCGTCGACGTAGAGGCGCGTACGGCGCCGGGTCAGCGGCATACGCGTCCAGGGATGCTTCGCTCACAGCTTGGGCGAACGCGTCGTCATCGGCACGCCCCCCGGAACGGCCGCCCTTACGCACTCGCACCACCTCCAGCGCCCCGTGACCCAGAGCCGGCGCCACCTGCGCCTCCGACACCGGCGGCAGAGACGCGCCCGCGAACGCCCGGTTCATGGCGTATGTGATGTCCGCGACGGAGTCCACGCGCGTGCGTGTCAAGGTCGAGGACAACGCCACGGACCGGCGGCCCACCGTCTCGGCGCGGAGAGGTGTGCTTGGCAGTCATGAAATCCGGAATGTCGGCTTCACGTGCCGGCGCTACCTTGGCTCGCCGCCGCGTCGTTGTCTTGGGCGGCCGCGACGAGCGAGTAGGCCTCGCCGAGCGCGTCGTGGAGCTGCCGGTGCGCGGCGAACACCGTCCCGTAGCGCTCCTGCGCGACGGGGTCGGGCGTGAACGTACGCTCCACCTTGACCTGGCCAAGCGCCGCCTGAAGGTCGGGCCAGACACCGGCGCCAACCCCCGCCGCGAGGGCGGCGCCGTAGGCGCCGCCCTCGGCTGCGCCGGTCACCGTGACCACCTCGCGCCCCAGCACATCGGCCAGCAGCTGAAGCCAGAGCTGCTCGTTCGTCGCGCCGCCGGAGGCAATGATCTGGTCGGTTTGCAGCCCCGCTTCGGAGCAGATCTCGAGGATCTCGCGCATGTTCATGAGCACGCCCTCGAGCACGGCGCGCGAGATGTGCGCAACATTGTGCATCTGGGAGAGGCCGACAAAGGTTGCGCTGGCATCAGGCGCAACGTGAGGAGAGCGCTCGCCGAGCAGGTATGGCAGGAACAGCAGGCCATCCGCGCCAGGCGCGACCTCCTTAGCAAGTGACACCAGCTGCTCGAATGTGAATGGCTGCGAGTCGGTGAGCGGAGCCAGTGCGTCGCGCAGCCACTGGAAGGCGCCTCCGGCGCTAAGCGTGCAGCCCATGATGTGCCAGCGCCCCGGCTCGTTGCCCGCGCCGACTTGCACGCGCCCTCCGGGGTTCTCAGGACAGCGCGATAGCCCGCCTGCGACGATACCCGCGGTCCCGATCGTGAAGCCCGCTGATCCCTCCTCGATCAGGCCCATCGCGGTGGTCTGGATGACGGCATCGCCGCCGCCGCCGAAGACAGGCGTGTCCGCGGGAAGTCCCCACGCCTCGCAGGCTTCGGCGGCGAGCGTGCCCGTCTGCTCGATGGACTCGACGACATCCGGCAGCAACGACGGGTCGACGTCGATTGCGTCGAGCAGCTTGGTCGACCAGGTGCGGTGCTCGACATCGAAGAGCCCGGTGCCTGAAGCGTCGGAGACATCGGTCGTGTACATCGCAGTCATCCGATAACGGATGTAGTCCTTTGGGTTGAGCAGCCGGACCATCCGCGCGTACTTGTCAGGCTCGTGGCTGCGCAACCAGATGATCTTGCCGCCGGTGAAGCCGGGCAGCATCCGGTTACGCGTCATGTGCAGCAGCTTCTCGAGGCCGCCGGCCTGTTCGGTGATCCAATCGCACTCCGCCGCCGCGCGTTGGTCGTTCCAGAGGATCGCGGGGCGGATCACCTCCCCGTCGGAGTCGAGCGGCGTAAGGCCGTGCATCTGGCCCGACAGGCCGATGCCGACGACCTCCCCGCCCTTCTCTGGCAGCTCCGATGTCAGCTCGATGATCGCCTCCCCGGTGGCTTGCCACCACGCGTCGGGCTGCTGTTCGGCCCAGCCCGGACGCAGGTTGATCATCGGGTAGTCGCGGCTGACGACGGCGACGACCCTGCCGTCGCGGTCGACGGCGATAACTTTGCAGGCCGAGGTGCCGAGATCCATTCCGATCAGCATGCGAGAGTCTCCCTTCGGTGGTGCCGCATCCTGGCGGGTCAGTGGGCGTGGCGGATACGGACATGCTTGAGCTGGAGGTAGCTCTCCAGGCCGGCGCGGCCGTGCTCGGAGCCGAAGCCCGACTCGCGGCGGCCGCCATAAGGTGCGTTGACGATCCCGGCGTCGACGTTGTTGACGGCGACGTTGCCGAAGTCGAGCTCGGTGGAGAGGCCGATGGTCTCGGCGAGGTCCTCGGTGAAGAGGTAAGCGGCCAAGCCGCCCGGGACGGAGTTGGCGCGCGCCACGGCATCGGCTAGCGAGTCGACGGGAGTGATGCCGACGGCCGGCCCGAAGGTCTCCTCCGTCATGATCCGCGAGTCGTGCGGCGCATCGATGACGACGGCGGGGTTGAGGAACAGCCCTCCCGCAGCGTGCGGCTCGCCGCCGGTGACGAGCCGGCCGCCGCGCTCCCGCGCGTCCGCCACGTGCAGCGCCGTCCGCGCACGAATCTCTTCCATCGTGACCGGTCCGACGTCGGCGTCGGGGTGCTCGTAGCCGTCGGCGACGGTGAGGTGCCGGGTCAACTCCACCATCCGGGCGATGAAGTCGCCGATCACCTCGCGTTCGACGTAGACCCGATTGATTGCGATGCAGATCTGGCCCGCGTTGCGAAACGACCGGCGGACGGCGCCGGCCGCCGCGAGGTCCAGGTCGGCGTGACGGGAGACGAGCATCGGGCAACTCCCGCCGAGCTCCATTGTCATCTGCGTGACACCCGAGACGGTCCGGAAGAGCTTCTCCCCGGTGCCGTTGGAGCCAGTGAACGCGATCTTCGCGATCTGCGGATGACCCGCCAGCATCGCACCGACCTCGCCCGCGCCATGCACGACATTGACGACTCCCGGCGGGAAGCCTGCCTCGAGAATGCAATCGGCGAGGATCTGGACCGCCCCCGGCGTGTACTCCGACGGCTTGATCACCACGGTGCAGCCGGCGCCGAGCGCGCCGCCGAGCTTCCAGCCGGCGAGCTCTACGGGATAGTTCCAGGGCGTGATGGCAGCGACCGGCCCCACGGGCTCCCTGCGGACCACGGACAGGTAGTCGTTGCTCTCATTGGGGATGGTCTCGCCGCCTATCCGTTCCGCCTCCTCGCCGTAGAAACGCATCGCCTGGCCGAACTTTCGCACCTCGCCGCGGGCCTCCTCGAGCGGCTTGCCCATCTCTAGTGTCATCGAGGTTGCCAGGTCGTCGAGCCGGTCTAGCGCCGTCCGGGCCAGCTCGCGCAGGAGCGCGCCCCGTTCAAAACCGGAGGTCTTGCCCCAGCTGGCGAAGGCCTGACGCGCGGCGGTCACCGCTGCGTCGACGGTCTCCTGTGCGGCCACGTCCGTGACCGCGACGAGCTCGCCCGTGGCGGGGCTGTGCCGGTCGAAGGTATCGGTGCCGGATCGGAACTCGTTGTCGATGAACGTTCGGCAGCGCAGGGGTGGTGTCATGCGTCTTCTCCGGTAGGGAATACCCGTGAGCGCAGCGGCTCGCCGGCGAGCGCGCGTCGACCCTCATCCATCGCCAACCGCTGCGGGTGTTCCATGGACGAGGGCCGCGCAAGTCCAGAGCCGCCCTACGAGCGCCCCCTCGGCGGCGGATTCGGGAACAACTTGCTCGGTGCTCGTTATGGCATCCCTCATCGGTCTACTAGTGCCACGGAAGTCTCGTCGGCAAACATACTCCGTGTTCTGGCAGGCGGCGCCGACCACGTCCGCACGCAGGTCGCGAGACGATCGCCGCCGCCAAACGCTGTGGCACGGCTAACACTCGCCGCCGACCCGACGACTCCGGACTTCTCCGTTCACGAGGGAGCGGCCACCCCGGCGTGATCCTGACCCCCTCTCCAGAGTGGTGCTTTTGGACGACGAGCAGTTGCCTCGCTCTGACGAAGGCGACAAAGCAGAAGGCTCCAGTGAGCCCGTACGGCAGCGGTATCCGGTGAGGCTGCCAGTCGAGACGTGATCGTGGAACCGACCGCTGGCAAGATCTCCGTGATGGAGGCCGAGCCCTTGCCCTGGCTTCGTTGGGCGCGCACATTGCAGGGCGTCAGTCAAGCGGGTCTGACCTGGTCCGGCAATGAGTTCGACCGCGACCGCTACCAACAGGTCCGTCGCGTCGCTGCCGAGATCGCCGCCGGCGTCGCTGGGCTACCCACGCAGGCGGTCGCCAACGCTTGCTTGCTCGAGTCATCAGGCGTGATCAAGCCGTAGCGCTTGTCGTCGTTGAACCACTTCACGGTTCCTGTAGCCATGCAATCCCTCCCCGGGGAGTTCGTGTGCTGCGAAACGTGGGAGGTGCAAGAGCAACGACTACGAACGCTGGCACTACCTCGCTGAGCTCGAGCCCGGCACGAAATCCGCAGGGTAGCTGCGCGATTTGAGCCCGACTGAATCGCCGGGCTTGGTGAGCGGCCGTGCCAGGCGGCTACGGTTGACCGCCTTCCCCGACTGCGGCTCGCGGACGGGGCTGGACGCCCACGCGATCGCTCCGCTGTCGAGCGGTGAGCACCTAGCCGATGTCCGCCTCAAGGCGCGGGTGAGTACCCCGGCCAGGTCGCGTGAGCGCTTGCGGTCGCGCGTACCTGGCTTGAGCAAATGTCACGAGTCGGCCCGTCTCCTCGTCCCAGAGCTTGAACTTGACGGCGCGAAGACCGTCCCGAAGCGAGAGTGTCGGCACGCCGGCGAATATCGGGTTGGCGTCGTGGGCGCGCTGCAGGTTGTAGTTCGGAATGCGCGAGTTGAGATGGTGGACGTGGTGAAGACCGATGTTGCCGGTAAAGAACTGCAGCAACTTCGGCAGTTTCAGGTATGAGCTGCCGCGCATCGCGGCGTCGGCGTAGCTCCAATCGGCTCCGTTCTGCCAGTAGGCGTCCTCGAACTGGTGCTGGACGTAGAACAGCCAGATGCCGACAGCTCCAGCCAACAACGCCGCGGGCGCCCAAACGATTATGAAGTCCCGCCAGCCGATCACCCAACACAACGCCCCGACCACGCCGACCAGCGCCGCGTCGGTGCCAAGCACGCTGTTACGCATTCGCGGCCGCGCGTCTCGTGCGACGAGGCGCGGGCCGACGATCATCGCGAACACCGGCCCGAGCCCGAACATCACAAGCGGGTTCCGCATCAGCCGGTAAGCCAGGCGACCCTGCCGCGAGCGAGCGTGATACTCGGCAACCGTCAACGTCAGGATGTCGCCGACGCCGCGCCGGTCAAGGTCTCCCGAGGTCGCGTGGTGAACTGCATGGTCGTGGCGCCAGCGACGAAACGGTGAGAGCACGAACAGCCCCAGAACCGTGCCGACGCGAGCGTTCGCGCGCCTCGACGGAAAGAGCGAACCGTGCGCACAGTCGTGAAAGACAACAAACACTCTGACCAGGAAGCCGGCGGCCGGGATCGCGAGCGCCACCGTAAGCACCAGCGAGATGCCGAGCGAGAGATACATCACCGCGCAGAGCGCGATGTACGGCACCGCGGAGGTCGCGACCTCCAGCAAGCCGCGTCTGAAACAGGGCTGGGCGTAGGCGGCAAGCGCCTCGTGCCAGGCCGGACGATTCGATGCAGAGGTCATGGGCGGGCTCCGATCAACGGGGGTCGGCGTTCGGGTGGTGCTACCCGCGGGTCGTGCAGTGAACGCGGCCTGCTCCTCGAGGCGACCCCCATCGTGCCAACCGGCTGCCGGCTTGGCTCCAATCCCCGGGCAGCTTACCCGATAACGAGCGCGAGCAGCACACAGCCTCGTGGTCGACGGTATCCGTCGGCTTGTCACGAGACTACCGCTCGCGAGACCACTTGCCGATGGCGGCTCGACTGTGTGGCATCATCCTGGTCTGATCCGCCGCGCGAGCGGTCGGCGCGAGTCGAGCGGATACAAAGGAGGCACGCTTATGGCGAGCGAGCGGGCGCTGCGACGGGATCTCCCATCCTTTCGCCTGGCAGGCAAGAGAGTGCTCATCACCGGGGCGTCTAAAGGGATAGGCCGCCACGCCGCGGTGACCCTGGCCGAGGCGGGGGCAGACGTGTTCCTATCCGGCCGTGACGAAGGCGAGTTGAACGGGTGCGCCGAGGAGGTGCGCGCGTTGGGACGGCGCGCCGAGACGCTGATCGCCGACCTCGCCGACATCGATGCGGTGCGGCGCGTGGGCGAGACCGCCACGGCCACTCTCGGGGGCGTCGACGTTCTCGTCAACAACGCCGGCGTCGCCCAGCTAGAGCCCGTGCTCGAGGTTACCGAGGAGAAGTGGGACATCCAGTTGGATGTCAATCTCAAGGCCCCCTTCTTTCTTGCTCAGGCCGTCGCCCGGGCCATGGTCGACGCGGGAGCAGGGGGCAAGATCATTAACATCGCTTCCACCGCCGGGGTGATCGGCGTGCCCGAGCATGCGGCCTACTGTGCATCCAAGGGCGGCCTGCTGACCCTGACCAAGACGTTAGCGTTGGAGCTGGCTCCGCACGGCATTCAGGTCAACGCGATCTGTCCTGCCATCGTGATGACCCCAATGGGACGTCAGGTGTGGGATCACCCGGGCGTCCGCGAGGAGGCGCTGGGAAAGCTGCCGGCGGGACGCTTCGGCGAGGAGATCGACGTGTCCGCCGCGATCCTGTACCTCGCCTCACCCGCGTCGGACTGGGTGACGGGCTCCCAGCTGATGGTCGACGGCGGGCTGACCGCGGTGCGCTAACGCTGGGCGCGCCGCGTAGGCTTGCGCACGATCTCGTGTCTCTTCTGACTTTTGTCCTTGAGCGCCTCGGTGCTGATCGCGGGCAGAAACCAGCTGTAATGCTGGCCGTTTGACGCTGTCGCCTTCCGTTGGCGGAAGGTGAAGCCGAGAAAGGTAAACGAGGCGTGCTCGGGCTCGGCGCGGTCGGGTCTCATTGCACCCCCACGCATCCCCCGCCATTGCGCACCGTCGTACGCAGTGGCCTGGCGCGGGGTCTCCCGAAGCGACACGGCCTGCGCCGGATTTTGCGGGTCTGGGAGCACTCGTAGTCTGGTCGCCTCCGGTGAGCAGTCATGCTCCTCAACGTCCACGTTCGGGCCTCGCGACGCTACTCCCCCCGACGCGGCCTTCTCACGAATGGCACGAACGCCCCTCTCGGCGAAGTTAAGCGCACATACCCGGAACCCTCGACGCGCAGAGAAAATCGTGTCGCGGCCCTGGCCGGCGCCTAGCTCGAGTACGTCGCGGACTCGCGTATCCTCAAACCACTCCTCAGCCGCGCGGGAGGCGCACTCGGATCCTCCCCATAGCGATCGGGCTGTGACAGCGCGCCTTGCCACTGCTCGCGCTGGGAAGCGAATCCCGGCGGATCCCCGTCACTCACGGCTCGCGGTGGCTAGTCCTCGTGCTCCCACGGCGGAGTGTCGCCCATCTTCTCGTAGTAGCGCGCGAGGTGGCGCTTGACGCCGACGATGTCGTCTCGCGGCAGATCGGCGCCTCCGCGCGCGCCCTGCATGACGCCGGCGGCCGAAATAATCCCGCGCGGAACCGCCTTCAGCTTGCCGTCGACGATATCCGCGATCTGAAACTTGTAACCCTTGAACTTGTCGGCTTCGTCTGGCTCGTACCACACGAACGCCTTGCGATAGCGGTCGTTGGGGCTGTCCTCTGCACCGGCCCACTCGCGAACGCGGCGGTTGGCGTCACTGCCGTTCCAGTGGCGATCGCGGTCGGCCAGCGGCAGATCTTGAAATTCAACCACGCTCATAGTGCTGACACCTCCTCCATCGTAGACACATCACCGGGGCTACCCGGAGATCGTGCGCGGCGACCTTCTGGTCGACCGTAATGTCACCGCAGCGAGCCCGGCGGCCGTTGACGGCGATTCCGGCCTTCGGCGACAGCTGCTTGGCGCCGGCTTGACCGCGAAGCGTTCCGCGACCCACGCGGCGAAGTCATCGGCGCTCGCAGGCCCGGCTTCGATGTGGTCCACGCCGGGATAGGTGCGGTACTGCACACGTTCGCCTTCGCGGCACAGTTGTTCAACGTAGGCGTCCGTGACCGCCGGGATGACCAGTTTGTCATTTTCGCCTTGGTGATGAGAACGGGCGCGCCGATCCTCGCATGTCCGGGACTGTTTTCGGCGATCAGTCGTTTCCAGGGCTGAGTCTCCCACGGGTTTGTGTGCAGATACCTGATCCGCAGCAGCTGCGCGACTAGCCCAGCAGCGATGGTTGCGTTGTGATCGATCCCGATACAGACGCTTGCGATCAACTGCTCGAGTGCGTCGATCGCCGGCCAATACCGGGGACCGAGGTTCGACCCCACGCAGCGGGAGGCAACGCCAATCGTTCCGTGCGTTGAAACCACCACCTTACGACCGCCGGAAGGAGCGGGCGTGTCGGGCACAAACAGCAGGCCGCTGACAGCGGTGGGAGCGCCCGTGTAGCTCTCCGACAGGTACAGGATCTTCCACTCCCGGCGAGCCACTTGGTGCGTCAGCCACGCTCTCGGCGCGCACGATCCTGCCGGGCGACCCGACAGGTAACGGCGAGGGCGGTAGGTAAAAGGCGCCAGGATTCCGCGGTTGCGTGGAGTGCACGAACGCGAGCAATGCCACCAACGCGAGCGCTGCGAGTCCGATGAGGACCAGGCTCGCGATCAGCAACAGCCGCTTCAGAGCTCCCACCGACATCCTTACTCCCGATTCGCTACTAACAGCGCCGCCGTGCCTCGAATCCGATGCTCAGCCCGTGATCTCGACCGGGGTCCCTTGAGGGACGTGCGTTGCCATCCACTCAATCGCGTCGTTGTCGATTCGGATGCAGCCGTGCGAGCGGGAGGAGCCCAGGGGGTCGTTCAGGCTAGCGCCGCCGCGTCCGTGGATCGCGATCCGTCCGGGACCACCGCCGAAATTGAACAGAGCGTTCGAGAAGATCGTCAACGGGAGCGACCATGGGCCGAGGAATGCACTTGGGTCGGGTTGCGGGTCGACCTCGTAGATCGCCGCGAGCCCGTTCGGCGTCGGTGTTGCCGGCTTGCCGATCACGGCCTGGTATCGATGAATCGGTTTCCCGCTCGAATAGATGGTGACCGTCCGAGCTCGCTGGTCGACGGCGATCCAGTAGCGCGTGGTCCTGAGCGTGACCGCGTCGCGGGGAATCCAGCCGCTGGTGCCGTTCGGGCGGACCGGCAGCAGCACCCGCAGCCACTCGCTGCCGTGATAGTCGGCAGACCCGAGCACTAGCAGGAACTGCGGCTCCTCCGACCAGCTGGTTGCAGTTCCCACTCGCCAGAGCTTGCGCCCGGCACCGGCTCGCGAACGCGCCTGTACCGGCATGACGATGCCCGCGATTGCAGCGCCGTGGGTCTGGGATGGTGCGGCGATCGTCGATGGTGGGCTGGCCGTGGCTGTGGACCACGCCCCGGCCATAGATGCCGCCAGAGCAACCGTGATCACCACCGCGAACTTCAGGCGCTGCATGGGCCAGTGAGGCTAGCGGTCGGCGGAGTCTCGGCTTGCTGCAGCCGACCGCGCCGCCGGCTATCCGGTGACCGGCGTGGCGGTGGGCACCGGCGTGATCGCTACCACGGCGCGTGCTTGGACCGCGGCTGCGTTCTGTGCGCCGGCAGTCGCGGTATCACCGGCGCGTAGTGGAGTGGGGACGTTGTGCGCGAGGACTGTGGCCTTGAACACGCGTGAGTGGCCCGGGTAGAGAATCGGGATAGTCCAGCACAGCATTCCTGCGGAGAGCCTTGCGTGCGGCGCTGAGCGCACGCTCACATACGGGCTCAGTCGTTCGCAAACGCGCACGGCGACGGCGGCGACCGATCCGGCGTTCTCCACGCGGATCCGGTAGGTGAGCGTCGTGCGCGCGTGGACTCGCTTGAACGCCGGAGTGTTCGTGATCCGCAGCCGGGTTTTTCCGAGCGTCACGGCGGTGAGCGCGGTGGCGGTGGCGGTGGCCGGAGTCGGGTTTGCCTCATCCGCGGTGACGGTCGCGGTGTTGCGGAGCTGACCTGCCACGGTGGCGCTCTCCTGCACCGTGATCGTCGCTCTCGCACCCGCCGCGAGGTTGCCAAGCCTGCACGACAGCGGCAGCCCGCTCGAGCAGACCCCCTGGCTGACGCTGATGGCAAACAGCTTCACCCGCTGTGAGGCCGCGTCGCGCAGTCGCACGTCGGTCGCGGTCGCCGGGCCGGCGTTGGTGACGGCGATCGAGTAGATCAGCGGCTCCCCGGCGGTAGCGGCGGCGCGGTCAACATGCTTGGTGATCAATAGCTGCGCGTCGGTGCTCGGTGTGCCGGCCGGCGGCAGCGGTGTTGCTGGCGGCTCCGGGAAGTCGTTTGCGAGCATGACCGAGGTGTTGCCGTTGCGCTCTGCCCTGATCACGGTCGTAATCGCGGTCGCGGGCAGCGTGTGGTCTGAGACGCCGCCGCCGGTCTCGGTCTCCCACACGCGGCATGCGGCGCCGACCGGCACGTCGGGCACCACGAGCGGGCGATCGACGTCGAACGCCCCCCGCCCGCTGGCGACGGAGACGGGGCTGCCTCCGAACGGGGTGACCGTGCAGTCGTAGCCCGCCGCAAACGGCCCAGCCGCCGCGTCGGCCAGCGGCCCGGTCTTCAGCTTTTGGATCTCAAGCTTCCCGAACGGGAGCGCGACGCCGACCTTGGGCGGTTCCACGAACGGCAGCTGGCTCGGCCTGGTGTCTCCGGGCTTCAGCACGAAGTCGGTGTGGGCGAAGCTGTTCCAGGCGATTGGCAGGCTGTTCGGCGGGCTGTTCAGCGTTACAGGGACGCTCATCGGCACCCGGATCGCGAAGCTCTTGCCGGGCGCTAGGCGATCGGGGAAGCTCACGAACGCACGAAAGCCCTCCGCGCCAGTGGAAAAAGCGGGATCCCAATCGCCGGCCGGGCAGCTTCTGGGCGGGCTGAGCAGCTCCTCGGTGCACGGTTTTGGCCTCGCGGTGTAGGCGAACTGAGGGGTCGCTTTGCCGGCGCTCGACTGCACAAGCGTGGGCTCGGCCGCGAGCCGCGGGCGGGGATCCCATTGGGTGTCGCGGGTTTGGTTGCTGAGCTTGACCCCCATGTCGCCGATGTGCGGCAGCCCGTCGACGAGCCGCACTTCGGTCGCCGGCGTGTTGCCGATGTTGGTCACGTTCAGCAGGAAGTGGAACCGCTGACCGGCCAGCACCAGCGCGACGCACGGGAACCGGGTGTAGTCGGCGCCATCGGCGCTCAGCAGCGGGCAGGAGATGTCGCCCGGCTTGACGTACGTGTCCGTGGCCGTGTTGTAGAACCCGAGTGCTGGGTCGCCGGTGACCCACTTCTGTGCGTCCAGGGCGCTCCCTCCGCGCGAGGTCACCGCCGCCTTCGAGGTGCAGTAGCGACCGCTGCCGTATGGCCCGTCGGTCACCGCTCCAGTGGCCGGCTCGCAGCCCAGAGTGGCCCGGGTGGACGGCTCGCTGCTGCTCGCGCCGAAGCTGTTCTCGACTCGCTCCCCGGCTCCGAGACCCGGCGCCAGCGTCGTTCGGAACGTGATCTTGATCGTCGACCCGGGAAGGAAGTCAAAGCCTGGGAACGACCATCGCAGCGACGCGATCCGGCTTGGGTCGCGGGGGTCGCGTTGCGGGGTGAACACGGGCGCGGGCAGCCGGGCTGTGCCGGGGGGCACGGTCGACTCGATCGTAAACGGCAGGTTGTCGGTACCGACGAAGCTCTGGTCGAACACCAGTCCCGCCGGGAGGGGCTCCGAGATCACAACGTCGGGCACCGCGCCGGTGCCGCTGTTTCTCACCGCCAGCTCGAACGGCACCGGCTCACCGGGCCCGGCGACCGGGGTGCTGGTGGTCTTGGCAACTGACAGCTGCGTGGTGCCCTTTGTGACGGCGAGCGGCGCGCTGGTGTCTCCGATCGGGAACGTCTCGCCGGGGAGCTGCAGCTGGCTCTCGCCGGCTGCCGAGGCGGTGTCGGACAGCGCGTCGGGGATCGCCGCGCTCGGGTCTGAGCGAAGCGTGACCCGTGGCGCGACGCTGAAGCAGATGCTCGCGTTCGGGCACGGAGCGCCGCTGGGAAAGTTGTTTCCAGGGATCAGCAGGTAACCCCCCGAGCTGTTGGTGAACGTGAAACGGAGTCCCTGCACCTCACCGGGCGCGACCCCGACGGGCAGGCTGGGCCGATTGCTTGCCGTCGGCACGCCGTTGATGAATGTCCCGTTTGTGCAGCCGGTGGTGCACGCGTCGACCTGCACCCGGTCGGCTCCGGGCGGGAAGTTCACCGCGTCGATGCCGACCAGGTCAACGCTGTCGAAGAACGCGCTATCGGCGTCCGTGACGACGATCCGGCGCAGCGGGATCGTGCCTGTGTTCTGCGCCCGCACCCGCGCCTGGGCGCTCTCCGGCGCGACGCCCGGCAGGTGACGAGCGACCGAGCTTGGAGCGATCACTTTCTGCACTGCGCCACCTGCGGACGCTGCCTTTACCTCTAGGCGCGGAGCGCAGAACTCGCCCGATCCCTCCCCCACTGCGGTTCGTGCCGAGGTGCGCTCACAGTTCTGGAGCGTGCTGCCAACGGGGATCCCATCCCGGACCACCACGCTAAAGGAGAGCCGAACCTGGCCGCCGAGCGGCACCACTCCCTTGATTAGGCGCACCCTGATCCCGCGCGCGGACGCGAGGAGGTTCGCGTCAGCCGGATCGTAGGTGACCCAGGTGCCGCTTGGGCTTAACACCTCGAGCGCCATGTCGCCGCGAAGGCTCGCCGGCGAGGTCGAGAGACTGGCGTCCGTGAGCGCCACGAGATCGAACGGGTTGCCGGGCGCCGCTGGGTCGGCGGGATCCTGCACGACGAAGTCGCTCTCGGGCAGGTTGCCGCTGTTCGAGCCGTTGACGGCGAAACTCAGCGGCTGCCCGACGACCAGCTGCCCAGCAGTAAGCCCGCCGTTCACCGACTTCGTTCCCGCCACCGTGCTGCGTGGCGCCTCGACGACAACCTCCGCGCAGCCCGTTCCCGTCGCGGCTCCGCGGCCCGCCTGGCCCGTGATCCGGCCCTCGGCGCAGTCGCTTACCCGGCCCGCGCCGACATCGCGCTTGAGCTTGCCGTGCAAGCCGAGCGTCGCGGTCGCGCCCGCGGCGATCGCCGGGGATCCGTCGGGCTTGGTGCCCGTGAAGACGACGGTCACCTTCGCCGGCGGACTGTCGGCGGGACAGCCTGTGCTCCTCAATTCGGCAGTGCTCGGCGGCGGATGGAGCGGCCCGGTGACATGGGTGGTCCCGTTACGGCAATCGACGGTCACAGTCGCGCCGGCCGCCCCGGCGGGAAACTGCACTCGCATCGAATCTGCGTCGAAATCGGAGAAGCGGCTGGCGGCGGTAGCTGAGGGCTCGACGATCGTCAACTCCGAGACAGCAAACGGAGAGGTGTTCTTGACGCTGGTCAGCGCCGACACGGGCGCGGACTGGCCGGCGACCGCCACCCCGTTGGCGCTGTAGGACCCAGACGCGTCGGAGAAGAAACTCTTGTCCACCTTGACGGTCGCCGCGTTGGGCAGAATCGAAAAGCCAACGCACGCCGGCGCGCCGCTCACCGGGGTGCCGCTCTCGACCGCGCCCGGGTCGGCGCAGTCGCGCCCGGTCTTGGCCTTTGTCGGGTCAAGCGGGGCTCCGGTGGAGCGGACCGTGTCGCGCAGCTTGACCTCAAACGCCACCTGGCCCTCGGTCGGGTCGGCCGGAAGCGTCGTGCCCGCGGCATTTCGGAAGAGAAACCGCAGGCCGGTGACCTCAGCGGCGCTCACGCCCGCCGGCAATGCCACCCCCGGGCCGCGGCCGAACGCGCCCCGCTTGAACTGATCGGGCGCGCACGGGCTTCCGATCGGCCGCGTACAGACTTCGACCGCGACCTCGTCGGCGCCCGCGGGGAAGCGATCGACCGGGCCCACAGATGCCAGGTCGAAGTCATCGAATGTGTCCGGGTTGGTGTCGCCGACCTCCAGCTCGGTCACCCGAGCCGAGCTCGAGGAGGCGTGGCTTACGCCGAGCGTAATCCTGCTTACGGCGCCCGACAGCGCGATCGGCGACGAGTCCGGCCAGGACTTAGTCGCAATCGGCCGCGCGGTGCGCGGGACCGAGACGTTCACGTCCACCGAGCTGCTCGCCGGGGTCGCGTTGTCGGCTGCGATCCGACCGGTATTTGAAATCGTCGAGCCATCGGCCAGCCGCGTATCGGCCGGGACGCGAACGCCGACCAGGATCTGCCTCACCGACCCCGCGGGCAACCCCTTTGACCCCGGCGGGTTGGGAGGCGGCAGCGGCTCGGTGAAGGTCACCCGCAAGGTGCGGGTAGCGGCGTCATAGGTGACGATCTGGCTGCTGTTGCTCGCCGGCAGCTCGCTCGCGATCACCTCCAGTTCCGGCGGTAGCACGTCGGTGACGGTTGCGTTGACGCACGCCACCGTCAGGCTCGAGCACTGCGCGGTCAGCTGATAGCTGTACCCAGCTCCCGGAGTCGCCGCGCCGCTTAGCCCGACGACCGACTTCTCGATGTCAACCGATCCCTGTGGCTCCGCCGCGACGCCGGCGCCCCCGGCGCACAGCACGACCAGCGCTGCAAGCACGACGAGGCACGAATACCTTCCCGCACGGGAAATTCGTCCTCGATGGCGCCTCCTGACTGGCCGCCCGACGGTCGTCGAATCCGGCATGGCGGGGGCTTATATCACCCGCGGTGACCTGCGCGCACCACGGTCCGTCCCGGCTTTACTTCATCCGGCTGCCGTTCTCGCTCTATCCGTCTGTCTGCTGAAAGCTCGCCACGGGGTTTTGCTCATATAGCTGCCTGCGCGATCAGTCGTTCGATCAGCGTTCTTAGCTCGCCCCCGTCGAGGGCTTGCGCGGCGAACCGTGCCGGGTCCTCGGCATCGCGCAAGAAGACGTGGAGCCGGCCGCGCTCGTTGGCGAGGATCAAGTCGGTGCTGTCGCGGGGCCGATCGTCGGGCCACTGGGTCACGGTCAGGAGCGCGGTCTGCGGACTCGCGGTGAGGATCGCATCGAGCTCCGCATCGACGGGCCCTCGATCTCCGCCCGGAAGCTGCTCGGTCAGCCGCCGCAGCGCCTCGCTGGTCTTGCGCAACGAGTAGAAGTGGATCCCCAGGGCGTCGATGCGGACTTCGAGGGTGATCTGCTCCGGTTGGGGCATCAGGAGATAGCGCCAGGGCGTGTCGGGCTCGGTGCCGGTCAGGCGAGCATCGAGAACGACGCGGCTACGCTGCTGGAAGGCCAGTGCGATCCCCAGATCACCGCGGACTTCGATCTGCAGGTCGCCGGGCTCGGTTGTGATCAGGTCGCGAGCCGCCAGAGAACGGACGGCCTCGGCCACCGACTCGTGGCCGGGCACGCGCTCCAGCCAATCGAGCACTCCGCCGACAGCGGCGATTTCCGCGAGCGTGTAGGCGCCCAGCATCACCGGGCCGGTGGCCACCAGGTTGACCACCGCCGTGATCAGATCCGAGGGGGCCCCACCTTCTGGCGTCGCGCCCGTCACCCGGATTCCCCGGTCACCGGCGATGTCCGCACCGCGTACGCGAGCCGGCGATCGGGACCGAGCTCGATCGTGGCCGGGCGGCTCACGCCCGGCTCCGGTGGCGACCACCCCGGCGCCTCGTATCCGTGGCTCCGGAGCTCGCGGGCGGGGTCAGACACCGTCTTCATCGTCAAGACGTGAGAGCTGCCAAACAAGCCGCGACCCTGGGCTATTCCGGTGAACGTAAGCTCACGCAGGTCGTCGGCCCGGTCGGGCGGCGGGAAACGGTCGGCGAGCTCCGGGGACGCCGAGGTCACATCGTCGTCCTCCTCGATCTCAGAGATCATGCGCGTCAGCTCATCCTCCGCGGCCTCCGGGAGCGGGACGCGCACGCCCAGGTCCGGCGAGAGATACATGGGCCGCCTTTCGGTCATTCCCGACAGCCCCCACGGACCCACGTTGCTGCGACGCAGCCGATACACGACGTAGTCCACCAGGTGCTTGACGTCATTCCAGGTCGGCGGCTTACGCTTACCCGCGGTCATCGTCGCCGGCGTCTTCTCCAGCTGCAGCCAGGTGCCGTGGGCAGTGCGTCCGTGGAGCTTCTCGCGCACTAGCGGTCCGCGCATGCCGTAGTCGGGATACTCGCGCTTGTCGATCTCGGGGTGATGGCTCGAGATCCGCTGATGACTGATCCCAGGAAACAGCCAGCGCTCATACAGATACGATTCGTCGACCAGCACGTGCGCCCCTTGAAGCAGGTGGCGCAGCTGGATCACATCCAGACCATGGGTCTCCAAGTCGGCGACCACGGCGGCCTCCTCGGGGGTGAGCCGCTCTGCGGCCTGTAGAAGTCCGCCCCGGTAACGGCCGCTGCGCGCCGAGAGCTCGATCATGAGCCGTACGCGGGTGCGGATGCGTTCGGTCTCCTCCGGACTCAGATCGGGGCGGGGCGTCGCGGAAGCGCCGGGCATCAGTTAGCGGCGCCGACTACTCGGGAGCTGACGACTCGGGGCAGGCGCGTGGCCCCCGCGACCCAACCCGAGACCTCGCCGGCTCCTGCAACGCCGAACCAGATGCTTGGCGTCGTTGACCTCGGCGAGCCTGCCGGTGAAATTCTCCGCGGCGCGCCGGGCGAGCTCGGCGATGGTGTCACGTCCGTGGCCTCCAGCGGCTCGGCATACTCCCCGGCCCGGCTCATAGCGGAAGGTGGCATCGACTGTTGACACTCACCTGCATGGCGTTTCGTTCATCTGGCCCCATTTGTGCCTGTCACGGTGAGCCGGCTCCCACCGAAGCTGACGATACTGTGCCAGTCAAGCTGCGCCTTGAGTCACAGCCTCACCGGTGACTGATCGGCCGCTGTCGGGGATGCGCGGCTCGAGCGGGCGCTCTGGAGACGAGCTCGTGCGACCCGCAGGTTCAAGGGGAATCGCACGAACAACAAGAAGCTTCAGGAGAACAGCCCCACAAACCGCGTCGGAGATGATGCGCGCCGAGCTCTCCAAAAATACGGCCCCCGCACGCAATGCCCGGACGACGACCGCTTGCCGAAAACCCCGCAACCAAAGGCCATCGCGCCCAAGCCCTCTGTCGGACTCGAACCGACGACCCCTTCCTTACCATTGCCACCTGGGAGGGTCTGTAGCCCGTCGTTACGGGCATTTAGGTCTCCTGAGTTGCGCTGAGATCACCTCAGAAATGCGGGGTTCGGGACATCTTCTGGGACACGTATGGGCGAGTCCGAGATTGCGTCCGGCGCCACCGTTGAGGGCTTATCCGTGGCTCCCTGGCCAGTGCTACGGAACCGAAGGTCGGGAGTTCGAATCTCTCCGGGCGCGCTAGGAAGCCCGCTAATGCGGGCCTTCGCTTTTCTCCACCGGCGGACTCCACTTCGCAAAGATACTGTCCAGATACTAAAACTCGCTATTCCACGCATACGAGCGGCTGTGCGTTTCTCGGGCGCCGAGTTGAGGGAAAAGTTCAACCGATGGGTTGACAATCACCACGCCGGAGCCTAAGGTCAACCAAATGGTTGAGCATGTCGGCGAGCTCGATGCCATCTTCCACGCCCTCGCGCACGACGCTCGTCGCACGATGCTCTCTAGGCTCGCGGAGCGGCCCTTGACGGTCGGAGAGCTCGCGGCGCCACTGGCGATGTCACTGGCAGCCGCGTCCAAGCACGTGAAGGTTCTTGAGCGCGCCGGCCTCGTCCTTCGCACGGTTGAAGGTCGACGCCACTCGTGCCGGCTTGACGCCGATCCGCTGGCTTCTGCCTCAACCTGGCTTCAGTTCTACGAGCGCCACTGGCACGAGCGCCTTGACGCGCTCGAAGGCTTGTTCGCCGACCAGCGATCACCGCACGACGAGAGAGGATGACCAGATGAGTGATGGGCGCGATGTCGTCAGGCTGGAGCGCATCATTCCCGCGCCTCCGGCGCGCGTCTACAGAGCATGGCTCGAACCCGAGCTGATCCGTCGCTGGCTTGCCCCGAGCGCGATGCAGGTCGCGCGTGTCGAGGTCGATGAACGGGTCGGCGGTCACTATCGGATCTGGCAGGAGAGTGACGGCCGGGACGTCGGCGGCTTCGAAGCCGAGTTGCGAGAGCTGGATCCGCCGCGGCGAATCGTGTTCCGGTGGGGGTTTGTCGGCCCGGAGCGCTCGGAAGGTCCCGTGTTCGACTCGCTTTTGACGATCACGCTGGAGGATGCCCCCGGCGGCGCCACACAGCTGACGCTCGTGCACGAGCGCCTGGACGCGCTGCGTGCCGCGATGCCGGACGTGGCCGAAGGTGTCGAACCGGGCTGGCGCTCAGTCCTCGACAACCTCGCTGAAGCGGTCGCCCGCGACGGATGACCCCGGCTAAGCATGCAAGACAAGCGTCTCAAGCCAATTGAGCCCAACCCGGAGAGGAAGCCCGATGCCTGATAGCTATACGCACACAAACCTCAAGCGGGTCGCAAACTCCGCGCCAGATATCGGACTAGCCGAGTGGCAGGAATCCAGGTTCGCCGCCGGAGACCTTCACTCAACCGACATCGGCGTCACCCACCACCGCATCCGTCCCGACACCCGCCAAGGGTTCGCACACCGCCACCGGCAGGCAGAGGAGTTCTACGTCGTGGTGTCCGGATCCGGCCGGGTCAAGCTCGACGAGGACATCCTCGAGCTCGAGCCGCTCGACAGCCTTCGCGTTGCCCCCGACGTGCTTCGCACATGGGAGGCCGGCCCCGACGGTCTTGAGCTGCTGGCGTTCGGAGCACACGTCGAGGGCGACGCCGAGTTCGTCCCCGGATGGTGGTCCGACTGACCCCCCAAACCCTCGAGGCCAGACCTCCCAAGCGCAAAGTGCCGCTTTGTCGCCGACGGAGCGCTCTCGGCGACGCTGCCGCTCTTTGACGCGGCCGGCAAGAAGCAGTACTCCGCCGATGCGCTCCCTCCTTCGTGAAGGCAGTTCGGTCGCCGGCGTCCTCGACGCCGCCAAGACGCTTCTGCATCCGCAGTAGCTCCGAAGCGTGCTGTGCGCCTTGTCGGGGTTCCGTGGTCTCGGGGGAGCGTTCTTGGTCGCTTCTCGGTGTCCGATTTGTCCCTCCCGACCGGGCACTTCACCAGGCGGGTCTTATGGGACGGCCCGGGCCCTGAGGCCCGGCCTCGGTCGGATTACAGGGCGCGTGTCCCGGTAGGCCTTCGACTACGGGGCGCCTCTCTAGGCTCCGTGGTAACAGCGCTGCCCGCACCAGCCTGTAGTGGCCGGTTACGGTCGTCCGATGCCCGTTGACTTCAAGCAGCCAAGCTGGGAGGCGGCCAAATACCCTGGTCGCCACGTCGCTCCCGTCGGCGCTCAGGCCGGGGCTCAGGAGCTCGCCGCCAATGTCTACGAGCTCGACCCGGGCGCCGTCGGCTCTCCGCTGCACGTCCACCACGCCAACGAGGAACTCCTGCTCGTCCTCGCCGGGACGCTCTCGCTGCGCGGTCCGGACGGGACGCAGCTCCTGCCGGCCGGCGCGGTGGTCGCGTTCCCTCGGGGCCAGGCAGGTGCCCATAGCCTGGTCAACCGCTCCGACGCGCCCGTTCGCACCTCGTAGTCTCCACGACCAACCGCCCCGATGTCGTCGAGTACCCCGACACAGCCGCGACGCTTGTCGTCCTCGCCAAGCAGCGCTTGGCCTATCCGCACCGCGCGGACGCGGACCAAAAGCCCGTCATCGCCGAAGCGATGCGGGCGGCGGCCGACCGAGACGCCTGACGTGGCCGAGGGTGCAGCAACAGCACTGTCGGACAGAGCATGAAGACGTCCTCGGCGACCACCGGGGCCGCTGCCGCATGCTCCACCTGCGCGCCAACGGCGAGCTTACGGCCGGCGAGGTCGTCGTGGCTGTGTCTAGCGCGAGTTCGGCATTCTCAGGCCGTCCTTTGCGAGCTGTCCCGGTCGACGATCGTCAGATTGGACAATTGTCCGGTCACGCGTCTTCTGCAACACGGAAAGCAGCGACTGGTCGGCTGAGGCGCTACACCCGCTTCGTCGCCCCAGCAGCCACGATCCCGCGGCTCCCGCTTCTGAGCGCCGGCGTTCTGAAGTAGAAGTGTCCGCGGCGCCCGCCGGGACCCGTCACGTAGCCCGTGCTTCGTGAAACCGGCAGTCCGGCGATTGATCCGGTAGGCGATTAGTTTCGCTGTTGCCTGGAGTCTGAGTACCAAGAATCGACTCGAGCAGCTCGGGTCGTCCATCCCGGAACGGAAGCGGCGCATGGCCTCACTGGTCCTGAAGATGTCTGTCTCGCTCGACGGGTACGTCGCACCACCGGACGGCAGCAGCGACTGGGTCACCGCGGGACGCTCCGAGGACGGTGCCGCCTGGACGCTCGAGACCGTGAGCAATGCGGGCACGCACCTCATCGGCGCCGCGACCTACGTCCGCTGGGCCACGTTCTGGCCCGGCGCCGCCGGGCCGTTCGCCCAGCCGATGAACGAGATCCCCAAGATCGTGTTCTCGAACTCACTCGCGTCCGCGGACTGGCCCGAGACGACAATTGCCACCGGCGACCTGGCCGAGGCCGTCACGCGGCTCAAGCAGGAGCGCTCCGGCAGATACCTGCTGGCGCAGGGCGGGACGCGGTTCGCGCGGTCGCTCGTCGCGACCGGCCTGATCGACGAGTATCGGCTTGTCGTGCATCCGGTGGTCCTGGGCGCGGGCGTGCGGCTCTTCGACACGCCGCTCACCATCAAGCCGATCAGCACCACGGCCTTCAGCCGCGGAGCCGTCGCCCATGCCTTCACGGCGCACCCGTGATCGAGCCCGATCGGCAACCAGGGAGCGAACGCGCGTCCAGCCCACCGCCCCCTTGTCGCCGACGCAGCCGCGACCGGGCGACTGCTGCATCGGGAGCTTGCCGATCCGAAGCGGCAGTGTGACCACGGCCGACAGTCGTTCGTCTCGCGCCTGCTGGTTCGTGACTCCGGGAGTAACGTCTCGCTGGCTTAGCAACGTGGCTGCCACCGCTACTGATAAGGACCGGCGCCGATGTCGCCCATAGCGGGCCAGCTCGTCAGCGAGAGGTTCGATTACGACGGTGGACGGCAGGTCACGGCGTATCTCCCTCCGGCTGTGCCCGAGGCCATCGTCTTCGCCGGCGACGGCCAGTTGATCACGTCTTGGGGCGGTGTCCTCGAAGCGGCCGACCTGCCGCCCACGATGATCATCGGAGCCCACCGCCTGGACGATGAGACGCTGCGGATCCAGGAGTACTCGCCAGGCGAGAGCACGGCCGCCTTCGCCTTTGACCCTCAGCGGTTCGCCGCGCACGAGAAGTTCTTTGCTCAGGACGTACGCCGATGGGTGCGCTCGCGGTTCGACGTCGCACTGCCCGCAGACCGAACCGCCGTACTCGGTGTGTCGGCGAGCGCGGAGCTCGCGCTCGCCATGGGGCTTCGGTACCCCGACATCTACGGCGCGGTCTTGTGCGCGTCGCCGGGCGCCGGCTACCGACCGCCCGCCTTGATGCCGAACTCGCTTCCGCGCGCATACTTCGTTGCCGGCACGCAGGAGCCGTTCTTCCTTCAGAACGCCATACGCTGGGCCGACGCACTGCGCGGTGCAGGTGCCGACGTCGTCATGACCGAGCGGGTCGGCTCGCATGGCGACGCATTCTGGAAAGAGGAGTTTCCGTTGATGGTGGCCTGGGCGTTCGGGCGCTGAGCAGCACGACGCCGCGCGCGAGCGACTTCCGCTTCCGGCGCCGGCTGACCTTAAGCGGCAGCGAGGCCTCGGGTCTTGACGCTCGAGTCCATAGCCGGATCTGCGTGGTTGCAGCAGTCTCGGGCGCGAAAGAACGGCGTGATGTTCCTGCTCGGACGTCTGATGCGCGCGGACCGACGGGGCTGCGACAGCTCAGCTGCTGCTTCGGGAGCCCGTCGACCCGAAGCGGAACTGGCCGGCCCGGCGTTGGCGCCGGGCGACACGGCTGGGGCTTTGTGACAGGGGAAGCGAGCGCGTCGCCGGCCGCCGAGATGTTCTCGTCCTCGAGGCGAGAGTGAATCGCCGCAATAGCGGTGTCCTCCTCGGCGGACTGGGTGCTTGCTGGAAGGTCGTAGGCCGCTAGCATCAAAGCGCTTGGGGCCAGCCATCGCTGGGGCTTATTGGTGCGGCCGTGTGTGCCCTGCCTCGCCAGCAGCGGGGGTGAGGTCTCGTCGCCGAGGCAGTGCACCCCGGGACGAAAAGCAGGTCTAAGTCCTTGCAGCGCGGCGCTTGTGTCGACGTTTCTCGGGGAAAGCGATTCGAGCGCTAACGCTGGCGGCTGCTTCGCCAGGAGGCTGTTTCGTAAACCGGGGTCTGTCCGGGCTGGTCAGGACGATGCCGGGATGGCTCAGAACTTCATCGCTGTGGATCGGGATCAGGTGTTCTTGATGCCGCCGTCGTTGCGGGACTGGCTGCCGGAGGGTCATCTGGTGTGGTGTGTGTTGGACGCGGTCGCGGAGATGGACTTGTCGGCGTTCTACTGCCGCTACCGCGAGGACGGGTGGGGTCGGCCGGCGTATGAGCCGGCGATGATGGTGGCGCTGCTTTTGTACTCGTACGCGCGGGGTGAGCGGTCCTCGCGCGGGATCGAGCGTAAGTGTGTTGAGGATGTGGCGTATCGGGTGATCTCGGCGAACCTTGTTCCTGACCATGTCACGATCAACCGGTTCCGGTCAGAGCACCAAGACGCGCTCGCTGAGCTGTTCGGTGACGTGTTGACCTTGTGCTCGCGGGCGGGGATGGTCAGGGTGGGGATGGTCGCGGTTGACGGCACGCGGATGGCGGCGAACGCGTCGAAGGATCAGACGGTGGATTACGAGCAGCTCGCGCGCAAGATTCTCGAGGAGGCGGCCGAGGTCGACGCGGCCGAGGACGAGCTCTATGGGGATCAGCGCGGCGACGAGCTGCCTGAGCAGTTGCGGACCGGACCGGGTCGGCAGGAGTGGCTGCGGGAGGCCAAGCGCCGACTCGACGCTGAGCGGGCCGCGAACCCCAAGCCGGTGCCGCGCGCCCGCGAGCCGCGGCTGAAGGAGGCAAAGCGCCGGCTGCAGGAGGAGTTATGGGCCGAGCAACGCGCGAACGAGGCGTATGAGGCGTGGCGAGCAACGGGCAAGGACACGCTCGGCCGCGGGTTGGGGAAGCCGCCGACGCCGTATACACCGCTGGAGGTGCCTGCTGGGACGGTCACCCTGACCGATCCTGATTCGCGGATCGTGCAGAGCCGCAGCGGGTTCATCCAGGGCTACACAGCCCAGGCGGTCGCGACCCGCGAACAGATCGTGATCTGCGCCGATGTGATCGCGGGGGGTAACGAGCGGCTGACACTCGAGCCGCTGCTCGACAAGGCACATGGCGAGCTCGAACAGGCTGGAATTACCGACAAGGTGCAAACGGCGCTGGCCGATGCCGGGTTCTGGAACACCGACCAGATCGCCAGGCTCACCGACCGTGGAGTCCGAACGCTGGTCAATCCCGACGCTGGGAAACGGAAGACACCCGGGCTGACTCGCCAACGACGCAAGCATTACCTCGAGATGCGTGAGCAGTTAGCCACCGAGGAAGGCAAGCAGCTTTACCGTCAACGCCAGGCGATCGTCGAGCCCGTGTTCGCGCAAACCAAACACAATCGACGGATCGACCGGTTCCAACGAAGAGGCCTGTGGGCCTGCAGGGCCGAATGGCGACTGATCACCGCGACCCACAACCTCGTCAAGCTCTGGCAGCACAACCTCGCGATCGCAACCGGATAGCCGGGCGGGAGCCGAGCCCAGAATCCGCCGAGCCCTGCGAGCCCCGATCTGCACCCGCCGGCGCACGCACGGCCGCTGAAGCGACTTTACGAAACAGCCTCCCAGCAGAACGGCAGTGCAGGCGCTTTCTTGGCGGCATGCGACGGTCGGACGGCTGCCCGTCGAGACGGTGTTCCGCGGCTATTTCTTGGCGGGTTCGAAGTAGGGGTTGGTCCCGGAGGCGTGGTCGGTGGCGTCGACGACTCGGGTGATCTCGGGCACTGCTTGGGTGATGGCTACCTCGATCCCTTGGCTGAGGGTGACGGTGGCCATGCCGCAGCCCTGGCATCCGCCGCCTAGGCGTAGGTAGGCTGTGGCGCCTTCGACGGCGGCGAGCTCGGCGTGCCCGCCGTGGCTGGCGATGCTCGGGTTGATGTCGCGCTCGAGTACGGCGATCACGCGACGGGCGAGTTCGGTGTCTAGCCCGCCCGTGGGCGACCGTGCCGGCGGACCCGGTGGCGGGCCGGGGTGGCCAGCCCCCGGACTCATCGGCAGGGTCGGAAGGGCGAGCGGCGGGGGCGCCGGCTTGTTTGGATTGAGGACCTCGAACCCGCCGCCGAGGCGGTTCTCGCTCCAGTCGACTGTGGCTCCGCGCAGCTTTTCCTTGCTGTCGCCGGCGATAACGATGGTTAGGTCGCCTTCGTGCTGCACGGCGTCGCCGGAGTGGATCTGCGCCTGCGGCTCGAGCGACAGGGCGCACACGTACTCGCCATTGGTCGCGCCGGTGACGCGTACGGATAGCACGCGGCCGCTGGGGTCGGGCGTGGCGGCGCGGAACGCATGGATCCGCTCGAGCGCGGAGGCGGTGATGGCGAGGAGGGCTGGGGCTACGTTGGAGACGGACCTACAATAGCTCGGTGGAGCGTCTGCTTCTGGTCCTGCCGTCGGCCACGTACCGCGCGGGGGATTTCTTGTCGGCGGCGCGGGATCTCGGCGTCGCGGTCACGGTGGGCTGCGAGCGCCGGGCAGCGATGTCAGCGGCGATGGGCGAGCGTGCCCTGACCGTGCGCTTATCGGACCCGGCACGCGCGGCCGAGCAGATCGCCGAGCGCGCGCGCGAGACCCCGTTTGCGGCGATCGTGGGCGTGGATGATCAGGGGGTGATGGCGGCCGCGCTTGGCGCCGAGCGCCTGGGCTTGGCCCACAACCCACCGGCCGCCGTCGCCCGGACGCGCGACAAGGCGGCGATGCGCCGGGCGCTCGCGGAAGCCCGCGTCCGCCAGCCGCGCTTTGCGCTGCTGCACAAGGGAGTTGACGCGGCGGCGGTGGCCGGCCGGGTGGGGCTTCCGTGTGTGATTAAGCCGCTGTGTCTGTCGGGCAGTCGGGGGGTGATCAGGGCTGATGACGGCGAGCAGGCGCGGGCGACCGCGGAGCGGATCCGGGCGATCCTGGCCGCGGCCGGCGAGCCGGCTGACGCGCCGCTGCTGCTGGAGAGCTACCTCCCCGGCGAGGAGGTGGCGGTCGAGGGGCTGCTGCGCGGTGGGCGCCTGGAGGTGCTGGCGGTGTTCGATAAGCCTGACCCGCTGGAGGGGCCGTATTTCGAGGAGACGTTGTATGTCACGCCGTCGCGGCTGTCCGCGGCCGTCCTGAGCGAGGTCGAGGCGGTCACGGCGCTGTCGGCCGACGCGCTGGGCCTGCGGGAGGGACCGGTGCACGCCGAGCTGCGCGTGGACGGCGAGCACGTGAGCGTGCTTGAGCTGGCGGCCCGTTCGATCGGGGGGCTGTGCTCGCGCGCGTTGCGTTTCGGTGTCGGTGTCAGCCTTGAGCAGGTGATTCTGCGCCACGCGCTCGGCCTCGGGCTCGAAGACGTCGTGCGGGAGTCGACGGCGTCCGGGGTGATGATGATCCCGATTCCTCGCGCCGGCGTGCTGTGCGCGGTCGAGGGGCAGGATGACGCGCGCGCTGTGGAGGGGATCGCGGGACTGGAGATCACGATCGCGCGCGGCCGCTCTGTGGTGCCGCTGCCCGACGGCGACCGATACCTGGGGTTTCTGTTCGCCCGCGGGGCGAGCGCCGCCGCCGTGGAGTCCTCGCTCCGCGGCGCGCACGCCCGCCTACGGATCGCGATCGAGCCGCAAGCGCCCGAGGCCGCTAGCGTGGGTGGCCGGTGCGCGTCCTGTTGATCTCCACCTACGAGCTGGGCCACCAGCCGCTGCACGTCGCGTCGCCGGCCGCCGCGCTGCGCCGAGCCGGGCACGAGCTGCGGTGCCTGGACCTCAGCGTGCAGCCGTGGGATCCCGACGCCGTGAAGTGGGCGCAGGCGGTCGGATTCTCGGTGCCGATGCATACCGCCATGCGGCTGGCGCTCGGCGCCGGCCGCCGCGTGCGCGGCGAGCATCCGCGGCTGCCGGTCTGCTTCTACGGCCTCTACGCCACGGTCAGCCGCGAGCTGGTCGCCGGCGAGCTCGGCGCGCGCACGATCGCCGGCGAGTACGAGCCGGCGCTGGTGGCATGGGTCAACGGGCTGGCGACGCAAGGCGCGCGGGCGAGCGCCGACGAACCGATCCTCCACCTGCAACGCGGCACCTTCGAGCTTCCCGCGCGCGAGCTACTGCCCGGACTCGAGCGCTACGCGCGCCTGGCGGTGGATGGAGAGGAGCGGCTGGTCGGGTACGTAGAGGCCAGCCACGGGTGCGTGCACCACTGCCGTCACTGCCCGGTCCCGACCGTATACGACGGGCGTATCCGCGTCGTGCAGGCCGAGACGGTTCTGCGCGACATCGAGCGCCTGGCCGCGATGGGCGCGCGCCACATCAGCTTCGGCGACCCCGACTTCCTCAACGGCCGGCGCCACTCCCTGGCAATCGTGCGCGCGCTGCACCAGCGCCTCCCGCAGCTCACGTTTGACTGCACCACGAAGGTTGAGCACGTGCTCGAGCACGCTGACATATGGCCCGAGATGGCCGCGGCGGGCTGCCTGTTCGTCGTCAGTGCGCTGGAGAGCGTCAACGACCAGATCCTCGAACGGCTCGACAAGGGCCACACCACCGCCGAGGCGTTGTCCGCGATCGAGCTGCTGCGCGAGCACGGGATTGAGACCCGGCCGTCGTTTATGCCCTTCACCCCCTGGACGACCCCGCACGACGTGCTGGACATCGTCGACTTCGTCGCCTCGCACGACCTAGTAGCCAACGTCGATCCGATTCAGTACACGATCCGGCTGCTCGTGCCCGAGGGCTCGCTGCTGCTCAACCGCGATGACCTCCGCGAGCACCTCGGCCCCTACCAAGCCGAGCGCCTCAGCTACCTGTGGCACTCAGCGGATCCGGCGGCCGACCGGTTGCAGGCGCGGCTCAGCGCGCTGGTGGAACAGAGCGCGGCCGCGCAGGAGCCAGCGGGCCTAGCGTTTGCGCGCATCCGCGCGGCGGTACGCGATGCCGCCGGCGATACCGACGACTCCGAGCTGAACGCCATCGACATCGGATCGACCAAAGGAAGACCACGGCTCACCGAGCCGTGGTTCTGCTGAGCGGAGCCCACCGAGGGCCAGTTGGGCCCTCTCACAGAGTGATGACGTGGTCCGGCGGGTTGCCCGCCAGGGTGGCGTACAAGTCGGGGAAGCAGCCGACCCGCACACCCTCGACAGTTCCCGTCGCCGCGGCCGCCCCGACCTCTCCCACAGCCAAGCCGCGCTCCAACGCGCACTGGTCGCACAGCATCAACAGGATGTCCCGCTCGGCGGCCACGCGCGCGACGCGCTCGCCGACCGGGTCGCCCGCGCGCAGCACGTAAGTGTTGTCGTCGAAGAAGAACATCCCGACCACCTCGACGCCGTGCGTGCCCTGCTCAAGCTGCGGGAGGATCATCCGCCCGAGCTTGTAGCTGGCCGTGTGACCCGAGGTCGAGAACACGTACGCGACCTTCATCCCGAAAAGCGTAGCCGGGATGCCGCCACTTAGCCCACGGCGAGCTGGCGCACCGTACCGCGGACCGCACCGCGTTGGTGACCGGCGCTGGGCGCGGGATCGGTCGCGCAATCGCGATCGGGCTCGCCTGCGCCGGCGCCCGAGTCGGGCTGCTGGCCCGCACTCAGCCCGACCTCGACGATGCCGCCGCCGAGATCACAGACGCCGGTGGCACGGCTGTCGTGCTCGTTGCCGACGTCAGCGACCCAACCCAGACCGGCGAAGCCCTCGGGCGACTCGTGAGCCAGCTTGGCCACGTCGAGGTGCTCGTCAACAACGCCGCCGTGGTCTGGCCGCTCGGACCAACTCGCGAGTCGATCCTGAGCAGGTCGCCGCCGCGATCGCGATCAACGTCGTCGGCGCGATGACACTGACCAGCCGGGTACTGCCCGAAATGATCGCTGCCGGCTGGTGCCGAATCGTCAACGTCTCGGCGGCGATCGCCGAGCACCCCAGGATGCTCGTCGGAATCAACACCTACGCCGCATCCAAAGGCGCGCTCGAGGCCCACACGCTCAACCTTGCCGCCGAGCTCGACGGCACCGGCGTCACCGCCAACGTCTACCGGCCCGGCACCGTCGACACCTCGAGTGCAGGCCTACATCCGCGACCAACCGCGCGAGCAGATCGGCGCCGCGCTGCACGATCGCTTCACCGGGATGCTCAAGTCCGGGACGCTGATCACCCCGCGCGCCTCGGCCGACCGCCTGCTTGCTCGCATGGCTGATCCCGAGTCCGGTCAGATCTGGGACGTCACCGACCCTCCCTCGTCGTCACCGCCACCGCCAAACTCGGCCTGATGCACGCCCAGCTCGTCAGCGTCGTGTCCGCGGAACAAACTGCACAGGCCATCCCGGCGATGTCCGGCGGCGCTCGCGCCGCCGGACACCCCGGCGTCGGGTCGGCCTCGCGGGTCCAAGCTCGCGAGCCAGTCGCGTTCTCAAGCAGCCAACGCTCTCGCCCGGTCCGTGAGATGCCAGCCAGATGGTCGAGATGGTCTTGCGTATCAGCTCATCAGAGCCGATGGCGGGGCGGTCTAGGATCTTCCTGAAGACGAAATGTGGACATGCTGGCGGTGCAGGACATCGCTGCCGCCCGCAGCCGCGCCGGTGAGCAAAAGAGTTCCCAGCCAAACCAGGAGAAGCAGCCGCAGATGAAAGCCACTCTCGACGGGACGGTTGTTGCCGATGCCCCCGAGTCAGACCTGATCGCCATTGAGGGCAACCAGTACTTCCCGCCGTCCTCGCTGAGCACCGAGGCGTTCAGCGACAGCTCGACGCCATACACCTGTCCGTGGAAGGGCGACGCCCAGTACCACGACCTCTCGCTCGGCTGTTCGGTCTACCACGACCCAGCCTGGGGCTATCCGAACCCCTATGCTGCCTTTGAACGGGTCGGGAGCGCTTACACCGGCTATGTCGCGTTTGACAAGAAGCAGGTCACGGTCGCCTGACCGCGAGCCAAATGGACGAATCACGATCATCGGGCGGCGGGCCACTCCCGGTGTCCAGCAACGGGGCCGGAACGGCGACGGGGGGCCCGGTGTTCGACCCGGCCCTCCGGCGTGTAGCCGTCGTTGTGGTTCTCGGTTCTGTCATGTCGATCCTGGATACCACGATCGTGGCCGTGGCCCTGGATACGTTGGGCCGGTCCTTCCGGGTCTCGGTCGCAACGATCCAGTGGGTGACCACCGGGTACCTGCTGGCGCTGGCCGCGGTGATCCCGGTGACCGGGTGGGCGATCGACAGGGTCGGCGCCAAGCGGATGTGGATGCTGTCCTTATCGCTCTTTATCGCCGGATCGGTGTTGTGCGGGGTGGCTTGGTCGGCGACGACGCTGATCATCTTCCGGGTCCTGCAGGGTCTTGGCGGGGGCATGATCCTGCCGATCGGTCAGGCCATGCTCGCCCGCGGCGCCGGCCCTAAGCGCATGGGTCGCGTGATGAGCGTAATAGGGGTGCCGACCGTAATGGGCCCGGTCCTCGGTCCGGTTATTGGCGGTTTGATCGTCTCCAACGCTTCGTGGCGGTGGATTTTCTTCGTGAACGTGCCGATCGGGATCGTGGCGCTGGTGCTCTCATGGCGGTGGCTGAGCGCAGGAGAGCGGCGGGCTGGGCACCGGTTTGACTTCCGGGGCTTCCTCCTGCTCTCCCCGGGGCTTGCGCTGCTCGTCTACGCGCTCTCCGAGGTCGGAACCACCGGTGGCTTCTCCAGCCCCCGAGTGACGGTCAGCTTCGTGCTCGGAGCGCTCATGATGCTGGGGTTCGTCTGGCACGGGCTGCGGACGCGGGACACCACCCGGGAGACACTGCTCGACCTCCATCTGTTCCGGCACCGCAACTACTCGATCGCCAACGGCAGCATCCTGCTGCTCGGCGCCGTCCTGTATGGCTCGATGTTCCTGCTCCCGCTCTACTACCAGGTGGTACGCGGCCAGTCCGCGCTGACGGCCGGGCTGCTGATGGCGCCGCAGGGTATCGGCGCCGCGCTCATCATGCGCCGCGCGGGCGTCCTCACCGACCGCGTCGGCGCGGGACGGGTGGTGCCGTTTGGGGTGGGATTGATCATCCTTGGGTCAGTCCCGTTCGTCTTCGTCACCGGAACCTCCGACGAACTGATCCTCGCAGTCGCGCTGTTCGTCCGAGGACTCGGCCTGGGACTGACGATGATGCCGATGATTGCCAGTGCCTACACCGATCTTGACCATGCCGCCGTGCCCCGCGCGAGCACAACGATCAACATCTCGCGCCAGGTCGGAGGCTCGATCTCTACCGCGCTGCTCGCCGTAGTCCTGCAACGCCAGATCGAATCGAGGCTCCCCGGGTCGGCCCACGGGCTGTCCCTGGCCACAGTCGCCCACGTGCCCCCCCACATCACCGCCAGCTTGGCCTCGGCCTTCGGCAGCACCTTCTGGTGGGTAGTGGGGATCGCCGCGATCCTTCTCGTCCCCAGCCTTCTGCTGCCCCGCCACGCTCCCGTGTCCCGCGAAGTCGAGCCGCCGGCCCGCCCGTCCCACCGGCCTACACCCACCATCGCAGACTAACCCCTAGCGTTCAGCAGCAGCGAGCGATGCGTCCCCCAGCCGGGAGCCGACCGAGCACCTCGGCGCTGCACCCAAACGCCGCCGCATCTCGGGGCGACCCTCTGGATACCGAACGCTGCTGCTGTCGGTGGAATACGAGCCTGGGCGCCGTCGCCTACGGCGCGACCCGCTTCGCTCACGCCGTGAGAATCAAAGCGGATTACCGCCGCTGCCCAGCTCAGCGCGCGGAAAAACCGAGAACGAGTCGGGTCAGCTCCTCCCCGACCAGCGGGTTGGCGTCTGGGTGAGCTGGCCTGCCCGACCCCTTCGCTCCAGCCCCATTACAGGACCTTCAACGCTACTACAAGCCGGCCCCTGCGCCTCGCGGTACTCTGCCCCAGACGGTTTCTGCCGCCCAAGGTCCTCCCTCTCGCGACCAGCACACATCGCGCCTGGCGGCTCCAGATGCGGCTCGTAGCCGAGATGGTCGGTCAACTCGACCTCGATCGCCCGCTCCACCAGCCGCTTGGTCAACTGCGCCAACAGAACGTGAGCGACGGTATGTCATCGGTCACCGAGAACGCTGCGCGTGTGATGCCCGAGCCGTATGCGGGCGCGATCGTCGGCCGCGCGGCTGCAACCCGCGCGCCTTCGTCCAACGCCGTCCGACACGGAGGACCGACCATCTTCACGCAAGCCACCGCAACGTCCAGATCAAGGCCCGTTCATCCCATCTTCGTCGCCCCTGCAGCCACGTCAGCGACGTTTCTGCTTCACCGGTCGCGAGATCGAAAGCAGTAGCGTTGTCGTGGCCCGCCCAGGCTGGCTTCACTCCCGGCGCTTCGTGTAGGCGGACGGACGGCGATGCCTGCAAGGTCGGGTCTTCGCGAGGGCGACCTCCTATGGCGCGGCGGCCCTATCCGTCGCGCCACCGCCGAGCACATCTCGCGCGTTGTCTATCCACGACGCCTCCCAGGCGAACAAAGGGTGCAGAAGCGCCAGGACGGGAAGCGCGATCTGCGCCAGTCCTGCGGGGCGATACTCGATGATGCTGCGTACAGTCGTTGCGGCGTTCGTATCCGCAGTCAGCAGATAACGCACCGTTGGACGGAGCGGGCCGCCGGAACTGGTCTGAAGCGCCAGCTCTCGGCCTGGCTCATAGACGGCGACCCGGTAATCCGCGGAGACCTTGAAACCCAACGGATGACGCATCGTCTGGCGAAACCTGGTCCCGATCCCGAGTGAACTGCCGGTCTAGGTTGTCATGATGACCGGCGGCTTCCAACGCGGATTGTTGGCGCCATCGGCGAGAAAATCAAAGATCTCCGCCGCGGACGATCGATCCTTACTTGGTGTTCGACCTGGTCATGTTGTACTCCTGCCCGCCACGACCCACGCCGAGATCCGCCCCAGGCGTCCGTCGAGCTGTCCAGCCGTGAGAGCCTGATCGACACCGGCCAACTCGGGTTCAGCTTGACGCTGAATAGCTCCGAATACCAGTCGATCGTCCCGAAGAATTTCCGGCGTGGTCATGCCCACGTGATTGGCGATCGCGCTCACGTTTCGTTCCTTTGCTGAAGTGCTCGAGTCGGCCCTGTAGTCGGAAAGGCTCGAATGGGTTCGGTTCAGCTCGGTCGCTCGTTGCCGGTTTCTGCATCGTCGCCCGTGCGCCATCAAGGCTGCGCTTTGTGCTATGAGCACTAACGATGGCGGTCAAGTCTGGCCTGTCGAGCCGGGACGCGAACGGTGGGTTCACCATGCCACAACCTCCGAGCCTTGATGCTGAGGATCAGGGCAAGGGCAAATTGAAGCGCAAGGCCTACGAGGAGGAGCTCGCGAGCTTGAAACTCGAGCTAGTCAAGTTTGCAGCATTGGGTCATGCAGAGCGAGCAGCGGATCGTGCTCGTCTTCGAGGGTCGCGACGCCGCTGGCAAGTGCGGCACGATCAAACCGCATTGTCGAGGCGGCAACCCTCGCGGAGCGAACATCGTTGCCCTCGGGACGCCCGCTGAGCAGGAGCACCCAGTGATATTTCCAGCGCTACATCTCCCACCTTCGGCGCCGGGGAGATCGTGATCTTCGATCGCTCTTGGTATAACCGCGCCGGCGTCGAACACGTCTTGGGGTTCTGCACCGAGCAGGAATATCGCGAGTTCCTTGCCACCTGCCCGGAGGTCGAGCGCATCCTCGTCGGTGACGGGATCATCCTACACAAGTACTGGTTCTCGGTGAGCGACGCAGAGCAGGAGCGGCGCTTTCCGAAGCGGGCGAAGGATCCCCGGGGCGCTGGAAGCTCAGCCCGATGGACCTCGAGTCGCGCGAGCGCTGGGTGCAGTACTCCAAGGCAAAGAACGGCCTGTTCGAACACACCCACACCCCCGAGGCGCCCTGTTACACCATCGAGGCCGACGACAAGCGGCGCGCGAGGCTCGACTGCAGCAGGCATCTGCTCGACTCGATCGATTACAAAAACGTTCTCCAGCAGCCTGGAGCTCGGTGCGCGCCCGAAGCGCACAGGCTACAAACGTCCGCCTCGCGATCAGAACACCATCATCGTGCACAAGTACTGACCGGGCACCTGAAGCAACACTCACGAGCAGGGAGACCAGTTATGAGCGAAGCGCGCCAGCGAACCGAAGATGTCCGCCGCACGGCGGACGCCGTGAAGCACCACCACCACCATAAGCGCTACGAGGAGTTCTCGATCGCCGAGCTGCACTGCCTGCTCGCGGGTCTAACGGCCAATGAATCGGCGGCGTTCAGCGCCAGCGATGCCCAGCTGAAGGACACGATGATCAGCGAGCTGTCAGAGGCGATCAGCAAAGCCGAGGCTGGCAAAAACCAGTAGGGACAACACCCACGGGGCTGGAACGATCGCTCGGAGAAGGTCCGGGAGTCGAGTCGGTGGGTTGCCGCCGCGGATCACTCCGAGCCGCTGTCGCCGTGCCGATGGGGCTACTGCTGCGCCATCAAGTGCCCAGCCCGCGTCGAGCCTCTGGCGGAACTGGCTCGGGTTTCGAGCAAGCGCCTCCGAACGCGCCCGCGCACCTTCGGTTTCGTCTCCGACTGGGCTCGGAGGCTCTTCGGCGGCGATCTAACATGCGTGTCGTCAGGCCGTCCGCGCACGTGTCGGGCAGGACAAGCAGGTGCAGCTCTCAGGTGTTCGCAGTGCTCCGTGGTAGCAGCACTGCAAGCCACGGAGGAACACCTCATGCCAACGGGAACCCTCAAGTGGTTCAGCGACGAGAAGGGATTCGGCTTCATCGGGCCACATGAGGTAAGCAACGACCTGTTCGTCCGTCACTCCAGCATCACATCCGAGGGCTACCGCTCGCTCTCGGAAGGCGACGAGGTCTTCTACGAGGAGAAAGCAGGGCCCAAGGCGTTGAAGGCCGTCAAACGTGGTCAAGCTCTGAGCTGGCTGCGTGATTGAGGGTGGGTCCGGTCGGACACAGCTGGCCGCGGTCAGCACGCGATCGCGGCTCAGCCATCGATCGCGGATCTCGACTCCCGTGCGCTGGAGTCTCGGTTCAGCAGCCAGGTGAACGTTGAATCCTCTTCACCGATGACCGTGGGAAGCTCTGGTGGCGTCAAACCAGGGGGTTGGATCCTCCGGGGCCGAAGCCAGCCACGTGGCGATCGCTTGATCGGCTTCGTCCGGTTCGAACACGCAAACAAGGTCCAGTAGGCGCAATACGCCGCCAGGTCGCGGGAGGTTTGTGACACCGCGGGCTGGTCAACGTGATCAGAGGGGCGAGCGGGATGTGGCGGGGGCGACGAGGCAGGTTGGAACGGTGTGGCAGCTGTCACTTTCGTACAGGTGCGCGAAGCGCTGATCGCATCGGACCTCGTGGCCGCCCGGAAGGCTGACGCCGCGATCGAGTTCTGTTCCGGTCCGACGTTCAACTTCCTCTCTCAAGTGACGCTAGCCGCCTGGGCTTGCCGTCCGGACCAACCCCACACCGTCGCCGGAGTTTCAAAGCGCCTCGACCAACAACAAGCGGTGCCGCCCGCCCTCAGCGGTCGTGATTTTAGGGACCCCTCAAGGTCCGCCGTAGCTGCTCACGGCCTCTGCATTGTGGCCCTTGCAGCCACGGACGACCGGCTTCCGCTTCACGAGGACGCGGACCTAAAGCGGCAGCGTCGCGAGGGGCTTGAGCGCCTCCTCCTACGTTTCTCCATTCGTGAAACCGGAAGCGGCGCGATTGGAGAGTTCAACATCAATCGTCTGAGTGGCAGGGGCCGTTATTCGATGGCCATCACGACTATGGTGCCGTCGTCTTGGAGCGGTTGGCGCCAGCTGTTGGTCACGGCTTGTTGGATGGCCATTGCGGTGGCTGCGGCAGTGGGGTTCTCGATCTGTTGAAGCGCGCCGCGGAGGCCGTCTTCGCCAAACCTTCCGCCGTTCTCCATGTAATGTTCGGTGATGCCGTCGGTGAGCAGGATCAGCCGTTCGCCGTGGCGGAGTTGACGTTGAGCTGGTTGGTAGCGGGGTCGACGGGTCCGGTACCGAGAGGCGGGTATGTTTGGCCTTGGAGTTCCTGTAGCTCACCGTCGATGTCGATTAGATAGGCGGGCGGGTGGCCGCAGTTGATCCAGGTGAGGGCGGCGGTCGCGGCCCGCCATCGACCGACGAGCGCGGTGACGTAATAGTCGGGGTTGCCGAGCTGGCGGACGGTGTCGTTCATGCTCGCGAGCGCCTGTTGGAGGTCTTGGCCGCTTCGCCGGCCGGCGCGGAGCGCCCCAAGAGTCGCGGCGCCGAGGCCGGCGGCGGTGGGTCCTTTGCCGGCGGGGTCGGCGATCGCCAGCCACGCGCCATCGCGGTTCTCAACGAAGTCAAACCAGTCGCCGCCGACTTCGTAGGCGGGAAGCAGGACGCCGGCGAGCTGTGCGCCGGCGATCCGGGAGATGCGGGGGGGGGAAGAGGTTCTGCTGGATCTCGGCCGCCGCGGTGGTCGGTTTGCGCCGCCTGGCGGCTTCGATGAAGTCGCTGTAGTCGTTTGAGAGCTCGAGCGCGGCGGCGCCCTGCTTCGCGATGTCCTCGAGCGAAGCGACCGGGGTCCCGACGCACAGCAGCAGTCCAGTCACCCTGCCGCGCAGCCACAGCGGCTCTGCGACACACCCCGGAAACCGTTGCTGCAAGCGCGTATAGAACTCGCGTAGCCCCTCGGGGACGATTTCGGGTCCGATCGCCGGCGGCGCGTCGAGCTGGTCGGGAAGCTCCTCTGAGCCGGCGAGGCGAAGCAGGTGCGAACCGTCAATGTCGACGACGTACAGAGCGACCGACACGCCGGCGGCGCGACGCGCTTCGGCTACGAGTTGATCGGCGACTAAGTGTGGCGGTACTTCGTCGAGGATCCGAGTGACCTCGAGCGCCACGGGCGACCTCGGCCCAGCTGTCCTGGCGCGAGGAAAGGCATCCTCGCAACGTGCTGGTTGGCGGCTGGAGTAGCAGGCGGCGCCGGTTCCCGTGCCTCAACCGCGTCGCTGAGAGCTTTGCGGGTCGAGAAGTGGCGGTAGAGCGTCGAGCGTCCGACGCCGGCAGCGGCGGCAACCTGGCTCATCGTGATATGCGAGTCCCCGACTAGTGCGGCGGCAGCCCGGAGGATCCGCTTGCGGCTGGCCAGTGCGTCCGCTCGGTGCGTGCGCCGCGCGGCTTCGGAGGCCGTCCCTTCAGATGAGCAGGTTCGGCCATACATCGAGGCTACCCAAGAACCAAGACACTCAGCCCTAACCGGGACGCCTTTGCCCCGCCACATGGAACCGTTTCCATCAACTTTATGGGTAAAGATGATTCTTGTCCCGCGTTATGGGTATCTTTAGCGAGACATATGTCCCAGTTGGATGAGAGGAGGGCCCATGCCTGAGACAACGAGCGAGTACGATTTGCGTGACCGCACGCTGGTCGATCGCGATGGCGAGAAGATCGGCAAGATCGATCAGCTGTATTACGACGAGCAGGGGGGCCAGCCCGAATGGGCGCTCGTCAACACTGGCTTGTTTGGCACCAAGAAGACGTTCGTGCCGATCAAGGGCGCCAACCCGGTCGGAGAGGATCTGCAGGTCGCGGTCACCAAGGCGCAGGTGAAGGACGCACCGCGGATCGACGCCGATCAGGAGCTTTCAGAGCCGGAGGAGCGGCAGCTGTTTGAGCACTACGGTGTGCCCTACACGACCGAGGGCAGCACCACCGCGCAGGGCCAGCCGCAGACCGGCCGCGCGCAGGGTCGCGAGCAGACCGGCCGCGCGCAGGGTCGCGAACAGACCGGCGGCGCGCAGGGTCGCGAACAGACCGGCCGCACGCAGGGTCGCGAACAGACCGGCGGCACGCAGGGTCGCGGGCAGACCGGCCGCGACGAGGCGATGACGCGCTCGGAAGAGGAGCTGCGTGTCGGCACAACTCAGCGTGAGACCGGCCGTGTGCGGCTGCGTAAGTATGTGGTCACCGAGCAGGCCACCAAAACGGTCCCAGTGCAGCGCGAGGAGGTTCGCCTCGAGCGCGAGCCGATCACCGAAGCCAACCGCGGGGATGCTCTCTCGGGCGACGATATAACCGAGGCCGAGCACGAGGTCGTTCTGCACGAAGAAGAGCCGGTCGTGGAGAAGCGGACCGTCCCTAAGGAACGAGTGCGTTTGGACAAGGACACCGTCACCGACGAGCACGAGGTCACCGAAGAGGTCCGCAAAGAGCAGATCGAAACGGACGGGATCGATGAGGCCGACACCAAAGGCCGCGAGCGTCGGAGGCGATAACCCTCACGCGGAGGGGATGACAACGAGGTGTTGAGAACTCGGCGCGCCGGTCTGGGGCGCTAGCGCAGCTGTAGCCGGTTTCTCCGGGGGAGCAGCCGCAGGTAAGCGGGCTGGAGAGCAGTCCGCGCGCGGCTGAGCACACGTCATGGCAACGCTAACCAGGAGGAGGAAATCATGGAGATTCCCAAGGATCAGATTTTGCAGATGCTGCGTGACCGCGGCGCTAGCGGCAAAGCCCAATTGGCCGAGCAGCAGCTCCCCGACCAGGTCGACCCCGACCAGCACGCCGACCTGCTCGAGAGGATCGGAATCGATCCGCAGAAGATCCTCGGGGGTGGCAGTGGAAAGCTGGGCTTATGAGTATGGTCGCCGGAGATGAAGCCGGCAGGCAGCGCCGTCGGGATTACCGTCCCGGTGGCGCGGACTCGGGCACGTCGCTGTTCGCGACGCTCAAGCGGACGGTCAGCGAGTTCAGTGAAGACAATCTGAGCGACTGGGCGGCCGCGTTGACCTACTACGGGCTTCTGGCTCTCTTCCCCGCGCTGATCGCGCTGGTGGGGCTGATCGGGCTGCTCGGAGACCCGGCGTCGACGACGAAGACAATCACCCAGATCGTGACCAAGATCGGCCCGAGCTCGGCGGCGCAGACCTTCGCCGGACCGATCAAGTCGATCACGGCGCACAAGGCGACCGCCGGGATCATGGGCATCGTCGGCCTGGCCGCCGCGCTGTGGTCTGCCTCTAGCTACGTCGGCGCGTTCATGCGTGCGTCAAACGTGATCTATGAGACACCGGAGGGGCGGCCGGTCTGGAAGCTGCGCCCGTTACAGGTGCTGGTCACCTTCGTGATGCTCGTTCTGCTAACCCTGGTCGCGCTCGCGCTTGTGTTGACGGGGCCGATCGTCACCGCTGTCGCCGGACCGCTCGGTATCGGCCAGAGCGCCGTCAGCGTCTGGAACATCGCCAAGTGGCCGGTCCTGGTGATCGTCGTGATCTTGATGTTCGCGGTGCTGTTCTACGCGGCACCCAACGTCAAGCTCGCAGGGTTTCGGTGGGTCACACCCGGCGCGATCTTCGCGCTGGTCGTGTGGCTGGTGGCCTCGGCTGGATTTGGCTTCTACGCCGCGAACTTCGGCTCCTACGATAAGACCTACGGCACCCTCGGCGGTCTCGTGGTGTTCCTCGTCTGGATGTGGATCACCAACAGCGCGCTCCTGCTGGGCATGGAGCTAAACGCCGAACGCGAACGCAGCCGCGAACTCCAGGCCGGCACTCCCGGGGCCGAACGCGAGCTACAACTAGACGCTCGCAGCGCCCCCAAGCAGCAGAAGACAACCTGATGGGAAGAGGCTGCTCAACGCGTTCGTCGCGAGCAATAGCTCGTCGAGTAGCTCGGCCAAACGGCCAAGCGGCCGCGGCGCAGGATCCAACTCCGCGTCCGCAAGCCACATCGCAAGACGAAATTCGCAGTTGCACGCCGGCCTCACCGTCGGACCGTCGCATCGATCCAACTCGAGCCATTCAAGCAAGGCAGACCACAAATGGTCAGAGCACTCGTCGGCGTACTGATCGTCGTCGCGATCGTCCTGTTCCTGCTCAAAGTGGCGCTGATCGGCGGCATCGTCGGAGTCGTAGCGCTGATTCTGCTCATCCTGCTGCTACTCGGACAACTCTGAGTCGGCTGGGAAACGTCCCCCGCCGCAGGGCCCGCGGCCCAGGGCATATGGCAGCGGAGCAACAGTCGGATCGTCTCAATCAACGCTCCTAACCCGCCCGGGATGTGCGAATCAGGGATAGGGGCCTCATCGGAAGCGAGGACAGACATGGCAGTGACCGATCGGGCGGCTGCGTTCGCGCCGTACATGCAGCAGCTCTTAGATGACCGGCAGGTACAGGGTGCTCTGCGACGAGCGGCCGGCGCGACGACTGGAGTACTCGACCGGGCTCGGGGCAAGAGCGCCCGCCAAGCGGTACAGGACCCAACACTGCGCAGTCGTCTGCGGCAAGCCGTGGGTGCGGCCCTGGAGGCCTGGTCGGCGATCGATCAGCCGGAGCCGAAACGCAAGCCACGATGGGCGCTGACACTGGTCGTCCTGGCGGTAGCCGGGGTAGGCGGGTTCATGGCCATCAACACCGAGGCTCGCAAGAAGATCCTGGGATTGCTGGACAAGAAGGACGCAAGCGCGCCAGATCCACCCGATCTGCCTTGAAAGGAAGGGTGATGATGGTGGAGCTTCGACGCGATCGTGAAGAACCGGCGAGGACTGATTCGACCGCGGAACTGATCAAACAGCTCTCAGCGCAGACCAGCACGCTCGTGCGCCAAGAGCTCGAGTTGGCGAACGCCGAGCTTGTGGATAAGGGCAAGAAGGCGGCAATCGCCCGGGATTAATGCAGCAGTGCGGGCAACGCGTGTGCCGACGCTGGGCAGGCCCATGACCAGTGTGGGGCGTTCGCCCTGCGAGACGAGGTTGGTCGGGTAGGCGGGAGGCGCCTGGCTCCGCATGGCCTAGCCGACTGGTGCCGGTTTCCTCCCGCCCCCCATCGATCCGTGCATGCGGTTCTCCCGCACACGGCTCACCGACGTTCTTCACCGTCGGCATTCGGGTCCCTGGCGCCACGGCCGGTTGGGTCGTGGCGCGGCGATGGTTCCGTCGAGGGTGATCAGTCCGTAGCGGTCCGTTCGGGCGTGGAACGCCTGTCGGCCGAAGCGCCATGGCTGTTGATGGCTTGCCGCGATCCACAGCTGTAGGCGTCGTTCCGCGTGTTGGATGATCGTGTCGAACTGGACGGTCGAGTTGCCGTAGCGGAAGTAACCCGCCCAGCCGCGCAGGAACCGGTTGAGGTCCCCGACGACTTGCTCGACCGGCCAGCGCAGCCGGTCCCGCGCCGTGAGCTCGCGCACTCGGTCGCGGGCGTGCTGCATCGCCTGTCGTGAGGGCCAGCGAGCGAGGAATTCGATGTGGGTGGATCCAGCGGTGCGGCCGCGCCCCCAGCGGTGGTGAAAGCCAAGGAAGTCCACTCCCTCGCCTCCCTCCCGCAGGTGCACGATCCGCGTCTTGGCCGGTTTGAGTTCGAGTCCCATATCGGCCAGGATCGCCGTGAGCGCCGCGAGCGCGTTCTCGGCTTCCCGCCGGGTCTTGCACAACGCCACCAGATCGTCGGCGTAACGCACCAGCAACCCGCTCCCGCGTGTCTGCCATTCCCGGTCAAGCCGGTGCAAGTAGACGTTGCAGAGGACGGGCGAAATTACACCGCCCTGCGGGGTGCCGCTCACACCATGCCGGACCGCTCCTGCCTCAAGCACCCCAGCGCGCAACATCGCCCGCAGGAGTTTCAGCAAGCGACGATCACAGATCCGCTCCTCGACCGCTGACATCAACCCTGAGTGCCGGATCGCCTCAAAACAGTTGGCGATATCCGACTCTGCGATCCACCGCCGGCCTCGCCAGGACTCATCAATGAGAACCTGAAGCGCGTCGTGCGCCGAGCGCCTCGGGCGAAACCCGAACGAGCAGGGCAGAAAATCCGCCTCGAAGATCGGCTCAATCACCGTCTTCACCGCGGACTGAACGACGCGATCGCAAACAGCGGGAATCGACAACGGTCTTTGCTCGTACGACCTGCCCGGCTTCGGGATCAACACCCGGCGGGCCGGAAGCGGGCGGTAGCTGCCGTTCCCAAGATCCGCGGCCAGCTCATCGAGCAGCTTGGCGATGCCATACCGCTCGATCTCGGCGATGGTCTGTCGGTCAATGCCAGCCGCGCCGCGATTGGCGCGCACCAGCTCCCACGCCCGCTCCAGAACGTCCCTGCGGAGGACCTTGTCATAGAGCGCGTGGAACCTTCGCCCGGGGTCAGCCTTGGCCGCCCGGTAGAGCGTTCGCTGCAGTTCTCGGACTTTGTCCTGCTTGGCGGTCCTAGCCACGGAGTGGCACTCACCGGCCCTTCCCTGTGCGTGACGCGCGAACGAAGCAGCGGCCCTTCCCTCACCGCCGGTTCTGCTGTCCGGTCGGCTCAAGCAGTACTGTGGCCGCCTCCGACTCCCTCCCGGCCCGCGCCCACTTCCCGGCTCATCACCGGTTATAGGACGCGACGCTCCGACAGCACCAAGCCGCAGGCTGCCGGGCCGGGGAGGGCCTCCCCAGTTCCCATCGCCACCATCCGAACGTTCCGCGCCCTCTACGCCGGGGAGTTCTTCGGGACTGCACATCCAGGCTCTTCACCCCTTCCATGGCCTTCACCCATCGGGACGAGGCTCGGCTCTCCCTGATACACGCTCACGACGCGGCAGGCTTCGCTTGACGCTGCGGACCGCTCGGTCGCACACCCCCAAAGGATGCTTGACGCTGCGCTTCGACCCCAAGGGTTTCCCCCCAAGGCCGGCAGCCTGCTACCGGGCCTCCTGGCAGCTACCCGGACCGGACCTACCCCGGCAGGCGACGACGAGCTTGTCGTTGAATCACGATGTTCTAGTCATCGACCTCCAACAGTCTGGGCGCACTCCCGCTCGCCGTGGAAATTCACGTTGGCAGGCGGTCCCAGTGTGATAGTTACACAGTGAGGGCTGCGATGTCCTCCTCGCTTGTCTGGGTGACAGCTTGACGGCGGCGAAGTAGGTCGGCGTCGATCTTGACTGAGAGAGTGGCGAGGCCGCGGTAACCCTCGACTTTCCGGAATCGGGTTTCGGCTTCGAGCATCCCGGCGGCGGTCCATCTAAGGCACATGTCGCCGGAGCTCCAGTGCTTGACGTTGCGTTGGATTGTGCGGACGGTGGAGATCATCGACTCGCACGGATTTGTGGACTGGAGGGTGAGCTTGAGCTTGCCAGTGATCCCCAGGCGGGTGACGGTCAGCGTTTCCTCCATTCCCTCCCTGAGCGAGGCGGCGGCGCCGGGGTGGCTGCGGTCGAGCTCCAGCGCGAGCGAGGTCAGCTGCTCCAGGGCGCGGTCGTGGTCGCTCTCCTTCCATGCCTCGCGGAGCCGCGCCTTGACCGCCTGGCGGTCGCGCTCGGGGAGATGGTCGAGGACGCTGCGTGACTTGTGCTGCACGCAGCGTTGAACGGGCACGTCGTTGCCGAACACCTGCCGGATCGCTTTCCTGAGCCCCTTCGACCCGTCGATCACGAACAGCAGTCCCTGCTCGACATCCAGGCCGCGGTCCACGAGGTCGGCGAGCAGCGCGCTCGCGATGGTCGCGTTCTCGGTGGAGCCGTCCCACAGCCCCAGCGCGAGCTTCTCGCCCTCGGTGGTGATCCCCAGCGCGACGATGTTCGTGCGGCCGTGCAGCTCGATCCCGTCCAGCATCATCACCGCCAGGCGCAGATCGGCGAGCGGACGGTTCATCAGGTTCCACAGCTGATCGCGGGTCCGTTGCACGAACGTCCTGGACACCGCCGACTTCGACGCCGACCGGGCGTCGGTCTCGAGCTGCTCGCCGACCGGTTCCTGCGCACGGCCATACCGGCGGGTCGAGACGCCCGCGAGCATCCGCTCGAGCACAACATCGCCGAGCTGGTCGCGGTCAGCGAAATGGTCGTAGGTCTGGAGTATCACCTCGGACTCGCCGTCCGCGGTCCGCGTCCGCGGACGCTTGACCGGCACGCGCCGGCCGCCGAGCGTCACCTCGCCATCCTCGTGGCCATGCCTGACCGCGGTCCGCTCCCCGTTCCACTTCCCCTTCGGACCCACGATCTCCTCCACCTCCTGCTCCAACAGCTCCCGCAGCACCCCCAGCCCGACCTCAACAGACAGCGCCAGCAATCCCTCCTTCGCAGCCCCAACCAGCCGACCCAACGCCTCCTGCACCCGCTCCGGGAGCACGGCCTCATCGCTAGTCGCCTCAGCGACCGGTACGTTGCACCTCACGGCGGTTCCTCCTTAGATCTTTGCCGGATCGCCCATCACGCTCCCACCAGGAGCGGACGGGCCGGAGGGACCGCCGTCACCCCAAAGTTCTACGAGCCCCAGGACAACCTCCCTCGCGCGGGCCAAGTGCTTGCAGACCTGTTGCAAGCGGCCGGGCCCAGGGCGGCCTTGGGCCTAATCTCCAGGCAGCGAGACGACCAGCCACGGCGATCCTCGCCGGCCGATCAGGAAGTTGCCGATCAGGCTCGTCACCACATATCGGTTCGGACCGGCGGTAGCCACGCGCACCGACGCCGCCGCGTCGGCGGTGGTTCCGATGCTGTGCCTTCCGCCATGCTCGAGCAGCCGGATCACGCGTTCCGTCGCATCGTCTGCGGGGATCGCGGCGAGCCTGCCATCGCTCCATGCTGAGTACTCGCGGACGAACCTGACCGCCGCCCTCCTCGGCGCTGGCGCGGCGCCCGAATGCCGCGGTGGGACCGGCTCCCCGCCGTATCGCGGGAGCGCGGTCTGCGCTGTGACCGTCCTCCGATGGGTTACTTCGCGTGGGCGCGGCGCGGCGCGGCGGCGCTGAGCGTCCCGAGCACCTCAGCGCCGGTGACGAGCCCGCCCGTACTCGTGGCGCCGCGACGGGAATGTGTCGGCATCGGCCGCGGCCGCCTCGGCGAGCATGATCGGGAGCAGGTCCGCGCGCGGCGGAGTCAACGTGGCCGTCTCGAGCCGGGCGCCGAGCCGCTCGAGCATCGGCAGCAAGTGTGAGATCTCGGGCACGACCGCGCCATCCGGCGCGCCACCAGGATCGAGCGGCGACATCGCCGGGGGTTCGGCGACCACACCGACGGTGACACCGTTCAGGCGTGGCTCGGCACACGGTCCGCCAGCGAGCACCGAGTACGCCAGGGCGCAGTTCGCCACCGAACGCGCCATCGGGCCCGCGACGTCAAAGGTCGGCGATAACGGCAAACATCCCCCCATCGGGACGACCCCGTCGGGCGGCCGGAAACCCACCGTCCCGCATGCGGCGGACGGAATCCTGAGCGACCCGGCCGTATCCGTGCCGAGGCCGATGGTCCCAACCCCGGCCGCCAGCGCGGCTGCGTTGCCACCCGACGAACCCCCGGCCACGTGGCCGGGGCACGCGGGGTTGGCGACGTAGCCCAATGGGGGTTCTGGCTGGTCGTCCCCCACGCCAACTCGTGCAGGTTCGCCTTGCCGATCACGATCGCGCCCGCGCCCTCCAGCAGCCCGACGGCCTTCGCAGTCCGGGCGGGAACCCGGTGCGCATAGATCTTCGACCCGTAGGTCGTCCGTACTCCGGCCGTGTCGAACAAGTCCTTGACGAGCACGGGCACTCCGGCGAGCGGACCGGCGACGCCGGCGCGGGCACGCTCGAGCGCCTCGTCGGCGCAGCCGGTGATCAACGCATTCAGCTCGTCGAGCTCCGACATCGCCGCGGCCTGGACCTCGACAACCTCCACAGGATCCAGCTCTCGGCGACTGACGGCCCGGGCGATTTCGAAGGCTGACAGCGTGCGGAGGTCGTTCACCACTTCTCCGGGGGGATGATCGCCGCGACTTCCTTGGGGGACGCCCCCGATGCGATCGCATCGATCAGCATGCGCTCAGCAGCCTCGGCCTCGAGCGCAGCTCGAGTCACGGCGTCGGCGTGCTCGGCCGAGATCACGCACACGCCGGTGTCGTCGGCCACGATCACGTCGCCGGGGCGCACCGTCACGTCCGCGAGCCCGACCACGCCGTTGATCTCAACCGCCTGGAGCCGGTGCTTGCCGCTGACGGGCGTCACTCCGCGTGACCACACCGGCACGCCGGACGCCCGGATCGCCGCGACATCGCGGGCGGCGCCGTCGATCACACACCCGGCTATCTCCAGGCGTGATGCCCAGGCGGCCGACAGGCCTCCCATGACCGAGCCCCCGGTGAAACCGCCACAATCGAACACCGCAACGTCCCCAGCCCGTCCGATGGTGTAGAGGTCACGGTCGGCGAGGCGGGCGCGTTCGCCCCGTCCCGACAGCGAGCCGACGCTCCCGCCCTCTGGGACGTAGCGGATCGTGATCGCCGGGCCGATCACACGCTGACCGGCGCTCAGCGGACGCAGCGTGCTCCCCGGGACGCCGCCACCGATGCCGATCTCGTCGAGCACATCGGAGACCGACGACGTAAGATCCGTCACCCGGCCAAGCCCGGCGAGGACGTCGGGCGATGGGCGCTCGATCTCGATCGCCGTGATCCGGTCCTCGCTGATCAAGCCGAACAGGCGCGCGCGGACCTGCGCGAGCTCGCTCTCCGTCGCCATCAGCTGGCGCCTCGGATCCGGCGGTGCAGTTCACCGTATTCCTCGCCGTCGAGCGCGACGTCGATCACGGTCGTCTGGGTAGCAGCGGCCGCGTCCACCAGCGCCTCGCGCAAGGCGTCCTCGCTCGAGGCGCGGGCGCCCCGGACACCGAGGCCCTCGGCGACGGCGGCGAAGTCGCTGCGGACGAAGTCGACGTTTGAGCGCCGCCAACCGATGTCGGCTTGCTTGACCCTGATCAGGCTGAGACTCGCGTCGTTGAATACGAGCACGATGACCTTCGCCCGCACCCTCGCCGCGGTCTCGAGTTCCGCGGCGTTGATCGTGAAGCCGCCGTCACCGGTGAACGCGACGACCGTCTCCTCGGGACGCGCGATCGCTGCACCGATAGCGGCCGGGACCGCGAACCCCATCGTGGCCAGTCCGTTTGAGATGTGGAATCGGTTCGGCCGCTCACTACGCCAGAACCACGTGACTAGGAACATGTGCGCGCCGGCGTCGACGGTGACAATCGGGTCACCAAGCACCTGCTGCGCGATCTCAACGGCGCGCACGGCGGATAGTCGGTCCGACGGCACCCGCAACTCGCCCAACATCGACTCACGCCAGCGCGCCGCGGCTCCCAACTCCCAAGTCGCACTTGGCGGCTCAAGCACTCCGAGCAGTTCCCGCAAGCTGTGTTCGAGCCCCCCCACAATCATCGATCGCGGCGAGAGGTACCCGTCTCGCGCTCCAATCCGCCGCAGGGCAACCACCGGAGCGTCGAACGGCCATGGCCGCGCCAGCAGCTCGACTGGGTCGAGCCCCACGCCCAGCAGCAGATCCGCCTCGGTGAGCAGCGGACGCTCGATCGCGGCGCCGGTGAGGATGCCCGCGGCCAGCCGATGCGATTCCGGGAACGCTCCCTTCCCCTTGTAGGTCGTCAGAGCGGGCGCCTCGAGCATCTCGGCGAGGCGCACGAGCCAGCGCTGATCGAGGTCACGGCGCGCCTCCTCCCCGACCAGCAACACAGGGCGTGTCGCGGCTGACAGCGCACGGGCGGCATCGGCGACATCGGCATCCGCGCGCGCGACTTCTTGGACGGAAGGGCTCCGACGGGCCTCACCGGCGACGCCGACCGGCGCGCGTGCCCGATCTCGCCGCACCTCGATCAGCACCGGACCGCGCGGCGGCTCCAGGGCGGTGGCGATCGCGCTTGCCACCGCCTCAGCCGTCTGCTCTGGCGTCGCATCCACACAGGCCTTGACGACGGAACCGAGAATGTCGCCGTGGTCGAGCAGCTGGTGCGTGGTCGTCCCCGCGTCAGCCGCCGAGTACCGATCAACGACGAGGACGAGCGGCGAGCGGTCGAGCAGAGCGTGGGCGACTCCATTGACGGAGCTTGCGGCGCCGGGGCCGAGGCCGACGATCAGCACGCCGGGTACATCGGTCAGGTCGGCCACCGTCGCGGCCATGAACGCCCCGCCGCCCTCCGAGCGAGCGAGCACGGTTTCCACGCCCCGTGCCTGGAATGCCTCGAGCAGCGCCAGGTTGCTTCCGCCCCCCGGAAACGTGAACACGACCTCGGTGCCCGCGTCCACGATCGCGTCCGCCACGACGTCCGCCACTGTCGAGAGTCTCTGGGCTCGATCCGCCGTCGCGGTGTTGCGAGACCCTGGGCTCATCGTGAAACCATTATTCCGCCAACGCGGCTTTGGTTTATGCCAGTAGAACGGGTTCGGCTGGCGGCGGACGTGGAATACTCTCCGCCGCGGCGGCGGCACCGTGTAAAGGACCGCCGCCGCGGCGCTGCTCATCAGTGGACGAAGTGTTCGGCGGCCTCAAGGACGGCCGCGTCACGGCCTGCCCGTAGAACTTCAGCGGGAGCCTTACTGGCCAGGTCTGGGTTAGCTCCTTGCAGCCAGGCCGGATCGTCGGCGGCCCATAGACCACCTGCAGGGTAAGCACGGCCCTGTACAACGCCCGCAGTCGCTGGGCGGCGTCATCGCGCGGGGTGTGCCCCGGGCCCATCGGCCGACTTCCTTGGGCGACTTTACGTCGGTGATGTAGGCAACAAGCTTCTGTCCGAGCAAGTCCTGCAGGTCTTGGGCGATCGCAGCGGTCGACTCGTGTGGATCTTCTCACTCGCAAATTCCCTCCCGACGGCTCGTTCTGTGAGACACTCGCTTGTGCAGTTCATCACGTTCGTGGCCATGAGGGAGGAGAGCAATGAGCTGCGAAACTGAACGGGAGGCTGTCGAACAGGCTTCAGATGCTGTCGCTGAGGCGGCAGCCTCAAGCGCGTCGCTCTGTGCGCAGTTAGGCCACGACTCCACGGAATGTCAGGGGTCTCAGGCTGAGGTAGCCGCGCTTAGAGGCAGGCTTTCACAAGCGCAGGCGGCGCTGCAAAAGTGTCTGGCGGACGCCCCGCCTGCGTCACTGCTTCTCGAACTCGAGGGGCACGTCACTTTTCTACTCGTTGTTGAGCAGGGCATGGGTTACGGGGGTGGTTCAAGCAACTGGATCGACGCAGAGGTGATCTTCAAACTCGATAGTCGCCCCGATAAGGGTTTCGGGTTCCAGCTTCGTGACGATCCACTTCAACCCGTGCGGCGGGGAATGCTGGCTCTGCTTCAAGACGCCGTGGTTCACGGCTTGAAGGTCATCACCGACTACATCGAGATGACGATGCCTCCGAATCAGAACAGCATCGCCGTCAGGGTCGCGCTGACGAAGCTCCCGCAACCCAGTCCCCCGCTTACCCTTCATCCGTGAACCCCAGCTACAGCTCAAAGGGTTCGCGCCGCCGTGTGCTCAAGAGCTGTCTGCGCAATCGTGGCTCAAGGTGCTGTCGGCTCTAGGCTCACTCCATGTTGATTCCGGAGCCGATGCTGAGCATTCCCCGCCGCCAGCTGGCCCATTGAAGGGCAGTGGGGTGGTATTGCAGCCTAAGTGGGATGGCTTTCGGCTGTTGGGTCGGGTCGCGGACGGTTGTTGTCCGCGCGTGGTCGCGGCACGGAGCGAGCCTCAGCAGATGTCTCGGCAGTCTGTTGGAGTCCTTCGGTGGCATTCGGCGGGCTCGGTATTTGACGGGGAGCTGGTGAATCGTCTCCTCGGCCGGCGGCCGGGCGGTGCGGGACTTCGCGGCACTGTGCCGGGCGACGCTCTACGGCGATATCGCCGCAGCTGAGTACCTGTAGCTGGTCGTCTTCGACGTGCTCGAACTCGACGGCCAGGATCTGCGCACACGGCCGTGGGTCGAGCGCGACGCTGTGCTACGCGATGTCATCCCCGTCGGAGACCGGCTGCGCCTGGTGCATTCCCTACCAGGGAATCTGTCTGCTCATGAGCAGATCGTCGCGCTCGCATTTGAGCGCTCGGTGGTCAAGCGCCCGCGCTCTGCCTACCGGTCAGGTCGACAGTCGGCCTAGCGCAAGTGCAAGGGCCCGTCTTCCGACCATTGCCGAGCTGCAGGCGCTCCACACCGGAGGTGACGGCAAGACCAACGCGATCTGCGGCCTACGACCTGCGATGGCGCCCGCACCCGGAACGGGGCTCTTGGTCGCCCGCGAGGATGCGGAAGGGACGGTGCTCAGCCCTGCGTGGCCGACGGAGCAAACACCTGCTTTGCTCCTGCCGCGCTACTTCGCGCCGGTCTTCGCAGAGCCTCGCCTTGCGGAAAGGGAGACCTCACCGTCGCCCTGGCCAGCCTGGAACCGACTCTGGTAGACGGTTGGTAGATCGAGGAATCTCGACCGGCGAGAGAAGTGTTTACCGTGTCTGCAGTAACCATCCCACCTGCCGGGACTTTCGAATAGGCGAGGGATGGGACTCGAACCCACGACCGCCTGGACCACATCACGTCGTCTCAAAATCGCCGCCAAGAAGCTGTGACGCGACCGGACTAGAGCGTCGCTGGGTCCGTCGCAGAACCTGGCGCGGCGAGCTCAAATGCCTCGGCGACCAGGCGGGCGTCGTCCGCCCGAGGAGCGTAGTGGAGGTACTTCATGGTCGTCTGGATGTCGGCGTGCCCCATCCACTCCTGGACGCGCCGGATGTCGGCTTTGCCGATCATGCGGGTGCCGAACGTGTGGCGGAGGTCGTGGAAGCGCAGCTTTCGAACCCCGGCGCGTTTCAGCGCTGACTCGTAGCGACGGACGAGCGCCCGAGCGTCGACGTAGCCGCCCCAGTCGCCGACGAACACTAGGTCGTCATCGCCGGTGGAGCCGTTTCGCTGGCTGAGCTTCGCCAGTGCTTCCGCCACGTCCGGCGCCATCGGCACCGACCTAACCTTGCCTGACTTCGGCGAGCTCAGGACGCCATCGACGTAGCTCGAGCGCACGCGGATCACGGATCCAGCGAAGTCGACGTCGCGGCAGCGGAGCGCGATGAGCTCGCCGCGGCGGAGGCCGGTGAAGGCAGCGGTCAAAAAGATGGCCGCGTCTTGCTCGCTCGCCGCCGCTCGCACTAGCGCCCAGACCTCCTCTGGAGAGAACACCTCGATACCGCCGCCCTTCCGCAGAGGCGGCTTCTCGACGTCCGTCACTGGATTCGTCGAGAGCCCCCACACCTTCCGCGCCCGCTGGTAGATCCCGTGCACCATCGCCAGCGCCTTCGTGCGGGTCGCCGGCGAGCAATCGTCCATCGCTCGGAGCCATCGTTCGACCATCGCCGGCGTGACCGACTCGACCGGCTGCTCTGAGAACGCCGGCAGGATTCGCGACCTCAACAAGGCGCGATAGGTCGCGACGGTCGACGGCTTCCGCATCCGGTCCTCCTCGACATACCGCAGCCACTCCGCCGCGGCGCCGGCGAACGTCGCGCCCGTCTTCACCATCCCCGCCAGCGTCCCTCCCCGCGCCTCGTCCAGGACCTCCCGCAGCCAGTCTTCGGCGAGCCGCTTCGTCACGTACCCAGCGGGCGGCCGTCCACGACCGGTCCAAGCAGGCCCGATCTTCTTCTGAACCTGGCGGCCGTCAGGGAGCCGGTACTTGGCGTACCAGACAGGCCCTCGCGCCCGCTCGACGCGGAACACGTGTCCGCTCGGAGGCCGGACCTCTCCCGCCATAGCGTTAGATCATACGCCCATCTCGGGACACATTGGGGACATCTGCACGATTCGCGGAATTGTCCCAACAAAAACAAAACCCCGTCTACGCGGGGCTTTCGGAGAGCCCTCTGTCGGA
>CAWHME010000010.1:0-53199 GCA_963830465.1 uncultured Solirubrobacterales bacterium
CGAACCGAGACGCGCTTTAAGGGATTCGCTCCACCTCGCGGTATCGCAACCCTCTGTACGCGCCAATGTAGCACGTGTGTAGCCCTGGACATAAGGGGCATGATGACTTGACGTCATCCCCACCTTCCTCCGGTTTGTCACCGGCAGTCTCGCATGAGTCCCCAACTTAATGCTGGCAACATGCGACGGGGGTTGCGCTCGTTGCGGGACTTAACCCAACATCTCACGACACGAGCTGACGACAGCCATGCACCACCTGTGATCCTGCCCCGAAGGGAAACCGTGTTTCCACGGCTGTCAGGAACATGTCAAGCCCAGGTAAGGTTCTTCGCGTTGCGTCGAATTAAACCACATGCTCCGCTGCTTGTGCGGGCCCCCGTCAATTCCTTTGAGTTTTAGCCTTGCGGCCGTACTCCCCAGGCGGGGCACTTAATGCGTTAGCGTCGGCACGGAGGGAGTCGACACCCCCCACACCTAGTGCCCATCGTTTACGGCGTGGACTACCAGGGTATCTAATCCTGTTTGCTCCCCACGCTTTCGCGTCTCAGCGTCAGTACCGTCCCAGCGAGCTGCCTTCGCCATTGGTGTTCCTCCCGATATCTGCGCATTTCACCGCTACACCGGGAATTCCACTCGCCTCTTCCGGACTCTAGCTCGACAGTATCCGCCCGCCTCCCGGGGTTGAGCCCCGGGCTTTCAGAGCGGACTTACCGAGCCGCCTACACGCTCTTTACGCCCAATGATTCCGGACAACGCTTGCCCCCTACGTATTACCGCGGCTGCTGGCACGTAGTTAGCCGGGGCTTCTTCTGAAGGTACCGTCACCCCAACCGGCTATTCACCGGCGGAGCTTCGTCCCAACTGAAAGGGGTTTACAACCCGAAGGCCTTCTTCCCCCACGCGGCGTTGCTGCGTCACGCTTCCGCGCATTGCGCAAGATTCCCCACTGCTGCCTCCCGTAGGAGTCTGGGCCGTGTCTCAGTCCCAGTGTGGCTGATCGTCCTCTCAGACCAGCTACCCATCGTCGCCTTGGTGAGCCTTTACCTCACCAACAAGCTAATGGGCCGCGGGCCCATCCCGATGCGGAGGCCGAAGCTTCCTTTCCCCAGCGGCCTTACGGCCGGAGGGCACATTCGGTATTAGCCCGAGTTTCCTCGGGTTGTCCCAATCATCGGGGCAGGTTACCCACGTGTTACTCACCCGTTCGCGGCTCTGCCCCAGGCCGAAGCCTGGTTCGTCGCTCCACTTGCATGTGTTAGGCACGCCGCCAGCGTTCGTCCTGAGCCAGGATCAAACTCTCCGTGAAGAACTACTCAACTTCACAAAGAGTCGTCAGGGAAATACTCCCGCGCGCCGAAGATCACTCCGGGCGCGGACAAACCCTGGGCCGACCCCTGGTGGGATCAGGCCCTTGCGCCCTCACGGGGAGGTCACCGTACACCGATGGCCTCGGGGCGCAAGACGGGGTCAATCTTGGCACCGCCGTCCGAAGAACCCAGCGAGTGGGCGGGTCGGGCGACGGCGTCGAACCTGGACACACTCCTCGACCGAAGGGTCGATCGAGTTGTGCGCATGCTGTTGAGTTTTCAAAGACCGTCGCACCTCCTCGGAAGGGGTCTCCTTCGTTTGGGGCACATTCGGAGAACCCACTCGAGTCTCCGAAGGCGGACCGATGAGTATAGCGCCGGCAGGACGAGGTTGGAAGAGTCTCGGCCGCGCCGGCCGCTCACTTGAATCGGAATAACCGCGGCGGAACTTTAGCGAGCGGGCACTGCGGACGGCGGCCGACTGCCCGGCTGGCGTCGATCCCGCCGGCACGCGCCGCTCGGGCGGCCCTTGGCCACGCGGCCGTCTCTCGGCCACCGGCGCGCAAACGGCGGCCGCGCCCCCGCGAATCCGCCCCCGCGAATCGGGGCGCAGACCCCTGGCAACGCGGGCGCGCGCGCCCCGGCGGGCGAACGCGGGCGCCCACCCGCCGGCCGCAGCCGGGCGCTCGGAAGCCAACGGGCGCGCGCAGCGGCGTCCAGGCGCCGATTCAGCGCCACCAACGGATCACTCGAGGACCTGCACATAAACCGTCCGGCTCCGTGGACGGTCGTCGAAGTCGACCAGGACGATCTGCTGCCAGGTGCCGAGCACGAGCTCGCCGTCGATGACCGGAACCGTCTCCGAGGGGCCAATCAGCGCCGCCCGGATGTGCGCATGAGCGTTCGTGTCGTGGTTGAGGCGGTTGTGCTCGTAGTCGCCGCGAGGCGGGATCAGCTGGTCGAGCAGTGCCTGGAAGTCGCGCACTCCCCCAGGCTCATACTCCATCGTGGTAATCGCCAGCGTCGAGCCCCGGGCGAACACGGATGCCAGGCCTCGATCTACGCCCGATGTGCGAATCACGCTCTGCACGCCGGGAGTGAGGTCGACGATGTGCCCGTTTCCGGGCGTTTCCAGCTGCAGCAGTCCTCCGTGGACGGTCACGGTCAGGCGGCGGCGTTCTGATTGCCGGGGATCAGCCGCACGCGGATGAAGCGGCGCTTGCCGAGTTGCAGCACCTTGCCGTCGACCTCGGCCAGGGGAAGGTCCAGCGACCCCTTCGAGACGCTCTCGCCGTTGATCCGGACGCCACCTTGCGCGAGCGCGCGGCGGGCCTCGGAGTTGGAGATCCCGAAGGCGCTCGCGAGTAGGGCCGGAAGGTGCACGGTGTCGCCTGACGCCGGCCATTCGATCACCGCCAGCTCGTCCGCATCCGGCAGCTGGTGGCTGACGAACCGGCGATCGAACTCGTTCTCCGCCGATCGCGCCTCCTCGGCGCCGTGGAAGCGCTCGACCAGCGCTCGCGCCAGCGCCCGCTTGGCGTCTCGCGGCCCGGGCGAGGCGGGTGGATCGCTGCCAAGCAGCAGCGAGTACCACTGCGGGAGCGCCTCGTCGGGGATGCTCATCGTCTTGCCATACATCTCCTCCGGCGGCTCGGTCACGCCGATGTAATTGCCGAAGGACTTCGACATCTTGCGCTCGCCGTCGGTCCCGACCAGCAGCGGCAGCGTCATTACGACCTGCTCGCGTTGGTCGTAGGCGCGCTGGATGTCTCGCCCGAGGAGCAGGTTAAACTTTTGATCGGTGCCTCCGAGCTCGACGTCGGCACGCACGGCGACCGAGTCGTAGCCCTGCAGCAGCGGATACAGCAGCTCGAGCATCGAGATTGGCGCGCCGGCGGCGAACCGCTTGGCGAAGTCGTCGCGCTCGAGCAGTTGGGCGACCGTCGTCGTCCGCACCAGTGCGAGCAGGTCCGCCATCGGCATGTCGAGCCACTCACCGTTGAAGCGGACCTCGAGCGGCTCGGGCGCGAGGACCCGAAGCGCCTGCTGCTGGAAGGTCTCGGCGTTGGCGTCGATCTCCTCGGGGGTGAGAACCGGTCTGGTCGTCGAGCGGCCGCTCGGATCTCCCACTCGCGCGGTCCAGTCGCCGATGATCAACACCACCGTGTGACCGAGCTCCTGAAACTCCCTCAGCTTCTGCAGCACCACGGTGAACCCGAGGTGGATGTCCGGCGCCGTCGGGTCGATGCCGAGCTTCACCCGCAGCGGTCGGCCACCGGCCAGCTTGTGCTCGAGCGCGCCTTCTGGCAGGCAGTCAACCGTGTTACGCGTCAGCCAGGCCGCCGCCTGCGCCGGCGTGGATGGCAAAGCCGCCTGCGCCGGCGTGGATGGCGATGCCGCCTGTGCCGGCGTGGATGGCGATTGCTCCATCCGCCGCAATGCTAGACTTTCGCGCCCCGGTGGGAACGCTTGCCGCCGCGTTCCGCTGAGCGGTAGTGGCCGTCCCGGTCGGTCTTTGCATCGCCGGAGGCGACCGCACCACCAATCGCATGACCGGTGACGTTCACACCCCGATCAAGGGCGAAGCGGAGCAGGACGGCTCCGCCGCGCTCTTGGACAGCCAAGGAAGCCACGCGCCCGGCGAGGTCGATGGGGCGACCCGCGTTGCGCCTCCTGGCCACCGTTGGCTGGGTCGCTTTGGGCTGCGACGCCGGCGTGATCAGGATGATCGACAGACCAAGCCAAGGCTGCGCAAGCTACGCCTGCTCGCGATCTTGATCGGGCTCGTCGCGCTGGCGGCGGTCTCGACGGTGTTCGGGATGATGATGGCCGTCGCCGCGGATCTCCCGCAACTGGAAAACCGGCAGCAGTACCGCGCGGCGGCGAACTCCTACCTATACGACGACCACTGGCGCCTGGTCGGCCAGCTCGCGCCACCCAACCATGTCGTACTGGACAACTTCGGCCAGATCTCGCCGTATGTCCGGCGGGCCGTGGTGGCTGTCGAGGACCGGCGCTTCTGGACCGAGCCGGGCGTCGATATCCGCGGGATCGCGCGGGCGTTCGTCACCGACGCCACCGGTGGCGCTAGGCAGGGCGCGTCGACGATCGCGCAGCAGTTCGTGAAGAACGCGCTTTCCGAGCAGGACAACCGCACCGTGTTCGAGAAGCTGCGCGAGGCCGCCCTCGCCTACCACCTCACGCGCGAGTGGAAGAAGACCAAGATCCTCACCGAGTACCTAAACTCGGTGTACTTCGGCAACGGGGCCTATGGCGTGGAATCCGCCGCACGGGTGTACTTCGGGAAAGCCCACGGCTACGACTCGGCGACCGCCGGCCAGACTACGACCGGCTGCGGCGACAGCAACCCAGGGGCACCGCGGCCACCTTGTGCCTCGGTGCTCGAGCCGTGGGAGTCCGCGCTGCTCGCCGGGATGATCGCCAATCCGACCGGGTTCGATCCGGTCGCACACCCGCAGGCGGCGACGCAGCGACGCAACCTGGTGCTCGCCGACATGCTCCAGCAGCGCTACCTGGCCCGGCGGCAGTACGAGTATGCGATCAAGCAGCCGTTGCCTACCGCCGGGGAGATCCAGCAGCCCCAAGAACCGGCCGCGGCACCGTATTTCACGAGCTGGCTCCGTCCCCAGATCCTGTCGTCGATGGGTCTCGGCCACGGAGTTCCCGCGAACGTTGCCGAGTACCGAGCCTTCTACGGCGGACTGAAGATCCGAACGACGCTGGACCTGAAGCTCGAGCAAGCCGCCGATCAGGCGATCTCCCAGGATCTCCCCTACCAGGGTCCGAACTCGCCGGTGGCCTCGTTGGTCGCGATCGACAACCAGACAGGTCAGGTCCGAGCGATGGTCGGAGGCCCGATCGTCAACGGTCTGGAGGACTACAACCAGTACCCATTCAACATTGCTACCGAGGGTTATCGCCAGCCGGGCTCGGCGTTCAAGCCGTTCACGCTCGCGGTCGCGCTGGAATCGGGATTCACCCCCGACTCGGTATTCCTCTCGGCGCCGGCGAACTTCGTCGTTCCCAACAGCGACGGCAAGGAGCACTTCGTCGTGCACAACTTCGGGAACACATACTCGGGCCCGATCCCGCTCGCTCAGGCCACCGCGATCTCCGACAACTCGGTCTTCTCGCGGCTGGGCATCGATGGCCTTGGCCCGACGGGAACGAAGCGAATCGCGCGGATGGCCAAGCTGATGGGTATCCGCTCCCCGGTCTCGAGCAACTACGCGATGATCCTGGGAGCGATGAAGAACGGCGTCACGCCGATCGACATGGCGCACGCCTACGAGACGTTTGCCACCGGCGGCCGGCGCGTTTACGACCCGGTCCTCGGTGCTCCGCATGAGGGACCGACGGGCCTCGCACAGATCTACTGTCCGTCGGTCTGCAAGCACAAGAACATGCTCGACAAGCCCGACTCCCGGCGCATCCTGCCGTCGGACATCGCTCAGACCGTTCACGACATGCTCGCGGGGGTGGTTCAAGGCGGAACCGGCACCGCGGCCGCGATCCCCGGAGTGGACGTAGTCGGCAAGACGGGCACGACCAGCAACTACGGAGACGCCTGGTTCGTCGGCTGGACCCCGCAGATGACGGTCGCGGTGTGGGTTGGCTTCCCCAACAAGCTCGTGCCGATGACGACGCTGTACAACGGCGGCCCGGTGGAGGGTGGCACGTTCCCCGCCGAAATCTGGCATGACTTCATGGTTCAGGCGCTGCAGGTGCTGGCGAGCGAGCAACCGGTAAAGAACAACCAGCCCACCTCGACGACCGGCCCGTCGAGCTATCCCGGCGCGCAGGGGCTCGGCCTCGGGAACGGCTCGGCGACAGGCGGCACCGGGCTCGATGGAAGCTCGGGCGCGAGCGGCGGGGGTATCGTCGGCGGCGGGGCTACCGACGGCGGCGGCGCGGGCAGTGGGATCACCGGCGACGGCACCGGCGCACCGGCCACCGGTAACACCGGGGCCGGAGGCGGCGGCGACGGCACCGGCGCACCGGCCACCGGTAACACCGGGGCCGGAGGCGGCGGCGACGGCACCGGCGCACCAGCCACCGGTAACACCGGGGCCGGAGGGGGCGGCGACGGCACCGGCGCACCGGCCACCGGTAACACCGGGACCGGAGGCGGCGGCGGTGACACCGGCGCGGCGGGCGGCGGAACTGGCGCCGGCGGTCAGGGCGCCACAGGCGGCGACACCGGTGGTGGCGGTGGCGGCACGGCCGGTGGCGGTACTGGCGCAGGTGGCGGAGGCACAGCGGACGGTGGAACTGGCGGAGGCGGTGGCGGCGGGACCGGTGGCGGCGGGACCGGTGGCGCCGGCGTCGGCGGCGGCTAGGGAGAGCAGGCTGTTCCCCGTTCGATTGTCGCCCGCGGATGGTGCGCGCCCCGCGCCGGCAATCGCATCCGCGCCCGGCAATCGCGCCCCCGCAGCGATCGCATCCGCGCCGGCAATCGCGCCCCGCGCGGTGATCGCATCCGCAGTCGCAGCGCCGCCCGGCCAGCCACCTCAGAGGACACCCTTGGCAGCACTCAACCAGTTCAGATAGTGTCGGGCGATGCCCGGGAGCACCGATCGAATCGTTACGACGCACGCGGGGAGCCTGCCCCGCCCCGACGAAGTGGTAGAGCTGATCTGGGCCGGCATCGAAGGCCAGCCCGTCGACGAGCAAGCGCTCGAGCAGCGCCTCGAGGGAGCGGTCGAGCACGTGGTGCGTCGTCAGCGCGAGGCCGGCATCGATGTGGTCAGCGACGGCGAGCTGAGCAAGCCCGGCTTCAGCAACTACGTGAACGATCGCTTCAGCGGCTTCGAGGGACGCGCGGAGTTCCAAGCCGACGATGTCGCCGATTACCCGAACCTAGCGATGCGGTTGTTCAACACCCCGGCGATGGCGCATCTGGTGTTCGCCAATTGCGTCGGCCCGGTCGAGGTCAAGGATCCCGACGCGGTCCACCGCGATGTCGATCGTCTCAGGCGCGCCCTGGGCGACACGCCGCCCGAACAGGCTTTCGTTTGCGCGGTGAGCCCCGGGCAGGTGTCATTCAACTTCCCCGATCACTACTACGGCTCGCACGAGAAGTATCTGGAGGCAGTCGGCCAGGCGCTGCGCCACGAGTACAAGGCGATCACCGACGCCGGCTTCAACGTGCAGATCGACTCGCCCGACCTGGCAATGGCCGCGCACTCCAGATCGCTGGGATCCAGCATCGTGAGCTGGGACAGGCATCTGCCGATGGCGATCGACGCGCTCAACGCGGCACTCGACGGGATTCCCGAGAAGCAGGTGCGCCTGCACGTCTGCTGGGGTAACTACGCCGGCCCTCATCACAAGGACGTCCCGTTGCGCGACATTCTCGAGCCGGTGCTGAAGGCCAACGCCGGCACCTTCTACGTCGAGGGGGCAAACCCGCGCCACGAACACGAGTGGGAGGTGTTCAAGGAGGTGCCGCTCCCCGAAGACAAGGACTTGATCCTCGGGGTGATCGATGTGAAGGTGAACGCGGTCGAGCATCCCCGCCTCGTCGCTCAGCGGCTGACGCGGTTGGCCGAGGTCGTCGGGCGCGAGCGCGTGCAAGCGGGCACCGACTGCGGCTTCGACACCTTCATCCGCTTCTCTCAGGTCGATCCGGACGTGGTGTGGCTGAAGCTGCAGGCGCTGTCGGAGGGCGCGCAGATCGCCTCCGAGGAGCTCTGGGGTTAGCGCCGTAGCCGCGCGCGCCGATGCGCGCCACGCCGGAACACCGATGAGCTAACCGACCACCCGCACCGGCCGCGACAGGAACCGGCTGCCGCTGACCGTAAACCGCCAGGGCAGCTCCGCCGCCTTGCTGATCCCAATCCTCCGATCCACCGAGATCTCGACAGCTCGCCAGCCCGGGGGTCGCGCGGAGATCATGATCGGCCCGGCCGTCAGGTCGCTGCCGTTCTGGTCGAGCTCGATTTCCAGCGCCTGGGTGAGCTTGCCCGGCCCCGAGCACAGCGCCGAGATCGCCTGCACCCCTCGCCGCTCGCGCATCAACTCGATTCCGGAAAGCGGCTCGAGCGCCCTGACCAGGACCGCTGCCCCGATCCCCTCGGGCTCGCTGACCGCGTTGAACAGCGCGTGGATTCCATAGGACCGATAGATGTAAGCGATCCCGGGCGGTCCGAACAGTGTCTCCGTCCGCGGCGTCAGGCCAACGAACGCGTGGCACGCGGGCTCGGAGTAGTGGTAGGCCTCGGTCTCGACGATCGCCCCCGCCGAGTCGGCATGCGAGAGGACGCACCCGATCAGATCGCGCGCGACTTCGAGCACCGGCCGCGCATAGAAGCCGCGCTTCACGCCAACCCGATGGCTGCGCGCGCCTGCTCGAGCTGATCGCGAACACGCGCGAGGCTCGTGCCGCCTTCGGAGACCTTCGACTCGAGCCAGGCGCCGTCCGCGAGCACGGCGTAGAACTCGTCGTCGAGCAGCTCTGACTGCGCCTGCAGCTCTTCGGGCGTGAGCTCAGACAGCGACTTTCCCTGATCGATTGCGGCGCGCACCAGCCCGGCGACGGCGCCGTGCGCTTGCCGGAAGGGCATCCCCCGCCGCACGAGCAGGTCGGCGACGTCGGTCGCGGCGAGGAATTCGTCCGCCGCGGCCTCTGCCAGCCGCTCGCGGTCAAACGTGATCGAGGACAGCATTCCGCTAGCGGCGGCGAGACACCGCTCGAGCGTGTCGGCCGCGTCGAACAGGGGCTCCTTGTCCTCTTGCATGTCCTTGTTGTAGGTCAGCGGCAGGCCGTGCAGGACGCCATAGAGGACCGACAGATCGGCGGTGAGGCGCGGGGCTTTCGCGCGCAACAGCTCGGCGGCGTCGGGGTTCTTCTTCTGCGGCATGATCGACGATCCCGACGCCCACGCGTCCGCCAGCTCGCAGAAGCCGAACTCCGACGAGGACCACAGCACGATCTCCCCACCCAGCCGTGAGAGGTGGCTGGCGCAGGTCGCTGCCGCCCCCAGGTAGTCCAGCACGAAGTCCCGGTTCGAGACCGCGTCGATCGAGTTCTCGGCGACGGCCGTGAAGCCGAGCTCGCGGGCGACCAGCGTCCGGTCGGTCGTGAAGTTGACCCCCGCCAGCGCCCCTGCCCCCAGCGGCAGCACCTCGGTCGCGCGCACCACCTGCTCGAAGCGCTCCCGGTCCCGGACCAGCATCCACACGTACGCCAGCAGGTGATGGCTGAGGTACACGGGCTGCGCGCGCTGCAGATGCGTGTACCCCGGCATCGGCCAATCGAGATGCGCATCGGCGACGGTGATCAACGTCGCCGCGAGCGACTCGATCGCGGCGATTGCTTGCTGCGCATGCGCGCGAACGAACATCGCCACGTCGGTCGCTACTTGATCGTTGCGCGATCGGGCCGTGTGCAGCTTGCCGCCGACCGGCCCGACGATCTCACCCACCCGCCGCTCGATCGCCATGTGGATGTCCTCGTCGTCGTCCCGGAAAGGGAACGACCCGGTCGTGAACTCGCGCTCGATCTGATCCAGGCCGCGGTGCAGCTGATCGCGATCCTCGCTCGAGATGATCCCCTGGGCGGCGAGCATCGACGCGTGGGCCCGCGACTGCTGCAGGTCGTATGGGGCAAGCCGCCAGTCGAACCCGATCGAGTCGTTGAGCTTGCTGAAGTCGTCGTGCCGAGCGCCGCTGAAACGGGACACCCGGGCCATGGTAGGGCCAGGGCCCGCCCCTCAGCGGGCCGCTTGCCGGGCGCTTCGGGTCCCGCGCAGAACTCCCGTCAGCGCCTCGGCCACGCGCTCCACCTGAGACGCGGTCATCTGCGGAAAGAATGGCAGCGCGATCGAGCGGGCGGCGACCTCCTCGCAGACGGGAAACTCGCCCTCGCGATGGCCGAACTGCTCCCGGTAGAAGCTCATCAGGTGAACCGCGGGAAAGTACGGCTTGCTCGGGATCCCGCTTCGCCCGAGCGCGCGCACGACCGCGTCTCGGTCGAGTTCGCGCGGCAACTGCACCACGAACACGAACCATCCACGGCGGTTTCCGCCGCGATCCGGGCACGGAAGCGTCAGCTCGTCGAGCTCGTCCAGCGCCGCGCGGTAGCACTCCGCCACCCGCGCACGCGCGCTCAGCAGCTGATCCAGTCGCTCGAGCTGCGCGAGCCCGAGCGCGCACGCGATGTCGGTCAGGCGGTAGTTGAAGCCAAGGCGATCGTGGTCGAGCCATCCCATGTCGGGCGAGCGGCCCTGGTTTCGCTCCGAGTCGATCCGTTGCTTGAACTCGAGCTCGGAGATCGTGATAACTCCGCCCTCGCCGGTGGTCAGCTGCTTGTTGGGATAGAAGCCGAATACCGCCGGGTGCCCTCGCGCCCCTACCGCGACGCCGTCGCCGTGAACGGCGCCGAGCGCCTCGCAGGCATCCTCGACGATCGGCAGCCCGAACCGCTCGAACGCGGGCATGTCGGCCGGGTAGCCGAAGATGTGCACCGGCAGCAGGGCTGTCGTGCGCTCCGTGACCGCCGCCGCGGCCGCCTCCGGATCGAGGTTCAAGGTCACCGGATCGATGTCGGCAAATACCGGTTTGGCGCGCTCGTAAACCGCCACGTTCGCGCTCGCGACGAACGAGAACGGGCTTGTGAGGACCTCGTCTCCCTCGCTGACGCCGACGGCACGCAGCGCGAGATGCAAACCCGCCGTCCCGCTCGACACCGCACTGCTGTATGGAACCTGCAGCCTCGCCGCGAATGCACGCTCGAACTCCGGCAACCTGGGACCGAGCGACAGGTTGCCGGAGCGCAGGACTTCGAGCACCAGCTCCTCTTCGCGCGGTCCAAGCTCAGGCCGCGCAAGCGGAAGCGACTCGCTCACGCGCGGGACGTCGAGACGGCCTTGACCCCGGTCACCTGCATCCCGTACTCGAGCGAATCGACGAGCGCCTCCCACGAGGCCTCGATGATGTTGTCGGAGACGCCGATCGAGCCCCATATGTCCTCGCCGTCGGAGGCGTCGAGAAGCACCCGAGTGATCGCCCCCGTGCCCTTGATCTCGTCGAGGATTCTCACCTTGAAGTTGACGAGCTCGATATCCGCCAGATGCGGATGGATCTCGACCAGTGCCTCGCGCAGCGCGCGATCGAGGGCGTTCAGCGGCCCGTTGCCCTCGGCAGTTCGCACGTAGCGCTCGCCGTCGACCCAGATCTTGATCGTCGCCTCGGTCTCCACCCGTCCATCTGCTCGCTTCTCAACGATCGCTCGCCAGGACTCGAGCCGGAACAGCGGCTCGTAGTCGCCGGTCTCCTTGCGCAGCAGCAGCTCAAATGAGCCGTCGGCCGCCTCGAAATGAAAACCGCCATGCTCGAGCTGCTTGACCCGCTCGACTACCCGCGTCGCCGCTTCGTCGTCGAGCGCGATCCCCGCCGCTCGCGCTCGGGCGTGAACGGTGCCCTTGCCTGACAGCTCCGAGACGAGGACCTCCCGGCGGTTGCCCACCAGCGAGGGCGCGATGTGCTCGAACGTCGCTGGGTCGATCTCGACACCGGCCACGTGCATTCCACCCTTGTGCGCGAAGGCGTTGCGACCGACGAACGGCTGATCGGGATTGGGAGTGAAGTTCAGGAGCTCGTCGAAGAAGTGCGCGGTCGGCGTCAGCGAGGCGAGCTGGGCCTCGGTCACGCACTCGTAGCCGAGCTTCAGTTGCAAGTTCGGGATGATCGAGACGAGGTTGGCGTTGCCGCAGCGCTCCCCATAGCCGTTCATCGTCCCCTGCACCTGGGTGGCCCCCAGCTGCACGGCGGCGAGCGAATTCGCGACCGCGCATCCGAGGTCGTCGTGGCAGTGGATCCCGACCGCGACCCCGGAGCCACTGAGCCGAGCGAGTACCCGTTCGAGCACCGACGCGACGAGGTCGGGAAGCGTGCCGCCGTTGGTGTCGCAGCACACGACGGTCTCGGCTCCCTCCCCGGCAGCGACATGCAAGCACTGCAGAGCGTACTCGCGGTCGTCGGCGAACCCGTCGAAGAAGTGCTCGGCGTCATAGATCACACGCTTGCCCTGGGCGACCAGGAATGCGACCGACTCGCCGATCATCCGCAGGTTCTCCTCGCGGCTGACCTTGACCACCTTCTCCAGGTGCAGGCCCCAAGTCTTCCCGACCAGGGTGCACACGGGGGCGAAGCACTCGGCGAGCACGCGGAGCGCCGGGTCCTGGTCGGCGCGCAGCTCGCGCCGGCGCGTCATCCCGAACGCGGCGATCGCGGCGTGCTTGAAGCGCTCGGCGGCGAGCAGCTCAAAGAGCTCGAGCTCCTTCGGGTTCGAGCTCGGGAAGCCGGCCTCGATCAAGTCGATCCCGAGCTCGTCGAGCCGGTGGGTGACGCGCAGCTTCTCCTGCGCGGAAAGCGACATGCCTTCGCCCTGCATCCCATCGCGCAACGTCGTGTCGTATAGCTGGATCTGTGTCATCGGTAGCGGACTCCTGGTTGGCGAAACGTGCGAACGGCGCGGACAGCGATCAGCGCGACGCGCCAATCGCCCGCGTAATTCGCTCGCTGCACCAACCAGGGACCATCAGATCGCCTTCTGCGGGACTTTCACCACGTCCAGCCAGTCGGCGTAGCGCGGATCGCGACCGTGCAGAACGCCGTCGAACGCGCTCTGGATCTCCCTCGTGATCGGTCCCGGCCGGCCGTCCCCGATCGGGTGGTCATCGACCTCGCGCACCGCGACCAGCTCGGCCGCGGTCCCGGTCAGGAACGCCTCGTCGGCGAGGACCAGCTCGGCCCGCGCGATCTCGCGCTCGACCACCTCGTAGCCCAGATCGCGCGCGATCTGGATCACCGACTTGCGTGTGATGCCGTCGAGAATTCCCGCCGTCTGCGGAGGAGTGAGGATCTCACCCTCGCGGAGCACGTAGATGTTCTCGCCCGATCCCTCGCACACGAAGCCGTGCGCATTGAGCAGGATCGCCTCTTCATAGCCGGCCTTCGAGGCCTCGATCTTGGCCAGCACGCTGTTCAGGTATTGCCCGGTGGCCTTTGCATGGGGCACCAGCGCATCGTGGGGAATCCGTCGCCAGCTCGAGACCTTGGCTCGGACACCGTTGTTCTTGCTCGCCTCGCCGAGGTAGGCGCCCCACGGCCACACCGCGATCGAGACCTCGACCGGCGCGTCAAGCGGGTACAGGCCCATCTGGCCGTAGCCACGGAACGCGATCGGGCGGATATAGCACTCGCGCAGCTCGTTGGCCGCGATCAGCTCGTGGGTCGCGGTCCGCAGCTCCTCGAGCGTGTACGGAATCGGCATGTAGTAGAGCTCGGCCGACCGGAACAACCGCTCCAGGTGGTCGTGATGGCGGAAGATCGCCGGGCCGTGTGCGGTGTCATAGCAACGCTCGCCCTCGAACACGCCCGTCCCGTAGTGCAGTCCGTGAGTGAGTACGTGTACCTTCGCGTCCTCCCAGGCGACGAGTTCTCCGTTCAGCCAGATGAGGTCCGCTTGTTGCACGAGTACTCCTTACTCCTTACAGATGGTTAAGCACTGCCCGGGTGGCTTCTGCAGTGGTCGCGCTGCCCCCCAGGTCCGGTGTACGCAGCCCGTCGGCCAGCGCCCGGTCGACGGCCGATTCTACAGCCGCGGCCTGCGCTTCCAAAGCCAAGCCGTGGCGCAGCATCATCGCCGCCGAGAGGAACATCGCCAGCGGGTTAGCGGTGCCGGTGCCGGCGATGTCCGGGGCCGAGCCGTGCACCGGCTCGAACAGCCCCGGCCCGCCTGCGCCGAGCGAGGCGCTGGGGAGCATCCCAAGCGACCCGGTCAGCATCGCGGCCTCATCGCTGAGGATGTCGCCGAACATGTTCTCGGTGAGGATCACCTCGAAGTGGCGGGGCGCCGCGACCAGGCGCATCGCCGCGTTGTCGACCAGCAGATGCTCGAGCTCGATATGCGGAAACTCACGGCCATGCAACTCGCTGACCACCTCGCGCCACAGTCGCGAGGTCTCGAGCACGTTGGCCTTATCGACGCTGGTCACCCGGGAACTTGCGGACCGGAACGCGACGCGAGCGATCCGCTCGATCTCGGCGCGGGTGTACACGCACGCGTCCGAGGCGCGATCCGCGCTGCGGGTCTTCTCGCCGAAGTAGATCCCGCCGGTCAGCTCGCGCACGACCAGCAGATCGGTGCGATCGATCAGCTCCCGCTTCAGCGGGCTCGCCCCGTACAGCGCCGGCACCGGCCGCACGGGGCGCAGGTTCGCAAACAGGCCGAGGCCCTTGCGTAGACCCAGGAGCCCCTGCTCGGGGCGCGGCTTGGCCGGGTCGGTGGTGTCCCACTTCGGGCCGCCCACGGCTGCAAGCAGCACGGCCGCAGCCTCCTTGCAGGCTGCCAGCGTCTCGTCGGTCAGAGCCGTGCCGTGGGCGTCGATCGCGGCGCCCCCGAAGAGGTGCTCCTCGTAGTCGAGCTCGGCTCCGGCCGCATTCAGGACCTCGACGGCCGGAGAGATGATCTCCGGACCGATGCCGTCACCCGGCAGCAGAATCACCTTAGGCGCCATGACGGCGGGGACGGTATCCGATCGGCGCGGCTCGCCGGCGTCCGGAGCCCGCTACGCCCTGATCGCGGCCATGTTCAGGCGCACATAGTCGAGTACCACCGGCTCGCCCGCACGCTCGAGAACCTTGTCGATGAACTCCTCGCGCAGCTCTTCGGGCACCAGATCGAGGTGCCTTACCAGGCATACGGTCTCCACGAACGGGCGCCCGTGCTGAAGCGTGACGCTCTTCGGCTCGAGCCAGCAGGAGACCTCGGTGAACCCGGCTCGGAGCAGGCGCTCGCTGGTCTGCTCCGCGTCGGCATAGTTCCACGGCTCGCGCCAGCCGTTGAAGTAAGGGGCGAACGGCTGCTCGGCGGCGATTTCCTCGGCCAGCCGCCGAAACGAATCGATGTTGTCGAGGCCGCCGCACTGGGCGACCAGTCGGCCCCCCGGCTTGATCGTCCGCTGCAGCGAGGAGAACAGCGCCTCGTGGTCGTGGATCCAGTGGAACGTCGCGTTCGAGAACGCGACGTCAACCGGCTCCGGGAGCGACAACTCGACCAGGTCCTGGCAGTAGACCGTCGCGCGATCTCTGAGCGCCTGCTGCGCGTGCTCCGCCATCGACGGCGCGACATCGACGCCGTACACGCGTCCGCGGGGCACCCGGTCTGCCAGCAGCGCGGTCACGCGTCCCGATCCGCAGCCAGCGTCGAGCACCACCTCGTCGCCGACCAGCTCCAGCCGCGCGAGTTGCTCGAGCGCCCAGCGCAGCTGCACATCGGAGACGCGGTCATAGGTCGCAGCGTCCCAGTCCCGGTTCGAGGCGGTGGGCATCAGAGCGCCGTCGTCACTGGACCCGAGCGCTCTCGATCGCGCTCGTAGGCCTCGATCGCCTGCTGGTCTTCGGTAAGGGTCAAGGCGATGTCGTCGAGGCCGCTCAGCAAGCGGTGCTTGATCTCCGCGTCGATCTCGAACGACGCCGTCCCGCCGGGCCAGCGGACCTCCTGCTCGGCGAGATCGACCTGCGCTTCTCCGGCCTGCGCGATCGCGGAGCACTGCTCGGCGGTGAGCTGCACCGGCAGCAACCCGATCTTGGTGCAGTTGGAGCGGAAGATGTCGGCAAAGCTCGGGGCGATGACCGCCTGGAAGCCATAGTCCTCCAGTGCCCAGGCCGCGTGTTCGCGGCTCGAGCCACACCCGAAGTTGCGACCGGCGACCAGGATCGGATTCACCGGCAGGTTCCACCCCGGCTCCTTGGCCCAGTCGTAGAACAGGAAATCCCCAAACCCGGCGCGCGCGATCCGCTTGAGGAACTGCTTGGGAATGATCTGATCGGTGTCGACGTCGTCGCGGCTCAGTACCGACACGCGGCCGGTGATCGTCTCAATTGCCTTCATTACCGGCTGCTCCAATCTCTGATGTCGACGAACCTTCCTTCGATCGCCGCCGCCGCGGCCATTTGCGGAGAGACCAGGTGCGAGCGTGAACCGCGGCCTTGGCGGCCCTCGAAGTTGCGGTTCGAGGTCGACGCGACTCGCTCCCCGGCCGCGGCGACATCGGGATTCATTCCCAGGCACATCGAGCAACCGGCGCCGCGCCAGTCGAAACCGGCCGCTCTAAAGACCTCATCCAGCCCCTCGCGTTCGGCCTGCAGCTTCACCTGCTGGGAGCCGGGCACCACCATCGCGTGGACTCCGCTGGCCACCCTGTGGCCGCCGACGACCTCTGCCGCCGCTCGGAGGTCGCCGATCCGCGAATTGGTGCACGAGCCGATGAACACGCGGTCGAGCTTGATTTCCCGCATCGGCGTTCCGGGCTCCAGTCCCATGTACTCGAGCGCACGGTGGTCCTGGTCAGATTCCGGATCAGGAACCGAGTCGGTTACCGGCACCACCATTCCCGGGTTCGTGCCCCAGGTGACCATCGGGCTGAGCGCCGCGGCGTCGACCACCACTTCCCGGTCGAACGTCGCATCGGCGTCGCTGCGCAGCGAGCCCCACTCGTCAGGAATCTCCGCCGGGGCGGCGGGCCGTCCGCGGATCCACTCGAAGGTCGTCTCATCCGGGGCCATCATCCCGGCTCTGCCGCCGCCCTCGATCGTCATGTTGCAGACCGTCATCCGCCCTTCCATCGACAGCCCCTCGATCGCGGGTCCGGCGTACTCGACCACGTGCCCGACGGCGCCGTCGACCCCGATCTGGCCGATCGTGGCGAGGATCAGATCCTTGGCTGTAACGCCGAAGCCGAGCGACCCTTCGTAGCGGATGCGCATCGAGCGGGGCTTGGACTGGACCAGGCACTGCGTCGCCAGCACATGCTCCACCTCACTGGTCCCAACCCCGAATGCCAGCGCGCCGAAGGCGCCGTGCGTCGCGGTGTGTGAATCGCCGCAGGTGATCGTCATCCCAGGCTGAGTGACACCCAGCTCTGGGCCGATCACGTGCACGATCCCCTGACGATCGGAGCCGAGCGAGTACAGCGGGATCCCAAACTCCTCGCAGTTGCGCTCGAGCGCCTCCACCTGCACGCGCGAGAGCTCATCGCGGATCCGCGCTGCCGCGGCGGTGCCGTCGGTCGGCACGTTGTGATCGGCGGTCGCGAGCGTCCGGTCCGGCCGGCGCACCTTGCGCCTCGCGAGCCGCAGTCCCTCGAAGGCTTGCGGGCTGGTGACCTCGTGCACCAGGTGCAGGTCTATGTACAGCAGCGCGTGCGATACCTCGTGGGCGTCCCAAATCTTGTCGAACAGTGATTTCGGCATTGCGCTCAGCTCCTCCGGAGGCCGGCGCTGACGATCGCCAGCATCACGGCCCCCTCGCGGGTGTGGTTCTCGAAGTGGTGGGGAAGGTCGGCATCGAACGTCACGCAGTCGCCCTCGGCGAGCTCATAACGTTGTCCGTCGCAGTGCAGCGTCACCGCGCCTGACTCGATCAGCGCGGTCTCCCGGCTACCGGGCTCGTGCACGGGTGGGTCCCCGGGGCCGCCGGTCACCGCGCCCGCGGCTAGCATGTGACGAGAAATCTCCGCCCGCTGGCCCGGCAGCGGCGGGCTGAGGATCTCATAGCTGTGCCCTTTCCCGCGGATTGGGCCCTTGCGGCGCTCGGACTTGCGCACGATTGACACCGCACCGCCCTCATCGAGCCGCAGCAGCTGCGACAACCGCAGCTCGAGCCCAGCGGCGATGCGGCTCGCGACCTGGAGCGTCGGGCTGGTCTCGCCCCGCTCGACCTGCGAGAGCATCGGCGCGCTGACCCCGCAGCGCTCCGCCAGATCGCGTAGCGAGAGATCCATCGCCTCGCGCAGGGCGCGCACACGCGCGCCAAGGATCTCCGGAGCGGTGAGCGGCTCGGCGGCTGCAGTCATACGCTCGTACGCTATCACGTACATCAGCCACGCTAATTGGAAGCGGCGACCGGGGGCCGGAGGCCCAGCTGCAACGGTAGCCTGAGAGCTCATGGAGTCTCTCCCCGACGTGCTCGTGCTCGGTGCCGGCGGCGTGCTCGGCGAAGCATGGATGACCGGCGTGCTCGCCGGGATCGAAGACCGTACCGGGTTCGACCTGCGTCGCTGCGAGCACTTCGTCGGCACTTCGGCTGGCGCGATCGTCTCAGCGCACCTGGCCGGCGGCAGCCGTCCACGCCGTCCACCGGACCCCGGCTCCGAGCCCGAGCCTGCAAGCGCGCCGTCCGCAGGCAGCTTCAGCGCCGCCGCGCTCGAGGCGATGAGGAGCGCCGGGGCCTGGGCACTGGCCACGGGCTCGACATTCGCGCCCCTGGCACTCGGGCTCGCCGCGCCCGGGGGTGCGCTGATGCGCGCCACGCTGCTGCGCCGGCTGCCACGCCCGGTGGGGAACCTCGACGGGCTCAAGATTCAAGTTGAGCGCTCCGGCCCCAAGTTCGACGGACGCCTGCGTGTCGCCGCTGTTGACCGCGGGACGGGTCGCCGGGTCGTGTTCGGCGCGCCCGGCGCTCCCGCCGCCATGGTCGCCGAAGCGGTGATCGCCTCGTGCACCGTCCCGTGGCTGTTCGCGCCGGTCAAGATCGGCGACCGTGAGTACGTCGACGGCGGCGTCTGGAGCCCCACGAACCTCGACGCGGCGCCATCGGGCCGCGACACCCACGTGCTCTGCTTGAACCCGACCGCGAGCATCGTCGGCAGCCATGGCGTGGTCGACGTCGTACGAAACGTCGTCCGCACCACCGTGTCGGTCGAGGCGCTCGCGCTCCGTCGCCGCGGTGCGATCGTTCAGACGGTCGCGCCCAGCACCGAGGCGGCGGCGATGATGGGCGTCAACTTCATGGACCCCGAGCCGCGGGCGCATGTGCTGGCCGCGGGTTACCGGCAGGGCGTGCAGCTGGCGGCAGATCCCTGACCGGCGACGCTCGTCGGCGCGTTCCGGCCCGTGCAGCCTGCAGGCGCTAGGGAGCTCGCACCGGCTCGACGGCGGCGGCGGTCGCGGCCTGCGCCTCGTCCATTACTCCCCGCCTGCGCAGTGCGTTCGACAGGGCCCGCATGTAGGCACGGCCGGCCGCCTCGAGGATGTCGGTCGACACGCCCTGGCCCGCACCGCTGACGCCGGCGACCTCGAGCACGACCGAGGTCTCACCGAGCGCGTCTTGACCTCCCGTGACCGCGTCGACGCGGAATTCCCGTAGTCGCGCGTCGGTGCCGGTGGCGGTGTTGATCGCATGAAAGATCGCGTCCACCGGGCCGTCGCCGGTGAACGAGCCGGTCAGCTGCTCGCCGTCGGGCGCTCGCACGCCGACGGTCGCGTGCGGGGGGCGTCGGGATGAAGCCTCGACGTCGAACCACTCGAGCTGATAGCCGGCGAGCTCCCCTCGCAGCTCGTCGGTCAACAGCGCCTCGAGATCCATCGCGGTGACGTGCTTCTTCTTATCCGCCAGCTCCTTGAACCGCTTGAAAGCCATGTTCAGGGTTTGCCCCGAGACCGGGAACCCGAGCTCGGCCAGCGCCTGCTGGAGCGCGTGGCGACCCGAGTGCTTGCCGAGCACGATCGAGTTAGCCTCGAGCCCCACCGTGGTGGCGTCCATGATCTCGTAGGTCGAGCGCTCCTTCAGGACGCCGTCCTGGTGAATGCCTGACTCGTGCGCGAACGCGTTGCGGCCTACGATCGCCTTATTCGGCTGGACCGGATATCCGGTCAGTCTCGAGACCAATCGCGAGGTCCGCGCGATCTCGCGCGTGACTGCGCCGGTGTGCAGTCCAACATCGGGCTCACGCGTGTGGAGAAGCATCACGATCTCCTCGAGCGAGGCGTTCCCGGCGCGTTCGCCGATCCCGTTGATCGCGCACTCGACTTGCCGGGCTCCTGCCAGCAGGCCGGCGAACGAGTTCGCCACGGCCAGCCCGAGGTCATCGTGGCAGTGCACTGACAGCACCACGTCGCGCAATCCTGGCGCGAGCTGATACAGACCCTGGAGATAGGCGCTGTACTCATGCGGCATCGTGTAGCCGACGGTGTCCGGGATGTTCACCGTGGTGGCACCCTCGTCGATCGCGACTTGGCAGACCTCCGCGGTGAATTCGACGTCCGCACGGGTCGCGTCCATCGGCGAGAACTCGACGTCGTCCAGGTACTGCTTGGCGTGGGCCACGGCTGCGCGCGCCTGTCCCTTGACGTCTTCTCGAGTGCTCTGCAACTGGTGGCGGATGTGGATGTCCGAGGTCGAGATGAACACGTGAATGCGAGCACGCGCCGCGTCCTTGACGGCGTTCCAGGCGGCGTCGATGTCACTCACGTGAGTCCGTGCAAGACCGGCGATCACCGGACCTTCGACTTGACGGGCGATCGCCTGTACCGCCTCGAAGTCGCCGGGCGAGGTGATCGGGAAACCAGCCTCGATGACATCGACGCCGAGCCGCGCCAGCTGCTGGGCGACCTCTAGCTTTTCCTGGGTGTTCAGCGAGATGCCGGGGGACTGCTCGCCGTCGCGCAGCGTGGTGTCAAAGATGATTACGCGGTTGGGGTCTGCTGGATGTGTCACTTCGCTCCTTCGCTTGTCGAACTTGGCTTCTTCTGGCTGGTCTCGCGGCTACGTGCGGCCGCCGGCGCGCTATTCCCCCCGGAGGGGGAGGAGAAGAAGTCGAAGGTCGAGGCGGAGCGCCATCGCGCACAAGACTAGCAAGGCGCCCTCGGTGCGCAAGGCTGCTACAAGGTGACGGTCCGGCCCGCCTCGAACCCGTGGCTGGCGACGATCTCGTCGATCACCTCGCGCGGCACGGCGCTGTCGCTCGTGACCGCCATCGTCGCCTCTCGCCCGCGGGTGATCTTCGACTCGCCGGGCTCGCGTCCGACGGCCGCCGAGACGATGTTGATGTCGTGGCGGCCGAACGCAGTGCCCACACGCCCGATCATCCCTGGCACGTCGAGGTAGCGGAACAGCGAGATGTGGTCCTCGAGCTGGACGTCGAAGCGCCGATCCCACGCCTCGAGCAGGTGGGGGCGGTGCTGATGGCCGATCAGCGTGCCGGCAACGCGGGTGCTGACTTCGGCGCTCGTGACGGTGACCCGGACGAGATCGACGTAGTCACGCACGCCGGTGCTGCGGCTCTCGGCCAGCTCGATCCCGCGCTCCTCGGCCATCGTCGGCGCGTTGACCTCGTTGACCTCCTCTTCGGTGTGCCCGCGCAACACGCCGAGCAGAGCTTGGATCGACAGCAGCCGGGTGTCGTGCTCGGCGATTCGGCCGAGGAACTCCGTCTCGACGCGATCGACCGACGCCCCGCCGGCGAGCTCAACGGCGATTCGGCCGAGTGCCCGGCAGAGAGACACGAAGGGCCCCAGCACCTCGATATCCCGAGCGGAGATCGCCGGCACATTGACGGCGCTTGTCACCACACCTCCGGTGAGCGCCGCGATCACCTGCTCGGCCGCTTGATAGCCGGCGCGGTCGGTCGCCTCGGCGGTTGAGGCGCCGAGGTGCGGAGTGACGATTACGTTGCGATAGCCGAACAGCGGGTGATCGGTGACCGGTTCAGAGCGGAACACGTCGAGCGCCGCCCCGGCGACCTTGCCGGAGTCGAGCGCGGCCTTCAGATCCTCGTCGACGACCAGCGGGCCGCGCGCGACATTCAGGATCCGCACCCCGTCCTTGCACATCGCCAGCGCCTTCGCGTCGAGCCAGCCCTCTGTCTCCGGCGTGCTCGGCAGGTGCAGCGTGATGAAATCGGAGACCGCGTACAGCGCGTCGGACGAGGGCGCCTTCTCGACGCCGAGCTCGCGGTAGCGCTCTGCGCCCACGTACGGATCAAACGCGATCACGTGCATTCCAAACGCCCGTGCCCGGGCGGCTACCAGCTGCCCGATCCGCCCAAAGCCGAGGATCCCGAGCCGCTTGTCGTAAAGCTCGACACCCGAGAACTTCGAGCGCTCCCAAGCTCCCCCGGTCAGCGACGCGTGCGCCTGCGGAATGTTGCGGGCAAGCGCTAGCAGCAGTGCCATTGTGTGCTCGGCGGCCGTGATCACGTTCGATTGCGGCGCGTTGGCGACCACGATGCCGCGCTTGGTCGCGGCGGGAACGTCGACATTGTCGACGCCGACCCCGGCCCTCCCGACGGCGCGCAGCCGCGAGGCCCGGGCGATCAAGTCCGCGTCGAGCTTGGTCGCCGAGCGGATCAGGATCCCGTCATAGTCGCCGATTCGCTCGCTCAGCTGCTCCCGACTCCAGTCGGCACCGACCTCGACCGCGAAAAATTGCTCGAGCAGCTCGATTCCAGGCGCCCCGATCCGGTCCGCGATCAGCACCCGCGGGCGTGGATGGCCGTCGGTAGCGGTCATTGCCGCTCCACCACCCAATCGATGCACGTGGTCAACGCCTCCACATCGGATGGATCGGTTGCCGGGAACATCGCCACTCGCAGTTGGTTGCGTCCGAGCTTGCGGTACGGCTCGACGTCGACGATCCCATTGTCCCGGAGCGTCGCGGCGACTGCCGCGGCATCCACCTGCTCGTCGAAGTCGACCGTCCCCACGACCAGCGAGCGCTTGGCGGGTTCGCTGACGAACGGGGTCGCATGTGGGTGCGCCTCCGCCCAAGCGTAGAGCAGGTTCGAGGAGGCGGACGTGCGCGCGATCATCGCCTCGAGCCCGCCGAGCTCGAGCATCCACTCGAGCTGGTCGGCGAGCAGGAACAGCGTCGCGATCGCCGGAGTGTTGTAAGTCTGATCCTTGCGGGAGTTCTCGAGCGCCGTCGGAATCGAGAGGAAGTCCGGAACCCAGCGCTCGCTCCGCCGTCCCGAGGCGAGCTCTTCGATCCGCTCGAGCGCCGCGGGGCTGAGCAGAGCCAGCCACAGCCCGCCATCCGAGGCAAAGCCCTTCTGCGGCGCGAAGTAGTACGCATCGGCGTTTGCGATCTCCACCGGCAGGCCGCCCGCGCCGGAGGTAGCGTCGATCAGGACAAGCGCATGATCGGAATCCGCCGGCCGCGTGACCGGGACCATTACCCCGGTCGAGGTCTCGTTGTGGGCCCAGGCGAGGACGTCGGCGGCTGGGTCTGAGGCCGGTTCCGGGGCGTCCCCGGCCTTCGTTTCGATCACGATCGGGTCCTGCAGAAACGGGGCCCCCCGGGTGCAAGCCGCGAACTTCGATGAGAACTCCCCGTAGGAGAGGTGGAGCGCCCTGTCACGCACCAGGCAGCAGGTGGCGGCGTCCCAGAACGCCGTGGTGCCGCCATTGCCGAGCGCGACCTCATAGCCCTCGGGAAGTTCGAACAGCTCCCGCAACCCGGAGCGGATCCGTCCGACCAGCTGCTTGACCGGACGCTGCCGGTGAGAGGTGCCAAGGACCGACCTGCCGCTCTCGACCAGGTGCTCGACCTGAGCGGGGCGGACCCGGGAGGGCCCGGATCCAAAGCGCCCATCAACGGGCTTCAGCCCTTCGGGGATCTGGAGTGGAGTCTGAATCTGCGTCATCTCAGTCATCAACGAGCGAAGTTAGCGCGGCTTTCCCGCCGCGCAGCGTGATAGCGCTTCGAACGCCTCGCGCGCAGCGCCCGGGCGTTCCTAGCGCTGGACGCGAAGCCGCTGCTAGTCGAACTCCGTATCGATCCAGTCCATCTGCGAGCGCAGCTCGCGCCCGACGACCTCGACTTGATGGCCGCCCTGCTCTTCCCGCATGCGCTTGAAGTTCTCCTGGCCGGCGCGGTTCTCCGCGATCCATTCGCGCGCAAAGTCCCCAGACTGGATGTCGCTCAGCAGCTTCTTCATCGCCTCGCGAGTGGGTTCGCCGATCACGCGGTTACCGCGAGTCATGTCGCCGTACTCAGCAGTGTTCGAGATCGAGAACCGCATTCCGGCGATGCCCTTCTCGTAAATCAAGTCGACGATCAGCTTCAGCTCGTGCAGGCACTCGAAGTAGGCGAGCCGGGGGTCGTAGCCCGCGTCGACCAGCGTCTCATAGCCGGCGCGGACCAGTTCTGTGACACCGCCGCAGAGCACCGCCTGCTCCCCGAAGAGATCGGTCTCGGTCTCGTCCTTGAAAGTCGTCTCGATCACTCCGCCGCGGGTGCAGCCGATTCCCTTGGCGTACGCGAGCGCAAGTTCCAACGCCTTGCCGCTGGCGTTCTGGTGCACGGCCACAAGTCCGGGGACGCCCGATCCCTCCAGGAACTGGCGCCTGACGAGGTGGCCCGGGCCCTTCGGCGCCACAAGCGCGACGTCGATATCGGGCGGGGGCACGACCTCGCCGTAGTGAATCGAGAAGCCGTGTCCGAACATCAGCAGCTTGCCCGGCGCCATCCCATCCTCGACGCCTTCGTCCCACACCCGGCGGTGGAGCTCGTCGGGCACCAGCATGATCACGACATCGCCCTGGCTGGCCGCGTCCGCCGGCTCGAGCACGGTGAGACCGTGACCGCGGGCCTTCTCGACGCTCGCCGATGAGGACCTCAGTCCTACGACCACCGACACTCCGGAGTCTTTGAGGTTCAGCGCGTGGGCATGGCCTTGTGAGCCATAGCCAATGATCGCGACGGTCTTGCCGTCGAGCAGGTGGAGGTCGGCGTCATCGTCATAGAACATGCAAGGGAGCCTATCTGGCGACGATCATCAGGTGGACCCGCGGCCCGGGGCGGCGCGCGGCGATCCCTACACCTATCCGCCGCCGAACCGCTGACGCAGCGCCATGACGTCGTTCACGTACCGCTGCGTCGAGGAGTATTCGCCGTGCGCGAGCACCGATGGCAGGCCTTGGTAGTAACCGGCCGCGGCGAGCGCAGGATCTCCTCCGGTCGAGTTGAGCAGTGAGTGAAGCAGCAGGACACCGGCGCGTATGTTGGAGCCCGCGGAAGCTGGATCGAGCGGCGTCGAGCCGGCCAGATTCTGGTTGATCCAGTTCCAGGTGCCCGGCAGGATCTGCATCACGCCACGGGCGTCGGCGCTCGAGGTCAGGGCGTTGTCGAAGCCGCTCTCCTGGTACGCGATCGCTTCCGCGAGCGATGGCGAGACGGCGTTTGCCGAGGCGATCTGACCGACGGTGGAAGGGGCGACGCTCTCGGCTGTGGTGTAGGGCGGCCCGCCCGAAGAACCCTCTGCCGCACCGCCGACCGGTTGTGCGCTGGCGCCCTCTCCAGATCCTCCAGCCGTTTCAGTGCCCGCGCTCGAGCCAGATCCCTCGGAGGCGGATGCCGCCGCGGCGCTCGATTCTCCACCGCCCGACTGCGCCGCCTCACTCGATCCGCCGCCACCGCCGCTGCCGACGGACAGCACCGCGCCAGAGCGCAGAATCCCATTTGGATCGATGGCGTTCTCGGCGGCTAGCTGCGCAACGCTCATTCCCGAGCGCTCGGCGATCCCCCATAGCGTGTCGCCCGGCTGAACCACGTAGTTACCGCCCCCGACCGCGGGTGCCGAGGAAGCTGCACCGGTGTAGCCGCCGCTGCTTTCGCTGGCACCGGTGTAGCCGCCGCTGCCTCCGCTTGCACTGCCCTCGCTCTCCGCGGGCTCGGACGCCGCCGCGGGGCTCGGCGCGGGAACGCCGCCCTCCTGCGGCGGGATGACCAGAGTTCTGCCGGCGATCAAGTCTGAACCGCTCGAGACGCCGTTTGCCGCCGCGAGCTGGTCGACGGTGAGACCATCAGCGGCCGCGATCGACCACAGGGACTCGCCCCGGCCGACGGTGTGTGGAACATCCGCCGAAGCGACGGCGGGGGCGGCCAGCGAAATCGCGGCCGCGAGCAGGGGAAGGACTCGAACGCGCATGGCGCGCAGTGTCGAACACAGACGCTTCGACACAAACGCCTGCAACCCTTCTCTCAGCCTGCAAGATCGCGTGCAACCTTGCGGGCGCCCGCCCGCGGGCACCGTCCCCGCCCCGGCCGGGGTGGACCGGCGGCGCTCAGGCGCTGGCGGCGGCGACTAACGCGCTGCCGGGCAGGCGCACCGACCCGTCGGCGGCGGTGTACCGCTCGAGATCCTCGGTGATCGTGCCGAGGAGCTCACGCCGCTCCGCTTTCGACAGTCGATCGTAGGCCTGCGAGAACATCCGCGACAGGTCCCGGGTCTCGGCCAGATACTCCTCTACCCCGGAATAGAAGCGCTCGTGTCCGACCGACTCCACGACCACGTCCATGAACCCTGCATCGGCGATCGATTCCGCGAGCCGGACGGGATCCGAGATCGCGAACATACCCGGCGCGCTCGGATCGGGCGGCGGCAGGCGACCGAGCCGCTCGAGCGCCTTCGTCGGAATCGTCGCCCAAGGATTGGCGCCGGCCTGTCCCCAGACGGCCACGGCCAGAGAACCACCAGGGCGAGTCACCCGCCTGCACTCGCGCAATGCAGCAGCCGGCTCGAGGAGCAGCATCAGCGCCCAGCGGCAGACGATCGCGTCGACGCTCGCGGCCGGCAAATCGATCCATTCGAGCTCGAGCAGCTTGAACTCGACGTTCTCGATTCCGAGCTGGCGCGCGCGTCCGCGCGCGATCTCCAGCATCGCCTCGCTCCCGTCGCTCGAGATCAGCGTGCCACCAGGCAGGATCAGCTCGGCCGCGAGAAATCCCGTGTCCCCCGGCCCTGCCGCCAGCTCGAGCACCCGTTGTCCCGGTTGCAGATGCAGGTGATCGATCATCCACATGGACACTGGCATCCCGGTGTCACGAATCGTGTCGGCCCGCCGGCTCCACCCTGGCGCTGCGCCGTCCCATCGCTCCAAGAGCTCCTGCCGCTGAGCTTCGCCCTCGTCTGCGGATTCCATTTCAGCGATCATACGGTCAGTCCAGCTGACGCCGCAGCAGCTTCCCCGACGGAGTCCGCGGAAGCTCGGCGGCGAACCGCATTGCCTTGGGTACCTGGTAGGGAGCAAGCCGCCCCGCGCAGAACGTACGCAGCTCATGCTCCGCGACCGCCGCACCCTCGCGAGCCACGACCGTTGCGACCACCGCCTCGCCCCACTCGGGATCACTGCGGCCGTGGACTGCCGCGTCGGCCACGGCGGGATGGGCCAGCAGCACCGCTTCCACCTCCGTCGGAGCCACGTTCTCGCCGCCGGTGATGATCATGTCGCTCTTGCGGCCGGTGAGCACCAGCCGACCGCTCTCGTCAAACCGCCCGAGGTCGCCGGTGTGCAGCCACCCGTCGGCGGATAAGGTGCCCGGCGCCACGCTGGGGCCACGAACGATCAGCTCCCCGTCGCTCGCTAGCGACAGCTCCGCTCCGAGCAACGGCCACCCGTGAGTCGCGATCTGCGAGCACGCCTCGGTCATGCCGTAGGTGGGGGCGACCGACACTCCCGCGTCGTGGGCGCGCTCGAGCAGCGTGTCCGGGATCGGGCCGCCTCCGAGCAGGGCCCAGCGAAGCGTCGGCGGTTCTCGCAGCCCCGCCTCGAGCAGCCGCCCCAACATCGTCGGCACCAGCGAGACGAGCGTGATCCGCTGCCCCGGGTCGAGCAGCGCCCGAAGCACCCGCTCGGTCTCGAAGCCGTCGTGCAGCACCGCGGTGGTGCCGTAAATCGCGCTGCGCACGGGGATCGACAGGCCCCCGACGTGCACCAGCGGCATCGGGCACAACCACCGCTCAGCGGGATCGAGTCCGAGCGCCACCGCCGAGCCGAGCGCGCTGGAGAGCCAGTTGCCGAAGGTCAGCTCGACTCTCCGCGGCGCCCCGGTCGTACCGGAGGTGTGCATCACCGCGGCGACCGACTCGAGCGCGAGAGCGGCGTTCGGATCCGGGCCTGAATGACCACTTTCGAGCCGGTCGAGAACGATCGCCGCGCCATCCGCCCGCGCTGCCCGCTCCTCGGCAGTCAGCCGCAGGTCGACTGGCATCGGCACCGCGCCGGCGAACCAGCACCCGTGGACGCCGGAAACGAAGTCAGCCCCCGTCGGAAGCGCGAGCGCCACCCGATCGCCAGGCCGCACTCCCCGCTCGTGCAGCCCGGCAGCCGCCGCTCGCGCACGGTCCAGGAGCTCCGCGTACGTGATCTCGGTGCCGCGGTCGACGAGCGCAGGACGCTCGGGGTGCATCGATGCGGTGCGTACGAGCCAATGGGTCACACCAGAGAAGGTAGTCGCAGCGGGCATTCGGTAACCCGCGCGCCTCGCGATGAGAGGGGCGCCCGCGGCTTCTCGGCGCCCCGCGAGGAAGGGCGCCCGCGGCGTCGTGATCGCGCGCCGGCGGCTTCCGGGCGCCTTTGAGCGGGCTAACGTGACACTCGACTCACGCCCGACCAAGCGCGTAACGCTAGCCCGCCTGACGCGGGCCACCGTTACATTCGATCTCGTCCTCCGAACCAGTGTCACGCTAGCCCGCCTGACGCGGGCCAGCGTTACATTCGACCCCGGGCCCGGCATGCGCGTCACGTTAGCCCGCATGAAAACCCCCCCGACCCGCCCCCCGGCAAGAGAACCCCGCCGACGCCCCCAACTCCTCCTCCACGACCGAACCCCGACCAACCCTGACCAGCGGAACCTCCCGGACAAGGTACTCTCGCCCGGGTGAGCGCCAACTGGGAAGCCGCCGGCGAATACGAAGACATCCGCTACGAGCTCGCGAGCGGCGAGAACGCCGGGATCGCCAAGATCACGATCGACCGGCCCGAGGTCCGCAATGCCTTCAGGCCGGAGACGATCATCGAGCTCTCGAGCGCGTTCGAGCGGGCGCGCGAGGATCTCAGCGTCGGCGTCGTGATCCTCACCGGCGAGGGCACGGAGGCGTTCTGCTCGGGAGGTGACCAGCGGGTCCGCGGCGGGCGCGGGGGCTATGTGACCGGCGCCGATCCCGCGGCCGCCGGCACCCACGAGGCGGTGGGACGGTTTCACGTCACCGATCTCCACATCCAGATCCGCCGGATGCCCAAGCCGGTGGTGGCGATGGTCGCCGGCTATGCGGTCGGTGGCGGGCACGTGCTGCACGTGGTCTGCGACCTCACGATCGCCGCCGAGAACGCCCGCTTTGGCCAAACCGGGCCGAAGGTCGGATCGTTCGACGGTGGCTTCGGCGCGAGCGTTCTCTCACGGCTCGTGGGTCCGAAGAAGGCGAAGGAGGTCTGGTTCCTGTGCCGGCAGTACGACGCCCGGGAAGCGCTCGCGATGGGGTTGGTGAACACCGTGGTGCCGGTGGCGCAACTCGAGCAGGAGACTCTGCAGTGGTGCCGCGAGATGCTCGCGCTGTCTCCGTTCTCACTGCGCTTGTTGAAGGCGAGCTTCAATGCCGATGAGGACGGACTTGCGGGCATTCAGCAGCTCGCCCACGACGCGAACCTGCTCTTCTACATGAGCGAGGAGGCGCAGGAGGGGCGCGACGCGTACCTCGAGAAGCGCAAGCCGGACTTCTCGAAGTTTCCTCGGCGAGCCTGATGTCGGTCGCGGCTCCGAGCGGTCTCCGCATCTGGGTGACCGCGGCCCGGCTGCGAACGCTGCCGGCGGCAATCGCGCCGGTCCTGGTGGGGACCGCGCTCGCGGGCTACCTGCACGTGTTCCACCCGCTGCGCTTCCTGGCGGCGCTGATCGGAGCGATCTTCATCCAGGTCGGGACCAACTTGTCAAACGACTACTCGGACGCGCGCCGCGGCGCCGACGCCGAGGACCGGCTCGGCCCCGTGCGGGTGACTGCCGGGGGCCTGGTGCCGCCCAGGCAGGTGCTGCTCGCGACCTACATCAGCTTCGGGGTGGCGGTGCTCGCGGGCGCATATCTGATCGCGGTCGCGGGGTGGGAGCTGCTGTTGGTCGGCGCCGCCTCGATCCTCGCCGGGGTGCTCTACACCGGCGGCCCGCGGCCATACGGCTACGAGGGGCTGGGCGAGTTGTTCGTGTTCCTGTTCTTTGGAATCGTCGCGGTGGCGGGATCGTTTTTCGTGCAGGTCAAGCATCTGAACTGGGAGGCGTTTGCGCTGGCGGTGCCGGTGGGCCTGCTGGCCGCGGGGATCCTGGTCGTCAACAACGTGCGCGACATCGACACCGACCGCCGCGCCGGGAAGCGAACGCTCGCGGTGCGGCTTGGCCGCACCCGCATTCGGACCCTGTTCGCGTCGATCGTGTACGCCGCCTACCTGCTGGCCCCGGTGACCTGGGTGTTCGGACCGCTGAAGCCGTGGGTGCTGCTGGCGTGGCTGACGCTGCCGCTGGCCGCTCGCGTGGTTCGGACGGTCCGTAATCACACCGATGGGCTGTCGCTGAACGCGGCGCTCGCGCAGACGGGGATCTTGCAGCTGAGCTTCTGCGTGCTGCTCTCGGCTGGGCTGCTCCTGAGCCGGTGAAGGTTGGGCTTGATTTATTAGAGGCGCGCTTGCGCGCGCCTTTTGTATCTGGCACTCGCTCCATCGAGGCGCGCGAACTCCTACTGCTCACGGTCGAGGATCCCGAGGGCAACGTGGGGTTTGGCGAGGCCGCCCCGCTGCCGGGATATCACCAGGTGACCGGGGAGCAGGTCTCCGCGGCGCTCGAGGATTGCCTGGGCACGCTCGAGCGCGCGAACCGGTTCGACCGCGCGGAGTTGCTCGCGGAATGCACCCGGCGCGCGGTGCTGCCGGAGGCGGTCGCCGCGATCGACCTGGCGCTCTGGGACCTCGAAGGCCGCCGAGCCCGCCAGCCCGTGTGGCGGCTGCTGGGGGCGGCCGGCGCTCCGCCCGTGGAGGTCAACGCGACGATCGGGGCGATCGATCGCGCCGGCGCTGCGGCGGCCGCCGCGGCGGCGCGCGACCAGGCTTTCAGGTGCCTCAAGGTCAAGGTCGGGGTCGGCGACGACGGCGGCCGGCTGGCGGCGGTGCGGGCCGTCGCGGGACCGGCATGTGCGCTTCGGATCGACGCCAACGGCGCCTGGTCGGTCGCGGAGGCGATCGCCTCGCTGCGGGCGCTCGAGCCGATCGGGATCGAGCTCTGCGAGCAGCCGGTCGCCGGGATCACGGAGATCCGCGCCGTGGCCCGAGCCGCCGGCGTCCCGGTGGCGATCGACGAGTCGATACGGGCACCGGGCGCGCTCGATCGCCGCCATTGCGAGGCGGTGTGCCTGAAGGTCGCGGCTTGCGGCGGGATCACCGGCCTGATCGATGCCGCGCGCCGAGCTCGTGCGGCGGGCTACAGCGTCTACCTCGCCTCAACCCTCGACGGACCGCTGGGGATCGCGGCGGCGCTGCACGCGGCCACGGTCATCCGCCCCGATCGGCCCTGCGGCCTCGCTACCCTCACGACCTTCGACGATCCCGAGAACCCGCTCCCAGCGAGCAGGGGCGAGATCGCGGTGCCGGCGGGCGACGGCCTCGGCGACGACCTCCAAGACTGGTACCGCCGCCGCCGCTAGCCGATCACGCCCGCGACCGCCTCCGGACGCTCCAGATGCACGGCATGGCCGCACCCCGACACGACCACGACCGTCGCATCCGGAATCGCCTCAGCCATCTGGCCCGCGATCGCCCTGAACCTCCGATCGCGCTCGCCGACCACCAGCGTGACCGGCAGGGTCAGCTCCCCCAGGCGATCCCACAGCGACGGCAGTGCCCCGGTGCCCAGGCCCCGCAGCGCTCGGGCAAGCCCGGGCGGCCTGCTGCGCAGCCGATCGGCGTGCGCCGCTGCGCGCACGGCGGGCGGTTGACCGGCCAGCACGGGCGCCGCTGCCCATCGCTGGGCGAACTGCTCGATCGTCAGTGAGTCGAGCTCACCGGCGAGCCGCTCGTCGTCGCGCCGGCGCCGCTCTCGCTCGCCGGCGTCGGCGATCCCGGGGCTCGCGCCGATCAGCACCAGACGCTGCACCCGGCTCGGCAGCGCGAGCGCCGCGTGGAGAGCGATCCGCCCGCCCATCGAGTAGCCGACCAACGTGAATGCCGGTGCGGGGACCGAGGCCAGGTCGTCGATCACCGCCGCCAGCGTCACCGGCTCGCGGTCGCCGGCCTCGCCGTGGCCGCGGATGTCGGGCGCGAGCGCCAGGTAGCGTTGCCCGAGCGCCGCGACCACCGGATCCCAGCTGCGCCCGGTGAGGCTGAAGCCATGAAGAAGAACTACCGTCGCCATTGGATAATCATCATGACCGCTAAGATCCCCGCGGCCGCCCTATGCCAATGGAATTGAAGGCAACCGAGTCGCGGACCCTCGAAGAGGTGTTGCTGGCATTGCCTGAGGCCGAAGCCTTTGTGGGGCGCATTCGACGGCGGATCAAGCCGTTCATGGACCTCGCAGAGGGAGCTCCAGTGCTCGACCTCGGCGCAGCTCAGGGACTAACAGCCCTCGCGTACAGCAAAGCGGGTTTCGCAGCATCGGGCGTGGAGCCATGGACGGCCGCGATCGAAGTTGGCCGACAGCTCGCAGCGCACACAGGTATGCAGTTCGAGATCCTGGAGGGCGTCGGGGAGGCGCTGCCGTTCGCCGACCGATCGTTCGACTTCATACACGCATATTCGGTGCTGGAGCACGTCGACGATCCTTTGCAGGTCTTCCGCGAGGCTTACCGAGTCCTTCGTCCAGGCGGAGGATTCATATTTGCTACGACCTCTGCGCTACAGCCGAGGCAGCACGAAATCAGCGGCTTCCCACTGTTTCCGTGGTATCCGCCGCGCGCCCAGACCGCGATTATGAAATGGGCGGTACGCGAGCGTCCCTGGCTCGTCGGATACACGACCCGGCCCGCGATTCACTGGTTCAAGCACCGTGAGGTCCAGCTGAGTTTGAGGGCGATCGGTTTCCGGACGGTGGTCGACAAGTGGACTTTCCGCGCGGAGTCCGGCGAGCTGTCCGGACTCCGGCAATTGATCGTAAGAGCCGCCTCCCGCAACTCCGTTGTCCGATTCGCGGGCAATATTGTCGTAGGCGGCGTCGAATATCTCGCGGTCAAGTAGTCAGCCGGCCTGCCGCGAGCTAGCACGGACTTGACCTCCGTCGACAGCTTCCGTCTCCTACGCGCCTTCTGTGACGAGCTCGCGCGATGCGGGCTGCGGCACGCCTGCACGGCGCCCGGTTCTCGCTGCACGCCGATCGTGCTCTCGTTGGTGCGCGAGCGACGGATTCGCTGCTGGTCGCATATCGACGAGCGCTGCGCGGGATTTTTCGCGCTCGGCGCGGCCAAGGCATCAGGTCACCCGGTGGCGATCACCTGCACCTCGGGGACCGCCTCCGCGAACCTCGCGCCGGCCGTGATCGAGGCACAGCAGGCGCGCGTGCCGCTGATCGTGCTGACCGCTGACCGGCCGCCTGAGCTGCGGGACCTGGGCGCCGGGCAAACGATCGACCAGCTCAAGCTCTACGGCGACGCCGCTAAGTGGTTCGTCGAGGTCGGCGTCTACGAGGCCTCGCCGGAGCGCCTGCGCTTCATCCGATTGCTCGCTTGCAGGGCCTACTGGACCGCGCTCGAGGGCCGGCCGGGGCCGGTGCACCTGAATTTCCCGCTGCGCGAGCCGCTCGTGCTGGAGCGGCCGCTCGCGGCAGAGGAAGGCGGGCGCCCGCATGGTCTCCCCTGGGTCTCGCACGCCGATGCCGCGCCGACGGCGCCGCCCACCTCGCTCGAGCTCGAGCCTCGGGGAGTGCTCGTCGCCGGCCGCGACGAGCGCGAGCGCGGTCTCGGCCATGCGGCGGCGCGGTTTGCCGAGCGCGCCGGATATCCGCTGCTGGCCGATCCGCTGTCGGGAGCGCGGCACGGTCCCGCGGCGATCGCGCGCTATGACCTGCTGCTGCGCGACGAGCGGTTCACCGCGGCGCAGACGCCGCAGCTGGTGATCCGCGTCGGCGACCTGCCCACCTCCAAGCCGCTGCGGGCCTGGTTGCAGTCGCTCGAGGGCGTGCCGCAGATCGCGCTCGATCCCGAGGCGGCGTGGCAGGACCCGGCCAGCACGCTGTCGGCGGTCCACCGCAGCGATCCGGCGGCAACTCTGAACGAAAGCGCGCCGGCCGCCCCGATCGAACCGGACTGGCTCGCGGTCTGGCGGCATGCGGACGACGCGCTCAGCGAGGCGATCGCGGACACGCTCGCCGGTGGCCTGTCAGAACCACTGGTCGCCGAGCGGCTGAGTGCGTGGCTGCCCGCGGAGGCGACGCTGTTCGTCGCCTCCTCGATGCCGATTCGCGACGTCGAGCTGTTCTCGGGCCTGTCTGAGATGGCCCCGCGGGTGCTCTCCAACCGGGGCGCGAACGGAATCGATGGCACAGTCTCGAGCGCCTTCGGGGTCGCGGCGGCGGGCCATGATCCGGTGGTGCTGCTGATCGGTGACGTGGCGCTGTTGCACGACATCGGTGGGCTGCTGGCTGGACGCCGCCTGGGGCTGCAGATCACGATCGTGCTGCTCAACAACGACGGCGGCGGGATCTTCCACTTCCTGCCGGTCGCCGGTCAGGCGGATGCGTTCGAGGAGCATGTGGCGACGCCCCACGGAGTCGAGTTCGCTCGGGTGGCCGCGGTGTATGAGTGCGATTACGCCTGTCCCCGCGGCGAAGCCGAACTGCACGCCGCGATCGACGCCTCGCTGGGAGCGGAGCGGACCGCGATCATCGAAGTCCGCACGGATCGAAAGCAGAACCTGGCGCTGCACAGGCGGGTCGCGGAGGCGGCGAGCGCCGCGCTCGCAGATGGGAATCGATAACCGTAGGAATTTTTGCGAGGCGCCGCACGTTGATCGACTGGGGCTGCTAATCGCTTCCACCAAGGGCTCTTCGTGAAGGACGTAATGCGGGTCATCGGGTTCGCTCCCGAGCCCAGTAAGCCGGGACTTCAGGTTTGCCTCGCGTCCTGATCACCGACGCGGGAGACCGGGCAGGCCTGGCTTGCATCCGCTGCGCCGCCGCCGGGGGCTATCTCGTCACAGCGGCTGCACCGACTGCCAAGGCACCCGGGCTGTGGTCTCGTCGCTGTTGCTCCCGGGCGATCATCGCCGATCCGCGCGACGCCCTCGAGCCATTCATCGAGCAGCTCTCCGAACTGGTGCGCAGGCAGCCGCACCACGTCCTGATCCCGGTGAGGGACGAGACGCTGTACGCGATCTCGACACGGCGGGAGCAGTTCGAACCGTACGTCGAGATCGGGCTACCGGGACATGAGCAGCTGAAGCGAGCGCTGAGCAAGGCGTGTCTGGCGAGCGAGGCGGCGAAAGCGGGACTCGCCGGGCCGGAGTCACGGATTTGCGATGACACCGAGGAGGCGCTGGCGGCCGCGCGAGCCTTTGGGCTGCCGGTGCTGGTGAAGGGGATCGACACGATCGCCGAGGTCGCCGGGGCCTTGACCAGGTTTCCCACCCGGCTGGTGGACACCGAGCAGGCACTGCGAGATGCCCAGCAGGAGATTGGAAGGTGTCTGGTGCAGCGGCGCAGCACCGGTTCGGTGATCTCGTTCGGAGGAGTCGCTACGGACCAGGGTTTGCTGGGATCCGTCGTCTCGCGTTATCGCCGCACCTTCCCGCCGTTGGCCGGACGCTCGGCTTACACGGAGACGATCGCCCCGCCGGCGGAAATGAGTGAGCGGGTGGAGGCGCTCGTGGGCGCGATCGGGTGGCGTGGGATGTTCGAGCTCGAGCTGCTCGAGAACCGCGACGGCTCCTGGCAAGCGATTGATTTCAACCCTCGCCCGTGGGGCTCGATCGCGCTTGCGCGCGGGGCCGGGGCTCCGCTGACCAGCGTTTGGTGCGCTTGGTTGCTCGGACGGCGCCCCAGATTCGTCACAGCGCGGATTGGAATGCGCTACAGAAATGAGCTCGGAGACGGTCAACACATCCTCTGGCAGTTGCATCGCGGCAACTACCGCGCAGCTGCGAGCGCGATGTTGCCTCGAAGGCACGTCGTGCACGCGTTCACGGAGCTCAGCGATCCGTTGCCGGGCGCGTATCTCGGCGCGGTGGCGGCCCGGGGGATCGCGAGGGACTTGCGCAGTCGGGCGCGGCGCCGATGAACTTCCGGCTAGCGCTGCTCACCCCGCCAGCAAAAGCAACAGCGCCTGCAGCTTGACTCCGACTCGCTGATCACCCCGCCAGCAAAGGCAACAGCGCCTGCAGCTTGACCTCCGACTCGGCCAGCTCCGCGGCTGGGTCGGAGTCGGCGACGATGCCGGAGCCGGCGTAGCAGCGCGCGAGCGGCCCCCGAAGCAGCGCGCACCGCAGCGCCACGCAGAACTCGCCGTCGCCGGCGGCGTCGGTCCAGCCGACCGGGCTCGCGTACCAGCCGCGGTCGAATCCCTCGAGCGCCGGAATCAGCGTCCGCGCGAGCGCTCCGGGCTCGCCGCCCACCGCCGGAGTCGGATGCAACAGCGAGGCCAGCTCGATCGCGCTGATCGGGGAGGCGAGCTGGGCGCGGATCGGCGTGCCGAGGTGCTGAATGTTGGCGACCCGCACCAGCGCCGGCTCCGGCGCGGCGGTCACCCAGACCGCATGCGGCGAGAGCGAGCGGGCGATGCGCCGCGCGACGATCGCGTTTTCATGCCGGTCCTTGGCACTTTGCAGCAGCTGCTCGCCGAGGTGGTCGTCGACGGCTGGATCGGCGCTTCTGCGAATCGAGCCGGCGAGCGCAACCGTGCTCGCCCGCTGGCCCTCCCGGCGCACGAGCAGCTCCGGGCTGGCCGCCAGGAACGTGGCGTCGCCACGCCCGACCGCGAACACGAAGCAGGCCGGGAATGCCTCGCGCAGCACGCCCAGTACCGCCGCCGGGTCGTGGTCGACGGGAGCGTGAACCTCGACCTCCCGTGCCAGCACGACCTTCTCCAGCTCGCCTGCGCGGATTCGCTGCACCGCCCTGGCGACTGCCTCCTCGTAGTGCGACGGCGGCATCGGGCTGATCACCTTGTACGGGCCGGTGGGGGCGGGATCGAGTAGCGGCAGCGGCCGTTCGCGCAGCTCGGACAGGCGCCGCTGCACCCGCCGACTGACATCGGGCAGCGTGTCGTCGGGCGCCACCTCGGCGTTTACGGTGAGCCACACGCGGCCTGCGCGGCGCGCGAGCGAGACCTCGGGCACGAGCAGCGATGCGGGCTCAAAGCCATCCCAGACCGGCGTTTCGCCCCCGTCTGCGGAGAACGCGAATCCCCCGAGCGCGACCAGTCCCGACCCCGGCGGTCCGCCCGGCTCATCGGCGACGGCCCTCGCCGACAGTTGGGCCCAGCGAGCGGCGAGGCTCGCGAATCGGTCGACCCCGCGACGCTCGAGCCGGCGCACGCTGCCGAGCGCGGCGAGCGCCGACCCGTCGCGGTCGGGCTGCTCGAAGCAGAACCAGGGCTCCCCTTGCCGGCGCGAGCCGGAGACGATCGCAGTGGGGTCTCCGGCCCCCGTGGAGAGGCCGGTGACGCTCGCGATCACCGGCGAACCGCCGGCGCGGGCCACGGCGAGCGCCGTCTCCAAGCGGCGCGCCAGGCGCGCGGACGTGGCGTCGTCGAGCCATGGGGTAGCCGGAACCGGCCGCTGCGCAACCTCCGTCATGCCCTTTCAGGCTACCCTCGCGCCGGCCTGGCTCCACCGCGGGTCGCGATCAGCGCCGGCCGCGGCGGCGGACGATCAGGTCTCCCCGCGCCCGCGGGAGATCGCGATCTCGCCCGTCCGCGCCATCTCGATCAGCCCGAACGGTCTCAGCAGCCGCTCGAACGCCTCGAGCTTGTCGTATGTACCGGTGACCTCGATGATCACCGAGCGCTTCGTCAGGTCGACCACCTTCGCTCGGAAGATCTCGCAGATCTGCATCACCTCTCCACGACTGGCACCGTCCGCCGCGACCTTGAACAGGGCGAGCTCGCGCGCCAGCGTCTCCTCCGGCTCGAGGTCGCGGATTTTCAGCACGTTGACCAGCTTGTGCAGCTGCTTGGTCACCTGGTCGATCGAATGCACCGCGCCGTCGAGCGTCAACGTGATCCGCGAGAAGCGCTCGTCGTCGGTCGGCCCGACGGCCAGCGTGTCGATGTTGAATCCGCGCCGGGCGAACAGCCCCGTGATCCTCGTCAGCACGCCGGGCTTGTTCTCTACCAGAATCGAGAGGATGTGCTTGCGGCCGCTACGGAAGCTGCCCGCGGCCTCGAGCTGGTCGAGCGACAGGACTTGCTTGGTTCCGGGCTCCCCCATCGCGCTCACCCCACCATTTCCCGAGCGGGGCGACCGGCGGGAATCATCGGATAGGTGTTCTCCTCGCGGGTGACGCGCACGTCGACGAGCACCGGGCCCTCGACGGCGAGCGCCTCTTTCATGTCGCTCACCAGCGTGTGCTTGTCCTCGCACCGCATCCCGGTGGCTCCGTAGGCTTCGGCGACCTTCACGAAGTCGGGCCACTGGCCCATGTCGACGTGGCTGTATCGCTTGTCCCAAAACAGCTCCTGCCACTGGCGCACCATGCCGAGGTAGCCGTTGTTCATGATGAACACCTTGATCGCGATTCCCTCCTGCGAGCAGGTCGCGAGTTCCTGCATGTTCATTTGCACCGACCCGTCGCCGGCGATGCACACGACGGTCTGATCCGGGCAGCCGACCTTGGCTCCCATCGCCGCGGGAAGCCCGAACCCCATCGTGCCGAGGCCGCCGGAGTTGATCCACCGCCGCGGCTTGCGGAAGTGGTAGTACTGAGCCGCCCACATCTGGTGCTGGCCGACATCGCTGGTCACGATCGCGTCGCCCCCGGTCGCCTCGTACAGCGCTTCGATCATCGCTTGCGGCTTGATCTCGGTGTCCGTCGACTGCTCGTAGACCAGTGGGTGGCGGGCCTGCCAGGCGTGGATCCGCGACCACCACTCATCGAGCCGGCTCGGGCTCGCCTCGAGCGCCCGGTACTCGGCGGTCAGCCGCGGGAGGATGTTCTTTGCGTCGCCGACGATCGGGATGTGCGCGGGAACGTTCTTCGAGATCTCGGCAGGATCTACGTCGATGTGGATGAATTTCGCGCGCGGCGCGAACTCAGACAGCTTGCCGGTGATCCTGTCGTCGAAGCGCGCCCCGATCGCGATGATCAGATCGGCCTCGTCCATCGCGTAGTTCGCAGCGCGTGTCCCGTGCATCCCGAGCATCCCGAGCCACTGCTGATGCCCGCCGGGAAACCCGCCCAGGCCCATCACCGTGCAGGTCACGGGGAAGTTGTCCGAAGTGGCGAGCTCGGTCAGCTCGGTCGCTGCGCCTGCGCTGATCACCCCTCCGCCCGCGTAGATCACCGGCCGGCGCGAGTTGGCGAGCGCCTTGGCGGCGAGCCTGATCTGCTTCTGGTTGCCGTCGGTCGTGGGCTGGTAGCCGGGTAGATGGACGTCGGCGACGGGCTCGTAGGGAACCTCGGCGCGGCTCAAGTCCTGCGGGATGTCGACCACCACCGGTCCGGGACGGCCGGTGCGGGCGATGTGAAACGCCTCGTGGATCGAGCGGGGAAGCTCCAGGGGGTGCTGGATCATGAAGCTGTGCTTGACGATCGGCATCGTGATCCCGATCGTGTCCGCCTCCTGGAACCCGTCCGTCCCGAGCAACTCGGTGCGAACCTGACCGGTCAGGAACACGACCGGCACCGAATCCATCATCGCGTCGCAGATCGGGGTGACCAGATTGGTCGCGCCTGGTCCGCTCGTGCCGAGCGCGACGCCGACGTTACCGGTCGCCTTCGCGTAACCCTCCGCCGCGTGACCGCCGCCCGCCTCGTGGCGGACGAGGATGTGGCGGATGCCGGCGTCGTAGAAGGCATCATAGGTAGGGAGGTTGGCGCCGCCCGGAAGCCCGAATACGACATCGACACCTTCTGCCTTCAGGCATTCCATCAGGGCGTCGACTGCACGCATGGCGCTTGCCTCCTTTCGCAGCTTGGACTTGGGCGTGCGCAACCGCGCCGCGGCGCGGCCGAGCCGACAGTCTAGCGCCGGAGCGGGCCGCGGCGCTTGCTCGCGCGTGACTCGAGCCGCTAAGCTGTTGCCGAGATCGGCCGATGTCCTCAGGGGTTTCTAGGTGCGGTGCGCGGGGCCCGGCCGATCGTATTCGACCGACCGGTTCAGTGCCAAAACTCAAGCTCGAGGGTCAGCGATTGTGCCCGTTCGCGTAGGAATCGACCTAGTGTCGGCGGAGTCCGTGCGCGAGTCGATCAGCGTGCACGGCGACCGCTATCTCGAACGCGTGTTCAGCGCCGACGAGGTCTCCGACTGCAGCACGGCGACCGCGATCGACGCCGAGCGGCTCGCAGCTCGGTTCGCCGCGAAGGAGGCGGCGTTCAAAGTCCTGCGCGTCGGCGATGAAGCCGTCGGGTGGCGCGAGGTCGAAGTCAGGCGCGATGCTTCCGGCTGGGTCGGGTTGTCGCTCACCGGTCGCGCCGCTACCCTCGCCTCAGCGGCCGGTATCAGAGATTTGTCATTGAGTCTCACGCACGAAAAAGGGCTCGCCGGCGCCGTTGTTGTTGCGGAGATTTTTAAAGCTGCCGAAAACTGACTGCAGAGATTCGAGAAGCCGCCGATAACAAAACTATGACCGAACAAATACGCCAAGCCATCACTGATCACGCCCGCCTTCCGGTGCCGGTGGACACGCTCTCCGACGACGCCGACCTCTACGCAGCCGGGATGACCTCGCACGCCAGCGTCAACGTGATGCTCGCGCTCGAGGACGCCTTCGACATCGAGTTCCCGGATCGGATGCTCAAGCGCAGCGTGTTCGAGAGCGTCGCGGCGATCCGTGACGCGCTGACCGAACTGCAAGCCGAAGTCCCGGCATGAGCGTCACGCTCGACCGCGAGCACGCGCTGGTCGCGAACGTCCGTACGATCGCGCGGGAAGTCGCCGCCCCCAACGCCGACGACGTCGACCGCAGCGCCCGATTCCCGAGCGAGACGATCGAGGCGCTGCGCGAGGGGCGCGCCCTCTCGGCGTTCGTGCCCACCGAGCTCGGTGGCGGCGGAGTCTCGTTTGAGACGCTCGCGCGGTGTTGCTTTGAGCTCGGGCGCCACTGCGGAGCGAGCGCGATGGTGTTCGCGATGCATCAGATCCAGGTCGTGACGATCGTCCGTCACCTGGACCCGGGCTCTTGGTTCGAGAGGTATCTGAGCGAGCTCGCGGCCGATCAGCGGCTGATCGCCTCGGTGACATCCGAAGTTGGGACCGGCGGGGACATGGGTCGCTCGATCGCCCCAGTGACGCCGGGCGACAACGGCTTCTTCACTTTCGAGAAGCAAGCGCCGACGGTCAGCTACGGCCTGTACGCGGACGATCTGCTGACCACGCTGCGCCGGTCGCCCGACGCCGAGCAGGGCGATCAGGTGGCCGCGCTGACGCGCAAGAACCAGAATGCGCTGAAGCCGACCGGCACCTGGGACGTGCTCGGGATGCGGGGAACCTGCTCGCCCGGTTACGTCGTCACCGCCACCTTCCCCGGCGAGCAGGTGCTCGCGACCCCGTTCTCGCGGGTCGCGGCGGAGTCGATGGTGCCCGTCTCGCACATCCTCTGGTCCCACCTCTGGCTGGGGATCGCGGAGGACGCATTCGACCGTGCCCGCGCGTTCGTGCGGGCGATGGCCAAGCGCAGGCCCGGCGAGCCGCTTCCGGTCGCGCAAAGGCTCTCTCGCGTGATGAGCGAGCTCTCGCTGCTGCGCGCGGAGGTCGACTCGGCGCTGCGGGACTTCGTCGTCGCCTCGGAGGAACCGGGACGAGAGCACCTTTCGACGCTCGCTGCGGCGCTGCGCTTCAACAACCTCAAGATCGCCGCATCCGAGCACGCAGCCGACATCTGCCGCGGGGCGCTGGATGTCTGCGGAATCATGGGTTTCAAGAACGACACACCATTCAGCGTCGGCCGGCACCTGCGCGACACGATGTCCGCGGCCCTGATGATCGCCAACGAGCGCATCCACGAGACCAACGCCGGCCTGTTGCTGATCGCCAAGGAGGTCTGATGTCAGAGTTTCGCGCAGGTAGCGTGGCCCAGGTTTCCTACCTGGACGAGTTGGTCGATGCGGGCCTGCTGACTCGCACCGGCGTGCACGGGGTTTACGCGCGCGGCCACGCATTCGAGGACGTGCGGGTCGCGTTCGACAAGCTGGTGACGCGCACCGCGGCCCCCGAGTCGCCGGAGCCGCTGTACTTCCCTCCGATTCTCCCGCGCCAGCAGCTCGAGACGAGCGGCTACCTCGGGTCGTTCCCACATCTGGCGGGCACGGTGTTCGGATTCGAAGGCGACGAGCAGGCTGCGGCGGATCAGCTCGAGCGGGCTACCCGTCACGATGACTGGAGCGGCTTCCAGCACATGACCGACATGGTCTTGGCTCCTGCCGCGTGTTACCCGATGTACCCGGCGATGGCCAACCGTGGCCCGTTGCCCGAGGGCGGCCTGACGCTCGATACCGGCGACTCCTACGTGTTCCGCCGCGAGCCCTCGACCGACCCGGCGCGGATGCAGATCTTCCACATGCGGGAGATCGTGCGGATCGGCGATCGGGAGACGGTGCTGGCCTGGCGGGGTGAGTGGCGCTCGCGGGCGGAGGCCCTGCTGCGCTCGCTCGAGCTCGAGCTCGAGCTCGACGTGGCAAACGATCCTTTCTTCGGGCGCGTGGGTCGGCTGCTCGCGGCTCAGCAGCGCGATCAGGAGCTCAAATGGGAGCTGCTCGCGCCGGTCGCGGGCGACAAGCCGACCGCGATCGCCTCCTCCAACTACCACCAGGACCACTTCGGCCTCACCTACGACCTGAAGACCGCGGACGGCGAGCCGGCCCACACCGGCTGCATGGCGTTCGGCGAGGAGCGAGTGACGCTCGCACTGTTCAGCGCGCATGGGCTCGACCTGGATGATTGGCCGACCGCCGTGCTCGAGAAGCTGGAGCTGCGTTAGTGACCACCACATCCAGCAGCGCCGTGTCCCTGTGGGGCATCGATCCCGCGGGCTACCAGTCGCACCCGTTGCACGAGACGGGCCGGACCTACCTGGAGACCAACTGCTACGCCGATGTGCTGATCGAGCTGCTGCACGGACGCGGCGATGAGCCGCTCGCGATGCTCGGCTTCATCGTGAGAACGGATTGGGAAGGCGACCAGTTCACGTATTTCAAGCCGCCGTATGCGGACATCGACCGGCTCTTCGGGATCGACATCCACGAGATGCTCCCGTATCGCACCCTGCCCGAGCACATCGAGGAGCAGCTCGGCTTGGGGCGGACCGTACTGGTCGAAATCGACGCCTGGTACCTGCCCGACACGGCCGCGACGAGCTACCGGCGCGAGCATCTGAAGACGACCGTCGCCCCCGAGACGATCGACCGCGAAGGCGAGCGGATGCGCTATTTCCACAACGCGGGCTTCTTCGAGCTTGAAGGCGAGGACTACCGCGGCGCGTTCCGGATGCTGCCCCACTTCACCGACGATGTGATGGACCCGTTCCTCGAGATCGTGCGCTTCGACGCCGGCCCGCGCCTGACCGGGGATGAGCTCCGCCGCGAGGCCCGGGAGCTGCTTGCGTTCCACTACGCCCGGCGCCCGGCGCGGAACCCGTTCCTGGCGTGGGCCGAGTCGCTGGCAGAGGACCTGCCCCGGCTGCTCGCCGGCGAACCCGAGGATTACCACGCGTACGCGTTCGTCACGGTGCGGATGGTCGGCTCCGCGTTCGAGCTGCTGGCAGACCACGTGGAGTGGGTTCTCGGCGAGGAGGGCGCGGACGCGGCCGGCTCCTTGCGCCAGATCGTGGAGGGATCGAAGACCGTTTCCTTCCGGCTCGCGCGCCGGCGCCCGTTCGACCCCGAGCCCGCGCTCGCTTCGCTCGCGGAGGCCTGGAGCGACGGCATGGAGGCACTCGGCCGCGCCCTTGACTGAGCTCGTGGAGGGCTGGGAGGTCGCCGCGAGCCCCGCCGGCGCGCGCCAAAATCCGGCAGAGCTCGACGGACTCGATTGGCGTGAGGCCGTTGTGCCCGGCACCGCCGCCGCGGCGGTCGGACTCGGCGATGGACGCGACTTCGATGCCGAGGACTGGTGGTTCCGGACCGCCTTCTCCGCTCCCCCGATGCTTGCCGACGAGCAGCTGTTGCTCGAGCTCGGCGGGATCGCGACCGTCAGTGAGGTGTTTCTCAACGGCGAGCTGGTGCTCGAATCCGCGTCAATGTGGGCGGCGCACGAGGTCGATCTGACCGGGCGGGTGCGCGAGCAGAACGAGCTGGTGATCGCCTGCCGCGCGCTGAAGCCGCGACTGGGCGCCTCGCGTCGACCACGACAGCGCTGGCGCACGCGCGTGGTCAGCGAAGGGGGGCTGCGGTGGTACCGGACAATGATCTTCGGCCGCTCACCGGGCTACGCGCCGGGGCCCGCGCCGGTCGGACCCTGGCGGCCGATCCGCCTCGTACGCCGCGGCGCCGCCGCCGTCGACGCGCTGTCGGTCCGCCCCCGCCTGGAGGGAGATGACGGGGTGGTGCTCGTCCGTGCCCGGCTCGCGCGGCCCGAAGGGCAGGTGGAGGCGGTGCTGGGAGGCAATCGTCAGCCGCTCCGCGACGCCGGCGCGGGGTGGCGCGAGGCGGAGCTGCGGATGCCCGACGCACCGCGCTGGTGGCCGCACACGCACGGAGAGCCGGTGTTGCACGAGCTCTCGCTCGAGGTCGGGGGCGAGCAGGCGGCGACCCGCCGGGTCGGCTTTCGCGAGCTCAGCTGGGCGGATGACATCCTCGAGGACGGCCTCGATCTGCATGTCAACGGCGTTCCCGTGTTTGCTCGCGGGGCGGTGTGGGTGCCGCCGGACCTGATCTCGATGGCCCCGTCGGCGCATCAGCTCCGCGAGCTGGTCGTGCGAGCGCGCGATGCGGGGATGAACATGCTGCGGCTGGTCGGCACCGGCGCCTACGAATCGCAGCTGTTCCACGATTTCTGCGATGAGCTGGGGATCCTCGTCTGGCAGGACTTGATGTTCGCGAGCCTCGACTACCCATTCGCGGAACCCGATTTCCGGGCCGAGGTCGAGCGCGAAGCCCGGGCCCTGCTCGACGGGCTCGCGGGGCGGCCCAGCCTGGCGGTGGTGTGCGGCAATCAGGAGGTGGAGCAGCAGCCCGCGATGCTCGGGCTTGACCCGGCGCTGGGACGCGACGAGATGTGGGACGCGGTGCTCCCGGAGATCGTGGCCGAGTCCGGCGCGCAGTGCGCCTACGTGCGCAGTACCCCGTGCGGCGGAGACGTGCCGTTTCACCCGAACCGTGGCATCGCGCACTACTTCGGCGTCGGCGGCTACTTCCGGCCGTTCGATCAGGTCCGCGGCGCGGAGGTGCGCTTCGCCGCCGAATGCCTGCCGTTCGCCAACGTGCCCGACGAGGTCGAATTACCCGTGCATCACCCAGAATGGAAGGCCGGCGTACAGCGCGACGCGGGGCCGGCGTTCTATCTGGCTCCGGGATTCGACTTCGACGACGTTCGCGACTTCTACCTCCAGTGGCTGTTCGAAATCGACCCCGTCCGGCTGCGCCGCCAGGACCAGGAGCGCTACATCGAGCTCTCCCGCTTGGCCTCGGGGGAGATGATGATGGAGGTGATGGGCGAGTGGCGGCGAGAGGGCTCCCCTTGCCGCGGTGCGCTGATGTTGTGGCTCAAGGACATGGTCCCGGGCGCCGGGTTCGGAGTACTCGACCACCGGGGGCTGCCGAAGGCAGCCTATTACTACCTCCGTCGCGCGCTCGCCCCGGTCGCCGTCTGGACCACTGACGAGGGCCTTGCCGGAGTCGCGATCCATGTCGCCAACGAGCGCCCCGAACCGCTGCATGCGCGCCTTCGCGTGGCGCTGTACCAGAACTGGGAGGCGACCGTCGCCGAGGCTGAGCAGGAAGTGCAGCTCGCCCCCCGCGAATCGTTGCAGCGAACCGTCGAAGGGCTGCTCGGCCGGTTCGTCGACGCCGGCGCCGCGTATGGGTTTGGGCCTGCGGCCCAGGACGTGATCGTGGCGAGCCTCGAGTCGGCCGCCCACCCGAGGGAGCCGCTCTCACAAGGCTTCAGGTTTCCAGCCGGTCGTCCCCTGTGGCGCGAGTCGGCTGAGCGGATCGGAATCGAGGCATCCGCTCACCCCGACCTCGGCGACACGATCGCCGTGAGCGTCCGCTCGCGCCGGCTGGCGTACGGTGTGCTGGTGCACGCGCCCGGATTCTTGCCCGATGACAACGCGTTCTGCCTCGAGCCGGGCGGCGAACGCGTGCTGCGCCTGACCCCGGTCGCGTCCGGCGCGGAATTCGTGGGCGGCTCGATCTCGGCGCTCAATCTGATGAACCCGGTCACGATCGGAGCCGAGTCGGCTTGAGCTCGCCGCCGCTTCCCGAGACGATCTACCTCGAGCCCGCGACCGAGCCCGTCTGCGCGATCCTCCATCGGCCCGCCGATGGCTCCGGGCGCGACACCGCGGTCCTGCTGTGCCCCCCGTTTGGCTTCGACGAGGTCTGCTCGTATCGCGCTCGGCGCTACTGGGCGCAGCGGCTCGCGACGTCCGGCTATGCCTGCCTGCGAGTAAGCCTTCCGGGCACCGGAGACAGCGCCGGCAGCCCGCGCGACCCCGGCCGGATCGAGGCATGGACCGAGACGATCGACCGCGGCGCGCGGTGGCTGCGAGAGGCGACCGGAGCGCGGCGAGTGGTCGCGATCGGACTCGGCTTGGGTGGCCTGATCGCCTACCGGGCGGCGGCGGCCGGTGCCCCGATCGAGGACTTCGTGCTCTGGGGCACACCATCCCGCGGACGTGCGCTCGTCCGCCAGCTGCGCGCTTTCTCGAAGCTCGAGGCGTCGCAGTTCTTCCACGGCCTCGAGCAGCCTCCACCGCTGGCGCCCGGCGAGCTGGAGGCCGGAGGGTTTCTGCTCAGCGCCGAAACGGTCAAGGAGCTGGGCGAGCTCGACCTCGCGAAGCTGGCGCTACCCCCCTCGAGTTCACCGCGCGCGTTGCTGCTCGAGCAAGACGGGATCGCCGTTGACGGAGCGCTCGCGGAGCAGTTGCAGAGCCGCGGCACCGCGGTCACCGTCGCGCCGGGAAAGGGATACGAGACGATGACCTCCCATCCCCAGCGAGCGCGTCCGCCGGTGGAGGTGATCGAGCGGGTGACCGCCTGGCTGGATCAGTCCTCCTCCCCGGCAGCGCTGACGCCGGCGCCAGTCGCCCACGAGCGCGCCTCCGCCCAGCTTCGGGTCGGCGACGCCGAGATCAGGGAGACGCCGCTGCGGATCGAGCAGCCGTTCGGCAACCTCGAGGGCGTTCTCGCGGAGCCACTCGGACAGCGGCAGCCCGGTCTCTGCGCGCTGTTTCTCAATGCCGGCGCGGTTCGCCGGATCGGACCCAACCGCATGTGGACCGAAGCCGCGCGGCGCTGGGCGGCGCGCGGAGTGCCGTCGTTGCGCTTCGACGTCGAGGGAATCGGCGACGCTGACGGGGAGACCACGCCGTACGTCAGGGACGGATCGCTCTACGCGCGGGAACTGGTTCCTCAGGTCCTGGCTGCGGTCGAGCTCCTTCACCGCCGCGGCGTCGGCGAGAGGTTTGTACTGGCGGGGTTGTGCGCGGGCGCGTACTGGGCCTTTCACGCGGCGCTGCGCGACGCCCGCGTGAGCACGGCCTTGATGTTGAACCCCCAGCGACTGATCTCTGATCCGAACCTCGCCCCGGCGCGCGACTTCCGACGGCTGATGGCGAATCTGACCTCATGGTCGAAGATCCGGCGCGAGGCCTCCAGGGATCGGGTGATCGCGCTTGCCCGATGGCTGCTCGACTCACCGAGGCGACTGCTGTCGCGGCTGCGAGCCGGTCATCCGGAGGGCCAGGCGCTCGAACAGGACCTCGATGCGGCCTTCGACCAGCTACGCGCCACCGGCACGCGGATGATGCTGCTGTTCTCGGGCAACGAGCCGCTCGACTACGAATTCACTCGCTCCGGTCGCAAGGCGCAGCTCGAGCAGTGGGAGACGGTCACGCTCGAGTACGTCCCGGTGCGCGATCACACGCTGCGCCCGATCTGGGGACAGCAGCAGGCCCATCGAGCGCTCGATCGCGCGCTCGAGCGCGAGCTCGAGTTGGGAAGCGTCGCCCAGTCGCCCGCGGGCGTCTTCTCGGAGGGCTAGACAGCGCGTTCGCGCATCGAGGTCTCCGACGCGATCGCGACGTCGGGAAACTCGAGCTCGGTCCCGCAGCTGGTGCAGATCGCGTCGTGCAGCTTCAGCACACGCCCGCAGCCGGGGCACTGTCGCCGCAGCTCGCGGTTGTCCCACCGGTAGGCGATCGCCGCCAGCAGCCCGAAGAACGGGATCAGCCCGGAGACCAGAAACCAGACCACGAATGAACTCCCCTTGATGCGCCCAATGACCCCTCCGGCCAGGCCGAAGAAGAACATGATCACGAGCAGGCCCATGTCCCCCATGGGCGGTTGCTACCAGACGATCGTCTTCAGTGCCCAGATCACCGCTACGGCAACCGCAATCGCGAGAACGACCCAAAAGACGCTCAGCACGAGTCCGATCACCACGTGGATCGCCAGCACCGCTGCGACGATCAAGACCATTCCCGCAACGACCCGGCGCAGAACCGGCGGGCGAGCTGGCCGATTCTCAAGTTCAGTTTTCATAAAGCAAGCGTAGCGCTACCGCGCCACCGGGCCGGCCAGTTGGCCCCAGTATCGGCTGTACTTCAGTCGTAGACGCGCTTGGCGTGGGGCAAGCGTGCGGCGGCTGAGGGCTCACGGCCGTCGAGCCGCAGCCGCGCGAGACGGTAGCGCCGCACCTGAGCAGCGCCTGGTCCGCTCGAGGCCACACGGCGATCGCGGACGAGCAGCACCTTCGAGGGGGTTAGCGTGCGGATCATGGCGAGGATCATCCCCAGCGCGAGCGGGCGCCGCATTGGCCCTCGGTACAAACTTCACCGCGCGCGGTGCGCCACGGGGCTGGCGGGCTGCGCCACGGGGCTGGCGGGGCGCGCCACGGGGCTGGCGAGGTGCGCTGAGGTCCCCGCTCTGGCCGCCTCCGCGGCGACGTCCAGCGCCTCGCGGGCCGGTCCCGGAAGCCGCCGGCGCAAACGCCAGCGGGCGCCTGAGAAGGCGAGGTTGGCGACCGTCGCGAATCCCGACTCGTCGGCCCGCAGCGCCAGCAGCAGGTGCGCGATGCGATCGCTCGCCGGCAGCTCGCCGTCGGCCACTTTCACGCAATAGCAGTGCACGCGCCGGCCCCCTGGCCGCACCAGCAGCGCGCCGCGCTCGCCCACCAGCCAGACCCCGAGCGCCCCGCGCTCGAGCGCCAGCCCGGTCCTGAGCTGCAACGCGCGCGGCTCGTGGTCGAGCAGGTCCCCCAACAGCCCGAGCGCCCGTCGCTCGGCTTCGGGATCGCCGGTGAGGTCGTGGCCGCGGGTCACGTTCGCTCCCCTCGCCGCGTAGAGCTCGGGAATGATCCACGCGTGCGCGAGTGCCACGAGCGCCACCGGTGCGGTGAGCGGCTTGAGGGCGACCAGCAGCGCCGCGGCGCCGATGAACGGGACAGTGTGTGCAGCGGTGGCGAGCGTCCACAGCCGTCCGGTCCGGGTCAACGAGCGCGCGTCGGCGCGCGGGCGCCAGTAAACCTTCGCCAGCTCGGGAAGCGAGTTGCCCGATGCCTCGATGACCTCGCCGGTCAGTCCCGTAGGGCTAGCCACCCGCGATCGGGCGCCGGAGAATCACCAGGTCAGCGCCGACTGGTAGGTCTCGAACCTGTTCGGCGTGTCCTTCGCCCTGCGAGACGACCGCGTAATAGCCCTGATCGAGCTCGGCGCGGAACTTCGCCACAGCCGCCTCGATCGCCGCCGGCTCCTCGGCCGTCCACTCGGCCAAGGTCGTATGGCCTGTCTCGTCCATCCGAACCAGTCTCGGCATCCTCAGCCTCCTAACACTCGGGGTTCTTATGCTACGCCCGCACGGTGGCATATATCGTTCGCCCCGTCGATGCTGCGATCACGCGACGTTCTGGTGCTCTGCTACCACGCCATCAGCGACTCGTGGCCGGCGGATCTGGCGCTCCCAGCAAGTCAGTTCGAGCGCCAGCTGACGCTTCTGGTCAATCGTGGCTACCGCGGGGGCACCTTCTCCGATGCCCTTCGCGCCCCGCGCTCGGGGCCCACGCTGGTGGTCACGTTCGATGATGCCTACCGCTCGACGCTCGAGCTCGGGAAGCCGATCCTCGATCGCCTCGGGCTTCCGGCGACGGTATTCGTGCCGACCGCTTTCCCCGCCGCGGGGGCCCCGATGGCATGGCCGGGAATCGACCGTTGGCTGGGCGGGCCGCACGAGCACGAGCTGGCTCCGTTGTCGTGGACACAGCTCTCGGCGCTGTCGGAGGCCGGCTGGGAGATCGGCTCTCACACGATCACCCATCCGCGCCTGACGCAATGCAGCGACCAGCAACTGACCGCGGAGCTGGCCGGCTCGCGCGACCAGTGCGCCGACGCCGTCGGCAGTCCCTGCCGGTCGCTGGCCTACCCATATGGGGACGTGGATGCGCGGGTGGTTGCCGCGACCAAGGCCGCGGGCTACGAGGCGGGGGCGGCGCTGCCCGCGCACCTTCGGCCTCCGAGCGGACTCGAGTGGCCCCGAATCGGGGCTTATTCGATCGATACCCCACTGCGCTTCGCGGTCAAGGTATCGCCCGCGTTGCGCGAGCTACGCGCGCTCGCCCACCTCTAGGTGCGGACCCCGGACGGGCTCGGCGCGGTCACTGGCTGCGCGCCCGCACCCAGCAGCAGCGATTCGTAGAGCCGGGACACGCGTTCGGTCATCGCCCTGCTCGAGAACTCGCGCTCGTGCCGCAGGCGTCCACCTTCGCCCATCGATCTCGCGAGCTCGGGATCGAACAGCAAACGCTCGATCGCCGCGGCGAGCGCTGGGGCGTCGCGCCGCGGGACCAGCAAACCCGTCTCGCCGCGCTCGACCATCTGCGGCAGGCCTCCTACATCCGTGGCGACGACCGGGAGGCCCGCGGACATGTATTCCAATACCGCCAGTGGGCTTCCCTCGTAGTCGGACGAGAGGACGCCGACATTAGCCGCAGCAAGCACGTTTGCGATGTCGCTGCGGTGCCCGAGGAAGCTGGCGGCATCCGGAATCCCGAGCTGGGATGCCAGCGCAAGCAGTTCCGTGGGATCGCCCGGGCCCGCGACCAGCAGCCGCACGTCTGGATGCGAGCTCCGCAGGATCGCGAGCGCCCGGAGCATCACGTCGATCGCCTTCTGCGCTCGCAGCACGGCGATCATCGCCAGAACCGGCGTCTCGGGCTCGATGCCCAGCTCCTCGCGGACCGTCAGTCCATCTCCGGGCGGTAATGACGGCGTGCCGTTCGGAATCAGCACAATCCGGTTCGCCGGCATCCCAACTTCCTCGATCATGCGCCGGCGGTCGGCCTCGGAAACCGCGATCACTGCGCTCGCCAGCCGCCCCACCACCCGCCGATCGATCTGCCGGCGAACCGCCTGTCCCTCGAACGACCAGGTGTGCTCGTGCGCGATCACCACCGGGACGCGTGCCGCGCGTCCCAGCATCGCTCCCCAAACGTTGGAGCCGAACTTGTGGGAGTGGAGAACGTCGACCTGCTGCGAGCGCAGGTAACTGAACAATGGACCCCACGACCAGACATCGACCCGGCCGCGACGATCGAGCCTCAGCACCTCGACGCCCTCCGCCCGGAGCCGCTCGAGGCTCGCCTGTGTGGCTTGCCGGCTGAAGCGCCCGAACGGCCGCGTGACGCAGAGCGAACGTCTGAACCGAGACCCGTCCATCGATGCCGCCAATTCCACGGAGACTCGCTCGGCACCGCCGTCGCCGATGTTGTCGATCAGCGTCAGGACGTGCGGCAGTGCACAAGCTCCCGCGGACATCGCGACATTATTCGTCAAATGCTCGTGTCGTAGTAGCCCCCTGAGCAAGCAGCCTCAGAGGGGCAAAGGCTGGCTTGGTTACACTGGTCGCGCGCGCGCCGATAAAATGACCGCCGGGACCCCAACGCCGGAGACGCGCTGCGGTCGCGCTGCAGGGGTGAGGTCATGCACCGGACACGGAACACGTTCCTGACGCTCGTGCTGTTCGCCATTGTGCTGGCCGGCGGCATCCTGACCAGTTCGGCTTCTGCGGCCGTTTGCAGCTTGTACGCGTCGCCGTCCCATAAGTCTGGCAATGGGCGGCGGCGCAGCCCGTTTGGTTCGGTCGTGAAGCTGGATCGGGCGCTCAGCGCCGGGGCAGACGGGGTGCTTGCTCGCGGGTACCTATGGGAACACCGGTACGGTCCGGGTTCTCGGCAAGTCGGGGTCTGCGTCCGGTGGCGATATCACGATCACCTCCTACCGGGCTCAGCGAGCCAAGCTGGTGGGACTGACCGAGCTGGAGGGGTCCTACACGGTGCTCTCGGGGCTTCAGATCGATGGCTCAAACACGCAGTACTCGAGCGAGCGGCCGGGAACGCACTGCCCGTATCCGGTCTCCAACGGGCTCGAGATCGACGGCCAGAACGACGTCTTTCAGTTCAACAACTTCTACCAGTCGGTGCCGAGTCTCCGCGGTAACGGGATCGGGGTCGGCTGGAACGGGCAGGCGAACGGGACGATCATCCGCTACAACCGGATCCACGATCTGGGGCAGTGCCAGGACTACGATCAGATGATCTACCTCGCGCAAGGCAACGGAGTCCAGATCTACGACAACTGGCTCTGGAACGACCGCGCACGGCTGGGGCGTGCAGATTTATCCTGCTGCTGGCAACGCGCTCATCTACGACAACGTGATCGACGGTGCCGGGTCGGGGTTCGTGCTCGGGGGAAGCTCCAGCGTCTCCGGGAACGTGATCGAGCACAACGTGATCATGAACTCGACCGGGCTACCCAGCGCACGGCTCTTCCGAGGAGATGCGATCTCTGCTGCTGCGGACTCGGCAGCGGCAACGTGTTCCAGAGCAACGACATCTTCAAGACCCGCTGGCGTGCTCGCGAACGCCGCCGGGCATCTCTCTCGCCGGAAACATCCACGTCAACCCCCGATTCGAGAACCCGTCGGCCCACGACTATCGCGTGGCCCCCGGAAGCCCGCTCGCCAGCTGGGGCCTCT
>CAWHME010000011.1:0-197327 GCA_963830465.1 uncultured Solirubrobacterales bacterium
CTGAGCTAAGAGGGCGCGGGGCCAGCGTAGCGCTTCCGCGCTGTCGACGACTAGCGTCGGTAGAGCCCCTCGAGCAGCGCCAGCATCCTCGAGGCGGACCGGCCGCCGATTGGGTTGCCGCTCGCGTCGGCGAAGCCGAGCTCGAGGTGTGGACCGGTGGAGATGCCGACTAGCCCGGGTCCTACCGAGCCAATCACTTGCCCGCTTTCGACACGGGTGCCGACCGCCACCTGTCCCCCGGGCCCCGAGGCTCCGTAATAGAGGTAGCGATGGCCGTCGAGGGAACTGTCGCAGCGCAGCACCGGGGCCCAGGGCCCAAAGCCGCCGATCCCGTGGAGGACGATCGTTCCCGAGCAAACTGCGTACTCCGGCGCGGTGGCGGCGGCCGAGATGTCGACCCCGTCGGCGAGGGACCAGGTCGTCAGGGGCGCGGCCGCGGGCTTGGGAAGCGGAAACGTGGGCGACGGCGACTCCGCCGCCGGAGACCCGCCGCGCGTCGCGGCCTCGGCTTGGAGGGCGGAGAGCTGGCTCTGGAGCCCCGCCGCCCGGGACTGGAGCTGAGCGGTGATCGCACGGCGCCGCCCCTGAATCGCGGCGAGCTGTTGTTGAATCAGGCTGACGCGCGCTCGCGCGAGCGCGCTTTGCTGCTCGAGAATCGCGCTCGCCAACGCCCTCTGGCGCTCCTGAAGCGAACCGAATTGGGTCGCCTCGGCTGCCACGGCCGCCCGGGTTGCTCGCACCTGGTCGGCCTCGTGCAGATTTCGGGATCCAACTCGGCGCGCGAGCGCCAGCCGCTGGAGCAGGTCCTCGACGCCGGTCGATTGCAGTACGACTGTCCCCAGATCGGGACGCGCCGACTCGTAGTTTCCGACGACTTGCGCCGCCAGCACGCGCTCGGCGTCTGCGGCTGAGGCCTCGAGCTGAAGCAGCCGCGAATGGGTCACGTTCACCTGCTCTGACAACTGGCTTGCCTCCGCACGCTGGGAGCCCAAGGTGGCGCTGAGGGTCCCGATCTGCTGACTCGGTTGCGGCGTTTCGGTTGCCCGCGCGAGACTGGCGCCATCACTCGTGACACCGACGCCGGCGCCCCCCGCCCCCGCGGCCGCCGCGTCGGATAACCCCGCCGCAGCCCCACCAACCAGGAGCGCTACGGCGACTGCGCAAACGGCATGGTAGATCGGCCTCGGGAGGCGTGGCATGTGCTGGCAAGAGAAATGCGCTAGCGCCCTGGCTTCGTCCGGTCGTGGGCGCAGGTCAAGGTAACACGAGCGCGCCCCACCCCCGCCCCATGCACGAAACCCTGCAGCAGCAGGAAAACCGCCACTGACCTCGTTCAGGCTTGTGACCAGACGAGGTCGAACGCTCTCTGGTCGAGAGCGAGTAGCCAACAAGCGGCGATTTGGCGCCCGCGCAGGCGGTAGAGGCCGACGGTCGACCACTGGTGCTCGGCACCCGCGATGACCGCGGTCCCGTCGGTGAGCGCCGCGAGGTGATGCTCCCCGACGAGTATCTCGCCGGGCCGCAAGCGAAGCGTGTTTGAAGCGAGCCCGCGGCGTCTGCGGAAGTACGCCATGACTTCGTCGATCCCCTGGTAGTCGCCGGAGATCGCGTTGGCGCCCGGCACATGCCACTCGACGTCGTCGGTCAACAGTGCCCGCACGGCGTCACTGTCACCTCCTGCGTACATCGCATTTTGCGCTTGATGAAGCGCTCTCAGAACTGACACCGCAGTGGCACGATCCATGCCGATATCTAACAGCCGTGAGCGACCGGCGAGCAGCTCACCGCGGAAGGGCTTGCGTCATCGGCGCAACAGGACAAAGTAGCTTTGATGAGGATTACCACGGGTTATCGCCCATCCCCGACTCCCACGGCAAATCGCGCGCTGGCCGTACTTGACAAGCGTCTGACGTCTACATAGAGTCGCGCAACTATTAAGTCGCCCCCGGGGCGCGCAATGGGAGGTGCTGTGCCGAGACTAAGCATGCGGTTTGGGCGATCATGGTTGCTCGCGTTCGCTGCTGCCTTGACGCTCGGCTTGGTCGGGCTCGGCCCTGCGGCGGCATCAGCCGCCGTCGCCCGGCGAGACGCCGGCGCCGCTCAGTGCTCGACCGACGTCACCTTCGGTCTGATCGAAGCCACCACCGGTGGTTGCCTGAACCAGGTGTCACCCGGGACTTGGGACACCAGCGACACGGTCAACTTGAACGGGGTTCCGCTGACACCGGCTCCCGGCACCGCGTTCGTGCTCACCGCGCCGACGGCAGGTTCACCCGGCGGCCGCTTGAGCGTGCGCGCAAACATCGATGTCGCGGGCGTGAAATTCGACGGCGGCCTGCTCAACTGGAACCTCCCCGCCGGAGGAAAAGGTGAGGAGAAACAGGTCGTCTCGACGGGGACGCTCAACGGCGAGAAGCTGTTCGGCTTCGACATCTCCGGATCGGCCGAGATCCGCATCGGGTGGGACGCAACCAATAACCTCCGCTACTTCAAGTTCATCGCCAATCTGGCGCTTCCGAGCGTCTTCAAGAACGGCCCCGAGCAAAATGCAGGCGGCCTGACCGCGACGGTCGGATTACGGGTCGACAGCGCCGGAGTGCACGCGGACTCCGTCAAGGCGGCGGTCAGCAACGCGTACATCGGCACCTTGCAGGTGAAGAGCCTGTGCCTGTCCTTTGTCGGCGCCGGTAGCAGCACCACGCCTTGCTCGCCTCCGCTGCACGGGGCCCAGCCGCTCTTGACTTGTGCGAGCCCCGGCAATGTCGACCGCTGGGACGGCAGCGCCGAGATCGTGCTTCCGACCGCCGATAAGCCTGAGATCGGCGTGTGGGCCGGAGTACAGAACGGGGCGTTCAGTTATGCCGGCGGCCAGGCTACGCACCTCGGCGAATCGGTGCCGCTCGCCACTGGCGTGTACCTCGACAACGTGGGGCTGGCGCTGTGCGTGACCCCTCCGCCGATCAAGTTCAAAGGCGCGATGGGCATCGGCGTCGGGCCGGCGATAAACGGCTCTTCGGCGGTGACGATCAACGGCAGCATCGAGTACGACGACACGCGTCCGTGGTTGATCGAGGCGCGGGGCGACGTCGAGCTGTTCGGCTACCGGGTGGCGGACGGGTTCATCAGCTACCGCTCGGACAACACGATCGACTTCGGCTTCCACGTGAACCTCGATTTCAAGGTAGCCAGCGTCGAGTCCTCGCTCGACGGTTGGATCGAGGCGCGCAACCCATTCCGCTTCAACGTCGACGGCAGCGGTCGCATATGTGTGCTCAGTGTGGCGTGCCTGAGCGGCGAGGTCACGGCCTCCTCGGAGGGCCTCGCCGCTTGCATCACGGTGATGGAGGGCGACGTCTGGACCTACGTGAAAGATCCCGATTGGGCGTGGTATGCGCTCTGGAGGGCGCATTGGGAGCTCCGTCACTGGCGCCTGCGCGCGGGCGCCGGGATCCATTGGTCTGGCGGCGGCGTGCAGCTGATGGGTGACAGTTGTGACGTCGGCCCCTATCGAGCGGCAAAGTCGGCGCAAGCCACCGCCGCCGGCATCTACTCGCTACAGGTCGCGCCCGGCAGCACCGCGTTGAACCTGCAGGCGCAGGGCAAGTCCGCGGCTCCTGGGCTGGTGCTGATCTCGCCGAACGGCACCCGTTACGCCTCTCCGAAGGCCGCCGCGAAGATCGACGTGAACCACTACACGTTCGCGAAGGATCCGCTGAACCACGCCACCGACGTGATGATCGCGAACCCGGCTGCCGGCCTGTGGAGGATCAAAGCAGACCGCGGATCGACGATCACCGGCATCCGTCAGGCCAGCGTCGAGCCGACGCCGACGATCGATGGCGGAGTCGGCGGAAGCGGCGAGCATCGGACGCTGGGCTACGTCTACCAGCCGCAAGCGCTCCACACGACGCGCTTCGTCGAGGACGGCGCGAAGTACGAGCAGGACCTCGGCACCGCCAATGGTGGCCGCTGCAAGCTGGTGCAGTACATCCACCCGGATCCGCCCCGGTGCGGAGATATCTCCTTCACTCCCGCACCGGGACCGGCCGGGGTCCGGCACATCTACGCGATCACCTCGATGAACGGCGAGGTCACCGACAAGCAACTGGTGGCCACCTATGACGCCCCGGCGGAGCCGGAGCCCTCGATGGTGCCCGACCTGATCGTGCAACGAGTCGCGGACGGGATCACGATCAGCTTCAAGCCGAGCCACGCGCCGATTGCGGCCGCGAAGCCGATCGACTACAACGTCGACGTCAACCTCACGGACGGTCGCGAGCTACTCGACGTCCTCCACAGCGGCGATGACAAGGTCACGATCCCGGACATCGCCTCGACGGTCGGAGCGCGAGTGAGGGTCGCGGCGATGCGCGAGGACGACACCCAGGGGAACATGCGGACGGTCGTGTTGGCGGCCGGGGCAAAGCGCGCCTTCAGCTGACCCGCCGTCCACCGCCCCACTTGCCGGAGCCCGAGCGGCGCGCGGCGACCCTGTGCTAGTACTTGGGCCTCGTGCGGGAAGACTCGCGCACAGAGTTAGAGGATCATTCCGCTTGATCTACAGTTCGGAGGACGGTTATGCCTGACCCAACAGGGCGCTGGGCTTCTGTGAAGGAATGGCAGTGCCCCGTCTGCGGGGCGATCAACGGTCGCGGCGCCGAGCGTTGTCAGCAGTGCGATCGAAGCGTACGCCCTTCTGCTGCCGAGCCGATCAGGCCGCTCGATCCACTCGATGTGATCGGCAAGAGACGCGACGGCGACGATGCCGAGCACGTGGATCCGCTCCCAGCCGCGGATTCGTGAGGACTTGATGGCGGGACCAGGATTCGAACCTGGGAAGGCGTAGCCATCTGATTTACAGTCAGACCCCTTTGACCGCTCGGGAATCCCGCCAGGGCGCTCTGAGTCTAGCGGTGGCGAGTATCACTAGGAGGCGTCGCGCAGGCGCTGCGCCTCCGGCAGCGCTTCGAGCTTCTTCAGCGTGTGGTTCTCGATCTGGCGGATCCGCTCGCGGGTGACATTGAACGCCCGTCCGACCTCCTCGAGCGTGTAGGGGCGCTCGCCGGTCAGGCCAAAGCGCATCTCGATTACCTCGCGCTCGCGTTCGGGGAGCGCGGCGAGGGCGCGACGCAGGTTTTCGCGACGAAGGTGCTCGGCGGCCTGCTCAAACGGCGATTCAGCGGTCTGATCTTCGACGAAGTCGCCGAGCTCGGACTCTTCCTCCTCGCCGATCGGCTTCTCCAGCGATACCGGTTGCTGCGCCATCCGCAGCACGTCTCGTACTTCCCGCACGTTCGTCTCGAGCTCCTGCGCGATCTCCTCGGGCGTCGGTTCCCGGCCCAGCTGTTGCACGAGCTGGCGCTCTACGTGGACCACCTTGTTGAGCTTCTCGACCATATGCACCGGAATCCGGATCGTGCGGCCTTTGTCGGCGATCGCTCGCGTGACGGCCTGGCGGATCCACCACGTGGCGTAGGTGGAGAACTTATAGCCACGCCGGTAGTCGAACTTCTCGACCGCCCGGATCAAGCCCATCGATCCTTCCTGGATCAGGTCGAGGAACATAAGCCCGCGGCCCAGATAGCTTTTCGCGATCGAGACGACGAGCCTCAGGTTGGCCTCGATCATCTGCTGCTTGGCGGCCATGTCGCCGCGCTCGATCCGGCGCGCGAGCATCACCTCTTGCTCGGCGGTGAGCAGCTCCACGCGGCCAATCGATCGCAGGTACAACCGCAACGAGTCGAGACTCGGCTCGACAGTCAGGTCGAGCTCGGTCTTCTTGCGCTGATCGGCCTGGGACTCGCCGCTGGCCACCGCCGACGCCTCGACACTGCCTGCTTCCGAGTTCGCCGGCCGGCCGTCAGCCTCGACCACCTCGATGCCTTGATCCTCGAGGTACGCGTGCAGCTCCTGGATCTGCTCCTTGGTGACCTCGATTTCCTCGAGGCAGGTCGCGATCTGCTCGAACGTCAAGAATCCCCGCTCCTGCCCCTCGGCCATCAGCGGCCGCAACTCCTCGAGCTCCAGGATCGGAGCTTCGTCTGTCAAAAGCACGATTGCGTTGCTGCTCACGGCCCCTGAGCTCCTCGCTATGGTCCGGAAAACTCCCTGGTCAGGGGAGCCTTCCTCCGGCCTCGTCTCTCCACTCGCCGGGGGGATTGATACCACAATCCTGGCCATTGTCTAGAGCGGGGCTCTGAACGTTCTCGCTGACCCCCTCGGGTGGCGGCTACCGCCGAGTCCGCGCGCTCTCTACCCTTTAGCTCGAGATGGATACCGATACGAACCTCGGCGTCCCCGTCGCCGACGTGCAGTCCCAGCTCCCGACCGTGCAGCTGAGCTTGTCGCGGGTCGGGGTGACGGGCGTCGAGAAGGTGATTCGGCTGCGCCACAACGGCGGCCGTAACGACGGTGCCGGCGGCGGACAGGAGCTGTTCTCGGCGCGGTTCGAGTGCGTGATCGATCTCGGACCGGAGCAGAAGGGCGCACACATGTCGAGGTTCGAAGAGGTCGTCAACGACGCGATCAACACAATCGTGCTCGGCGAATCGTCGTTCAAGGTCGAGACGCTGGCCGAGCACATTGCCCAGCTGGTTCGCACCCGGCAAGGCGCGCGCCGGGCCGAGGTCAACGTCGAGGCCCGTTTTCCCGAGCACAAACCTGCCCCGGTGTCAGGAATTCAGACCCAGGAGCTGTACACGCTGCACGGCTCCGCAATCAGCACCGAGCTTGGAACCCGACGGCTGATTGGTGTGACCGCCCAGGGAATGACCGCCTGCCCATGCGCGCAACAGTTGGTCGCGGCGACCGCCCGCGAGCGGCTCGAGGCGCAGGGCTTCGACTCCGAGGAGATCGACCGGATCCTCGACGCGGTGCCAGTCGCGACCCACAACCAACGTGGGCTGGGCACCCTGCACGTCGGCTGCACGGAGGTTTGCGACGACGACATCGACGCCGCGAAGTTGCTCGAGGTCGTCGAGCAGTCGATGTCGTCCGAGGTCTACGAGCTGATGAAGCGCTCAGACGAGGCCCACGTAGTGGAGAAAGCACACCGCCGCCCTCGGTTCGTCGAGGACTGCGTGCGCGAGATGATCAGTGGCGTGATCGCGGCATTCCCCGAGCTCGACGATCGCGCGTTCGTCTCCGCTCGTCAAGTAAACCTGGAAACGATTCATCAGCACAACGTCGTCGCGGAGCGGTTCGGGACGCTCGCCGAGATCAGACATGAACTAAGGACCGGCGAGCCGTCGCCGGCGCATACGAACCGGCGCGCGTGGCTCGACGCCGTCCCTTAGGAATTCAGCTCTCCGTCGGCGGGAGCGTCCCCAAACGCCGCCCTCGCTCAAGCCGAAGAATGCTGATCGGTATCCCCGAGCGGTGAGTCGTCCTCGGCCGGCGCCCCGGGCAGCTTGTCCGCCGCCGGGCTCTCCGCGCCCCCTTCCGCACCCGGCTCCTCGGGGTTGTCCTCCGGTGGCTGCTCTTGTTCGCGTTGTGACTCCATTGGCTCATGCCTACCCGGCCGCGGGGCTCTGCAAAACTGGACCGATGCGCGCGACCGTTCTCGAACGGCAGGGACAGGCGCTTCGCCCAGTGACCCTGGCCGACCCGAAACCGGGGCCTGGACAACTGCTGTTGCGGATCTCGGCGTGCGGGGTCTGCCGCACCGATCTGCATCTCCGCGACAACGAGATCGAAGCGACCAAGCTCCCGGTCGTGCTCGGACACCAGATCGTCGCGCGCGCCGAGGATGGCCGGCGGGTGGGAGTCCCCTGGCTCGGGTGGACCGACGGCGACTGCCGGTACTGTCGCAGCGGCCGGGAGAACCTCTGCGTCAGCGCGCGCTTCACCGGGCGCGACATCGACGGCGGCTTCGCCGAACTCGCGGTGGCCGACGAGCGCTTCTGCCTGCCGCTTCCGGACGAGCTCTCAGACGAGCAGGCCACACCGCTGCTGTGCGGCGGCTTGATCGGCTACCGGTCGCTGACGCTCGCCGGCGATGCGGAGCGCCTCGGCCTCTACGGGTTCGGATCCGCGGCTCACATGATCTGTCAGGTTGCCGCTTTCCAGGGGCGCAAGGTGTTCGCCTTCACCCGCTCCGGCGACGAGCGCACCCAGGACTTCGCGCTCAGCCTGGGAGCGGTGTGGGCCGGCGGCAGCGAACAGCAGCCTCCCGAGCCGCTCGACGCCGCGATCATCTTCGCGTCGGCCGGTGAGCTCGTGCCTCAGGCGCTGAAGGTGCTTGCACCCGGCGGCTCGGTGGTCTGCGCGGGAATTCACATGAGCGACATCCCGTCGTTCCCGTACGACTACCTGTACGGCGAGCGCTCGATCCGCTCGGTCGCAAACCTCACCCGCCGTGACGGGGAGGAGTTCCTCGCGCTGGCGCCGAAGGTGCCGGTCCGCACGACAGTCACGACTTACGAGCTCGAGCGGGCCGAGGACGCGCTGGCGGACCTCCGCGCCGGCCGCTTCGAGGGCACCGCGGTCGTCGTGCCGTAGGGTTATAGCCATGCCGCTGATTCCGATGGTGATTGAGAGGACCGCGCGTGGCGAGCGCGAGTTCGACATCTACAGCCGCCTGCTGAACGAGCGGATCGTGTTCCTCGGGAGCCCGATCGACGACATGATCGCGAACCTGGTTGTCGCTCAGCTCTTGCATCTGGAGTCCCAGGATCCCGACAAGGACATCTCGATCTACGTCAACACCCCCGGTGGCTCGATCTACGCGGGCCTCGCGATCTACGACACGATGCAGTTCATCAAGCCCGAGATCCAGACGATCTGCATCGGGATCGCGATGTCGATGGGCTCATTGCTGCTCGCGGGCGGAACCAAGGGCAAGCGCTTCTCGCTGCCCAACAGCCGAATCCTGATCCACCAGCCGTCGGCCGGGTTCGAGGGCCAATCCAGCGATATCGAGATCCATGCCCGCGAGATCCTCAATACTCGCGCGCGGATCGACGAGATCTACGCGCATCACACCGGCCAGTCGATCGAGCAGGTTCACGCCGACATGGAGCGGGATAGGTTCTTCAAGCCCGAAGAGGCGCTCGAGTACGGATTGATCGACCGCGTGATCGAGCACCACTGAGTGCTAGCGGCCCGGCTCCACTCGATGCTCGAGCGCCCCTAGCCCATCGATCTCGATCCTCACCACGTCCCCCGGCGCGAGGAACTGCGGCGGATCCATCCCGCTTCCGACACCGTTGGGAGTTCCGGTGAGGATCAGGTCGCCGGGCATTAGCGTGCAGGTCTCGGCGATGAAGTCGACGACCTCCTGGCAGCCGAAGATCAGGTTCGAAGTACTGCTGTCTTGACGCAGGTCGCCATTGACCCAAGTGCGGAGGCGCAGGTTTCCAGGGTCAGCGACCTCGTCGGCGGTGGTGATCCAGGGCCCGAACGGACAGAAGGTGTCAGCCCCCTTGGCGCGTGTCCACTGCGCTTCGCGACGCTGCAGGTCTCGCGCCGTGACGTCGTCGGCGATGCAATAGCCGCCGATCTTCGCGTCCCTGCCGATCACGATCACGAGCTCGCCTTCGTAGTCCAGCCGGCGAACTACCTCCGGGCAGCGGATCGGGCCGCCCGGCGGGGCAACGGAGCCCCGCACCTTCACGAATACGAGCGGCGCCTCTGGACGCTCGGAGCCGGTCTCCGTGATGTGGTCGGCATAGTTGAGGCCGATCGCGTAGATGGTCCCGGGATCGGGAATCGGCGCCAGCAGCTCGACGTCCGCCAGGGGCCATGACTCGGTGCCGGAGCCGGGCGAGCCACTCACGAGAGCATCGAGGACGCCGCTCCCATCGGCGAACGCCACCGCCCGATGGTCGACGATCTCGCCGGCCCGCGGAGCGTCACTGCCGGGAGCGCGGAACGTTGCAAGCTTCATCGCTGTGGCAGCTTACCCGCAAGCCGCCGCGTCATCACTTACCAGCTCTAGGAGTTCTCCGCTCCCGCCATCGCCTCGACCTTGTTCGACGCTTGCACGTGCGTGACCGGCAACCCGATCGCCCTGGCCTTGCTGACGAGGTCCAACCTCAACCAGCGTGAGACGCCTAGCGGCAACGTCGAGATGATGATCTCGTCGTAGTGGCCGAGGTTGATCGCATCTTGGATCGCCATCAGTGGTTCAGAGTCCCCCAGGGTTCCGGTCACCTCCTTGCCGGCGGCTTGCGAGAGCCTGGGAAGAGCCGCGTCGAGAACGCCGTGGGCCTCTTCGTCTCCGGCGTCCTGAGGGTCGACGAGCTTGTGCATCCCGTGCGGCTGACGCGGGACCACGAGGTGGAATGTGGCCGGACCGCGCTCGGCCCGCTCCCGCACCGCGGCCAGTAGCCTCTCGGTCGCCGCCGTTTGATGCGCGACGACGAGCACGTGGGCAGGCTCCGACATGGGTCACCTCCTGAAATGAGGATGCTTCTAGGCCGACCGAGTATTTCACCCGCCGCCCGCCTAAACAACCGCACTTACGTGAGGCGGTACTCCCCGCGCGCGACCAGCACCGCCGATCCGCCAACCAGCACCCGCTCGATTTTCGAGGCCGTTCCCTGCGCGCACGCGTACAACACCGAGGGACGCCCCACCTCAGCGCCCTGATGGATCTCGATCCGCTGGCCGAAGTCGATCTCACCGTGCCTGGCGAGATGGACGGCGAGCGGTCCCGCAGCCGAGCCGGTCGCTGGGTCTTCGCTCACCCCGAGCGCCGGCGCGAACATCCTGGTCTTGACCGTGGCGCCGCTGCGGGCAAAGCAACTGACGCCGAAGGACTCTGAAACCGGCGCGAGCGCCGAGAGGTCGGGCTGCAGCGATGCGACCTCGGCGTCGCTCTCGAGCGCGACGTAGACGTGCAGCGGGCCGTTGCGGTACGCCTCGACCGGGAGCCGGGAGCGCCTCACGCCCAGTGCCGCGAGCAGCTCGGGCGCAGGCTCGAAGGACTCGATCGCCGGGATTGGCTGCTGCATCTCGCCGAACGCAATCCGCTCTCGCTCGCGCTGCAGCTCGATCGAGATCGTTCCCGCCCCGGTTTGCAGCCGGACGACCCGCTGGCCAAGCTGCTCGCCCAGCAGGAACGCCGTGCCCAGCACCGGATGGCCCGCGAAAGGCAGCTCGGTGACGGGAGTGAAGATTCGCGCTCGCGCGTGCGCTCCGTCGTCGGCAGGCAGCAGGAATACGGTCTCAGAGAGGTTCAGCTCGCGGGCGGTCCGCTGCATCAGCTCCGAGCTCAAGCCACTCGCATCGGTGAACACCGCCACCGGGTTGCCTTCGAGCGGCGTGTCCGTGAAGACGTCCAGGATCACGTATGGGTGCAACGCTCAGCCCTCGAGGGCTTTCGCGAGCAAGCCGCGAAGCGTCTGACGTTCCTCATTGTCGAGAGCCCCGAGCACCTCATCCTCGACCTCCTCACGGGCGCGCTCGGCTCGCTGAAACGCGGTCCGTCCCCTGTCGGTGATCTCGACGATGTGGCGGCGGCGATCTTCGGGGTCGCGCCGGCGCTCCGCAAATCCGGCCGCCTCGAGCTCGTTGAGCAATAGCACCAGGTTGTTCGCATCGACGCCACAGATATCGCCTAGTTCCTGCTGTGGGATCCCGTCGCGATCAGCCAGGTAGGAGAGCACGACGAAGTGCTTCAAACGCATCCCCAGCTGGGACTCGGGCGTCTTGCGGTAGACCATCTTCGAAAGCCGCGTCAGCAACGTGATCGTGCCGGGAGCAGTGGCTGAGACCATTTGCGGCGATCGTAGCAATGTGGGGAAGGTCGGGATCTGGGCGATAATCATCTATGCAATGATTATCCCTATGAAGAGGCACCCGGACCATGGTCGCCGCCGGGCACTCTCTTTCCTCGGCGTTGCTCGTGGCTTAGCGGAGCGTGCTACTCGTCGGCGATCTTCAGCAGCTGCTCGACCGTCGCCCAGTTGCGCGCGGTGACGGTGGCGCCGAGCGAGCCGCGCCGCGCCAGCTCCGCCGCGAGCTTCGATCTCGCGATCCCGTCGGGGTGCCACGAGTAGAGCTCTTGGCCGTTCCCGGTGACGCGCTCGTTCGGCTTGGCGAGCTCGGACAGCCGCTTGACGGCCTGCTTGTCGGGCCTGTCGGAGAGGAAATGGACCAGGTAGCGCTTCGGGTCGTTCGCGACCGCTCCCAGGGGGTCGCGTTCGATCACCTGAGCGATCTCGTCACGAGTACGGGTCACCACTGGGACCTCGAAGCCGAACTCGTCGCGAACGAGCCGCTCGAGCAGCGCCGCCAGCTCATCGCGTGACGCGTCGCTCGAGAGCACCACATTGCCGCTTTGAACGTATGTGCGCACATCCTCGAACCCCTCCTCGCCGAGCAGCTTGCGCAGGGCCGGCATCGGAACGCGGCGGTTGGGACCGAGGTTGATCCCCCGCAGCAGCACGATCTGCTTCAGAACAGCGCCTCCTGGCCATCAATCACGTCCGCGCGGCCGCGCTGCGCGGGGTGGCCGAGGGCGGTGGCGATGTCGCGCGCGATCGCGCCCTCCGAGCGAGACGCGACCACCGGCTCTTCGATCCCCTCTACGTGCACCAGCGTTCGCCGTCCATCGCCCCGGGCGATGCCCTCGAGGGGAATCAGCGCAAACACCCTGTCCGCGCGGACGAACTTGCCGTAACCGAGCGGGATCAAGGAAGCACCACGCGCCATCGCTGAGTCGGATCCTAGAGCCCGCGGCTGACGCGTATCAACACGCGGGCGTCGTCATCGGTCAGCTTCCGCTCTGGGGGCTGACCTGCAGCGCAATGATGTGGCCGCTGGCTGTCAAGAAGCACTGCAATCCGCCGTAGCCGGGGATGACGAGAATGCCGGCGGACATCTTGGGAACTGGTCGGAGCTGGCCAGCTCCTTGCCGGTTGCGGCATCGCGCCAGATGACCTGCCCGGTTGAGTAGCTCTTCAGCTGCTTGAAGAACTTGATCGGGATATTGGTCCCGATCAGGACGCGCTCGCCCTGGGTACCGAGCAGCGTGGTGAAGCTGAGCCGACCGGCTACATCGCCTTCACGGATGCGGTCTGCCGGCAATGGGTTCGCGACCAAACCACCCGGTCCGAGGTCGAGCAGGCGATGACGCAGACACTGTTGCATCTACTGCTGGACACGATCCCCAACGGCAGTCCGGCGAACGCCATCCGCAACCTCGACGCCTAGCTATGGGCCGCGATCGGCGACGGTGGACGGACGCGCTCTCGGGCGGGTGCTACAGATCGAGGATCAGCGCCAGCCGCCGCTCGAGCGTCGCGCCCAACACCTCGCGGACCGGTCCCTCTTCGAACCGCTCGACGAGCGCCTCGAGGAAGCCCTCGATCACGAGCCGCTTGGCGACGTCCTCGCGCAGCCCGCGGGAGCGCAGGTAGAACAGCTGCTCGGGGTCGACTTGGGCGACCGCGGCGGCGTGCGTGCAGCGGACGTCGTTGGCCTGGATCTCGAGTCCCGGAATCGCGTCGGCGTGGGCCCGCTTGCCAATCAGCAGGTTGCGCGACTCCTGGAAAGCGTCGGTCTTCTGGGCGCCGGGATCGACGATGATGTTGCCCCGCCAGACCGCCGTCGAGCGTCCTTGGAGCACCCCGCGAAAGGCAAGATCCGAGGTCGTGTTGGGAGCGGCATGCTCCTGCGTGGTATCGAAGTCGATGTGCTGGGCGCCGCGGCTCGCGTACGCGCCGGTCACCCGGGCCTCGGCGCCTTGCCCGCCAAGCCGCGTCTCCATCCTCACCCGGCCGCGCGCCGACCCGAAACCGAGCGCCACCCAGTCGAGCGAGGCGTCGCGTCCGAGCTCCGCGCGCTGCGCGCCGAAGACCCAGCCGCGTTCTGACAGCGACTGGCCGCAGACGTACCGCAGCCGGGCACCGTCGCCGACGACGAGTTCGACAACCGCGTTGAACACCCCGTCCACGTCCGTGGAAGCCGACAGGTACTGCTCCCAGACCTCCGCCTGAGAGCCTTCCTCAAGCACGATCAGCGTTCGCCGATCGAGCTCGGTACCGGCGGCCGCCTGGACCGCCGTCAGCAGGATCGGCCGCTCGAGCGCGACCCCCCGAGGTACATATACGAACGCCCCGCCGCGGAAGCCGGCGTCGTTGCGGGCGACGAACAGATCCTCTCCCGCGACGACGGTGCCGAGGTGGCGCTCGACGAGCTCGGGATAGTCGCGAGCTGCCTGCTCGAGGGAGGCGACCACAACCCCGTCCGGGAGCTCGCCCGCAAGCACCGCGTCGCCCGCATCGACCTGATGCAGTTCGGCCACGGCGGCCGGCTCGAACATCGCCACGGCGCCGTTCCTCTCCGCCGAAACCGGCGCCGTCTGGTAGGCGTCGAGGTCGAGGCCGCTGATGTCGGTGAACTCCCAGCCGGGCTTGCCCTTGAACTGAGGTATCTGCAGCGTCGAGGTCAGCTCGCCGGCGCGCTTGCGGCGCGCCGCGAGGAAATTCGGCTCGGCGAGGCCCGTGCTAGCCAATCGAGCCCTCCATCTGCAGCTCGATCAGCCGGTTCATCTCGACCGCGTACTCCATCGGCAGCTCCTTGGTGATCGGCTCGATGAAGCCGTTGACGATCAGCTTCGAGGCCTCATCCTCGGGGATCCCGTGAGACATCAGATAGAAGAGCTGATCATCGCCGACCTTTGAGACCGTCGCCTCGTGGCCGACGTTGACGTCGTCCTCACCGATCCTGATCGTGGGATAGGTGTCGGATCGGGACTCCTCGTCGAGCAGCAGCGCGTCGCATACGACCTTCGAGCGAGCGCCGTGCGCGCCTTTGGCAATCTCGAGCAGGCCCCGGTAGGACCCGCGGCCGCCGTCCTTGGAAATCGACTTGGCGAAGATATTCGAGGTGGTGTTGGGGGCGGCGTGGATGATCTTCCCCCCGGCGTCCTGATGCTGGCCCTTGCCCGCGAACGCGATCGACAGGATTTCCCCGTGCGCCCGCTCCCCGAGCAGATAGACGCTGGGGTACTTCATCGTCAGCCTCGAGCCAAGGTTGCAGTCGACCCACTCGACGGTCGCGTCCGCATACGCCACGGCCCGCTTGGTCACCAGATTGAACACGTTCGTCGACCAGTTCTGAACGGTCGTGTACCGGATCCGAGCACCGGGCTTAGCGATCAGCTCGACGACCGCGGAGTGAAGTGAGGAGGAGCTGTAGGTCGGCGCGGTACAGCCCTCGACGTAATGCACGTAGGACCCCTCGTCGGCGATGATCAGTGTCCGCTCGAACTGTCCCATCGACTCGGTGTTGATCCGGAAGTAGGCCTGCAGCGGCATCTCGACGTGCACGCCCGGAGGGACGTACACAAACGAGCCACCGGACCACACCGAGGAGTTCAGGGCTGCGAGCTTGTTGTCGTTAGGCGGGATCACCGTCGCGAAGTACTCGCGCACCAAGTCTTCGTGCTCGCGCAGCCCCGAGTCCATGTCCTTGAAGATCACGCCCTGCTTCTCGAGATCCTCCCGAACCTGGTGATAGACGACCTCGGACTCGTACTGGGCACCGACGCCGGAGAGGAACTTGCGCTCGGCCTCGGGGATCCCCAGGCGGTCGAAGGTCTTCTTGACGTCGTCGGGCACCTCGTCCCAGGAGCGCTCCGCCCGCTCCGAGGCGCGGACGAAGTAGTGGATGTCGTCGTAGTCGACCTCGGCCAGGAACGGCGAGCCCCACGTCGGCTGCGGGCGCGCGAAGAAGTTCTCGAGCGCCTTCAGCCGGAAGTCCCGCATCCACTGCGGCTCTGATTTGAACTCCGAGATCTTCTCGACGATCTCGCGGTTGAGGCCCTTGGGCGCCTTGTAGAGGTAGTTCTCGGCGTCGTGGAAGCCGTAGCGCTCCGTGTAATCGGCGTTGATGCCCCGGAGCGCTTCGTTCTCGCTCAGGACAGGCGGGGTGGTCGTCACAGTCTCAGGAGTAGCCACTACTCCACCTCCAGCTTGATCTTCTCGTCTTCGATGATCACCGGAAAGGTGTCCACCGCAACGTACGCGGGCAAGGTCAACGGCTTACCGGTTCTCAGATCGAACAGCGAGCCGTGTCGTGGGCATTCGATCGTGCAGCGCTCTTGATCGAGCTCACCCTCCACCAGGGGACCGTCATCGTGGGAGCAGCGATCCTCGATCGCGTACACCGTACCGCCGCAGTTGAATACGCCGATCTCCAGGTCATCCCATTCGACCAAGCGCTTTTCGCCCTCGACGAGCTCTACAACGGGACAAACTTCGATGACTTGTGGCACCTGTTCCTAAGTCCTAGCGGATTGATCGGATTTGCTAACTGGATCATAGCGGGCCGGGCGGGTCGATCGAGGGGCGGGAGAGGGCGGGGCGATGAGACGCACTCGGGGGCGGTTTGCGGGCCGGTCAACAGGCCGCGCTCGGGCGCGGGCGCGGCCGGATCGACAAGCGACGGTTGGGGGGCGGCGGTTGCGCGGCGTTCGGGGCCGGGCGCGCCGGATCGCCCGCTCGGCGCCGCGACACGACCGCTCGTGCTCGCGAGGACACGCCGGCTAGGTTCAGCCGGGCTAACGTGACACTCGACCCACACCTCCGCCCAATGTCACGGTAGCCCGCCCCAGCGGGCCAACGTGACACTCGATTCCACGCACCAGCCCAATGTCACGGTAGCCCGCCGACCGCGGGCTGGCGCGGAGCCTGGCGGGGCGACCGAGCCCGCCGACCGCCGGCACTCGCGCGGGAGCCTGGCGGGGCGACCGAGCCCGCCGACCGCCGGCACTCGCGCGGGAGCCTGACGGGGCGACCGAGCCCGCCGAACTGCGCTCGCGGACGGCCGAAGTCAGTCGCTCAACCCCTTCTCGCGTAGCTCACTCAGCGCTGAGTCGCTCTTGCCAATCCCGTCCAGCCCCATCCCCCGCAGCACCGAGGGTGTCTTGGTGAACTGAATGTCGCGATAGTCAACGACCTGAATGTGATTGCCCCAGGGGTCGCTGAAGTCCAGGGGCCCGCTGGCTCGTACCTCGACCCCCGCCCGCCTCAGCTCCGCCCGCACCGCCTCCTTGCCGTCGACCACGAGCCCGATGTGGCGCGCCTCGTCCGGCGGCTGAGCCCGCCCGGCGGAGAGCGCGATGAACTGATCGCCCATGTCGAGGAAAGCCATCCTCGCGCCCGCGCGGCCCCGCAACCGGAACTCGAAGAACCGCCCGTACCACCGAAGCGCGTCGTCGATCTCGCCGACTTCGAGGGCGATGTGGTTGATGCCTACAAGTTTTGCCATACCTGTGATGGTGCCTTGCGCCCGAAAGGCTGTCCAGCCGCCCAGGGGGGCGCGAACCACCGGCTCCCGTACGATCACATCGTGGTGAGCCCATCGGCTGAGCATCCGGTCCGCGGCAGCTGTCTCTGCGGCGGCGTGCGCTTCGAGGTTCTGGCGCCGTTCAGGCGCGCCAACTACTGCCACTGTTCGCGCTGCCGCAAGCACTCGGGTGCGGCCGCGCTCGCGCAGGGCCGGGTGGCCCGCGAAGACTTCCGGCTGCTGCATGGGGCCGAGATGATCGAGGTCTTTCATCCGCCGCAAGGCGCGATGGTCAAGGCCTTCTGCCGAGTGTGCGGCTCGAGCTTGTTCGGCGGCCGCTGGCCGCACGGCGATGAGGTGTCGATCCGCCTCGGCGCGCTCGACGACGATCCCGGGATCCGCCCTCAGTTCCACAACTTCGTCGCCTCGCAGGCGCGATGGGAGGATTTGCCCTCCGACGGACTGCCGCGATTCGACGAGCGTCAGCCCGATCCCCAACCGACCTCGACCTTGCCCGGCCCGACCTCAAAGCCCGATTCCTGACCGCCCCCCCGATGGCGCCCCTGGCCGGATCCTCGACCGCCGAGATCGACGCCCCGCTCGACCGGGTGTGGGCGGTGATCGAGGACGTGGAAGCGGCGCCCGAATGGCAGGGCGGACTGAAGTCGATGATCGCGCTCGAGCGCGACCCGGACGGGCGCGCGGTCGTGTGCGAATCAGCCTCGGACGCCAAGGTCCGCACGATCAAGTCGACCGTCCGCTTTCAGTACGCGCGACCGACCAGCTTGACCTGGACTCAAGAGCGGGGCGAGCTGAAGTCGGTGCAGGGAAGCTGGCGGCTCGAGGACCTCGGCAACCGCCGGACACGCGCCACCTACTCGCTGGAAGTCGACCTCGGCCGGATGCTGGGAATGGTGATCCGCGGGCCGCTCGTCGACGCGCTCCGGGACCTGCTCGTGAAATCCCGGGCAGGCGAGCTCAAGCGCTATCTCGAGCGCCCGCCGACGTAGGCGACGGGCGAGGCTCATCCGCCTCCGGCTCGCTCAGCCGGCTGTGTCGCCTCGAGTATCCGAAGTAGACCACCAGACCGATCAGCAACCATATGCCGAACCGGATCCAGGTGGCCACCTCGAGGTTGAGCATCAGCCACACCGAGGCCAGCACCGAGAGGATCGGCAGCAGCGGCACCAGCGGCGTCCGGAAGGGGCGTTCCAGGTCGGGGCGGCTCCGTCGCAGCGCCAGCACCCCGATTGCCACCAGCACGAACGCGAACAGCGTGCCGATGTTCACCAGCTCCGCCAGGGTCTTCAGTGGGAAGAAAAACGCCAGCGCCGCGACCACCACGCCGGTCACGATCGTCGTGCGGTACGGCGTTCCGAACCGCGACGAGACGGCGGAGAACACCGGGGGCAGCAGCCTGTCGCGGCTCATCGCGAAGAACACCCGGCTCTGGCCCATCAGCAGCACCAGGATCACCGAGGTGATCCCGGCGAGCGCGCCGTAGGCGACGATCACCGCGATCGTGTGCTGGTGCACCGATTCGAACGCGTTGGCCAGCGGCGCCGCCACGTTGATGTGGTCGTACTTGACCATCCCCGTCACGACCAGCGAGACGGCGATGTAGAGCGCCGTGCAGATTCCCAGCGAGGCGAAGATTCCGATCGGCACGTGGCGCTGCGGGTGGCGGGTCTCCTCGGCGTTCGTCGCCACCACGTCGAAGCCGATGAAGGCGAAGAACACGAGCGCGGCACCGCTGAAGATCCCCGCCACGCCGAACGCTCCCGGCGCGGCGCCCAGGTGCTGAAGCAGGGTTGTCTCGTTGCTGCCGCCGGGAGCCGGCTTGGATCCGCTCGGCGGGACGAACGGATGGTAATTGCCGCCGTGGATGTAGGAGATGCCGGCGACGATCACCAGCAGGATGATCGCCAGCTTGATCGCGACGATCACCGCGTTGACCTTGCTGGAGACGTTGACGCCGATGCACAGCAGCGCCGCCAGCGCGAGCACGATCAGCGCCGCGGCGAGGTTGTGGTGGTCGGCGAACACCCACGCCGGCGGGTGCGCGTGCCACGGCGCCGAGGTGAGCACGATCTGCAGGTACTGGGCCCAGCCGGAGGCGACGGTCGCGGCGCCGAACGCCAGCTCGAGCATCAGATCCCAGCCGATGATCCAGGCCACCACCTCGCCGAGGCTCGCGTACGAGAACGTGTAGGCGGACCCCGCGGCGGGAACGACCGACGCGAACTCCGCGTAGCAGAGCCCTGCCAGCAGGCAGACCACCGCGGCGGCCGCGAACGAGATCGAGATCGCCGGTCCCGCGAGCGTGCCGGCGGCTTCGCCGGTCAGCACGAAGATGCCGGTGCCGACGATCACGCCGATCCCGATGCCCGTCAGCTGCACCGGACCGAGCTCCCGGCGGAGTCCCTGGTTGGGGTCCTCCGTGTCGCGCACGGACTGCTCGACGCTCTTGGTGCGCAGAACCTCCATCCCCGCCATAGCTTCCCATTCCGCGCGGTTTCCATGCCGCGCGGCTACAGCTGGGGCCGGTGATCAGGGCCTCGCTTCGCTCGGCATCCGTGGGGCCACGAGGCCCCGTCCGGACGGGGTACAGGGCCCCAGGGACGCTGCGCGCAGCGCAGCCCCTAATTCAGCCCCGCGGCACTGCTCTCAGGCGTGTCGGGCTCCCATTCGACCGCGTGGCCGAGCGAGGCGCCCTTGATCACCTTCAGCGACAGCAGCGCACACTTCATCCGGGTCGCGGAGATATTGATCCCGAGAAGGTCCAGCACGAACGAGCGGTCCAGCCTCAGCAGCTCCTCGACGGTCATGCCCTTGATCTCGTCCGAGGCCATCGATGCCGCCGCCAGCGAGATCGCGCAGCCGTTGCCGGAGAAGCGCACGTCGTCGATCCGCCCCTCCTCTCCGACCGCGAGACGCACCGTCAGCTCATCACCGCACAGCGGGTTGAGATCGTGGAACTCCAGGTCCGCGTGCTCGAGCTCCGGCTCCGGCGGGCTCCAGTTGTGGGGACGCTTGTAGTGGTCGAGGATGTTTTCGCGGTAGAGCTCTTCGTCCATGGTCTTAGAGCCTAGCGGCGCTCAGTCCAGCCGCAGCGTCCGTCGCACCTCGCCGAGCCCCTCGATCAGCTGGGCGATGTCGGCGGCCGAGTTGTGGACGGCGAACGAGGCGCGGGTAGTGGCGCCGACGCCGAGCCGGCGCATCAGCGGCTGCGCGCAATGGTGTCCGGCGCGCACGCAAACGCCGGAGCGCCCGAGGATCTCGCCGATGTCGTGCGGATGCGCGCCGTCGAGCGAGAACGAGACCAGCGCGCCGCGATCGGCGTTATTCAGCGGTCCGTGGATCGACAGCCCGGGGATCTCGGAGCTGAGCCGCTCGATCGCTTCGGCCACGAGCGTTTCCTCGTAAGCGCGGATCTGGTCGCTGCCGAGTGCCTGGATCCAATCCACCGCCGCGCCGAGCCCGATCGCCTCGGCGATCTGCGAGGTTCCCGCCTCAAACTTCCACGGCAGGTCGGTCCAGGTCGACTCGTTGGCGGCGACGGTACGGATCATGTGGCCGCCACCGATGAACGGCGGCATCTGCTCGAGCAGCTCGCGACGGCCGTGCAGCACGCCGATGCCGGTTGGCCCGTAGGCCTTGTGGCCGGTCCAGGCGTAGAAGTCGGCGTCAAGCACGCGCAAGTCGACCGGCATCTGCGGCACGGCCTGGGTCCCGTCGACGAGCACCACGGAGCCGGCGGCGTGCGCTCGCCGGACGATCTCCGCCACGGGGTTGATCGTGCCGAGCACATTCGAGACGTGAACCAGAGCTACGAGCGTGGGGCCGCGCTCGAGCAGCGCGTCGAGCGCCTGCAGATCGAGCTGGCCATCGTCACCCACCGGCACGTATGCGAGCTCGGCCTCGCGTTCCTGGCAGACCAGCTGCCAGGGGACGATGTTCGAGTGGTGCTCCATCTCGGTCAGCACCACCAGGTCACCGCGCTGCACCTGCTGGCGCCCCCAGGTATAGGCGACGAGGTTGATCGCCGCGGTGGCGTTGGCGGTGAACACCGTCTCCTGCGGGGTCGACCCGAGCCATTCGGCGATCCGCACGCGGGCCCCTTCATAGAGGTCCGTCGCTTCCACGGCGAGCGGGTACACGCCCCGGTGGATCGAGGCCCGCGACTCGGTGTAGTAGCGGGTCATCGCATCGATCACCGGCTGCGGGGTCTGGGAGGTAGCCGCGGAGTCGAGGTAGACGAGACGGCGACCGTCGATCTGCCGGCGCAGAACCGGGAACTCCGCCGCCACTTGCGGCAATGAGGGCGCGGTCGCGGTCATGCCGCTGTCTTCTCGAGCGCGTCGGTGATCCAGCCGTAGCCCTTGGCCTCGAGCTCGTCGACCAGCTCGGGGCCGCCCTCTTTCACGATCCGGCCTTGGTACATCACGTGCACGTGGCTTGGCTGCACCAGGTGCAGGATCCGCTGGTAGTGGGTGATGATCAGCACTCCCATGTCGGGGCCGGCGACGGCATTGACCCCGTTCGCGACGACCCGCAGGGCGTCGATGTCGAGCCCCGAGTCGGTCTCGTCGAGGATCGCCAGCTCGGGCCGCTGCAGGGCGAGCTGCAAGATCTCCATCCGCTTCTTCTCGCCGCCGGAGAAGCCTTCGTTCAGATACCGGCTCGAGAACTCCCTCGGCACGTTGGTGAGCTTCATCGCCGCCTCGACCGTCTGCCGAAACTCCTTCAGCGGGACCGGCTCCTCGCCGCGCGCTTCGCGGTGGGCGTTGAGCACCGTGCGAAGGTATTTGGTGACGGTCACGCCCGGCACTCCCACCGGGTACTGGAAGGCCATGAACAGGCCCAACCGCGCCCGCTCGTCGGGATCCGCGTCGGTGACGTCCTGGCCATCCCAGAGCACCTGTCCGTCGGTCACCTCGAGGTTCGGATGCCCCATCACCGCGTTCGCCAGCGTGGACTTGCCGGAGCCGTTGGGCCCCATCAGGGCGTGGACCTCGCCCTTTGCCACGGTCAGATCCAGGCCCCGCAGGATCTCCTTCTCGCCCGCGCGCACGTGGAGGTTTCGGATCTCTAGCTCTGCCATCTTCAGCTTTCGGTCGTTATCTCTCAGACGCCGGCGGCCACTGTCGCGCTCCGCTCGGTGCGGCGCGTGAACTCGACCAGCTCGGCCAAGGTTGTCGTTTGCAGCGATCGGATGATTCCGCCCTGGACGCGCGTCCACAGCAGCTTCGTCGCGCAGCCTCGGCCCGCATCGGGCTGGTGCGAGCAGAGCACACGTTCTGTGTGGTCGTGCACGAAGCACTCCATCGGCGCGATCGCGCCTTCGAGCGCCTGTACCACCTCATCCATCGTGATTTCCTCCGCCGGCCGCGCCAGCCAATAGCCCCCGTGGGCACCGCGAGCGCTCATCACCAGGCCGGCCTTGCGCAACCGCGCTACGACCTGCTCGAGGTAAGCGAGCGGCAGTCCCTCGGCATCGGCGATCGCTTTCAGGCTGGTGGGCTGCTCCGGTGACTGCCGTCCGAGCTCGACCATCAGGCGGACGCCGTACTCGGCCTTGGAGGAGAAGATCATGCTCAAATCCTACCAGGGCGGTCGGTTTAGCCGATAACGGTAGGCTGAACCAATGGAACAGGCAGTCGTCTCGGGGCTGGCAACCTCAGCCGAGATCAGCGAGGCCGTAGGCGCGGCGCGGGCGGAGGGACGGCTGGGGATCGACACCGAGTTCATGTCCGAGGGCCGCTACCGGGCGCTGCTCTGCCTGGTTCAGATCGCGGTCACGGGCGACGGCGATCAGGCCGGTCGGATCCTGCTGATCGATCCGCTCGGCGACACCGATGCCACGCCGCTGGCGCAGCTGCTCGGAGACGCGACGATCGAGATCGTGCTGCACGCCGGCCGCCAGGACGTGGCGATCCTGAAGCGGGTCTGGAATACCGATGTCAACAACATCTTCGATACGCAGCTCGCGGCGGGGTTCGCCGGCGCCAGCGCCCAGACCGGTTACGGCAACCTGCTCGCGGCGGTGCTCGGTCGCCACGTCGGCAAGAGCGCCAGCTACACCCGCTGGGACGCACGGCCGCTCACCCCGGAGCAATTGCTGTACGCCGCCGAGGACGTGGCCCATCTGCTCGAGCTGGCCGACGAGCTGCAGCGGCGCCTGCGGGACTCGGGCCGCCTCGAGTGGGCCCGCGAGGAGTGCCGCCGGCTCCAGTCGGCCACCGACGAGCGCGACCCATACACGGTCTGGGAGCGCCTGCCGCGGATCGGGCAGCTCGATCCGCGCTCGCGCGCGGTCGCGCGGGAGCTGGCGGCATGGCGGGAGCAAACCGCCGCCGGCGAGGACCGCCCGGTCGGGTCGGTGCTCGCCGATCCCCCACTGGTGGAGCTGGCCAAGCGTCAGCCGAGCAGCTCGCGGGGGCTCGAGCAGACTCGCGGTCTCCACCCCTCCACCGTGCGAAAGCGGGGCGAGCAGATCCTTGCCGCGATCGCGCGCGGCCGCGAGGCTGCGCCGATCCCCCGCGAGCAAGCTCGCTCGCGCTCGGAGCCCGAGGACGCCCCGATGATCGCGCTTGCCGAGGCGCTGTTGCGCGCGCGGGCGCTCGAGGCGGGCCTCGCCTACGAGCTGATCGCCTCGCGCAGCGAGCTCGAGCTAATCGTCGCCGCCTGGCGCCGCGGCGAACCGGAGCCGGACGTGCGACCGTTCACCGGCTGGCGCCGCGAGCTCGTCGGCAGCGACCTCAGAGACCTGCTGGCGGGCCGCAGCGGGGTCGCGCTCGGGGGCGACCGCCGGCTGGTGCTCACGACGGTCCAACCTCGAGCATCATCGACATCGCCGAGGTCTGGCTGAAGAGCTGGTGCGAGAGCGACAGCGCGATCGGATGCGCGCGCTTGATCCAGCCGAGGTCGATGCCCGTCAGATCGCCGTATGCGGTCGCATACGTGAGTCGGAGCTTGTGGCCCGGTGACTCGGCGGCGCTCTCGTTTCCGGTGTCGCCGTTGACGGCCCTCCACCCAAGTTTTCGCAGATGCGTCTGCTCGCTCTTGACGAGCTGCGTCGATGTCCGGTAGCGGGAACCCACCACCACCAGTTCCTCGGCGCAGTAGGCGTTCGCCCCCTTGTCGCAGCGTTGCACCTGGCTGACGATCTTGGCTCCGTTGACGAGCGGCAGCCCGGCGACATCGGGACGGCGGCCACTTGCGCTCCCGCCACATCCGGACAGCGCCGCGATCAGCGCGGCCGTCGCCGCCAGCTTTAATCTTCCGCCCCTCATGGGATGCAGCGCTAGCGTAGCCGAGCTCCCAAGGTGCCGGGCATGGTGAGCGTCGGTCGCTACGTGCTCGGGGCGGTGGCGGTGGTGCTCCTCGCCGCCTCGCTGGGCTACGGCGCGTTCGCCCTCCGTCGCCGCTGGCTACCGCATTGGGACGGGGCGCCGGCGCGCCTAGCCGAGTCGGTGATCGGGCTGGCGGCGCTGATTTTGATCCTCGAGGCGCTTGGCGCAATCGGGCTCTTCCGGCTGGGACCGGTCCTCGGCGCCTCGCTGTTGTTCGCGGGAGTGGGCCTGGCGGCCGGCGGTGGTCCGGGAAGCGATCTTCGCGCTCCGGCCGGGGCTCGATGGTTGGACGCTCGCGCGGTCCGTGTCTCCGAGCCGCCGTTGTCGAACCCGGTCACGACCGGGCTCGCGTTGCTGGCGGCGGCCGCCGTAACCGCGCAATGGGCCTCACCGGCGCTCAACTCTTACCAGTACGGGATCCGCGGGTTCGACTCGCTCTGGTACCACCTGCCGTGGGCGGCGTCATTTGCGCAAACCGGCCACATCACGCCGCTGCGGCTCACCGACGTCGAGTACCTGACCGCGTTCTATCCCGCCACGGCGGAGATGCTGCACGGCCTCGGGATCGCGCTGCTCGGACGCGACACCCTCTCCCCGCTGCTCAACATCGTCTGGCTGTGGCTGGCGTTGCTGGCGGGATGGTGCATCGGCCGGCCCCGGGGCTGTGCGCCGGCGACGCTGCTGGGGACCGCGCTGGCGCTGGCCACGCCGGCGCTGGTCGCCTCGCAGGCCGGGAGCGCCGCGAACGATGTCGTCGGGGTGTGCTTCCTGCTGGCGGCGGCGGCGCTGATTTCTACCGACAGCGATGAGCCCGCCGCGCTGGCGTTGGCGGGGGTCGCCGCGGGGCTGGCGGTGGGGGTGAAGCTGAGCCTGCTCGGGCCGGTGCTCGCGCTGACGATCGGCGCGATCGTCATCGCCCCCGCCGGGCGCCGCGCAGCGGCCGCTCTCTTGTGGCTGGGGTCGCTGCTGGTGGCGGGGGGGTTCTGGTACGCGCGCAACCTGTTCGTGGTCGGAAACCCGCTGCCGTGGACGAGCCTCGGCGGGATCCTGCCGACCCCACGGCCCCCGCTGCAGCAACACACCGGCTTTTCGATCGTCCACTACCTGACCGATACTCATATATGGAGCGCGTTCTTCAAGCCTGGGCTCGCCGCGGGACTCGGCCCCTGGTGGATCGCGATCCTGATCGTGGCAGCGCTCGGGCCGGCGCTGTGCCTGCTCCCGGGCGCGAGCCCGACGGTGCGGACGCTGGGCCTGGTCGCGCTCGCCTCGACCTTGGCGTACCTGCTGACGCCCGAGAGCGCGGCCGGGCCGGCCGGCGATCCGCTCGGCTTCACCTTCAACTTCCGCTACGCCGCGCCCGCGCTGACGATGTCGCTGGCGGTCGTCCCACTGGCACCGGTGCTCGACGGCGAACCTCAGCAGCTGGCCACGGTGCTGGCGCTGGCGGCGATGATGTTCGCGACGCTCGCGCAGGCGCGCTTCTGGCCCCAGCACTACGTGGTGATCGCGGTTGCGTTCGCGGCCGCCGCGCTGGTCGTCGGTCTGATCATCTCGGCGCTGGGCCGGCTGCGCCCCGGCTTCGGCCTCGCGATCGCCGCGATTCTGACCGTTGCTGCGGCGGTCGCGGGCTACGCGGGCGAGCGCCATTACCTCCGTGGCCGGTACTCGTTCACGCCGGGGTTCAACTACCTCGGCCGGACCTGGGCGGCGTTCCGCGGTGTGGATAACGCGCGCGTCGCGGTGGCAGGCACCTTCGGCGGGTTCTTCAGCTACCCGCTCTACGGGCTGACGGCGTCAAACCACGTCCAGTACATCGCCCTGCAAGGCCCTCGCGGCTCGTTTACTCCGCTCACCACCTGCCGGGCGTTCAGGGTCGCGGTCAACGCCGGTCATTACCGCTATCTGGTCACCACTCCCTCCCGCGACCCCTGGGATCCGCTGGTCCTGGGCCCCTCGCCAGAGCGCCGCTGGACGGTCTCTGACCCCGCTGCGCACCTGATCTTCTCGCAGAAGGCCCAGCAGCAATCGATCGATATCTTCCAGTTGAGCGGCCCGCTGAATCCCGCGGGCTGCCCCTCAGCCGGCGGCTAACCTCTGAGCGTATGTCCACTGCCGCTGATCAACTGACCGACCCCGAACTGCTGGCGACCGAGTGGAGTCTCGGCCCGCTCGTCGACGAAGAAGGCGAGCAAGGTGTCGACCGCTTGATCGAGGAGGCGACCGGACTGGCCGATACGTTCGCGTCGGCTCATGCGGCCAAGGTCGCGGAGCTCGACACCGGCGGGCTCGAGCGGGCGATGCGCGAGCTCGAGCGGATCGATGAGCTGGTCGGCCGGGCCGGCTCCTACGCCTCGCTGCGGTTCGCGACCGACACCGCCGACCCGGCTCGCGGCGCGCTGCTGCAGCAGGTCCAGGAGCGCGCGACCGCGATCCAGACGAAGCTGCTGTTCTTCGAGCTCGAGTGGGCCGCGATCGACGATCTGCGCGCCGAGGAGCTGCTGGAGAGCCCCGGGCTCGAGTTCTGCCGCCACCACCTCCGGAGCATGAGGCGATACCGCCCGCACCTGCTGACCGAGCCCGAAGAGAAGATCCTGGCAGAGAAGTCGATCTCCAGCCAGAGCGCCTGGAGCCGGCTGTTCGGCGAGCTCGTCGCCGCGCTGCGGGTCGACCTCGAGCAGCAGGAGGTGCCGCTCGAGGTGGCGCTCAGCCGCCTGCTCTCGCCTGATCGGGAATCCCGCCGGACCGCGGCCGAGGCGGTCACGGCAGCGCTCGAGCCGGGCCTGCGCACCCGCGCCTTCATCTACAACACGCTCGTCCACGACAAGTCGGTCGAGGATCGCCTGCGCCACTACCCGCACTGGCTAGCTGCCCGCAACCTCGCCAACGAGGCCTCAGACCAGTCCGTGATGGCGCTGATCGAGGCCGTCAGGGGTCGCTACGACATTCCCCAGCGCTGGTACAGGCTGAAGGCGAAGCTGCTCGGAATCGAGCGGATCGCGGACTTCGATCGCTCCGCTCCGGTGCTGCCCGAGGACGTCACGTTTTCGTTCTCAGAGGCGCGCGAGCTGGTGCTCGACACCTATGACTCGTTCTCCTCCGACGCCGGCCGGGTGGTTCACCGGTTCTTCGACGAGCACTGGATCGACGCTCCCGTGCGTGAGAACAAGCGCGGCGGCGCCTTCTGCGCCTACACCGTCCCCAGCGTGCACCCGTATGTGTTGCTGAACTTCACCGCCCGCCGCCGCGACGTGCTGACGATGGCGCACGAGCTCGGGCACGGCTTGCACGCGGCGCTCGCCCAGCCGCAAGGGGTATTCCACCAGTCGACGCCGCTGACGCTGGCGGAGACCGCGTCGGTGTTCGGCGAGACGCTCGTGTTCGGCAGGCTGCTCGAGGCGGCGGCCAGCGATCAGGAGCGGCTCGGACTGCTGGCGGAGCGGATCGACGGGGCGATTGCGACCGTTTTCCGGCAGATGGCAATGAACCGCTTCGAGCACTTCGTGCACACCCGCCGCCGCAGCGAGGGCGAGCTGTCGGTGGACCGCATCAACGAGCTCTGGCTCGAGACCCAGCTCGAGCTGTTCGGCGACTCGGTTGAGGTCACCGACGGGTACAAGACATGGTGGTCCTACGTGCCGCATTTCATCAACACGCCCGGCTACGTGTACGCGTACGCCTACGGGCAGCTGCTGGCGCTCTCGGCGTACGGCCGCTATCGGGAGGAGGGTGATTCATTCGTGCCGCGGTATCTGGAGCTGCTCGCCTCCGGCGGCTCGCGCAGCCCCGAGGAGCTCGGCGAGATCATCGGCGTCGACCTGGCCGACCCCGGCTTCTGGGATGCCGGCCTGCAGCTCGTCGACCAGCAGCTCCTCGCCGCCGAGCAGCTGGCCGCCTCGAGATAAGAGCTCGCGCAGTTCGCGCTACTTTCTGGTGGTCGCCCGCGTTGCTCATTTTGAGCTATCTGATGTCCACGCTGAGGAAGGTGATCCTGGTCGCGTCCGTATGCGTGCTCGCCGTCTGCACGCCGGCGCTCGCTGCCTCGATAGCCGCGGCTCCGGGATCCGGCCAGGTGCGAATTGGCGCGCCGCCGCGGCGCCCCGCCGGCTCGAGGTTGCTGGGAGCGCTGCCGAGCGCCACCACGCTGCCGCTCAGCGTGGCGCTGAAACCGCGCGACCCAGCCGCGCTGGCGGCCTACGCGGCCGGTGTCTCGACGCCCGGCTCGCCCGACTATCACCGCTACCTGTCGGTGGCTCAGTTCTCGCGACGGTTCGCTCCGAGCGCAGCTCAGATCGCGGCGGTCGAGGCGTCGTTGCGGGCGCACCGCCTGCAGCCCGGGCCGGTCAGCGCCAACGGGCTTGCGATTCCCGTGAGCGCGACGGCCGCCACGGTCGAGCATTCCTTCTCGACGTCGCTTCAGCGCTTCACGCTGCCGCACGGGCGGACCGTGTTCGCCAACACCCAGGCGCCGCTGATCGACCAGCGGGTGGCAGGAGTGGTACAGGGAGTGGTCGGTCTCGACAGCTTCTCGACGCCACAGCCGCTGTCCCTACCCGGGTCGGCCCCGAGCACGCCCCACGCCTCGCAACCGCACGTGGTCACCGGGGGTCCCCAGCCCTGCCCGACGGCGAGCGGCGACGCTCAGGTCGACGGCGCTTACACCGCCGACCAGATCGCCTCGGCGTACGGCTTCTCGGGGCTCTACGGAGCCGGTGATGAGGGCGCCGGTCAGACGATCGCCGTCTACGAGCTCGAGTCCAACACCCGCTCGGATATCAGCGCCTACCAGGGGTGCTACGGGACCAGCGAGGCGGTGTCCTACGTGCAGGTGGACGGCGGCCCGGGGTCCCCGAGCGGCAGCGACCCGGGGCTCGAGAGCGACCTCGACATCGAGACCGCGATCGGGCTTGCGCCGAAGGCCACCGTCGCCGTTTATCAGGGGCCTCCCGGGAGCGTCAACGCGGCCGGTCCCTACGACACATACAACGCGATGATCGGAGGCACCAAGGGCCAGTCGCTGCCGAACATCATCTCGACCTCGTGGGGCTCGTGCGAACAGGACCTCCAGGGGACCACCGCGCAGGCTGAGAACACCCTGTTCCAAGAGGCCGCAGCCCAGGGCCAGACCGTGCTGGCAGCGGCCGGGGACGACGGCTCGGAGGACTGCTACCCCAAGGACCTCGGCGCCTCCGCGACGCTGGCGGTCGATGACCCCGGCTCCCAGCCTTACGTGACGAGCGTCGGTGGCACCTCCCTCTCGCTCTCGCCCTCGCGCAGCGAGAAGGTGTGGAACGACGCCGACGGTGCTGGGGGCGGCGGCGTCTCCAGCTTGTGGCCGATGCCGTCCTACCAGTCGAGCGCGCCGAGCTCGCTGAACGTGACCGGCTCGAACTCGTCCGCCTGCGGCGCCTCCTCGGGCGAGTGCCGGGAGGTTCCCGACGTCTCCTCCGACGCCGATCCGCTGACCGGCGTGCTCGCCTACTACAACGGCAAATGGATGAGCGTCGGTGGAACCAGCGGGGCGGCGCCGATGTGGGCGGCGCTGGTCGGGCTCGCCAATGCCTCGAGCGCCTGCGGGGGGACGCCGGTCGGATTCGCCAATCCAGGGCTGTACAAGCTGGCGGCGTCGGACTATGCGGCCGATTTCAACGACATCACCGTCGGCAACAACGACTACACGGGGAGCACCGGCGAGTATTCGGCCGGCCCCCGCTACGACATGGCCTCGGGGCTGGGGAGCCCGAACGCCACCTCGCTCGCGGCCGGGCTATGTCCGACGCAGCCCCCGCCTCCACCCCCCACGGTCACCTTCAGCCCGGTTCCCGGCGCGCAGAGCTCGTTGATCGATACCTCGCAGAGCCTCCAGGTCCACGCGACCGACTCCGGCGCCAACGCCTTGACCTACACCGCGACGGGCCTGCCCCCCGGGCTGTCGATGAGCTCGAGCAGCGGACTGATCTCAGGCACGCTCACCAGCACCGGAGCGTATTCGGTGACCGTCAAGGCGGTCGACAGCAAGGGCGGGGTAGGCCAGGCCACGTTCACCTGGACGGTCAACCCGGCGGCGGTGACGCTCACCAACCCCGGCAACCAGACCGGCCGGGTCGGACAGCCCGCCGCGCTCCAGCTGCACGCGCAGGCCAACAACGGCGGCTCGGTCACTTATACCGCGATCGGGCTTCCGGCGGGCCTGGCGCTGTCGAGCGCGAGCGGCGTGATCTCGGGCTCCCCGTCGACGGCGGGCTCGAGCACCGTGACCGTGTTCGCCAGCACCGCGGGCAGCCCGCCGGCGAGCGTTCAGATCGAGTGGACGATCAGCGCCGCAGCAGTCGCCCCCGTCACCCCCGTCAAACCCGTCGTTCGAAAGCAGCCCGTCCCGGGCAAGCCGGCGGTCTCGAAGGGCTCGCTGTCCGGGGTCGCGAAAGTCAAGCCGAACCTGTCGTTCACGCTCCGCGCCGGCTCGAACGCGCCCGCGCTCAAGAAGTTCTCGATCGCTCTTGGCGCGCAGCTGCTGCTGACCGGTCAGCGGCGTGGGATCTGGGTGGTGGGCCCGGGCGGCAAGCGGCTGCTGTTCACAAAGACGGAGCGGGGGGGGACGATCGTGATCACGCTCCGCTCCCCGGCGACAGTGTTCGCGGTCACGCTCACCAGCCCGGCGATCCGGGCGCGCGCGGCGCTGACGAGCGCGGTCAAGCAAAAACACCACAATCCGATCAGAGTGACCGTCACCGCGACCGACGCCAAGGGGCTGGCGACGCGGCTGACGCTGACGCTGCGGCCGTTCTAGCGCTGCGTCCTATAGCCTCGCCTTGCGCGTGCGCGAGCGCTCTTCCTGTCGCTCGACCACGTTCACGATCAGCCTCAACACCTGATCGATCCCGGTGGCCTTGGCCTCGCCCTTGGCGAACGCCTCCCGCCAGTCGCGCACCCGCCCTTTGGTCGCGAGCTCGTTGAAGTGCGAGCGGGAGATAGACAGGCGGACCTTCGCGTCGGCCGCGATGTCCTTAGTGATCTTCGGCCCGGGGAGCTCGACGCGGTACATCTGTACATCGCCTCGCCCCCGGAGCTCGAGTCCCGCGACCAGCTTCAGCGGCTGCAGCGCGGGAACTTCCTCGAGGAACCGCTTGACCGCGGTCTCGATCAACGACCTGGTGTCGCCGGGCGACGCCACCTCGCAGGCCTACAGCTTGTGCCGCTGCAGCAGCTTGCGGCCGATCACCATCCGCTGGATCTCCGATGTGCCCTCGCCGATCAGCAGCAGCGGCGCGTCCCGGTAGAGCCGCTCGATCTCGTACTCCTCCGAGTAGCCGTAGCCGCCGTGGATCCGCAGCGACTCCTCGACGCAGAACCGGCCAGCCTCGGAGGCGAACAGCTTTGCCATCCCCGCCTCGAGATCGCTGCGCTCGCCGGCGTCCTTCAGCCGCGCGGCGCGGATCGTCATCAGCCGCGCCGCCTCCACCTGGGTGGCCATGTCGGCGAGCTTGAACTGGATCGCCTGGTGCTGGGCGATCTCTTTGCCGAACGCCCTACGCTGCTGGGAGTAAGTGAGCGCCAGCTCAAGCGCCCGCTGGGCGATCCCCACGCCGCGGGCGGCGACGTTCACGCGGCCCACCTCGAGCGCGTCCATCATCTGCACGAATCCCTGGCCGAGACCGGCGTCCTCGCCGCCGAGGATGCTCGCGGCAGGGGTCCTGTAGCCATCGAACACGAGCTCGGTCGACTCGACGCCCTTGTAACCGAGCTTCTTGATCTTCGGCGGGATCGTGAGGCCGTCGTTCTCGGACGCGCCCGGCTCCTTCTCGCAGACGAAGCAGGTCATCCCCTTGTACTTGGGCTCGGCCGCAGGATCGGTTTTGGTCAGCACGAACACCAGCCCGCTGCGCAGGCCGTTCGTGACCCACATCTTCTGGCCGTTGATCTCGTAGCTCTCGCCGGCGGTCTTGCGCGCGGCGGTCTTGATCGCCTGGACATCGGAGCCGCACTCCGGTTCGCTGAGCGAGAAGGCCGCGCGGATCTCGCCGGTGGCCATCTTTGGCAGATAGCTCTGCTTCTGCTCCTCGGTGCCGAACTTCATCAGCAGGTAGGAGCCGATGAAGTGGGTGTTGACGATCCCGGAGATCGAGATCCAGCCCCTGCTGAGCTCCTCGACGATCATCGCGTAGGTCGTCAGGTCGAGCCCCATCCCGCCGTATTCCTCGGGGATCGTCACCCCGAACAGTCCGAGCTCCTTCATCTGCTCGACGATCGGCTCCGGGAAGCTGTCCTCGTGGTCGTAGTGCTCGGCGTGCGGGATGATCTGCTCGTCGGCGAACTGCCGGACCATCTCGCAGATCGCCTTTTGCTCGTCGGTGCTTGGGGTAGCGAGCGCCATTGGACTCAGAATAGTCAATTGTTTGTTCCAGTCGGGGCCTCGCGATCGGATCCACGGCGGGGGCGTGGTAGATGTTGTCCCTATAGCGAACCAAATATCCCAGGCTCACCGTGGCGACCCGATCGATATCGCGATCGCCGCGTTGGCCGCGCGACAGCACGGCAACGTAACCCGAGAGCAGCTGCTTGAACTTGGACTCGGCGTCTCCGCGATCAAGAGCCGGGCGCGCACCGGCCGCCTGTACCGCGTCCACACAGGCGTGTATGCCGTCGGTCGACCACCGGTGACGCCCCATGAGCGCGCGATGGCGGCCGTGCTTGCCTGCGGGTCCGGCGCGGTGCTGAGCCACCGCTCGGCGATGACGCTGTGGGGCCTCCTCAAGCGCTGGGAGAAGCCGTTCCAGGTCACCGTCACCGGCGACCGCAGACCGAAGGACATCACGGTGCACCGCTCGAGCACGCTGCGCCGCCGGGACCTGACAAAGCAGCTGGGGATCCCCGTCACCAGCCCGGCGCGGACGCTGCTCGACTGCGCGCCCGCCTTGAGCGAGCGCGCCTTCAGGCGCGCGGTCAACGACGCGCGGCTCGGCAACCATCTGCACCTGCCGGCGCTGGCGGACGTGGTCGAGAGCGCTGCGAACCATCCCGGCGCAGCGCGGCTGCGGGGCCTGCTCGCGACATCGGACGGCCCGACCCGCTCGGAGTTCGAGGACACTTTCCGCTCCTTTTGCGAGTGCTTCGGCCTGCCCCGGCCGCTGATGGGCGCCCGGGTGGCGGGCTACGAAGTCGACGCGCTGTTTCCCGCCCAGCGGCTGATCGTCGAGCTCGACGGCTGGCGATACCACTCGGACCGCGACGCGTTCGAGCGCGACCGAAACCGCGATGCCGACACGCTCGCGGCCGGATTCGGGACCGTCAGGATCACCTGGGAGCGAATCCTGTCGACGCCGAGCGGCGAGGCCCAGCGCCTGCAGCTGATCCTCGCCGGACGGACCGCGCAGGCCGCCTAACCGCGGGTCGCCAGCGGCGGCGCGTTCTGCTGCGCCTCTGATCTGACGCCGTGGCTCCAGGGCGATTCGGGCTGCTCCTGGAGCACGCCGTCGAGCCTGAGCTCGACCCTCTCGTTGAAGAAGCAGACCAGCTCGGCGATCCGCCCCACCTCGGGAAGCGGCCGCTGGTAGTACCAGAGCAGGTCCCGAGCGGTCTCTCCGTTGGAGAGCTTGACCGAGTAGTAGCCGGCGGTGCCCTTGTACGGGCAGCGGGTGACGGTGTCGCTCGGCTCGAGCGCGGCGGAGACATCCTCGAGCGGCAGGTACCAGCGCGCAGGCAGGTTCGACTCGAACAGCGCAACCGCCCGCTCGCTCTCCGCAAGCAGCTCGCCGTCGAGCGACACGCGGACCCGCCGGTCGCTGCGCAGCACGTCGATGCGGTGGTAGGGATCGCGAGGATGGACCTGGATCTCCTCATCTTCCTCGAGCCACCGGTCCATGCGGTTGAAGTAGAACGCGATCAGGTCCTTGATCGGCGGGGCACCGGAAAGCGGGTCGCGGTAATACCAGGCTCCGGCGTCGACGGCGTGATCGCCCACCCGGATCGTGTAGTACGAGGCGTCGCCCTTCTTCGGGCAGTGCGTGTGACGATCGCTCGGCTCGAGGAACTCGGCGCGGACGTCCTCGGGAGGGAAGTAGTAGATCGGCTGGTGACCTGACTCGTGCAGGAGCATTGCCCTGGTCGAGTCGGCGATCGTCTCGCCCCGCACCTCTACGCGGATCCGCTTCGGCGAGGGATCGAGATACAGCGCCCGCCCAGGGCTGGGCGGCTCGAAGTTGAACGTGCCGCTCGGCTTACGCCCGAACGGACCACTGCCCGTCATCAAACCCATGGCCTGTAGCTTACCGATGCGCTTTCCCCGGCCAACGCGGGCGCCGCAAGTGCGGCCCCCACCTGGCTTGAACCACCGCGCTTGACGGGCGTCCCGACACAGCCCCATCGGACCCACCGCGATTGTGGCGGAATCTTGAGTGCATTGCAACTATCCCACCGCGATCGCGATCCCCAGCCAGACGATCGCCAGCGACACCGCGAACACCGCCACATCGATCACCCGCCACTGCGGCCGGCGCATGTGCGCGCCGATCAGTATCAGCACCAGTACGACCAGGGCCAGCTTAACGTGCAGCGTCGAGCTGCTCCAGAGGTGATAATGGGAGGCCATCGCGGCCCCGGTGAGGATCGACACCGCGACCGCGATCAGCGTGCCGATTCCGAACCGGCGCGCGGCGGCTCGCAACGGACCGCGATCCTCGGCTCCGCGCAGCACCGGCACCACTACCGCCGCCAGCATCAACTGTCCGCCGACGAAGAAACCCATCGCGAGCAGATGGAGCCATAGGACTCCGTTCCAAAACGTCATCGCCGCCGATGGTGCCAGACTGCCCCCCTTGAACTTCGCTCGTGATGTCGTCGACGCGGCTGCTTCCGACCGGCTGGCGCTGGTCGAACTCGCGCGGGACGGGCGCCGCCGGGAATGGCGGTTCGGTGAGGTTGCCGACCGGGGGGCGCGTCTCGGCGGCACCCTGAGCAGCCACGGCGTGGCGCGCGGCGATGTGGTGATGACGCTGATCGGCAACCGCCCGGAGTGGGTGATCACGATGGTCGCCTGTTTCCGGATCGGCGCCGTCGCGCTGCCCTGCAACGAGCAGCTGCGGGCGCGTGACCTGCGACTGCGGATCGCGGCCTCGTGCCCGAAGCTGATCGTGGCCGACGAGCGCAACGCGAGCGAGCTCGCGAGCGCCGCGCCGGACTGCCAGGTGCTGACGATTCCCGACCAGTCGCTGTTCGCACATGAACCGGTCGTCCCGGTCGAGCTGGCCGACAGCGATCCTTGCCTGATCGTGTTCACGAGCGGCACGACCGCCGAGCCGCAGGGCATCGTCCACGGTCAGCGGTATCTCGACGGGCAGCGCCTGCAGGCGGAGCATTGGCTCGACGCTCGCGAGGGCGATCTCGTCTGGTGCACGGCGGCAAGCGGCTGGTCGAAGTCGGCGCGCAACGCGTTCATCGCTCCCTGGATCCGGGGCGCCGCCGCCTTGCTCCACGACGCCCGATTCGATCCCGCGGAGCGGCTCGAGCTGCTCGCGCGCGAGCAGGTGAACGTGTTGTGCATGGCGCCAACCGAGTACCGGGTGATCGCCAAGCGCGCGACGCTCGCGCCGCAACCGTCGCTGCGCGCGCTGGTGGCAGCCGGCGAGGCGCTCAACCCCGAGGTGCTGCGTGCCTTCAGCGAGGATATGGGCCTCGAGATCCGCGACGGGTACGGCCAGACCGAGACCGGTCAGCTGACCGCCAACCCGATCGGCAGGCCGGTGAAGCCGGGATCGATGGGGCTGCCGCTGCCCGGCGTGCAGCTCACCGTCGAGGACGACGAGCTCGTGCTCGCCGATCCGCACACCGACCCCACCTTCTTCGTCGGCTACCTCGGCGGTAAGCCCGCTCCCGAACACGCGCCCTGGCGTACCGGCGACCGCGTCCAGCAAGACGCGGACGGTTACCTGTACTTCCAGGGGCGAGCCGATGACCTGATCATCTCGGCCGGCTACCGGATCGGGCCGTTCGAGGTCGAGTCCGCGCTCGTCTCCCACAGCGCGGTCGCCGAGGCCGCCGTCGTCGCGGCGCCCGACGAGGAGCGGGGTTCGGTCGTCCGCGCGGTGGTGGTGCTGCGCGACGGCTTCGCTGCCGGTGACGATCTCGCCTCCGAGCTGCAGGACCACGTCAAGCGCGAGACTGCCCCGTACAAGTATCCGCGGATCATGGAGTTCGCCGAAGAGCTCCCGAAGACCGCCAGCGGCAAAATCCGGCGAGCGGCGCTGCGGAACGTGGGTAGCCTCAAACGAGCATGAGCGAGTTACGTCCCGCGATCGGCATCTCGACCAACCTGGTCCGGGCTCAGTGGGGAGCCTGGGATAGAACCGCTGTGCTGCTGTCGATGGGCTACATCACCGCGATCCAGGAGGCCGGCGCGGTCGCGATGATGCTGCCCCCCGACCCGTTCGTGGTGAGCGCGCCCGAGGAGGTGCTCGACCGCATCGATGGACTGATCATCTCGGGCGGCGCGGACATCGATCCCGGCTCCTACGGGGCCGAGTCACACCCGATGACGAACAGCACGGTCCCCGAGCGCGACCGGTTCGAGCTGGCGCTGACACGCGGGGCGGTCGAGCGCGACATGCCGGTGCTCGGCATCTGCCGCGGAATGCAACTGCTCAACGTCGCCTTCGGCGGGACGCTGATCCAGCACGTCCCCGACGAGGTGGGTCACGAGCAGCATCGCCGGTTTCTGGGCAGTTTCGACGGCGCCGACCACGAGGTGCGATTGACTCCCGGGTCGCTCGCCGAGGCCGCGGCGGGCGAGCGGGTGCACAACACGCTCTCTCACCACCACCAGGGCGTCCGCGAGATCGGCGAGGGCCTGGAGGTGACCGGCTTTTCGACCCTCGACGACCTCCCCGAGGCGATCGAAGCCCTTGAGCACCGCTTCGTGCTCGGGGTGCAGTGGCACCCCGAGGCCGATCAGCAGAGCAAGGTGATCAGCGCGCTCGTCGAGCAGGCCCGCGCGTATCGAGGAGCGGCGGCCAGCGCCTGATCACCGCAGCACGCGCGGCTCGCTGTAGCCCGCCTGCCGAACCGCTTCGGCGACCGTGGCGGCGTGCTCTGGCCCGCGCGTCTCCATCACCAGCTGCACTACCGTCTCGCGCACGTGGAGATCGATCCCCTCACGGATGTGCTGCACGTCGAGCAGGTTCGCGCCTCGCTCGCCGACCAGCGTCAGCAGCCGCGCGAGCGACCCGGGCCGGTCTTGTAGGCGCGCGAGCAGCACCAGTCGATGGCCGGCCTGGGTCTCGTGGCGCCGCGCCACCTCCGCCAGCAGTCCGGCGTCGACGTTGCCGCCGGAGAGCACCACCGCGGTGGTGCCGGATCCGGCGAGCGCGATCCGCTCGCCCAGCACCGCCGCCACCCCTACTGCTCCTGCACCTTCGACCACCAGCTTGGCCCGCTCGAGCAGGAACACCATCGCCTCGGCGACATCGTCTTCGCCCACCACCTCGATCCGGTCCACCCAGCGGTTGATCAGCTCGAGCGTGACCGCGCCGGGCCGCTTGACCGCGATCCCGTCGGCGATCGTCACCGCGGACTCCACCGCGACCGGCTTACCGGCGTCCAGCGAGGCGGGGAACGGCGCGCAGGTGGCGACCTGGACACCGATCACCTCAACCTCCGGCCGCTGTGACTTGACCGCGATCGCGATCCCGCTGACCAAGCCGCCGCCGCCGACGGGCACGACCACTCGCGCCAGGTCGGGGACCTGCGCCAGCAGCTCGAGCCCGAGCGTCCCCTGCCCGGCGACCACCTCCGGATCGTCGAACGGGTGAATGAACGCCAGCCCCTCCCGGTCCGCCAGCTCCTGCGCGGCGGCCAGCGACTCGTCGACGGTGGCGCCGAGCAGACGCACGTTGGCGCCCAGCGCAGTGGCCGCCTCGAGCTTCGCGATCGGCGCCGCCTCGGGCATGAACACGTCGCAGCGGATGCCGCGATCGCGCGCCGCGTAGGCGACGGCCTGCGCGTGATTTCCGGCGCTGCCGGTCACCACCCCGGCGTTGCAGCGATCGCCCAGCGCCGCGATCTTCGCGAGCACGCCGCGGAGCTTGAACGACCCGGTGCGCTGGAGATTCTCGGCCTTCAGCGCGACCGTCGCGCCGGCGCGCTCGGTGAGCGTGCGCGAGCTGACCACGGGAGTCTCGCGGATCACGCCGGCGCCGGCGACCGCGGCGCGGCGCAGATCGTCAAGCGTTACCTCGACGGCTTGCGCGGAGTCAGTCAGGGAGCGCCACCACCGCGTCGATCTCGACCTTCGCGCCGCGAGGCAGCGCCGCCACGCCGATCGCGACCCTGGCCGGAGGATCGGTTTCGAAGAACGACGTGTAGACCTCGTTGACGGCGGCGAACGAGCTCATATCGGTCAGGTACACGGTCAACCGCACGGCGTCGCCGAGCGTCGCTCCGGCGGCGTTGCAAACCGCGGCCAGGTTCTCCAGGCAGCGTCCCGCTTGCTCGGGTGCCCCGCCCGCCACCAATTCACCCGTTTTTGGATCGAGCGGAATCTGCCCAGAGCAGAACAGCAGTCCCCCCGCACGCATCGCCTGGACGTATGGTCCGACGGCTTCGGGGGCGTCCGGGGCGCTGACCGGCGTGCGGTTTCTTGGCAACTGATCCTCCTTCCCGTGCGGCAGTGGACGTAGGGTATTGCTCGCCCAGCCCGCGGGGTAGGCTGGTTTGATGCCCAATCGCCTCGCAACCCAAAGCTCGCCCTACCTCCGCCAGCATCAGGACAACCCCGTCGACTGGTATCCGTGGGGCGAGGAGGCGTTGACTCGGGCCCGCAGCGAGAACCTGCCGCTACTGGTCTCGATCGGCTATTCAGCCTGCCATTGGTGCCACGTGATGGAGCGCGAGTCCTTCGAGGACGCCGATATCGCGGCGCTGATGAACCGGGAATTCGTCTGCATCAAGGTGGACCGCGAGGAGCGCCCGGACGTCGACGCGGTATGCATGGAAGCGTGTCAGGCGATGTCCGGCCAGGGCGGCTGGCCGCTGAACGCGTTCCTCACGCCGGAGCTGGTTCCGTTCTACGCCGGCACCTACTTCCCGCCCGAGCAGCGTCACGGCCTGCCAAGCTGGCGCATGGTGCTGCTTGCGGTTGGCGAGGCCTGGCAGAGCCGCCGGGAGGAGATTCGCGAGCAGGGAGCGCAGGTGCTGCGATCGCTCGGCGCGACCAGTCGCCTCGAACCGTCGTCCGAGCCGATTCGGGTGGAGCTGCTGGAAGCTGCGCTGGGCGCGCTCGAGCAGTCCTACGACGCCCGCAACGGCGGCTTCGGCGGCGCGCCCAAGTTCCCGCCGGCTTCGACGATCGAGTTCCTGCTGGCGAGGGGCGAGCGCCGGATGTCGCTCGGCACGCTCGACGCGATGGCGCGCGGGGGGATCTACGACCACGTTGGCGGCGGCTTTGCCCGCTACGCCGTGGACGCGACCTGGACCGTGCCTCACTTCGAGAAGATGCTCTACGACAACGCGCTGCTCGCCCGCGCGTACCTGCACGGCTGGCTGGTGTCTGGCCAGGAGCGCCACCGGCGGGTTTGTTGTGAGACGCTCGACTGGGCGCTGCGCGAGATGCGCGGTCCCGAGGGCGGCTTCTACTCGGCGCTGGACGCGGACTCCGAAGGCGTCGAGGGGAAGTTCTACGTGTGGACGGTCGGGCAGCTGCGCGAGACGCTCGGCGAGCTCGCCGACGAAGCGATCTCGTATTTCGGCGCGAGCGAGCGGGGCAATTTCGAATCAGGTCTGAACGTGCTCGAAGGCCGCGGGCCGGTGCCCCAGCGGCTCCCGGAGATCCGCTGCCAGCTCTATGGCGCCCGCGCGCAGCGGGTGCGCCCCGGTCTCGACGACAAGCGCCTGACCTCCTGGAACGCGCTGATGATCGCCGCGCTCGCCGAGGCCGGCGCCGTGCTCGAGCGCAGCGACTACCTGGACGCCGCGAGCGCCTGCGCGTCGTTTGTGCTGAGCGAGCTCCGCGACGACGACGGGCGCCTGCTGCGCACCTGGAAGGACGACCAGGGCCGGATCTACGCCTACCTCGAGGATCATGCATACCTGCTCGAGGCGCTGATCACGCTCTATGAAGCGACCTTCGACCGCAACTGGTACGCGCAGGCCGTAAGGCTCGCGGACGCACTCGTCGAGCGCTTCGAGGACTCCGAGCGGGGCGGCTTCTTCACCACCGCCAGCGACCAGGCGCAGCTCCCGGTGCGCCGCAAGGACCTCGAGGATTCGCCGATCCCGTCGGGCAACTCCGCCGCCGCCTACGGGCTGCTGCGGCTCTCGCTGCTATCCGGCGATGGCAAGTACGAGCGCCACGCGCTCGGCGTGCTGCGGCTGATGTATCCGCTCGCCAGCCGCCACCCGCACGCGTTTGGGCATCTGCTGCTCGCGGCCGATTTCTACCTGGCGCCGGTGCGCGAGGTGGCGATCGTCGGGCCCGAGCCGCAGGCACAGGCGCTGCTGCGGGCGGTCCGCGATCGCTTCCGGCCGCACTTGGTGCTCGCCGGCGGCTCGGGCACGGACGTACCCCTGCTCGAGGGCCGGGAGCCAGTGGATGGGCAGGCCGCGGCGTACGTATGCCAGCACTTCGTATGCGAGGCGCCGGTGACGAGCACCGAGGCGCTCACCGCGGCGCTCGAAGGCTGACCCGGCGATACACAGCGCGGCCCGGAGCCGGCCCGCGCGGCAGAGCCCCTAGAGAACAGGCAGATAGCGCTGGAGCTCCCACGGCGTCACCTGGACCCGATAGTCGTCCCACTCCTGGCGCTTGATCTCGATGTAGCGGTTGAACATGTGCTCGCCGAGCGTCCGCAGCACCAGCTCTGACTCCGCGGTCAGCTCGATCGCCTCACCGAGCGTCTCCGGCAGCTGCTCGATCCCGAGCCGGCGCCGCTCGTCGGGAGACAGGTGGTAGAGGTTCTTCTCCATCGGGTCGGGCAGCTCGTAGCCGTGCTCGATCCCCTCGAGCCCCGCTTGCAGGAGCGCCGCGAAGGTCAGATACGGGTTGCAGGCCGGGTCGGGGCAGCGCAGCTCCATCCGCGTGGCTCGCTCCTTGCCGGGGTGGTAGAGCGGCACGCGGACCAGCGCGGAGCGGTTACGGCGGGACCACGCCACGTACACCGGCGCCTCGTAGCCCGGCACCAGGCGCTTGTAGGAGTTGACCCACTGGGCGAAGATCGCGCAGATCTCGCGCGCGTGGCGAAGCTGTCCGGCGATGAACGCCTTGCCCACCTCCGAGAGGAAGTACTGGTCCTCAGCGTCATAGAAGGCGTTGCGCTCGCCGCGGAAAAGCGATTGATGGGTGTGCATCCCGGAGCCGTTCTCGCCGAACAGCGGCTTGGGCATGAAGGTCGCGTGCCACCCGTACTTCATCGCGTATTCCTTGACCGTGATCCGGTAGCTCATGCAGTCGTCGGCCATCTTCAGCGCGTCCGCGTAGCGCATGTCGATCTCGTGCTGGCTCGGCCCGACCTCGTGATGGGTGTATTCGGTCTGGATCCCCAGCTGCTCGAGCGCGAGCACGGTCTCGCGTCGCAGGTCCGAGCCGGCGTCGAGCGTGGTCAGATCGAAGTAGCCGCCCTCGTCGAGAACCTCCGTCGACTTCGCGTCGCGGAAGTAGAAGTACTCGAGCTCGGGCCCGACGTAGAAGTGGTCGAAGCCCATCGCAGCGGCCCGCTCGACCGCGCGCCGCAGCACGTGCCGGGGGTCGCCCTCGTACGGAGTCCGCTCGGGGGTGACGATGTCGCAGAACATCCGCGCCACGCCTTGTTCCTCGGGGCGCCAGGGAAGCATCGCGAAGGTGCTCGGATCGGGCATCGCGATCATGTCCGATTCCTCGATCGGGTTGAAACCGGTGATCGACGAGCCGTCGAACCCCATACCGCCCTCGAACGCATCAGGGAGCTCGGTGGCGTTGATCGAGAACGCCTTCAGCTGACCGAGGATGTCGGTGAACCACAGGCGGATGAAGCGGATCTCTCGCTCGCGGGCGAGCGAGATCACGTCCTCGGCGGTCAGCTGGGGGTTGCGCATCGGGCGAAGAACGTTACTTGCCCGGCGCTCGCCGGGCTTTACGCCGCGGTCGCGCTTAGCGGCGTAGGCCAGCCGCGGAGGCGGCGGACCGTACCCCCGCCGGAATGCGGTCGCCGAGCCAGCGGTTGGCCCAGCGCTCGAGCTCAGACAGCGCCGGCTCGAGCTCGTGGCCCATCCGGGAGAGCTGGTACTCGACTCGTAGCGGAGGGCCGGAGATCACGTTGCGCGCGACGATCCCGCGCGCCTCGAGCTCCTTCATGCGCTCGGAGAGCAACCGGTCCGACAATTCGGGGACCGCCTGCGCGACCTCCGAGAAGCGCAACGGGCCGTCCATCAGCACGCGCAGGATCGCGCCGGTCCAGCGGCGCCCGACGAGCTCGACCGCCTCGTGATAGAGGGGACAACAGCCCGCGGCTCGTGACTCGCCTTCGCCTTTGCCGGGGTGCTCGCGGGCGCACATGTGCGAAATGTAGCTTACGCTGCTTGCAGCGTTCGCGACGCCTCGCTGGATCCGTCGACCGGCACCTCGCCGCCGACATTGACCATCGCGGTGAATCCCTCGAGCGCGACCGCCGCGATCGCCTCCAGGATCTGCTCGTCGTCCCAGCCCGCTTCGCGCGCCTCCTCGTGCAGGTGCATCGGCGCGCGCCCGCGTTCCTCGAGCAAGGCCTGCAGGTACCGGAGCAGCGCCGCCTCGCGCGGATCCTTGGAGGTGAACTGACGGGCAGCCGCGACCTCATCGAGAGCCAGGCCCGCGCTGCGCGCAGCGCGCGAGTGCATCGCGGTGCCCGGCTCGGAGTGGTAGTACTCCGCCACCGCCAGCGCGATCCGCTCCAAGGTCGGCAGCGTCAGCTTGCCGTGACGGAGCTCGGAGCGGAACTTCGCGTAGCCGCGAAGCGCCGCCGGCGAGCCAGCCAGCACGCCCAGGAAATTGGGAAGCTGACCACCGGTGGCAAGCGCCCCCCGGAGCACGGGCACCGAGCCCTCAGGTGCGGTGAGGTCGTCGTGGATTTGGAATCTGCTCATCGGAATTTTCATCGCGACCACCAATAGGTCGAGGTCTTGGAGCCGGGGTTCGACGCCCGCCCTTCACTTTTGAGACCTGCTTACTGTTTATAAGTCTATCTGGACTACTTGGCTTGCACAAGGTCGGCAGAGGTCACAATTCGTCGAGCAACCTTTCCCGTCCGCGTCAGGGATCGTTTCCCGGGTCGGCGGGACGCGTCATGTCGGGGCCAGTTTCGCCCGAGCGGGCTGGCACCCGGCTGGTTGCTGAGCGACGATCGCGCCCACTTCTCCTTATACGTTCGCCGGTAAAGGGTTGATCAGCAGTGGCTTTGAGAGATGTAAGGACGGGGGTGGTTCTCGAGCGGGGCGGTCCCCGGTCGGGGCGGTGGCGGCCGGCGGTCCGCGGTCGGGGCGGTGGCGGCCGGCGTTCGGCGTTGGCGCGCGAGGGGCGCTGGGTGCGGCCGGAGCGTCCGCCTGGACGCCTAGCCCGGGCCCTTCGCATGGTGCGCGCGGGCACCGAGATGCACCGCCGCGGCGGCGGCGTGTCGGGCGGCGACGCGCGAGCGGTTCACGGCCGCGTGCGCGCTGACGGCCGCCACCAGTACGAGCAGGACGCCGAGCAACACCGCCCACATCGCAAAGCGGTCGGGGCCAAAGCCGGCCCGCTCGTAGCGTCGCGTGGGCGGGCGGCGACGGCGAACCGGCGGACCCTCCGCGCCGTGACCGCGGATCGTGACCGTGCGTCGACCGGCGACGGGTCCGACCGATCGCCCGGCGGGTTCGCCGGCGGATCGTCCGGCGGGTGGTCCGGCGGTTCGGGATCTCGCTCGCGGGTCGATGGGCGCGGAACCAGCGGGTCGGAGACCGCTGGCCGACCGAGTGTCCGTGAGGCGCGGCTCGGAACCCTCGGATCGAGACCGCTCGCGGCGTCGTCGCGCTGCGGTCGCCTGCTCAGGCCGTGGGCGGCGGGGGTTGCTCGAACCTTCGGCTTGCAGCGTCGACCGTCCTCTCTCTGCGGCTTGCGGGGTTAGCTGACGGGCTAGCGCCGATAGAGCGGCGCTTCGCGGCGGCACGATTCGCCCCAACAACTCGGGTCCCCCGCTTCCTCTCCATCCATCTCGTGGATGAGCGGCGCGGGAATTCAGCTGTACGGGCGCGGCATGCTACCAGCGTCAGAGAGCCGAGGTTACGCGGTCCCGCGGCGGCGCCGGAGACGCGGTTGAAGAGGGTCCCGGCTAGTCCGACGGGTGGCCGGGTAGTCCGAGGACGGTGTGGCGGCTAGCTGTCAGCTGCCGGCAGCCTGGCCACGAATGCGATCGGTTATTCCTTGCCGGCGACCTTCGCGACGAATGCCGCTACGTCCTGAGCCTGCGGTCCGCCGACAACGTCGGCAGGCATCGTTCCGTACCCCAAGCAGGCGTTGGCAGCATTCGGAGCCGCGTTCTGCACGCACCCGTTCGCGATCGTGTTGAGCACCAGGGTCTTGGTGGGCTGGAGCATGTCCAGGTTTGGTCCGACTTTGCCGACCGCGTTCGCGGCGTCGAGCGTGTGACAGAAGCCGCACCTCTGAGAGAAGATCTCGCGGCCGGACTTCTCCGAGGCATTTAGCGTGATCCCGCCCACCTGGCCACTGGCGCTCGCGTGATTGCCGGTCAGGAAGATGACCGGTAGTGCGATCCCAAACCCGACGTAGACGATCACGAAGATGATGTCGATTGCCCGGCGTCCACTTCGAGTTTGTGTCTGAAGCGTCGCTTCGGCACCGCCCACCCCGCCCCGGATCGCGACGAAGAAGAGGCCAATTCCGACGACCACCCAGAACGCGACGAAAAGGCCGACAGCAAGCATTGGGCGCGCACGATATCGCGCTCGGGCGCGGGATGACGCGCACCAGCGTCGACCGCGGCCAACGATGGCCACTCTCGGGCGAGGTGCGCGAGTCAAGCGGTCAGCTCATCGGCGCCTCCCTGACGCGAAGCTCATCACCGGAGGAGCGACGGCGCGGAAGTCTTCCGCCTCCACCTGGGCATCCCGCGCCGACCGCTGCTCGGCGCGGCCGCGCCTCACTTGCTCATCGAGCATCGAGAAGTCCTTCACCTCGGCGACGATCTGATCTGGGGCCGTGATGCCTGCCACGCGGTCAACGAGCACGCTGATCGCCCCGCCGGCCGCCGCCAGGCGCTCGAGCTTGCCTTCGGCAAACATCAGCGGTTCCGTTCGCACGATCAGGCGGCTTTGCTCGTAGACCTGCGCCGGGACAATCAGGTTGATCGTCCCGAACTCGTCCTCGAGCAGGATGAATACGACCCCGTTGGCCGTGCCGGGACGTTGACGCGCGACGACCAGCCCTCCGATCTTCACCCGCGTGCCGTGAGCAAGCGTCTCGAGGTCTTGACTGGTGACGGCATCGGCGGGCAACCGGTCTCGTAGCAGCCCGATGGGATGCGTGTGAACCGTCAATCCGGTAGTGCTGTAGTCCGCGAGCATCGATTCCCACTTCGAGACCTCCCTCAGCTTCGGCGCAGCGGGGAGGTCGAGTGGGAGTGCCAGCTGCACTCCTCCGGGGACATTTCGGCCCGGCGCCGCCACGCCCAGCTGCCACAGCGCGATTCGTCGCGCAGCGCCCCGAGGCGCGTCTCTTACCAGCGAATCGCACGCCCCCGACCACGCGAGCAACTCGAGCGAGGGCGCACCCGTCCCGGCGCGCGACGCCAGATCCGAGAGGTTTCGGAAACGACCTCCGTGCTCACGCGCAGCGACCAACGCCTTGACTTCTCTCTCCCGCACGCTGCGGACATACCCCAGGCCGATCCGGACACGACCGCTCTCCATCTCCATCTCGCATTCGGCTCCGCTTTCGTTGACGTCGGGCGGCGACACCTCGATCCCGCGCCGCTGGGCCTCATGGATCAGCGCATCGGGCGGATAGAAACCCATCGGTTGCTCATTGAGCAGCGAGCACAGAAACTCGGGCCCGTAGTGCACCCGCAGCCATGTCGACTGGTACGCCAGCAATCCGAATGCGGCCCCGTGGGCCTTCGGAAAGCCAAAACCCGAGAAGCCCTGAACCATCGCGAACACTCGCTCCGCGACCCCCTCCTCCACCCCATGCAAACGCTTTGCTCCGGCGATGAAACGCTTGTGATAGGCCTCGATCGCAGCTTCGGAGCGCTTGCGGCTCATCGCACGTCGTAACCCCTCCGCCTCGCCAGTCGAGAACCCGGCGAAGGCAATTGCAACCTCGATCACCTGATCTTGGAAGATGATCGTCCCCAACGTCTCTCGCAGCGCCGGCTCGAGCGAGGGATGCTCGTAGGTCACCTGATAGCTGGGATCCGTACGTAATCGTTGACGCCGCTCGATGTAAGGGTTGACCGCTCCACCCTGAATCGGGCCGGGCCGGACGATTGCGACTTGAATCGTGAGGTCCTGAAGGGTCTCCGGTCTGGTGCGCCGCAGCGACTGCATCTGCGCCCGGCTCTCGATCTGGAAGACACCCGTGGTGTCCGCGTTGTGGATCCACTCGTACGTTGCCGCATCGTCGTAGGGGATCCGCGACAGGTCGATTCGCTCTCCGCGCATGCGTGCGACCTGCTCGACGCAGCGCTCGACCGCCGAGAGCATCCCCAACCCGAGCAGATCGATCTTCAGAAAACCCGCATCCGAGCAGGAGTCCTTATCCCATTGGACGATCTGGCGACCTTCCATCGCGGCGGGGACGATCGGGCAACAATCGATCAGCGGCCGGGTCGAGACGATCATGCCGCCCGAATGCTGCGAGAGATGCCGCGGAAGCCCGTGCGCTTGCGCCGCCAGACGTGCCAACCAAGCCCAGCGGCCAGTGGAGCCTCGACGGCCCGAACCGCTCTTGCTCGGCTCGACGCCGAATGCACTCTCGATGTCCTTCGCCACCTCGCGCGCGTCCCATCCCTCACTGCCGCGCGCCACCCGTTCGATCTCTCCTGGCGGTAGCCCAAGTGCCTTTCCCAGCTCGCGAATCGCCCCCCGAGCGCGATAGGTCGGAAACGCCGCCACCAGGGCAGAGCGATCATGCCCGTAGCGCTCGTGCACGCGGGGGATCAGCACCTCCCGGATATCACGCGGGAAATCGAGATCGATGTCCGGCAGCGATGTCAGCTCCTCGTTGAGGAAGCGACTGATCAGCAATTCGTTGGCGATCGGGTCGACATGCGAGAGTCCGGTCAGGTAGCAGACGATCGAGGAGACACTCGAGCCCCGTCCCCGACCAGGGGGCAGCAGCGCCCGCGCTGTGTCCGGTCCTCGCACTTCCACAGAAACCTCGCGCGCAAGCTCCAGCAAATCGTGGTGCAGCAGGAAGAAGCCGGGCAGCCCGAGCTTTTCGATGATTCTCAGCTCCTCCCGGAGACGACTCGCCGCCTCTTCGCGAAGGTCTCGGGAAGCCGCCGAGTAACGCTGGGAGAGCCGAGCGTCGCACAGCTCGCTCAGCTTTCGCATCGCCTCGCGATCCTCGGCCCCGGGATAGCGGTAACCGAGGTCGCTGCCGAGATCGAAGCGCAACCGGTCCGCCAGCCTCTCGGTTTCCGCAACAGCCTCCGGATATTCGGGAAACCGAGCGGCCATCGCTACCGGCGATGCCATCGCGTGCGAGAAGTTCCCGCGACGTTCGGGCTCTGAGGCGTCGAGCGTCGCGTGCAGTCGCACGGCAACGAGCGCATCCTGCAAGTGAGCGCGAGCGCGTGCATGCGTGTGCACGTTCCCAGTCGCCACGCAAGGCACGCCAAGCCGCTGCGCGAGCCCGGCCAGTCGTCGATTGCGCGCGCGGTCGTCGCGTAGGAAAGGTCTTTGTAACTCGATTCGCAGCCGGTCGCGGCCAAATGCCTCGAGTAGTCGCCGCAGCGTGAACTCGTCGTGCACACCCCGAGACGCGCAACCGCTGAGGCAAACCAGCCCCTCGGCGTGATCGAGCACAATTGCGAGACCAATCGACGCCTGCCCCACCGGCGACCCTGGCCTTCCATCCCGCGTATGCGCGTGCGCATAGGTCAGGATGCGAGACAGGTTGGACCAACCTCGCGCATCCTGCACCAGCAGGGTCAGATGCCGCCCGTCATCGAGGTCGAGCTCAGCACCATGAATCGGCCGCAGCCCCAGCGCGCGAGCTGAGACAGCGAACTCCATCGAGCCCGAAACCGAGTTGTGGTCGGTCAGCGCCAGGGCCCCATACCCGTGCGCCAACGCGGCCGCGACCAGCTCATCCGGGAGCGAGGCGCCATCCAGGAACGAGAACGCGGAGTGGCAATGAAGCTCGACGTAAGTCACGAACATATGTTCGCCGATGGCGCGGATGGACGCCCTGAGATCCCGCCCCTTGACATGTTATTAGTGACTGCTAATCTACGGTTTGTAGTTAGTACTCACTAAGAAAGGCGCTCGGCATGTCCTCATTCTCAGACTCTCGCCGTCGAGGCTGGACCCTCGTGCTCGTCTCCGTCGGGCTATTCATGGTCGTCCTCGACAACCTCGTCGTAAATGTCGCCCTGCCAAGCATCCACCGCGAGCTTGGCGCCTCGATTCAGTCGCTCGAATGGACGGTGAACGCGTATGTGCTCGCGTACGCGGTTCTGCTGCTGACCGGGGCCGCGCTCGGTGACCGGTTCGGCCGCAAACGCATGTTCATCGCCGGAATCGCCCTGTTCACCGTCTCCTCGGCAGCGGCTGCCCTCGCGCCAACGATCGGACTGCTGATCGCGGCGCGCGCATCGCAGGGCGTAGGCGCAGCAATCACAACTCCCCTGACCCTGACGCTGCTCGCCGATGCCTTCCCGCCGGACCGCCGCGGAATGGCCCTCGGAATCTGGTCCGGAATCAGCGGCATCGCGGTCGCGCTTGGCCCGCTGGTCGGAGGCGCGGTCATTCAGCTGAGCTCATGGCACTGGATCTTCTGGATCAACGTGCCGATCGGGCTGGTCCTGGTGCCGCTGGCGGCACGGAGGCTTTCGGAGAGCCACGGGCCCTCACGTGATCTCGACGTCGCCGGGCTCGCGCTTGGTTCGGCCGGTCTGTTCGGCATCGTCTACGGCCTGGTGCAATCACAATCGCAGGGATGGACGGCACCCGGAGTGCTCGTTGGGCTCGTCGCCGGCACGATGCTGGTAATCGCCTTCGTCCTCCACGAGCTGCGCAGCGCAGATCCGATGCTGCCGATGAGCTTCTTCGCCGATCGCTCCTTCGCGGTCACGAATGTCGTCTCGCTGGCGATGTACTTCGGAATGTTCGGCTCGATCTTCTTCCTCAGCCAGTTCCTGCAGAATGTCCTGCACAACACGCCGCTGCAGGCCGGCGTGAAGCTGCTGGTCTGGACCGGCGCGACGATGGTGGTCTCGCCGCTCGCCGGATTCTTCTCTGAGCGGGTGGGCAGTCGCCTGTTCATGGCCGCCGGACTCGGACTGCAGGCACTCGCGCTTGGCTGGATCGCCACCGTCGCCAGCGTGAACGAGAGCTACCTCAGCATGGTCGGCCCGTTCATCCTCGCTGGCTCGGGAATGGCGCTCGTGTTCGCGCCGGCCGCCAACGCGGTGCTGTCAGCGGTGCGCACCGATCAGGCAGGGCAGGCATCGGGAGCCACGAATGCAATCCGCGAATTGGGTGGCGTCCTCGGGATCGCGATCCTGGCGACGATCTTCACTAGCCACGGCAGCTACGCGTCGCCGCAGGACTACGTGAACGGAATGATCCCCGCGCTCTGGGTGGGAGCAGCGGTCCTCGGGATCGGCTCACTGATCCCGCTGGTGCTGCCGTTCAGCACCCGGGCCTCGGCGGTCGCGCATGCGGAGGCGCAGACCGCAGAAAGAGGTTCAGCAGCGCCGATCGCCGCCGCGGAACTTGCCGCCCCAGTGTCCTAGGATCGTCTCTGAGATGGCAACCACACCGTCAAAGGGAAAGTCACCCCGTCAGCGCGTCCCGGCCGCCGAGCGTCGGGGCGCGCTGATCGAGGCGGCGATCCATGAATTCGCTCACGGCGGTCTCCATGGAACGCCGGTCGACCGGATCGCGCGGCGCGTTGGCGTCGCGCAGCCGTACGTGTTCAGCCTGTTCGGCAGCAAGCGCGAGCTGTTCGTGGCCGCCGTCGCGAGGTGCTTTGAGACGACCGCTGAGGCGTTCGTTCGCGCGGCGGGGGAGTTCGACCCAGCGACCGCTCCTCCCGGCAGCGACGTTCTGGAGGCGATGGGCGACACGTATGTGCAACTGCTCGAGTCCGAGCGCGACTATCTGATGCTCCAGCTGCAGGCCTACGCCGCATGCGACGACGAGCTGATCCGGGACGAGGTGCGAGCCGCCTACGCTCGCCTGCTGAACCTCGTCGAGGACCTGTCGGGGGCTCCGCCGGAGCGGATCGACGAGTTCTTCCGCTATGGGATGTGGCTGAACGTCACCGCCGCGATGGGGGTGGAGGATCTATCGGCGGAGTGCGAGTGGATGCGCGCCGAGCGGGCGGCCAGTGCGGCTCAATCCGCGACCTTGCCTTCCGGATAGCGCGGCAGGTCATCATCGGGAATCGGCTCCCACGACGCGGCATAGGCCACGAACTGTCGCGTACTGGGGCGGATCCCGGGGTCGCCATCGAGCGCCCCCAGGCGTACGCCGACTCGCGCGGGATCCTCGGGGTCGCGACTGAAGAGCGCCGAGCCGCAGGCGTCACAGAACCACTTCTCCCAACCGCCCTGGGGCCTCCAGGCAGCGAGCCGCTCCTCGCCCTGGACGACGCGAAACGAGCCCGGCGCGACCGCCCCGCTTGCAGAGGCGCCCGTACCGGTGCGGTGCTGGCAGCGGGTGCAGTGGCAGTAGGTAGCTGACACCAGCGGCTCGGTCACCTCGAAGCGCACAGCCCCGCACCCGCAGCCACCTGTCAGTGGATGATCCATGCCGGCTCAGCGCTCCGCTGCTGCTGCCAGGGTCAGGTCGCGTTCGGGCTCGATCCGCCAGCGCCGAGCTACCTCTTCGAGCCGGCGATCCAGACCCCAGCGATCGGGTCGCTCTTCGCCGGAGTGCTCGGGAGTCGCACCCTTGAGCGCCATGCAGCCGGTGTTGTCTCCGATTGTCCGGATCAGGTCGACGTCGGCTTGCGAGAGCCGCAGCTCGCGCGGCAGAGCGGCGAGCTCAGCCCGCTTGTCCTCCACCGGACGGGCATCCTCACCGACTTCCTGGATCAGCGTCGGGACAACACAGGCGACCGGCTCGTGGGCGAGATTCCACTGACATGCGAGTTGAATCAAGGACAGCTCGGCGCGATTCGCGATTGGCCTGATCGACTCCAGGCGAGCGCGGCCCGCCTCGATCCAGCCGGGTGGACGGAAACTGCGGTGATCGTGGGGCAGCAGCTCCTGGCCTGGCAGCAGATCATCGAACAACAGCCCTCCATAGTCGACGACGCGGGTGATCACCTTGACGTCGTGGTCCGCGGCGGCGGCCAGGCAGAGCTCGCCCGGCCACGGCTCGAGCGGGTTGAGGATGATCATCGCCCAATCGATCAGGGCTCCAAAGCGCTCGAGGCAATCGATCACGTCGAGCGTGAATCCGTTCGCAGGCCCCGGTGCCACCCCGATCATCCGCGCGAGCCCGCGCTCCCGTAGCGCAGACATACCGTTCCAAACCGCTTCGCTCGTGTATCCGGTGCGGTCTGGATTGTGCAGCAGCAGCAAGTCGAAGCTGTCGATGCCGCACCGCTTCAGGCTGCTCTCCGTGGCCATCTGCAAGTAGTCGGCGTATTGCGATGGTGACCTCAGGCTTTGGTCGGTGAAGCGAGGAAATCCCCTCGGGCCGTCGCGCTCACCGGCGTAGAAATCGTGGCCGACAGCACCGACGACGCAAATCTGGTCTCGCGCGCGACGGGCGATCGCACGCCCGAGCATCTCGTCGGCTTCGCCGGTTCCGTAGACGTCGGCCGTGATCACGGTCCTGATCGCGTCATCGGGGGCGATCAGGCTGAGGAACCTATCGTCGTCGAGCGGCTCGCCGAAGCGCATAAAGCGACCGCCGCTCCAAGTTCCGACGGCGACTGGCCCCGGCTCGAGCGCTGTTGGAGGTGGTTCAGGCATCGAGATCTGAGTTTAGGGTCAGGCTGTGGTGCCGATAGCGGGAGCCGCGAGGTATCGAGATGCGGACGCACCGTGGCGATGCCACGACGCCCGAGGGGGAGGGGCTGTCGCCTATCGCTGCCGCCACCACCTGCCACTCTCCAGATCGTTGAACACCACCTCGTCGCGACCACAAGTCGTGACGATCTCCCAGTAATGCCGTCGCAACGGACGATCGGTCCACCAGCGATCCTCGACGAGCCAGGACTCGCGAACAACATCGACCTCACGCTGGTCAACGATCAGAGGTTGCCCGTCCTCGCCTGCTTTGACAGCGACGCGGCGGGGAATCGAAAGGCGGCGCGGACCAGTCATGGTCTTGGTCTTCGCCATCGCGGGAGCAGGGCTAGTCGCGTGATGCATCACCCCTCGAACGGTGCCAGCACCGCGCGGCGCTCTGGAAAGCGAGAGCCTGGATCGACTTCCAGCACTCTCAGGGCAGCGTCACGCCCGGCTGCCGCTCGAGTCTGGCGGATCGCCTCGCGCAGTCGTGCAGCTCGGGCCGCGGCGGGATCCTCCAACAATGCCCGCTGATCACTCGTGGGCGGGCCAAAGCGCTCGACCGCAAGCCGGATCTCTTCCGCCGGTGCCGGTATCAACGCCAGGCGGGGGGCCAAGACGAGACGCATCCGCACCGGATCCGCGAGCGCTTCGCGGAAGACGACCCGTTCACGCCAAGTGCCGCCCTGCTCGACCAGCATCGCCGATAGGACCACCACCCGGAACGTTCGCCCCCGCCGCTCACGGCGGGCGAGCAGGCGATCGATCAATAGACCAACGCCGCGCTCGAGTTGGACGCCCGACGCCGCTTCCGGCAGCTCCAGCGACTCGCGTAAGAACTCGGCGGCCGGCCTGGGGCGGAGTGCGCCGTCGCCACCACTGGCGAGCTCATGAGCCATCAGCCCGGCAGTGCCAAAACGATCTGCCAGCGCTGCCAGCGGCAACTCTGCCAACTCGCCCAGTGTCCTGACTCCCAACCGCTCCAATGCCTCAGGAAGGTCGGCCAGCACGGGGCGCGCACGTAACAGCGAAACCGGCAGCGGGGCAAGGTATGCCCGCGCCTGTGCACGAGAACCGGAAACGATCGCCGCCCTGCGAACTCGCGCCTTCGCCGCCGCCGCAACTGCTGCAAACCGCGAGGGGGCAACGCCGTATCGCGCCGGCACCTTCAACGCGCGACGCGCCGCCGACAGAACGCCTTCGATCCCGCCATGCAACCGCAGCAATCCACTCGCGTCGAAACAAACCAACCCAGGCCGCTCGGGCTCGATGGCCGCTCCGATCGATTCCAGGCGCACCAGCAACCGCTCCCATGAGTCGGCGACCCCTGCTGGGTCTGGCGGCACAAGCGTCAGATGAGGGCATCGAGCGAGCGCCTCGCCGAGACGCATCCCGGGATGCACGCCGAATGCCTCAGCCGCAAGCGACACCTCGCCAATCTGCTGCACCCCTCCAGGCTCGGGGGCGATCGCAGTAGGGGTTTGCAGCAGCTCGGCCCGGTCGCCGGTGGCGATCGTGAGCTGAAAGCGGGGCAGTAGGACGCAGACGATCAAGACGAACACATGTTCGCATAAGTCGCGGACGGATCCTATCTGGATGCCAGCCCGTTCCGGTACGCCAAGGATCTCGACTCAGGCGGAGTCCTGTCGGATCGGCCGGCTTGCTTTGGCCCCGGGGTGATCTTCGCAAGCCGCGGGCATTGCCGTGGCGAGCGAGCTTCAGTTACGCCATCTCGCGGGCTGTGTGGCGCAGTGCCCAGTGGTACGGTCCCCACGAACCGATGGTCCCGCTCAACCCCACCGAGCTTGCGCGCTCCAGCGCCCGCACAATCCGAGCCTTCAGCCAGCGGATTCCAGGCGCGGGAGAGGTGCTTTCCCCCTCCCTTCACGATGCAGTGAAGGATCGAATAATCCTGATCACGGGCGCCTCCTCGGGGATCGGTAAGGCGGCTTCGCTCGAGATCGGCAAGGCCGGCGGAACGGTCCTGCTGGTAGCTCGAACGCAGAAGAAACTCGAAGAGATTGCGCGTCAGATCGAGATCGTTGGCGGAGAAGCGTACGCTCATCCCTGCGATCTCTCCGACACCGAAGATATCGACCGCATGGCAGCGGAGGTTCTCGACCGCTATGGGCACGTCGACATCCTCGTCAACAACGCGGGTAAATCGATCCGGCGTTCTGTCAGCCGCTCATATAGCCGCTTCCACGATTACCAGCGGACGATGCAGCTCAACTACTTTGCGGCGGTCAAGCTGATCCTCGATCTGCTGCCGGCAATGCGCAAGCGACGGTCTGGGCACATCATCAACATCTCGACGATTGGCCTGCAGACGAACACCCCTCGGTTCTCTGCTTACCTCGCCTCGAAAGCAGCCCTCGACGCATTCTCTCGGTCGGTCGCGGTCGAGATCATCAGCGACAGCGTGCACATCACGACCGTGTACATGCCGCTCGTGCGAACGCCGATGATCGCCCCTACGAAGATCTATGACCGCTTCCCGACGCTAAGCCCCGAAGAGGCCGCGGGAATGATCACCGATGCGATTCGAAAGCGGCCCAAGCGAATCGCGACAGCGCTCGGCAACCTCGGGCAGTTGGGGTACGCGATCGCGCCCGGCGCTCAAGATCTGGTGGTCAACCGCGCCTACAAGCTGTTTCCGGAAGGTGGGGACCAATCGCAGCCTCCTGAGGAGCCGTCGTCTGAGCAGCGTGCGTTCGCTCGCGCGACGAGAGGGGTGCACTGGTAGCGGTCGTTGTCGCCGAGGCGGCGGGCTGGCGTCAGGGGTCAGCGGGGGCGGGCTTGCGTCGGGGGATCGAGGGCGGATCGGCAGTGGGAGGGGTGGACCGGCGCCGGGGGCGGCCCCGCGGGAGCACGGGCTTTGGAGAAGGGCGCGCGGGGACCGTGAGCCGGCGGTTGCTGGGTAAAACGCGCGGAGCAGGGAGCGACGAATTACCTGTCGGCGCGGAGCAAAGTCGTGAAGCGGCAGCGTTGTTTCACAAATCGGATCAGAACGTTACGTAGTGGCCCTGACTACCTGGTCAACGTCCCACTGGAGGGTCGTCGAATCTCGAACGGGCTAAAACCCTTCTCCTTCATGTTCAACATCCCACTGACAAAAGAGAGGACCGCGAGTGGGACGTTTCCCATGCGGAGAGGGCCCCCTTTGGACCTCTCTGGCGACAAGCAGCGCGGAACCGTGGGGGCGCGGTTACGCCTCCCGGCACTCCCGCTGCGACAGAGCAAGGTTGCCTGCACCCGCCGTCGGCATCCGTCGCGCCCCTGCGCCGCCCGCCGGTCGACCCGGACCCGTAAGCGTGCGAGCGAGAGGAGGTTACTTGACTGCGCAACTATTCTCTAATAAGCTGACGTGACAACTCTGAAGGCGAGCGAACGATGAAGCTAGAAGGCATCCACCACATCACCGCGATCACCGCTGATGCGCAGCGCAACCTCGACTTTTATGCGGGAGTGCTGGGCCTGCGGCTCGTCAAGAAGTCGGTCAATCAAGACCAGACCTCCGTCTATCACCTGTTCTACGCAGACGAGTCCGGCGACCCTGGCTCGGACATCACCTTCTTCGAGTATCCGGGCATTGCTCGCGGGCGCGCCGGGGCGGGGATGGTGCATCGGATCGTCTGGCGCATCGCCGGCGAGGACGCGCTTGCCTTCTGGGCCGACCGGCTGAGCGAGCACGGCTACGACTCCAACCGTAACCCGGGCTCGCTCACGTTTCACGATCCCGAAGGACTCGAGCACGAGCTCACGCTCGCGAGATCCATCGGTCAGTCATTGATTGCTGAACATCCCGAGATTCCGGCGGAGCTTGCACTGCAAGGCTTCGACGCCGTCCGGGCGTACACGCTCGCGCCCGAGCGCAGCCGCCCCCTGCTCGAGCACACGCTCCAGTTCGACAGCTTGGACGAGACCGCTTACGAGGTCCGGGGCCAGGAGCGCGGCGGTTTGTATACCTACGACCCGGCGCCGACTGCGCCCGGTCTGCAAGGTGCCGGCACCGTCCATCATGTCGCGTGGGCGTCGAAGCCAGCGCAACAGGACGCCTGGCGCGAGCGCGTGGCCGACTCGGGTGCGCACCCGACGCCGGTGATCGATCGCCACTACTTCCTATCGGTCTACTTCCGTGAGCCCTCTGGGGTGCTGTTCGAGATCGCCACGATCGGCCCCGGTTTCACCGTCGATGAGCCGGTTCAGCATCTCGGAGAGAAGCTGTCGCTGACTCCGCAGTTCGAGCACCTTCGCGACCAGATCGAGCCGACACTGACCCCGTTGCACAATCCGCGTGAGAGGTGGGCGACCCGGTGAGTGTTTGCGGCGCCCGCGCCTGACGGGTATCAGCCCCTCCGCCGAGACGCAGCCACCGCTCCGCCGAGACCCAGCCACCCCTCCGCCGAGATCGGCGACCGCCTCCGCGCAACGACAGCCACGCCGACCGCCTCCGCGCAACGACGGCCACGCCGACCGCCTCGCCCAGCGGCAGACACGCCGCCCTCCCACACCGCAGCCGCCCCGGCCTCACCCTCGATCCCACGCGAACGTCACCGTCGCCCGCGGCGCAAGCGCGTAGCTGATGTAGCGCCCATGCCACTCGACCTCGAACGAGATCGGGTGGGCCGAGTTGTCATAGGCGAGCAGAACGCGGCTGCCGTCGGGATTGACGAACGCGATGTCGTCGAGCCCCGGCGTGACCAGGTTGGTTCCTGGGCGCTGGTAGTTGTAGAAGACGTAGTGGTTGGTGTCTACTCGCCACGCGCCTGGTTGCACGAAGGCGCTTGCCTGACCGAGCTGGTAATAGGCGAGCATGAACTTGGCGGTGTGGCTCTGCTCATCGACGGTCACGAGACCCGTGCAACCCGGACAACCGTCGTTCGGCGCCTGCACCGGCCCCCCGCGGGGATCGAGCGCGAGGTTCCACAGCTCGACCGTGCTCGCCCAGTTGCGCATCGAGCCGATAACGACCTCGGAGACCGGAAACGGCGTGATCCCGGGCGAGCACTCGTCGACGATCTGGTCCAGCGAGGTGTCCAGGCCGCGCACCGTGCTGATCAGATAGGGACTGCCGAAGTAGCAGTGCCAGGCGATCCCCGCGAGGTCGTTGTCGAGCGCGCGATCGCTGACCAGCGCCTTCGCGTAGGCGGCCGAGACCGTGCTCCACCCGGAATCGTGTCCGTAGATCTTGGTGCTCAGGTGCGCGGCTCGCAAAGCGGGGACCAGGTAGCTCTTCACAAATCGCGCCTCGGCCGGCTCGGACAGCTCCAAGCCCGGATAGGTGGTTGCATTGGTCGGCTCGCTCTGAGGGCTGACCGCGGAGATCGGGACTCCGGCCTGAGCGTAGGCCTGGATGAACTTGACGAAGTAGCGGGCCAGCGCCGAGGCGTCGGACCACTTCAGCGTGCCCTTGTGCTTCACGTTCGCGAGCGAGTCGTTGTTCTTCATCCATGCCGGCGGGCTCCAGGGCGTCGCGAGCATCTTCATGCCCGGGTTGAGCGTCAGAGCTGACCGCAGCTGGGGAATTATGTAGGCGCGGTCGTGGGCGATCGAGAAGTGCGAGAGCTTCGGGTCCGAGTGTCCCGGAGGCAAATCGTCATAGGTGTAAGCCTGGCCGGTCCTGGTGAAATCGGACGCGCCAATCGGTACCCGGATCGAGTTCAAGTCGATGCCGCTCGCTCCGAACAGGGAGGTGTCGACCGCGCCGCCGAGGCCCGGCGCCAGCTCGTCATTGAGCAGCCACGCGGACGAGTCGGTCATCGCGCTGCCGAATCCGCCCACCCGCTGATAGCGCACCGCGTCGTTGACATCGATCACGGTCGCTTTCGCCGGCGGCGCGCTACCGGCCTGGAACTCGAGGTCGGGCAGTCGTGTGAGGTGCTGGATCAGGTCTGCACTCGTCTGCACCACCTCGACGTCGAGCGGATCCACAGCTGCCAATCGCGCCACCGCGGTCGCCGGTCTCCTCGCCGTCGCCTTGCTCCCGCTGAGCAATGCCGACCCGGCGAAGGCACCCAGTTGAACGACCACGCCCTCCTGGCGCCCGGTCCCCACGACCGTGCTCGCGACCGGGGAGGTTGATCGCGCGACGGCACCCGACCTCACCCCCGCCCCGCCAGCCGCGACGCCACCCGACCTCACCCCCGCCCCGCCAGCCGCGACCGCACCCGAGCTCACCCCCGCCCCGCCGGCCGCGGCGCCGATCAGCGCACACGCGGACGCTGCCATCAAGGCGCCGACGCGTGACCAGCGCCCGCTAACGGCGGACCGCCACAACGACCTAGACCGAGGTTCCTGCGTCTCGCATCAGCTGACCGACGGGCACAGCGGTCAGATGTTCGCTTCGGAGCTCGCCGGCCAGCTCACCGATCACCGGTATCAGGCGGGGCGAATCGTTCATCGCGATCTCGACGACTTCGCCGGGGCGAAGCGGACCGAGCGCGTCGCCCGGGTCATCGACCCGCACCGCTCCGGCGACCAAGCGGCCGCCCGCACCGTGCGCGAGCCACCACTGGCCGACGCTCGGCCCGCGGGAGGCGTAGAGGAAGTGATGCTGAAAACCCATCGAATGGATTAAACGCCTCAGCTGGGCCGGAGTTTCGAGCCACCTGACGAGCCCCCCGGTCGGAAGCCGGGGCACCGCCTGATCGCCGTAGCTGAAAACGTTCATCTGCGTCGACGACGGCGCCCGATCGAGCGCGAACGACACGCGAATGCCCTCGCTGGCGAAGGCGCTCGCGAGTCCAGGAACATCCTTCGAGGGAGCGTCGACGAGCACCCCGACCTCGGGGCGGTCGGTGCTCACGGCGGTCACCGGTCGCATGTGCACGAAATGCGAGACCAGGCTGTAAGAGGCCCCCGTGGTCAGCGCCCAGCAGGCCACCACGGTGGCGGCCCCCACCGCGACGGTCGCTCGCACGGTGCGCAACCGCCACGCCGGCAACTGGCGGACCCGGCGCTCGTCGCCCATGATCAGCGACGCGGTGGAGGGACGTCGCGCAAATGACGGATCGGGATCGGGCCGGTGCTCGAGCGCGCGGTTCAGGCACGGGCCGATCTCCTGCTGGGTGCGTGCGACCTGCGCGAGGCCGAAGCGTACGAGCGCGTGGTTGCTGGCGCGAACGTGCCCGACGCCGAAGCCATAGGAGATCACCGGGCAGCCCCGGATGATCGCCTCGAGCACGGTCAGCCCGGCACTCGAGTGCACGAGTGCGTCGGCCGCAGCGAGCACGTCGCCCATGCGGTCGGTGAACCCCATGATCCGCAAGCGCGGTTCACTGCCAAGCTCCTTCACCACCTGCGAGCGGAGCTTGTCGTTGCGCCCGCACAGGCAGAGCACCGTCGCGCCGGGAACCTTGAGCGCTGCTCGTGTGGCCCCGAGCAGGTCCCCCACGCCCCAGCCGCCGCCCGAGACGGCGATCACCTGTCTGTCGAGCGGCAACCCCAGCGAGCGGCGCGCGTCGGCTCGCGAGCGCGCCGCGAGGAATGCCGGCGAGGTGGGCGGCTTGGCCCAGCGGACGCTGCCGGGCCCGGCGATCTGCTCCACCTCCTCGATCGACTCGGGATGCGTCACGAAGTGGCGATCGATTCCCGGGTGCGCCCAGAACTGCAGACCCGCGAGGTCCGTGATCGACGAGTAGCAGGGCACGTTCAACCTGCCCTTGCGGCGAAGCTCACCGAGCACTGCGGTCACCCCGGGGTAAGTGGAGACGATCAGGTCGGGATCATGCGCGCGGATCAGCCGCATCAGTCCCCGCCCTCCGAACGCCGTCAGCAGCCGCCGTGCCAGCCAGCGGGTCGGCCTGAAATACATGAAAAGCGTGTACTGCAAGTCGAACAGCCACGGCAGCCAGCGGAACATGAAGGCCGAGTTTTCGCGCAGCACCTTGGTCAGCACCGGGCCCATCGCAGGCAAGCCGTTGACGATCGAGACCTGCGCGTCGAGGTCCTCATCTTTGAATTCCCGCGAAACGGCCCGCGCCGGCAGATCGTGGCCCTCGCCAATATCGGCGGAGATGATCAGAACCTGGCGCGGCTTCGCCTCGGCGTCGGGCTCACCGGCGGGAATCACCGCCTCGGCCTCGCGGGACGCCGTCACCGTCTCTTGCGCGACACGCCACTCCACATAGCGGCGCACCCCCTCGGAGAACGGCGTCGAGGCGCTCCACCCCAGCTCGTTCAGGGCCCGCTCGGAAGAGACCACTTTGCCGCCGAAGTCACCGGGTCGCGCCGGGGTATGGACGATCTCCACGCCCCCGACCAGCCGCTGAATCGATTCGGCGATCTGCTTGATCGTCACGTTCTCCTCGCCGGCGAGGTTGTACACGCGGTTACTGGCCACATCGCTACATCCGAGCGCCACCCCGTCGGCGAGGTCCTCGACGTAGACGAACCGGCGCGACTGCAGTCCGTCTCCGGCCAATGTCAGCGGCTCGCCACGAAGCGCCTTGCCGACAAACGCCGGGATCACGGCCGCCTCGCGCGCCCGCGGGCCGTAGGGGATCCCGAACCTCAGAATCGTGTAGTCGATCCCGTACAGCTCCTGGTAAGCCTTGCAGTACAGCTCTCCCGCGAGCTTGGTGCTCGTGTAGAGATGACTCGGTGCCGGAAGCAGCGTGTCCTCGTCGACCGACTCCTCGGCGCAGTCCGAGTAGACCCAGATCGTGCTCGCGTAGACGATCCGCTTCACGCCCGCGCGCCGGCACGCCTCGAGCACGGTGACGGTCCCGCGCGCGTTGACGCGCTCGGCGTCCTCCGGCTCGGCGTGGACGTCGTTGACGTCCGCGACTGCGGCCAGATGGGCGACCGCGTCGCAGCTGTGGAGCGCTCGCTCGAGTGCCTCGCGATCGGTGATCGACCCGAACACCTCTTCCACGGTCCGGCGCTCGTGCCACGGCGACGGCCGCAGGTCGTAGATCACCGGCTGATGGCCGCGCGCCCGGAGCTTGTCGACCACGTGTGAGCCGATGAAGCCCGACCCTCCTGTGACCAGGACCCTCACGGTGAATCACTGCCCGGTCGGTAGTAGAGCGGCACGCAGGAGTGATTCTGCGCTACCCAGTCGGAATTTGGTAGCTCGAGGTCGTGTCCGAGGATCCGGTGGCAGGGCTCGTCGTAGACCCGCCCGGTGGAGCGCTCGAGCCAGTCGAACACGATGTACTTGTAGAGCCCCGAGGTCATGCCGGCCGGTAGCTCGAGCCGGCTCGGGTAGCGAGGATCGAGCTCCGCCCGGGCAACCCCGTTTTTCCAATCCACGATCTCGGCCAGACGCTCGACTCCCACCAGGCCCAACGCGGCCGTGAACTCGCTCATCCGGAAGTTCAGCCCGTGCACGTCGTAGGCCGGCTTGCCGTAGTTGCGAAAGGCCCGCGCGTGCTCAAGGACCTCGGGCCGCCGAGAGACCAGCACGCCGCCCTCGCCGGTCGAGATCGTCTTCGTCGCGTACAGCGAATAGACGCCGACGTCGCCCCAGCTGCCGGCCTTGCGCCCGCTCCAGGAGGCGCCGTGGGCGTGCGCGCAGTCCTCGATCAGGAAGATCCCGTGCTCCGCGCAGTAGGCGGCGATCCGCTCGACGTCGAATGCGATGTGGCCGCCGATGTGGACCAGGAATGCGGCCCGGGGACGCGAGCGCGCGGCCTTGGCTTCGAAGTCCGCGAACGACATGCAGAGATCGGAGCGGTTGCAGTCCACGAACTGGACGCGCGCGCCCGCGCGCAGCGCAGCCAGCGGCGTGGCCATGAATGTGTTCGAGGGACAGAGGACCGTCTCGCCTTCGACGCCGGCGAAGTGCAGCGCCGCCATCGCGCCGCCCGCCCAGCTCGACAAGGCGACCGCAGGCAAGCCGTTCCATGCTTTCCAGGCCGCCTCGAACCGCGACACCATCGCTGCCTCAGACCAGCGCTCAGAATCGAGCACCTCGTCGATCAGCGCGTGCAGCCGCCCCCGATCGCGGTGGTCGAAACCGATCGCGAAGCGCGCGTAAGCGGGCTCGCTCTCTTGGGAAGCGGAAGCAAGTGTCATGGTTTTGATGGCGATCCGAGAAGGCGGGCCCAAACCTCTCCGCCGGCCGCGGAGCGCGCCCGCTCGGAAGCTCGCCAATCTTTCCAGGTTGATGTGCGCGCGGGCAAGCCTCTCAGATCGGTAGGACGGTACCGATTTCTCGTCGCGCAAGCTCGCCGAGAACGATTCGCAGCGCCGCAATCGTCCGTCTGTGCGAATTCTTTGCGCTGTAGAAATCGGCATCGTGCAGCAGAATTACATCGCCGGCCGACAATCCCTTCGTGACCCGCCCGGCGATCCGCTCCGCGGTGGTGAATTTGCGCCAGTCCTTTCCCCATCGCGACCACAACAGCGGCCGCAATCCCGCCTGCCGCGCGGCGGCCAGTCCCGCCGGGCTGTAGATGCCATACGGCGGCCGGTGCCAGGCGGGCTCGACGCAGGCGGCGCCGGAGATGACCTCACGAGCTCGCGCCAGATCGGCGGCCACCTCCTGCCCGTTCAAGCGCACTTGCAAGCGGTGACGGTATCCGTGCACGGCGACCGCGTGACCCTCCGCGACGATCTCCGCCGCCAGCGCAGGACGGCGCTGCACCTGCTCGCCGACCAGGAAGAAGGTGGCCCGCGCACCAACGCCCGCGAGGACCTCGAGCACCTCGGGAGTCCCCTCCGGGTGTGGGCCGTCGTCAAACGTGAGCGCCACCCCGCGGCTCCCCGGAACTGTGCGCTGGAGCGCGAGCGACCCAGCCGCCTGCCCAACGACCGGTGCAAGCAGATATCGAAGCACACCGGCATCATCTCGAACGTGCGCTAGAAACCTGCCTATGTTGGGATCTGAGGCCCGCGACGCACTCGACCTGGACCGTTGGCTCGCCAATCCGGCGATTCGGATCACTCACCGGCGCCAGAGCACGGCGACGCCAGAGAATCTGTGGGAGCAGGCGCGCGCGGTGCGGCTGAAGGACACAGTCCTGCTGGGGCGGCTGGTGCGCTGGCGGATCCCGGGCATGCCCACGACGATCTCCTACGACGAGATGTTCCGAAGCCCCCCGTTCCTCGTTCTCGCGGAGTCCGAGCAGCTGCTGATTGCAGGTCTCGTCGGCCGGATCTGGACGTTGCGCCGCGACTACCCCGAGCTCGAGAGTCCAGCGGAGTTCCTCGCCTGGTCGCGGCGCGGGACGGCACGAGTGATGTTCGCGAACTGGGTCCAGCGAGAGGACGGCAGCCGCGCCGCGCTGTGCTCCGAGACCCGAGTTCAGGCGATCGGCTCGCAGGGCCGGATCGGACTGGCGGCAATTCGTCCCCTCGTGACCACTTTTCATCACCTCGTCGATAGCGACGGGATCGAGACCGCGGTCCGCCGGGCGGAAAGGCGTTAGGCATGCCCCGACGAGAACCGCCTGCGGGCGGTCGCGCCCCACAACAGCAGCGCGGTCGCGGCGAGGCCGGCGCCCACCGCGCAGGTCGCTCCCCATCCGTCGGCGTCGTAGACGACCGCCGACACCACCGAGCCGACCGAGGCGCCAGTGAAGCAGGAGACCATGTAAGCGGTCGTCAGCCGGCCGCGCAACTCCGAGCCGAGCCCGTAGATCGCGTTCAGGTTGTTGGTGTGGGAGCCCTGGCAGCCGAGATCGAGCAGCATGATCCCGGCGACCAGCGCCACCAGCGAGCTCCCGCCGAGCGCGAGCAGGCCCCAGCTAGCGAGCACGGAGGCGAGAAACCCGGTGTACGCAGTCCGTGCATAACCCAAGTCCGTAAGCCGGCCGGCGACTGGTGCGGCGGCGGCACCGGCCGCTCCGGCGAGGCCGAACAATCCGATCACCGCCTCGCCGTAGTGGTAGGGGGCTCCTCCGAGCAAGAACGCCACCGAAGTCCACAACACCGAGAAGCCCGCGAACGAGAGCGCGCCGAGCGCCATTCGCTGGCGCAGTAGCGGCTCGCCACCGATGAGCGAGAGCACCGAACGCAGCGCCTCGCCGTAGCGCACGTCGCCCTCCGGCTCGGACAGCGGCAATGCTCGCCACATCAGGAGTGCAAGCACCGCCATCACACCAGCCGCAAGCGCGAAGCTGAGCCGCCAGCCACCGAGCTGCCCGACCGTGCCGCTCAACGTCCGCGCCAGCAGGATCCCGATCAACAGCCCGCTCATCACCGTGCCCACCACCTCGCCGCGCTCTTCGGGAGCCGCGAGCGCCGAGGACAGGGGCACCAGCACCTGCGCGACCACCGAGAGCGCCCCGAGCGCGACCAGCGCCGCCGCGAGGATCGAAAAGACCGGCGCCGCCGCGCACCCCGCCGCCGCCACCGTCGCGCCCATCATCAACACCGTCACCAGTCGCCGCCGCTCGAGCACGTCGCCGAGCGGCACCAGCAGCGCCACGCCGAACACGAAGCCAACCTGGGTGCAGGTGACCAGCAGGCCGGCGGTGCCGTCTGACACGTGCATCGCCTGCGCGATCCGGTTCAGCAGCGGCTGCACGTAGTACAAGTTCGCGACCGCAGCTCCGCATGCGATCGCCATCAGCGCGACCAGTCGCCGCGACAAGCGCCCGCCGCGCGAGGCCGCAACTCGCGGCCCGGTTAGCGAGGTCTCGACGCCCATCAGCAGACAGGCTAATGACCCTTGCAGTAGATAAATAGGGGCCGGGCTGGCGCCCGGCCTTGTTTGCAACCGCACCGGCCGGCCACTGCCCGGGCGGGGATCGCCTCGAGGCGATCCCCGGCGATGCGAGTTTGTGAGAACTTCGCTACAGCAGTCGCGATCTCGTCCGCGCGACCACTAACGTCACCGAAGGCGATGACCGATTTCGACGCCCCGGTGACGGTTCGCCGCAGGCGGTACGTGAGCGAGGACACGGGCTGGGCGGTGGTTGAAGCCGCGGCGGCGGACGGCGTACCGGTGGTGCTGGTCGGGCCCCTGATCCATCTCGAAGAACGCGAGCGCGCCCACGTCCTCGGCGAATGGGTCGTGGACAGTCGCTACGGGCGGCAGGTGAAAGTGCTTCAGGCGATGCCGCTGCCGCCGGGCGACGCAGAGACCCTGGCGACGTATTTGTGTCGCGTCCGGCATGTCGGCGCCAAGCGCGCCTCCTCGCTGATCGAGCGCTACGGCGTCGCGGATGTGCTCGAGGCGATCGACCGGGATCCGCAGGCGGCCTTCGCGTCGGTGGGCCTCGGACGCGAGCGGGCGGCGGATGCGGCCGCTTCCTGGGAGGGGTTACGGGTGATGCGGCACCTGCACCTGCTGCTCGCTCCCCATGGCCTCGCATACCTGGTGAGCCGCATTCACGCCGAGTACGGCGCCGGGGCCCACCGGATCGTAGGGGAGCGCCCGTACGCGCTTACCAGCGTGTTCGGAGTCGGGTTCCTGATCGCCGACCGCATCGCCCGCGCCGGCGGCGCTGCGCTCGACAGTCCCGAGCGGATCGGGGCCGCGGTGCTCCACCTGCTCTCAGAGGCCGAGCGCAGCGGCAGTACCTGCATGCCGCTCGATGACCTGCTCGCTGGGGCCCGGAGCCTGCTCGGCGTGTCCGTTTCCGAGCTCGAGATCGACCGGCTGCTCGCGGACGGCGAGGTGGTGCGCGAACAGCAGTGGATCTACCGTCGTGAGACCGCGGAGCTCGAGCTAGAGCTGTCCGAGCGAGTTGCCGAGCTGGTCAGCTCGCCGCGAGCAGGGCGGCTCCGCGAACCGGACCGGGCGGCGAGCACAGGCTTCGCCACGCTGCTGAATGCCGAACAGCTTGCCGGCGTTCGCAACGCCTTCAGCGAGCGGCTGTCGCTGATCACGGGCGGACCCGGCACCGGCAAGACAGCCTCGATCAAGGCCGTCGGCGAGCTCGCCGCCGGACAGGGCGCCAGGGTGCTGCTGGCGGCGCCAACGGGCCGTGCCGCAATCCGGATGACCGAGGCCAGCGGGATCCCGGCCCGCACCATTCATTCGGCGCTGGGGTGGGTCCCGGGCGAAGGCCCGACGCACGACCAGGACGATCCGCTCGCCTGCGATCTGCTGATCGTCGATGAGACCTCGATGGCCAACCTTCAGTTGCTGGTGACGCTGTTGCGGGCGGTCGGCCCGCGGACGCACGTGGTGCTGGTCGGCGACGCCGACCAGCTCGCGCCCGTCGGGGCCGGCAAGCCGTTCGCCGAGCTCGTTTCCTCGGGAACCGTGCCGAGCAGCCGGCTGACGCACATCTTCCGCCAGGCGGCCGGCAGCATGATCGTGCAGGGAGCCCATGCGATCCGCCGTGGGGAGAATCCGGATTTCAACGCCCGGCAGGGACGCCGGCGCGATTTGTTCATGATCGAGCGAGACGACCCCCGCGCGGCGCTCGATGAGATCGTCTCGCTGGTCAGCGAGCGTCTGCCCGCCCACTACGGGATCGACCCGATCCGCGACATGCAGGTGTTCGCGCCCGTGTATCGAGGGGGGCTTGGAATCGACGCGCTCAACGAAGCGCTTCGGGCGGCGCTCAATCCCGACGGCCAGCCCGTTCGCGGAGGACGTCTGCGGATCGGAGACAAGCTGATGATGACCGGTCGCAATCTGCACGAGCTCGGATTGATGAACGGCACGCTGCTGCGGCTGCTCGACGAGGTCTCGGGCGCCGGCGAGGACGACGACTCGGCGCTGATCCTCGGCGCCGAGGACGCGATCTTCCGGCTCGCGCCCGAGGAGTCCGATCGGCTGGCGCTCGCATACGCCTGCTCGGTACATCGGGGGCAGGGGATCGAGCTACCGGTCGCGGTGATCGTCGCGCACCCGGGAGCCGGGGCCTTCTTCCTGCGCCGGGAGATGCTCTACACGGCGATCACCAGGGCGAAGGTCGCGACCGTGATCGTGGGCACCCGGGAGGTGGTGGCGCGAGCGGCGCGCACTCCCGACATCGGCCGTCGCCACAGCCGCCTGGCCGAGCGGCTAGCCGCGCTGTAAAGCGAGCGCCGATGCGGTCATACTGCCCGGCGTGAGCATCGTCTTCATGGCTCCGATCGCCAACGACGCCGCCAGCTGGGATGAAGTGGAGGCCGCTGGCGGAGGGGTGAAGCATCAGTTTCCGGGGTTCGGCCGTCCCCGCGCCGCCTCCCAGCCGACGATGGCCAGCTTGGCCGACGAGGTCGCCGCCAGCCATCCCGGTGAGCTGCATCTGATCGGCGTCTCGCTGGGCGGGATGGTCGGACAGCACGTGGCACTGCGTCACCCGCATCGGGTGCGCTCGCTGATGGTCGCCTGCACCGGGGCGCAAGCGGACCCACAGGTGATGGAGGACCGCGCGGTGGCGGCCGAGGAAGGCGGGATGGAGGCGGTGCTCGACAGCACGCTCCAGCGATGGTTCACTTCCGACGCGCTCCGCGAGCGGCCCGAGCCTCCGGGAGTGGCGTACGCGCGCCGCACGCTGCTCGCGCTCGATCCGCTGGCCTTCGCCGATGGGTGGCGGGCGATCGCCACCCACGACGCCCTGCCCCGTCTGCAAGAGCTGCAGGTCCCGGTCACCGCGGTCGCCGGAACCCGCGACGCCGCATCGCCGCTCGAGCGCTCGCGCGAGATCGCCGAGCGGGCTCCGAACGGGCGGCTCGTGGTCGCCGAGGGCGCGCCCCACATGATCCACCTGCAGTGCCCCGCGCAGTTCTCAGAGATCATCCGCGAGCACCTGCAGTGGTCCGGAGCGCAGTCACCATGAGCCGACTTCCGCTGGTCCCGGTCGACTCCGGCGATGAGGATGTGGCAGCGGTCTTCGGGCGCTTCCGGGAGGAGGGCCGGCAGCCGATCGCGCTTTATCGAGCGCTTGCCAACTCCCCGGCACTTTTGCGCGCCTACAGCGGGCTCGCGGCGGCGCTTCGCTATCAGGCGCGTACCCCCCGGGCGCTGCGAGAGATTGGCATCCTGCGGATCGCGATACTCACCGGCTCACGCTACGAGCGCTCCCACCACGTGCCGATGGCCCAAGCGGCGGGGGTCAGCGAGGAGAAGATCGCGAGCATCGAGGACTGGCGGAACAGCGATGCGTTCGACGATCGCGAGCGAGCGCTGCTGCGATGCGCGGACGAAGTGCACCGCTGCGCGCTCTCAGACGAGGCTTTCGCCGAGCTCGAGCGTGCCTTCGACGCTGAGGAGATCACCGAGTTGCTGTTGCTGCTGGGTTTCTATGAAGCGGTGGCGCGGATGATCGACGGCTTTGGACTCGAGGTCGAGCCCGAGTACCAGGAGCGCTCGTAGATGGCCGTGACAGTGTTCGCGGTCGGGGACGTGTTCCCCGCGGTGGAGGATGGGCAAGCTGCGTTCCGAGCGCTCGAACCTCTGCTGCGCACGGCCGGGGTCGTGTTCGGCAACTGCGAGGGGGTCTACAGCGACCGTCCCGCGAAGTCCCCCAGCCGCAAGCACTTCATGGGCGCGCCGCGGTCCTATGGCGCGTTTCTCGCCGAGATCCCGTTCCACGTGATGACACTCGCCAACAACCACATGATCGACGGCGGTTATGTCGGGCTGAGCGACACGATCACGTTGCTGAGCGAGCAGGGGATCTCGGTGACCGGCGCCGGGGAGAACATCGAGCAGGCGACCACCCCGGCGGTACTCGAACGCGACGGTGCGAAGATCGCGTTTCTCGGCTTCTGCAGCGTCTATCCGATCGGATATGAGGCGCGCGGCGATCGCGCCGGGATCGCTCCACTCCGGGTCCGCACCCATTACGACGACCCCGACCCGAACTTCTGGGAGCCGGGAATCGACCCGCTGATCACCACCGAACCGCTCCAGGACGATCTCAGCCGCTTCCACGGAGCAATCGCCCGCGCCCGCGAGCAGGCAGATCACGTGATCGTGGCCTGCCATTGGGGCTACTCGAGCTGGGTTGAGGTAGTGCAGGACTACGAGCTCGAGCTCGCGCGCGACGCGGTCGATCACGGCGCGGACGCCGTCGTCTGCCACCATCACCACAGCCTCCGCGGGATCGCGCTGCACTCCGGCAAGCCAATCTTCTACGGCCTTGGCGCGCTGGTCCACCACTTCGTCGGCTTCGGCAGCACGCGCGAATCTCGAGCGAGGCTCGAGCAGCGCCACGGCGAGCGCTCCGCGCAGCGCCCGGACGAGTTCTTCGAACTGTTTCCGTACCGCGCGGACGCCCGGCGGACCGGGATCGCGACGCTCGAGCTCACTGCCGGACGTGAGATCACCGCCGGTTTCGTGCCCGCGGTGATCATGCTCGACGGCAGCACCGAGCCGCTGCGTCCCGACGATCCCCGGGCCGAGGAGGTCGCGGCGTACCTCGAGCGGTTGAACAAGCAGTCGGGATTCGATACGAACCTCGAGCGAGGAGAACGCGGTGGCTACCTCGAGCTGCGAGTGACCCAGTGAAGACGCAGGTCGGAATCATTGGGGCCGGACCAGCCGGGCTGACCTTGGCTCTGCTGCTCCGCCGCGCAGGGATCGAATCGGTGGTCCTCGAGCTCCGCGATCGGGAGTATGTCGAGCGCCGGGTGCGGGCGGGACTGCTCGAGCAGAACACGGTCGATCTGCTGCACGAGCTCGGGGTCGGTGACCGCCTGGACCGCGAAGGCCTTCAGCACGACGGGATCAAGCTCCGCCGCCAGGGGCGGACCTTGCGGATCGCGATCGCGGAGCTGACCGGCCGGCACGTGACGATCTACGGCCAGCAGGAGGTGGTGCGTGACTTGATCGACGCGCTGCTGGCGCGCGGGGGCGATTTGCGATTCGAGGTCTCGGACCTGGCGGTCCATCGGTTCGCCGGCGACAACCCCAGGATCACCTACGTCCAGGACCGCGAGGAGCAGAACCTCGGATGCGACTTTATCGCTGGTTGTGACGGCTTTCACGGGGTTTGCCGGGCATCGATGCCCGACGGCGTTATCACCGAATACGACTTCAGCTACCCGTTCGCGTGGCTCGGGATCCTCGCCGATGCGCCGCCGGCGACCGACGAATTGATCTACTCCTGGCATCCGAACGGGTTCTCGCTGTACACGATGCGCTCGCCGAAGGTCAGCAGGTTGTATCTCCAGGTGCCGGCCGACGAGCAGCTCGACCAGTGGCCGGACGATCGCATCTGGGAGGAGCTTCAGCGCCGCCACGCGACGGAGGGCTGGAGCGTCAACGAGGGCAAGATCCTGGATAAGGGGATCACGCCGATGCGGAGCTTCGTGTGCGAACCGATGCAGTGCGGGAACATGTTCCTGGCCGGCGATGCCGCGCACATCGTGCCGCCGACCGGCGCAAAAGGACTGAACCTGGCGGTCAACGACGTGCGCCTGCTCGCGGCGGCGCTCGTCCGCTGGTATCAGGATGGTTCCCGTACCGGGCTCGACACCTATTCGGCGACCGCTCTGCGCCGGGTGTGGAGAGCGCAGGACTTCTCCAACTACATGACCCAGCTGCTGCACGACCTCCACGAGGGCGAGCTGCAGGTGCGCATGCAGCTGGCGCGTTTCGAGTATCTGGGCCGGTCGCGCTCGGCGGCGACGAGCTTGGCCGAGAACTACGCCGGGCTCGCTGCGACGCCGGATTTCTAGAGCACGATCGGCTCGGGTTCGAAGCGCGTCATCCGGCGGAGCTCGTCGATTCGCGTGTTGATCTCCTCGAGCGTCAGCCGGCTGACCCTATCGGTCCCGAACTCCTCGACGTTGAAGGATGCCAGCGCGGTTCCGTAGGCCATCCCCCGGCGCAGGCGCGCCTCGCTTCCCGTCTCTTTCAGATGTCGCGCCAAGTAGCCGACGAACCCCCCCGCGAACGTGTCGCCGGCTCCAGTCGGGTCGACGACCGTCTCGAGCGGATATGCCGGCAGAGCGAAGAACGAGTTCGCGGTCGCCAGCGCGGCGCCGTACTCGCCTTGCTTCGCCACTACGACCGACGGGCCCCAGGCGAGCACTTCGCGGGCCGCCGAGAGCAGGTTGGGCTTTCGGGTCAACTGGCGCAGCTCCGCATCGTTGAGGATCACGCAGTTCACGCGCGAGATGACTTCGACCAGATCCTCACGGGCAATCTCGATCCAGAGGTTCATCGAGTCCAGCGCCGAGAACCGAACGCCGCTGCATTGGTCGAGCACATCGAGCTGCAGGCGCGGCTGGATGTTGGCCAGAAACAGCACTTCGCTTTCCCGTGCGGCCGGCGAGAGCTTGGGCACGAAATCCTCGAACACGTTCAGCTCGGTGGCCAGCGTCTCGCGGGAATTGAGATCCCACCCGTACTCCCCCTTCCAGAAGAACGTGCGCCCGCCGGCGATTCGCTCCACCGAGTCGATGTTCGTGCCGCGAGTCGCGAGGACCTCCAGGTCTGCGTCGCCGAAGTCATCGCCGACCGGACCCACCACGTGAACGTCGGTCAGGAACGAGGCCGCCAGCGCGAAATGCGTCGCCGCGCCGCCGAGCATCGAGTCGCGCTCGCCGAACGGCGTCCTGACCGCGTCGAACGCGATCGATCCGACAACGGTGACGCTCATGCCGGCAGTGCCGCCGCCAGGCCGGCTGCCTCCCGGAGCAGGTCGGCCTTATCGGTCCGCTCCCAGGTGAAATCCTCGTCCTCGCGGCCGAAGTGACCGTAGGCGGCGGTCTTTTGGTAGATCGGCCGATGCAGGTCCAGCTCCTCGCGGAAGGCCCCGGGACGCAGGTCGAAGTGCTCGTCGATCAGCTGCGCGATCGTACCCCGGCCAACCTTTTCGGTGCCGTATGTCTCGAGCGCCACGCTGACCGGCCTCGCGACGCCGATCGCGTACGCGACCTGGATCTCGCAGCGGTCGGCCAAACCGGCCGCGACCACGTTCTTCGCGACCCAGCGCGCGGCGTAGGCGGCGCTTCGGTCTACCTTCGACGGGTCCTTGCCGGAGAACGCTCCACCGCCGTGGCGCGCCATGCCCCCGTATGTGTCGACGATTATCTTGCGGCCGGTGAGCCCGCAGTCGCCCACAGGGCCGCCGATCACGAAGCGGCCGGTCGGATTCACCATCAGGTTCTGGCGCAGCTTGCGCTCGTCGTAGAGCTCGGCCGGAAGCACCGGCGTGACGACGTGTTCCCACAGCTCATCCGCCAGCACCGACTCGCAGCCCTCCTCGTGCTGGGTCGAGATCAGCAGCTTCTCGATCTCGACCGGGACGCCGTCTCGGTATCGCACCGACACCTGGGTCTTCCCGTCAGGGCGCAGGAAGGGCAGCAGCTGCTGCTTGCGGACGGTCGCGAGGCGCTGGGCCACGCGATGGGCGAGCGAGATCGGCAGCGGCATCAGCTCGAGCGTCTCGCGCGTCGCGTAACCGAACATCATCCCCTGATCGCCCGCACCGGCGACGTCGCACTGATCCTCGCTGCTGGCAGCCGAGCGCGACTCGAATGCGTTGTCGACCCCCTGCGCGATGTCCGGCGACTGCTTGTCGATCGCGTTGATCACCGCGCACGAGTCGGCGCTGAAACCGAGCCCCGCGTCGACGTAGCCGACCTTGCGGATCGTCTCGCGGGCGAGTTCCTGGATGTCGAGCGATGCGGTCGTCGAGATCTCCCCGGAGACGACGACGAGCCCCGTGTTGACCAAGGTCTCGCACGCCACACGCCCATAGGGGTCTTCGCGCAGGACCGCGTCCAGCACCCCATCGGAGATCTGGTCGGCGATCTTGTCGGGGTGACCTTCGGTGACTGATTCGGAGCTGAACAGGAACTCGTTGTCGGCGTATGTCATCTGATCTCCGTGGCTTCCGCACCCTTGCGGGTGACTTCGAGGAGGTAGGCGACCATCACGTCGGTCGTGCCAAGTTTCAGGTGGTAGGCGTCGGAGTGCTCCTCGACGCGCTTGATCTGCTCATGCTTGTCGTGGAACAGCTCGCTGAACTCGAAGAAGCCAAAGTCGACCACCCGGGCTTGATAGCCCATCTGATCGAGCAGTTGCGCGGTCCGCTGTTCGCCGATGATCGAGAGCTGCATGATGTAAGCGGTCCCGTCGTCGGCGAGCGCCTCCGGGAGCAGACGAATCAGATGGTCTAGCAGGTTGCGGCCCCAATAGTCGAGCGGCCGGTGCGTGACCACCTGCTCGAACGGATCCACCGGCAGCTGGTACAGGGAGGCGACGATGACGTCGTAGCGCTCGTCGGGTACCCATGGAAACAGGTCTTCCTGGGCGGCGCTGACCCGATCCGAGACGCCGTTTCGAAACGCGTTTGTCAGCGTGTTCATCGCCGCGGTCTCGTCGATGTCGATCGCATGCACGTGGGCAGCTCCGTTGCGGGCCAGTTGGACCGTTAGCAGGCCGCTTCCGCAGCCGATGTCGACACATCGCTGGTGCGCGCCGATCCCCTCGCGGTACAGGTACTTCCAGATCAAGAAGCTTCCTTGCGTAGGAACGAAAACGCCCGGTTCGACCGTCAGCTCGGGGACCTCCAGCGGGAACAGCTCGCGCCCGCGCGCGTCGGTCCACCGCCGGACACGGCGTCCGCTGACCTCGCGGCCGCTCGCCGCCGCGTGCTCACTCTGATCGCTGAGCGCGGCGGGGCGCGCGTGCCCAGGCTTGGTGTGATCGACCGCTCTGCGGGCAGCGGCGATCTGTTGCGGCCCGACGCCGCAGCAGCCGCCGATGATCTGCGCGCCTTCCTCGCGCCATGCCAAGGCCAACTCGGCATATTCGGGCTCGCCGATTCTCGACTCGTGGCGCCATCCCGCGGTCGACAGATACCCGAGGTTTGGATACACCCCGAGTGGAAGATCGGTGAAATCTCGCAGCCACGAGAGCATCCCGGTGACGTGGTCGGGCGGGACGCAGTTGATCGCGAGCGCACCGACGCCCATCTCTTCGAAGCGCCTCGCGGCGCGGCCGAAGGCGTCCCCCTCGGGGCCGCCCCAGTGCTCCCCGTAGACGCCACACACTCCGCGGCGGCAGCGCCGGAAGCTCAGCCACACGGGCAACCCGGTATCGAGCAGCGCCTCGACGGTCGCGTAGGTCGAGCCGCGCACCAGCGACAGCGTCTCCAGCAGGATCAAGTCAGGGCGCTCCTCCTCGAACGCTCTTGCCAGCAGCCGGATCGTCTCGCGACCGTCCGGGGTGTCCACGTCGCCGTTGACGCTGAACGCGACCGCCACCTCCTGCTCGCGCCCGGCCTCCGCCGCGGCGGCTCGAGCCAGCCCTACCGCGCGCCGGGCCACGTCCATCCAGTGCACGGGCTCGGCGGCCTCCCACAGTCGCGGGCCCCCTTCTCGCAACGCGGTCGGGAGGCCCCAGGTGTTGGTGGAGATGATGTCGCAGCCGACGTCGACGTAGCGACGGTGGACGGCCTTGACCTCTGAGGCCGCGTCCATGATCGCGGTCACGCCCCACAGATGCTCCTCGACCTCGGGCCGCTCACCCCCCACCTCGATCAGCTCGGTTCCGGTCGCGCCGTCGAGAATCACGCAGCGGTCGGTCGCGACCAATTCCAGCAGGCGTCCGTAGCGGTCGCCGGGTTGCTGCTCGCCGGTGCGCTGCCGGGTGCCCGGCGCGGGCAGGCCGGTCGCCGGGCCGGCAGCTGTCGCTTGATCCACCGGCGTCAGTCGTGGCGTCATGCTCATATCTCCCTCGTTACCTCCTTGACGGGCGCCAGGGCTCGGCACCGTAGATCCGACAGCTTGCACCGGCGGCAGGTCCCGCACCACTCTCGCTTCGCCAGTCTGACCTAGACTTTCGAGTAGGTACTTTCACTTGTCCTCGCTCGCGGAGGCCAGTGACCAAGTCCGCACGGATCACCGGGCGAGGGCCGTCGAGTAGACCTGCTCGATCGGTTAGGTATCTTAGGCACAAGGGACAGGGTCTTGGCGAACCGCCGGCGGTACCGTTCCGCCCATGGCAGTCATCGAGTCCCAAAACGGGCAGCCGGGCCGGCTGGCTCCCCTGCTGCGGCAGGCAGGCGCGGTGTTCGCCGATCGCGATGGTCGGCCGGTGGCGATCAACTATGGCTCCGCGGCTGGAGAGCTCGCGGTTTGCGTCGCCGGTGTCGGGCTGGTCGATCGCTCCGGGCTGACGAAACTCGTCCTGGAAGCGACGCCACACCAGCTGGATGAGCTGCTCGTCCGCGTCGTCGGCAGCCCGGTCCTGGTTGGTGGCGCGCGCTTCGCGAGCGGCGTCTGGTGGTGCCGGGCGGACGGCGATCAGGCGATCGCATTGTGCGAGAGCCGCTCTGGACAGCGGCTGCGAGCGCGCCTGCTCTCGCACAACCAGCATCACCTCGCGCTATCGATCACCGACTGCTCGGAGGACTGGGCCGCGATTGAGCTAATTGGCCGGAACACGTCCAAGGTGCTCCATGCCCTCGGCGTCTTCGGCGAGTCCGGGGATCCCCGCAGGGTTGCGCCGTTCACCGCCTCTCGGATCGCCGGGGTGCCGGCGATGTGGCTGCTGCAATCGGACCAGCACGTGCTGGCGCTGGTTCCGAGCGAGAGCGCCGGCGAGGTGTGGCTCGCGATCGAACACAGCGGTCGCCGGTTTGGCCTCAGCTGCGTAGGGCACGAGGCCGCGAGCAGATACGCCCTGCTCGAGCGGTACGGCCGCGCCGCGATCTGATGCACGCGGGATAGCGCGGGGCGATTACGCACGCGCACGCCTTCGCGGTTGCGCAGCCCGGCCCGCGGTATCTCTGGTGAGGGATAACGCCGCGCGGGCATATATTTCAAAGGCCGGTGAGTGCGCAACCGACCACCGATCAGGCGCCGGACTTCCGTGCGATGGAGCGGATTCTGATCGAGCTCATGGCCCTCGAACGAGAGGTCGTCGAGCTCGAATACGTGCGCCGATCCGATGCCCTCGAGCGGGTCCGTGAGGCCGTGCGGCGAGTGGGCGAGGTGGGCTCGCCGCAAGGAATCCTCGACCGCGCCGCCGAGGAGCTCGGCACGAGCTCGCAGTTCGATCGCGTTCTGATCAGCGAGGTACGCGACCGCGGTCTGCATCCGCATGCGATCTGGCTCGGTGACGGCGCGCCGGAAGCGGATGAAACGCTGAGGGCGCTTCACGGCGCGCGGATCCGGCTCGAGTATCCGCTGATCGAGGACGAGGTTGCTCGCCGCCCACACGTCGAGCTCGTGAACGTTCGCGTCTCGCGCTCGCGCGCGGCGGGACGACTGACCGAGGTGCTCGGTTGGGACTCGTATGTCGTCGCGGCGCTCACAGTCCACGGAAGCACCGTCGGACTGCTGCACGCCGACTCCACCGCCAGCGGGCGTCCGCTCGACCGGCTCGACGCCGAGGTCGCGGCCCACTACACCGAGGGTCTGGCGGGCGTATTCGAGCGTGCCGTGCTGCGCGAGACGCTGCAGCGACATCGCCAGGAGCTCCAGTCGGCGATCCGGTGGATGAGCGGCCGGCTGAGCGGACTCACTACCAACGCCACCGATTGGAACTCGCCCGCGCCCGGCGGATCTGACCCGAGCCTCGTGGACACGCTCACCGCTCGCGAGCTCGAGGTGCTGAGACTGCTCGCACGCGGCCAGACCAACCTCGCGATCGCGCGCGTCCTCGTCGTGCGCGAGGGCACGGTCAAGTATCACGTCAAGAACATCCTCCGCAAGCTCGGCGCCACGAGCCGTGCGGACGCGGTCTCCCGGTACGCCCGCGCGACTGGTTCCTCGGGATGATCGACGAGCATCTCGCTCAGCGCATCGAGCAGGCGAGCACCGAGGCAGAGCGGATCCTGGGCGTCGCGCTCGAGCCGGCCGGCGAGGCGGACGAAGACCGCCTCCGGCGGCTGATCGCGGTCTTGGCCGAGAGGCTCGCGGCCGATGGCCGCGTCGCAGTCGTCGAACACGACGCGGCGCTCGAGCGACTGCATCAACGCTTTCAAGCCCGCTTTCAGGCGCTGGCCGAGGTTCAGGCCGCGCTTGCGGAGCTGCGGCAGATCACCGCCCCGAGCGCGATGCTGGCGCGAGCCCCGAGCGCCCTGTGCGAGGGCTCGAAGTTCACCCGCACGATCGTGAGCATGCTCGCAGCCGGCCGGATGGTGCCCGAGGCGGTGCACTTCACGGGCGAACCGGGCAATGCGCAGGCGGTGCTCGAGCAGCTGCGCGGCAATCCGGTCAGGCTCGAGCACCCTTTGATCGAGACAGAGGTGCTGCGCCGGCGGCGCGCGACGCTGGTCGTCGATGCGCACCTCCATCCGCGGGTCGACCGCCGCTTTGCGCAGCTGATGGGCTGGCGCTTCTACGCCGCCGCCCCGCTCGTCGTCGGGCCCCACGTGGTCGGCGTGATCCACGCGGACCGCGGCCCGGATCAGCCGTTGGACGTACTCGACCGCGACGTGCTTTGGGAGTTCGCCAGCGGCCTCGCACAAGCGTATGAGAGCGCCACCTTGCGGCGCACGCTGCGACAGGAGCGCGAACAGCTGCGCCAGTTCCTGGAGTGGCTGAACGCCCGGTCGGGAGAGCTGACCGATGCACCGATCACGCTCGCGCCGAGGCCAGGTGCTCCGCTGCCCGCGCCACAGTCGCTCGACGACCCCGCGCCGACCACGGGCCGCGACGACCGGGTCGTGTTCGAGGGTCTGCTCACCCGCCGGGAGCTCGACGTGCTCCGTCTGCTTGCCGATGGAAGCTCGAACAAGGCGATTGCCGACGCGCTCGTGGTCTCCACCGGCACCGTCAAGTTCCACGTGAACAGCATCTTGCGCAAATTGCACGCCGGCAACCGTGCTGAAGCGGTATCGCGCTATCTGCGCTTGCTTGGGCTACCGCCGCCGTGAGCAGATCTGGGGACGCCTCTCGAGATTCACGTGCAAGTCCGGTGAAACCGGGTAACCGTCTAGCCAAAGTGTCCGTTCGACTGTCCCGGATGTTCCTTCGCTGTGATCGCTCGGCGCCGCGCCGAGCCCGCGAAGAGATGAGCCGGCTACACGCGATCGACGCGGTCCGAGAAGACGCGCTGCTGCTCACCAGCGAACTGGTCTCGAGCGCGGTGCTGCGCGTCGGGTGTAACCCGAGCGAGGAGATCGAGGTCGTGGCGGACCTGGTCCCTAACGGAGTGCGGATCGCCGTGGCGGACGTCCCTGCCTCCCGGCGCGGATCCGAGCTGCGCACCTCGGTCGAGGCTTATCTCCCTCCCGGTCTCGGCCTGGGTCTGGTGGAAGCGGTCGCGCGACGGTGGGGCGTCGATCGCCGGGAGCGCGCCCGGCTCTGGGCTGAGCTGGCGGTCTGACCCGGATGTGGGCTGAGCTGGCGGTCCGACCCGGACCAGCCAGGTCAGGCGCAGTCGCGCAGCTGCCCCATCGCGCGGCGCAAGATCCGCGAGACCTGCATCTGCGAGATGCCGATCTCCTGCGCGATCTCGGTCTGCGTGCGATCCTCGAACAGGCGCAACGCCAGCACCTGTCGCTCGCGCTCGGTGAGACTCCGGGCGACGGCGCCGATCGAGACGGTGGCATCGACGAACCCGAACCGGTCGTCGACGGCCCCCATGACATCGGTCAGCGTTCGCGGCTCGCCATCGCGGTCGTCGAACGGGACATCGAGCGAACTCGCATGATGGGCCGCGGCCGTCTCGAGGCCATCGACGACGTCCTCGATGCTGAGCTCGAGATATTCCGCGAGCTCCTGCACAGTCGGAGAGCGCCCGGTCTTGGTGGTCAGCCGCTCGCGGGCCTCCTGCACTCGCATCGCGAGCTCCTGGGCCCCGCGCGGAACGTGCGCGGACCAGCCCAGATCACGGAAATACCGCTTCAGCTCGCCGAGAATCGTAGGCACCGCGAATGAGGAGAACGCCGTGCCGCGATCGGCGTCGAAGCGATCCACCGCCTTGACCAGGCCGAGGCTCGCGACCTGTAGCAGATCGTCAAACTGCTCGCGCGCTCCCGCGTACTTGCGCGCCAGCTTGCGAGCGAGAGGGAGAAAGCGCCTCACGAGTTCGTCGCGGGCCTGGCGATCGCCGTGCTGCTGCCAGCGCTCGAACAGCTCTGCCGAGTCGATTCGCCCCGCTTCCAGCCCCACCGCGGTCCTTTTGAGGTCACTCACGGACTGCATGCGTTGCTGGTCTACCCGGTTGTCCAATTCGCTAATCATTTTTTTCTGAGTTGACTCTTCGCGGCCGCTCCGGCGCTCTGATCGATGCCTGCGCGGCGGCGATCCGAGCGATCGGAACGCGATAGGGAGAGCAGGAGACATAGTCGAGCCACGCTTCGTGAAAGAACTGGATCGACTCCGGATCGCCGCCATGCTCGCCACAAATGCCGAGCTTCAGACCCGGATGAGCCTCGCGGCCCACCCAGCCGGCGAGACGGACCAGCCAACCCACGCCTGGCCTGTCGATCGTCTCGAACGGGCTCCGGTCGATGATCTTGCGCTCCAGATACACGGGCATGAACTTCGACTCGGCGTCGTCGCGCGAGAACCCGAGCGCGGTCTGGGTGAGGTCGTTGGTTCCGAACGAGAAGAAGTCGGCAAAACGAGCGATCCGGTCGGCGACAAAGCACGCACGCGGAAGCTCGATCATCGTCCCCACGGTGTAGTCAGAACCGACGCTAAGCCCCTCCTCCTCACCGATCCCCACCACCAACCCGCGCATCGCCTCGATCTCCGCCTCATAGTCCACCAGCGGGATCATGATCTCCAGGTGCGGCGGCTGGTCTGCCGACTTGGCGGCCCGGAGGATCGCGTGCACCTGCATCTCGTAAATCTCCGGATACAGGATTCCGAGCCTGCATCCACGGGTGCCGAGCATCGGGTTCTCCTCCGAGATCTCCTCGACTCTCGCCAGCAGCCGCTCGAGCTCCTCCAAATCCTCGGAGCCGTCCATCCGGGCGTGCTCGACTCTTCCCACGAGGTCCGGGAGATTGGGCAGGAACTCGTGCAGCGGCGGATCGAGCAGGCGGATCGTCACCGGCAGCCCGGCCATCACCTCGAACAGCCCCTCAAAGTCCTCCTGTTGCAGGGGGAGCAGCTCTGCCAGCGCGGCCCTCCGTGCGTCCTTCGAATCGGCCATGATCATCGCCCGCATCTTCGGCTGGCGATCCTCCGCCATGAACATGTGCTCGGTCCGGCACAAGCCGATCCCTTCGGCGCCGAGCTCTCGCGCTCGGCGGGCGTCCTCGGGGGTGTCCGCGTTGGTGCGCACCCCTAGCGCCCGGAGCTCATCGGCCCACCCGAGGACGGTTTCGAAGTTCTCATCGACCAATGCGTCCACGAGCGGGACATCCTCTGTGGTGACGCATCCCCTGGTGCCGTCGATCGCGATCCGGTCGCCTTCGTGCACCACGGTCCCGTCCACGGTGATCGTCTTGGCAACGAGGTCGATCGCCAGCGCCTCAACGCCGACGACCGCCGGCCGCCCCATCCCGCGCGCGACCAGGGCCGCGTGCGAAGCCTTTCCTCCTTCCGAGGTCAAGATGCCCCTGGCGGCGTGGAATCCCGCGACGTCGCCGGCGTCGGTGAAAGGCCGGACGAGGATCACCTCGCGCCCCTGCTCTCCCGCGGCAACGGCGTCCTCCGCGGTGAACACAACCTCTCCCTTGGCGGCTCCCGGAGACGCATTGACACCCGACGCGAGCACATCGAAATCCACCGCCGGGTCAAACGTCGGGTGCAGCAGCGCGTCAAGCGAGCCCGGATCGATCGTGATCAGGGCCTCCTCGCGCGACAGCAGGCCCTCCTCTACCGCATCGACGGCGAACCGCACCGCGGCCTGAGCCGGTCGCTTGGCGTTGCGGGTCTGCAACATGTACAAGCGGCCGTCTTCGACCGTGAACTCGGTGTCCTGCATGTCTTTGTAGTGCTGCTCGAGCGTGTACAGAATCTCCATCAGCTCGGCATGCGCGTCCGGCAGCCACTCCTTCATCTCCGCGATGTCCCGCGGCGTGCGCACGCCGGAGACGACGTCCTCGCCCTGGGCATTGGGGAGAAAGTCGCCGCTCGGCTCGGGCGCGCCGGTCACCTCGTCGCGCGAGAACGCCACCCCGGACCCCGAGGTGTCGCCCTTGTTCCCGAACACCATTTGCTGGACGTTGACGGCCGTGCCCCAATCGCCGGGGATCCGGTTCAGCCGCCGATAGGCCACCGCTCGCTCCCCGGTCCAAGAGTCGAACACGGCGCGGATCGCGAGTTCGAGCTGGTCGCGGGGCTCCTGCGGAAAGTCCTCGTCGGTGTGCTCGCGGTAGATCTCCTTGAACCTCGCGGTCAGCGTTTTCAGCGCCTCCAGGTCGAGTTCGGTGTCCTGGCGGACTCCGACTTTCTGCTTGGCGGCCTTGATTGCGTCTTCGAACTCCTCGCCGGGGATTCCCCGCGAGACGTTGCCGAACATCTGCACGAATCGTCGGTAGGAGTCCCAGGCAAATCGCTCGTTCTCGGTGGCACGCGCCAACCCGAGCACTGAGTCATCGTTCATTCCGAGGTTCAGCACCGTGTCCAGCATTCCGGGCATTGACTCGCGAGCGCCCGACCTAACGGAGACCAGCAGCGGATCCTCGCGGTCTCCGAGCTTCTTGCCCGCGTGCTCCTCGAGCCGCTTCAAGGCCTGGCTCACCTGCTCCGCCATCCCCTCGGGCTCCTGTTTGCCGGCGCGCATGTACTCCACGCACGCGTCAGTCGTGATCGTGAACCCGGGCGGTACCCGATCGGCCCCCAGCACACGGGTCATCTCGGCAACATTTGCACCCTTGCCGCCCAACAGCTCCCGCATGTCCCTGGAGCCCTCGGCGAACTCGTACACCCATTGCGAAGTCATCCCCGCACCCTATCCCTAGCCGCTCGCGCGTGCGATTGTGCCACACTCATCGCGTGTCAAATCTCGCCGTAGGTAGCGATTTCGCTGGCTACCGCGTCGAAGCGCTCGTCGGGCGTGGGGGCATGGGAATCATCTACCGCGGCACCGATCTGCGTTTGGATCGGCCGGTCGCCATCAAGTTGATCGCCTCCGATCGCGCCACCGACGCCCACTCGCGGCAGCGGTTTGAACGCGAGGCCCGCCTCACAGCCGCGATCGACCACCCCAACGTGATCCCGATCTATGCCGCCGGCGAGGAGGAGGGGCATCTCTACCTGGTGATGCGCTACGTGTCGGGCACCGACCTGGCCGGCCTGCTCAAGGCGAGGGGCGGGCTCGATCCCGAGCGCGCGGCCGGGATCACCGCGCAGGTAGCGGAGGCGCTCGACGCCGCCCACGCTGCGGGCCTGGTGCACCGCGACATCAAACCGGCGAACGTGCTCCTCGCGGGCGAGCACGTATACCTCAGCGACTTCGGAATCACGCGCGCGGTGGACTCGGGCACACGCCTGACCGACTCCGGCCAGTGGCTCGGGAGCGTGGACTTCTGCTCGCCCGAGCAACTGCGCGGCGAGCGCACCGACGCGCGCAGCGACGTATATGCGCTCGGCTGCGTGCTGTACTCGGCGCTCACCGGCTCCCCGCCGCACCACCGCGACACGCCGGCGGCGACGATGCTTTCCCACCTCAACGATCCGCCCCCGCCTCCATCCGCGACCGACGGCGTGCCGCCCGATTTCGACGAGGTGATCGCCCGAGCGCTGGCGAAGGCGCCCTCCGACCGCTACCCGTCGGCGGGTGACCTCGGTCGCGCAGCGATCGCCGCCGCGAGCGGCCGTACGCTGGCGGGGCCCTGGCGGAGCGTCGCGCGCGGTCCCGCGGCTCCGGACGCTGCCATGGAAGCGACTGCAAAGAAAGCAAATGGAGTTCCGGACAACGGGGTCCCGCCGGGCACGCCTCCAGGGCGGCGACCGCCTGTCGGCCCGACCCAGATCGACTGGCGCCCGCAGCCGGGACCGGAGTTGCTCAGGCCGCACCGCCGCATCTCCCTCAAGGCTTTGTCTGGCATCCTCGCGATCGCAGCGGTGGTCGCGGCGATCGCCGCCATCGCGCTGGCTGACTCCGGGGCGTCGCCGCCCGGGCCGCTGGCGACCAGCGAGGTGACAGGGGTTGTGCAGGCGTTCGCCAGTGCCTACGGGCACCGGGACCCACAAGCGCTCGCGAAGCTGCTCGCGCCCAACGTCCAGCGAGTCAGCCCGGACGCGATCGAGCGCGGCAGCGGCGCCGTACTGGCCGATTACGAGAGCCAGCTGACCGACCGCTCAATCGACGGCTACCGGGTCGAGAACCTACAAGTGCAGCCAGGCTGGGTGGGCCGGGCCTCAGCTCAGTACATCGTCTCGCGGGCCGGCCAGTTGCCGGTCTCAGGTCATGTCGTGTTCGGGATCGAGCGCGTCGGGAGGCGGGCGCTGATCGGGCTGATCACCACCCAGCCGACGGGTTAGACCCGCTCGCGAGCGGCGCGCAAGGCGCTGATTGGCTTGGCCACAACACCGCCGACGGATTAGCCTGCTCGCGAGCGGCGCGCAAGGCCGCTCGCGCTAGCAGATCTTGGCGACCTGGACCTGAACGGTGCTCCCGGGCATGACGGCGCGTCCGGAGGCGGGATAGGTCTGGCATACCTGCGGCGAGCCGGGAATCAACGGCTCGAGGAACCCGCCGCCCTGCTGCACCCTCGGCACGAGCCCGAGGCTAGTCAGCTGGGCCGTCGCCTGCCCCGGGCTGTCGCCGCCGAGGTTGGGAATCGTGATCAGCACCTGGCGATAGACGCGCACCGCGGTCATCGCGCCGGCGGTGCCAGGCGCACTCGCCAGGACGTCGAGCACGTTGGAGCCGGGATTGACGGGCACCGTGGCAGTGAACGAGCCGCTCGAGACGGCCACCTGCTTGCCGGCGACGAGCACCGCCGCCCCCACCGGCGAGACCGTGCCGCTGACAGGCACCTGTCCGGCAACCGTGCGCGCTCCGTCAGTCGGCGACTGGATCGCCAACCTGACAGGCGGGGGCGGCTTCACGGAGCTGCCACAGCCCGCCAGCGCCGCTACCGCGAGCGCCGCTATCGCGAGCCCGATCGCCGCGGGAAGAAGCAATCCACGGTTCATCTGCAGCGGAGATGGTAGGGGGTCGAGGATGGGGTGGGGTCGGCTGTGGCAGGTCGGTCGCTGCGGGTCGGCGGTTTTCGGCTGCCCGCCGGGCGGCGGTTTCGGCTGCTGCGGAGGCGGAGGGTTCGGTCGCCGCGGGCGGGCACGGAAGCCAGACCCCCAACGCGAACATTCAGACGATTGAGTCCGAGGACGGATCGAAAATCGCCGGAAATTCGCCGACCACCGGGGAGACGACCACTCAACCTCCGACGAGCCCTTCCACCACCTGGGAAACGACCCACTCGAGGCGATCGAAATCTCGACTGGGGCGTTTCCCTTCTGCTTCATGGGCAACATCCCGATCGAGATGTGAGGAGCGGCCAGTGGGACGTTTTCCGGGTGAATTTCCGTAGACGATCACCGGGCTCAGCCGAGCCTCGCCTATCCGCGACCGCCCCGCGCCTGCGCCTCACCCACCCACGACCGCCCCCTGCGCACCCGCATCCCCCGCCCACGACCGCCTCCGCCCAGTGTCCGGCGCGCCTACCTCGGGAGCCTACGCCCCGAGCGCTCGCGCGATCACCAGCTGCTGCACCTCGTCGGTCCCTTCACCGATCGTCAAGATCTTCGCGTCGCGGTAGAAGCGACAGACGGGGTACTCCTCGATGTAGCCATAGCCGCCGTGGATCTGGACTGCCTCTTCGGTCGCTCGGACCGCCAGCCGGCCGGTCTTCAGTTTCGCCTGCGCGGCGGTGGTCGTGAAGGTGCGGCCCTGATCCTTGAGCACCGCGGCCTTGTAGGTGAGTAGGCGCGCTGCCTCGATCTCGGTCGCCAGATCGGCCAGCTTCGCTTGGATCGCCTGGAACTTCGAGATCGGCTGACCGAACGCGCGGCGCTCGCGGGCATAGCTGAGTGCTTGATCGAGCGCCCCCTGGGCGAGCCCGACGCCCATCGACGCCACACCGATGCGGCCGATGTCGAGTACGTGCAGGAATTGGCGAAAGCCGTGTCCGCGGGGGCCGACCAGGTTGGCTTCCGGCACACGGCAATCGTCGAATGTGAGCGGACGCGTATCGGAAGCGTTCCATCCCATTTTCCGGTACGGCTCTCCCTGCTCATAACCGGGGGTGCCGCGTTCGATGATCAGATTGGAGATCTCCTCCTCGCCGGTCCGCGCGGTGATTGTGACCGGACCAGAGATGTCGGTGCCCGCGTTGGTGATGAATTGCTTGGCGCCGTTGATCACCCATTCACCATCCTCGAGCACCGCCCGGGTGCGGACGTTGCCAGCGTCGGAGCCGGCCTCGGGCTCGGTGAGGCCGAACGCCCCCAGCGCGCGTCCCGCGCACAGCTCGGGCAGGAAACGCTGTTTTTGCTCCTCTGAGCCAAACAGGTAGATCGGTTGTGTGCCCAGCGAGGTGTGAGCGCACATCGTGATCGCGACCGAGCTGTCGGCTCGCGTCAGCTCCTCGACCGCGATCGCGTACTGCAGCGACGTCCCCCCCGCGCCGCCCACCTCTTCTGGAAACGGGATCCCCATCCACCCGAGCTCGCCCATCTTCGCGACGAGCTCGTAGGGGAAAGACTTCGTTCGGTCGAGTTCCGCTGCGACTGGCGCCACCTCTTCCGCGGCGAACTCGCGGACGGTGCGCTGCAGCAGCTGCGTCTCGTCGTCGAGATCGAACAGCATGAGGCCTAACTTTACGGTGATGAATCGCTGACGCAGTCCGCCGGCGGAGGCGGTGTGCGCCGGTCTCATCGCTGAGGCTGTTCGCCTCCAGGATCCCGAGACCTCACCGCTGTCGCGCTCCTGCTTAGCGATTCGGGAACCCGTTGCGGAGCCTGGACCTCGGGCTCGTTCTCGGCCGGCTCGACGCGGCCTCGGGGAAGCCACCGCAGCGCCAGGAGGAAGACTGCGGCCATCACGCCCGCCATGATGTAGAAGACGGTCTGGGTCGACTGCGCGTAGGCCAGTCGAACCTGGTGCACGACCGCTTGTGAGGCGCCCGAGCTCGAGTGGGAAGTCGGGCTTGTGGCACTCAGCGAGGAAGCGACCTTGTGGGCGGCAGATTGCGGGACGCCGACCTTAGTGAGCGCGTTGGTGACGTTGGCCTTGTTCTGGGCGACCAGGATCGCGCCGAGGATCGCGAGGCCGAGACTGGCCCCGAAATTTCGAGCGGTTTGGGTGATGCCCGTAACTTCGCTGTAGCTCGTGCTCGGCGCTCGGTTCACCGCGTCGGTGCTGGCCGGCCCGAGCATCAGCCCCAGTCCAGCGCCCGCGAGGATCACGTACCACGTCTGCGCATTCAGCGAGAGGTCGGTGAGCTTGTGGGCAAGCAGGTAGAACCCAACCGCCCCCAGCGCGCCTCCGAGAACAACCGCTGGTCTAGCTCCGCGATTGTCGAGGATCCGGCCGCCGACCTGCGCCAAGATCACGAAGCCGATGAAGAAGTACAGGAGATACTCACCGGCGTTGGAGGCGCTCTTGCCAAGCGACACCTGAGCGTAGACGCTGCCGAAGAAGAAGAACGGCACGAATACGATCGACATCATCCCGAGCACCGCAGTCTCGACCGCGAATCCGCGGTCGCGGAAAATCGCCATCCGCAGCAGCGGCTCGGGAGCGCGAAGCTCCCAGGCCACGAACGCAACCCCGAGCAGGATCCCAATCACGATGCAAGCCCAGGTCGCAACGTTGCTCCAGCCCCACACGCTCGACTGCTGGAACCCGAGCACGCTCAGGCCCATCGCACCGGTGATCAAGACCGTGCCGCGATAGTCGATCTTCGCCGGGTGCCGGGCGTCATCGGGCTTCGAGAGCCAGATCAACCCCAACGCGATCAGGGCTACTGGAATGTTGATCCAGAAGATCGCGCGCCAAGTCCACTGCGTCAGAAAGCCGCCCGCGATGGGACCGATCGCGGTCAGCCCGCCGGAGATCCCGAAGAAGATCGCCATCGCCTTGCCCCGCTCGCGGATCGGAAACGACGCGACCACGATCGCGACGGAGGCCGGAAACATGAGCGCCGCGGCCGCGCCCTGGATCACCCGGAAGATGATGATCCAAGGCTCCGCAATGCTGCCCTTGGGAGTGAGCCCGCAGCAGGCAGAGGCGATCGCAAAGCCGATTACGCCGATGACAACCATCCGCCGGCGCCCGAGCACGTCGCCGAGCCTGCCGCCAAACGCGAACAGCGCCGACAGCGAAAGCAGATAGCCGTTGATGATCCACTGCGAGCCCGTCGCGGAAATCGAGAGCTCCTTCTGGAGGCTCGGAATCGCGATCGCCACGATCGTCTGATCGATGAACGTCATCGCGACCGCAAACACCATCGCGGCCAACACCAGGTTCTTGTTCGCCACGCCTCTCGCTCCCGGCACGGTCCCCGGCCCTGTCGCAACGTCCGCCATCCGTTGATCCTCTCAAAGTCGGCGGCGCGACGGTAAGGCGCGCCCGACAGCACACCGCGACCATTGGCCGCGGCACGCGATCAGGCGCTCTTACGTTGCCAGCGCGCGATCAGGCGCTGTTACGCGCCAGCAGGAATCAGAATCCCGCGGCCCTGCAGCCGGCCGCCGTCGAGATCGGCCATCGCATCGTTGATCGCGTCGAGCGGGTAGGTGGTCGTGTGCAGGGTTACCTGGCCTTGCGCGGTCAGGGTCATCAGCTCCTGGAGATCGGCGTAGTTGCCGACCAGGTTGCCGATGAAAGAGATTTCGCGCGAGATGATGTCGATCGTGGGGACGTTGATGTTCTCGCCGTAGCCGATCACGTAATAGAAGCCGCCGTCGCGGAGCATTTCGACGCCGTCCTCGATCGCGCCCTTCTCGCCGACGAAGTCGATGATCGCCTCGGCGCCAACGCCGTCGGTCATCTCCTTGACCTTGTCGACGTGGGACCCGTCGACCTTCACGGTCTGATCGGCGCCCGTCTCCCCGGCCAACGCCAGCGCCTTGTCGGATGGATCGACCACGATTATCTCGGCCGGCGTCATCGCCTTCAGACATTGGATCCCGATGTGGCCGAGGCCGCCCGCGCCGATCACCACGGCGCGCGTCCCCGCGGTCAGGACCGGAATCGCCTTCTTGACCGCGTGGATCGCGGTCAGGCCCGCGTCGGCCAGCGCCGCGATGTCCTTCGGCTCGAGACCGGGGTCGAGCTTCACAACCGACCGCGCGGAGGTGAGCAGAAAGTCGGCGAAGCCGCCATCTCGGTTGATCCCCGGGAACGAGCCGTTCGGACAGTGCATGTCGTCGCCCTTGCGGCAGGGCAAGCAGAGACCGCAGGAAATGAACGGATGCACGATCACCGTGTCTCCGCGCTCGACGTTGGTGACTGCGCTGCCGACCTCCTCCACCCAACCCGCGTTCTCGTGGCCCGGGGTGTAGGGGAGCTCCACGCCGGACTTCTCGGCCCACTGGCCCTCTTGGATGTGAAGATCGGTCCGGCAGAGGCCGGCGGCACCGATCCGCACAATCACGTCGAGCGGGCCGAGAGCCTTTGGCTCGTCGACGCTGTCGAGCTTCAGCGGCTCATGGTAGGCGTGCAGCCTCGCGGCCTTCATCGTGCAACCTCCTGTAGGTCATTGGCCAGTTGGTGACGGAACTGAAGTAAGGATCGGCAGATGTTCCCGTTCGCTTCCAGGTTCACTCGCACCAGCCGCGCCATCCGCAGCCAGCGCTGGAGCTGCTCGGCGAGCAGGGGCTCGCCGCTCGGCAATACAAACGCGGGCGAATCGGGGGCGCTCGCGATCCCAAGTTGCTCGCGGAGCTCGAGGCAGCGATGCGCCGCGGGTACGTCCGGAAGCTCGCTGGCGCGTAGCGCGACCACCTCTTCGGCGCTCGCGCCCTCCGCCAGCAGCTCCTCGCAGAGCCTGGACTCGCGCGCGATCAACGCCTTTCGCTGAAACAGCCCGCGCAAAGCCCCAAGCTGGTCGTCTTCGGTCTCGCCGGGAAATGCGCCGGTGAACCCTTCACCGCGCGCGATCGCCGCGTTGATTTCCTCCCCCGTGTAGTGGTCCTCCAGTTTGATGCTCACTCGACGCACTCCCGGCAGCCGGCGCACGGCCTCGCGCGCGTCGGCTGCCATCAGGAACGCGAAGTTAGGAGCGCATTGCGGCGTCGGCAGCCGCAACAGCACCTCGACGTCGCCGTCTGAGGTGACGTCGCAGGAGCTGACGAACCGAAGTGTGGTGATCGGTTCGTCAAGCTCCGGATCTATCACTGCGTCGAGCGCCTCGAGGACGCGTTCGCGGCTCGCGCCGGACTCCACTCGGCGTGCGGGATCGCCTCTGGTAGAGACCGCGCGAGTCATGGAGTTCATGCCGACTCGACCAGCTCCGCGTCCTCCCTCGCGGCCGGAGTCCCCGCCTCGTCTGGTAGCTGAAGCTCCTTTGGCACCTCGATGCCATACAGCGTCGCTGCGTTCAGCCCGAGAATCTTGCGCCGGCTCGCCTGCGTCAGGCGCGGGTAATCGCTGAAGTCCTCGTCGTCGGGATAGTCCCAGTTGAGGAACCCCTCGATCTGCCACTTCGGCTCCCAAATTGCATAGTCCGACCCGAACAGCATCTTGTCCTCGCCGACCCAGAACAGGAGTTCGCCCATCACCCTGGCGAAGAACCGCGGCCGGGCATGCATCAGGCCACCGAGCGCGACCGCCAGGCCGGCATACACGTTGGGCTCCTGCGTGGCGATGAAGCAGAAGTCGTCGATCCGCGGCAGCCCCACGTGCTCGACGATGAAGTTGAGCTCCGGGTGGTCCGTCGCAGCGTGGTCGACGTCCTGGAAATCAAACGCGTCCTTGTCAAGTGGCCAGATCGTCGGGCCCTTGTGGACGTGGATGTTCTTGATTCCCAGCTCCTTGCACTTCTCGAAGAACGGCTTGGCCTGCTCATCGGCGAGCGTCCACCCGCGCGAGCCGTTGTGCCACTCGGCCGTGTAGAGCTTGACCCCCTTCAGGTTGTAGCGCTTGGCGTCCGCCTCGAGCTCCCTCAGGCCCGCTTCGCCCTCGCGCGGGTCGAAGCGCCCGTTGACGATCAGCTTGCCGGGATGCTTCTCCGCGATCTTCGCGTTCTCCTCGGCGGTGTTGAAGCCGTTGGTGTACCACGACTTCAGATACGTCGATTGGAAGATGCCGACGTCCACGCCGCCATCCTCGAACACATCCTTGACGAAGTCCTCCTCGGAGTACTTCTGGAACTTTTCGATCGGCCAATGCGTTTCCGCCGGTGCGAGGCCCATGTAGGCGTGGAAGCAGTTGATCCAGCCCTCGGCGTACTGCTCTTGCCCCTTCACCCAGTTAGCTGGACTCGCATCCCAGAAATGCATGTGACCATCTACAACGAAATACTTCTCGCCGTTTTTTTCATACATGTAAGGCTCCTCACTCGACGGTTACGGTCGGCACACAATGTACTCGGGTCGTTGCTTGCTAGGGGGAATCTCATCGCGGCCGGCGGGGCGCGCGCGGCTCCGTTCAGGCTCGGCGCGCGCACCCCATCGTCGCTCTGCGACGATTTAGACATCAAACTCCGCTAGCCCCATCAGTGCCCTGCGTTGGCGGATCGCGCGCTGGATCTCAGACGCCCCGGGGCGCTCCAGCCCGATTCCCGCGCCGACGATCAGCAAGCAGAACCCGGATTCCCGAAGCGACTCGAGCCATCCTTGCGGCGAGCGCTCGATCGCGCCGTGGAAGCGCTCCACTGGCTCCTGGCCGTGGCGGAGCACTAGATCCTCGCCGTCGGGCTCGAGCAGCCAGCCGGCGAGCAGTCGCACCGGTTCGTCGGCAAGCGCCAGATGAAAGCCCTCCCACCAGTCGTCGTCGAGGTACAGCGACTCATACTCTCCGCCGAGGCCACGCACGCGCACGTCGAGCTTTCGCTCCCACAGGAGCACGGCGCCGGACTGCGGGTGCAGCGCCTGCGCGTAGATGATTCCAAGCGGCTCCGCCTGCGCGAGGATCACCAGCGCAGCCAGGTCGGCGCGCGAAGGTGAGCACCTGGCATGCGCGAACTCGGCGGTCGCACGCTGGCCTTGGAGCGAGATGCTGACGCTCGTCGTGACGTTCGACTCGGGCTCGATCCATTCGCCGCAGATCGCACAGGGCAGACGTTCCAAGTCGCGCAGCGCGCGCAGCCGCGCCGCCTCCTCCGGCCGCAGCACCGCAGCCAAGTCCTTCCCGACCTCGAGCCGCTGATTGCTGCCCACGCTCCTGGCCACCATCCGGATTGTGCAGCCTCCCAGACTCGCCGTAGATCTGGGCTGGAGCAAAGTTCGCACATGGTCGGAATCCTGGCGTCTTTGCCGACATACTGCAATGCTTATCCAGCCGTTGCCGCCTCGGTGATAGAAACGGCTCAGCAGTCCGGCGATCGTGAACCCGAGGTACTGCAACCACCGATCACGACTGACTTATCGGAAAGAGTTTTGCGGAGGCCCATCTACGGGCTTCGCGCTGACAGCCGTGTCCCCAGGAGGGAGCCACAATGCCTGCAGGCACTAAACGGCAGAGTCGCACGAAGATCCACGACAAGATTCAAGAGTTGTCGTGGGATCCGACGTTTGCGACGCCTGTCGACAAGTATCCGACCGACTACACCTTCGAGAAGGCGCCCAAGAAGGACCCGATGAAGCAGGTCCTGCGCTCCTACTTCCCGATGGAGGAGGAGAAGGACCAGCGCGTATTCGGCGCGATGGACGGATCCGTCCGCGGGAACATGTTCCGCCACGTCCAGCAGCGCTGGATGGAGTGGCAGAAGCTATTCCTGAGCATCATTCCGTTCCCCGAGATCTCGGCCGCACGCGCGATGCCGCTCGCGATCAACGCGGTCCCGAACCCGGAGGTTCACAACGGGCTCGCGGTTCAGATGATCGACGAGGTGCGCCACTCGACGATTCAGATGAACCTCAAGCGCCTGTACATGAACCACTACATCGACCCGGCCGGGTTCGACATCACCGAGAAGGCGTTCTCGAACTGCTACGCGGGGACGATCGGCCGTCAGTTCGGCGAGGGGTTCATCACCGGTGACGCGATCACGGCGGCGGACATCTACCTCACGATCGTCGCGGAGACCGCGTTCACGAACACGCTGTTCGTGGCGATGCCCTCCGAGGCGGCGGCAAACGGCGACTACCTGCTGCCGACCGTGTTCCACTCGGTCCAGTCGGACGAGTCGCGGCACATCTCGAACGGCTACTCGATCATCCTGATGGCGCTCGCCGATGAGCGCAACCGCGAGCTGCTCGAGCGCGATCTCCGCTACGCGTGGTGGAACAACCATGCGGTCGTGGACGCAGCAATCGGGACCTTCATCGAGTACGGCACCAAAGATCGTCGCAAGGACCGCGAGAGCTACGCCGAGGCGTGGCGGCGCTGGATCTATGACGACTACTACCGCAGCTATCTGATGCCGCTCGAGAAGTATGGCCTGAAGGTCCCGCACGATCTGATCGAGGAGTCGTGGAACCGGATCTGGAATAAGGGCTACATCCACGAGGTGGCGCAATTCTTCGCCACCGGCTGGCCCGTGAACTACTGGCGGATCGACCCGATGACCGACGAGGACTTCGAGTGGTTCGAGCACAAGTACCCGGGTTGGTATGACAAGTACGGCAAGTGGTGGGAGAACTACAGCCGGCTGCGGCACCCGAACGGCCACGGGCCGATCGCGTTCGAGGACGTCAACTACCAGTACCCGCACCGCTGCTGGACCTGCATGGTCCCGTGCCTGATTCGCGAGGACTTGGTGGTCGACAAGGTTGACGATCAGTGGCGCACCTACTGCTCGGAGACCTGCCACTGGACCGACAAGGTTGCCTTCCGCCCCGAGTACAAGGGGCGCGATACCCCGTCGATGGGGCGCCTCACCGGCAAGCGCGAGTGGGAGACGCTTTATCACAACTGGGATCTCGCCGACATCCAGAAGGATCTCGGCTACGTGCGCGACGACGGCAAGACGTTGATCCCGCAGCCCCACATGGATCTCGACGATCCAAAGAAGCTGTGGACGCTCGACGACTGTAAGGGCTACCCGTTCCCCAGCCCGAACATCACGCTCAACGAGATGTCCGACCAGGAGCGGGAGGAGTTCGCGACCCAGTACAAGGCCGGCGGCCCCGGCGGCCGGTTCGCCGGGCGCGAGTAGCCCGGCCGGCCAGACGGGAGACCACGGACAATGGAAGCCGAGTGACCGCCGCGATCGCGGCGGTCACTCCGTTCCGGGGCTGGCTTAAGGAGGGACATGGCTCAGCGTCATAAGGTCAAGTTCGAGCCGGTCGAGCTCGAAATCGAGGTCTCGGAAGACGAGACGGTTCTCGACGCCGCCTTTCGGCAGGGGGTCATGCTGGCGCACGGGTGCAAGGAGGGCCAGTGCTCGGCGTGCAAGTCGTTCCTGATCGAGGGAGAGGTAGACCTCGAGCGCTATTCGACGTTCGCGCTCGCGGACTACGAGGAGGAGGAGGGCTACACGCTGTTGTGCAGGGCCCACGCATTCAGCGACCTTACGGTTGAGCTGCTGCACTACGACGAGGAGATGCTCACCTCGGGCGTCCCGATCCGGACGCTCCACACGAAGGTCGACAGCATCGAGCCGCTCACGCACGACATCTACAAGCTCTGCCTGACACTTGAAGGCGAGGAGCCGCTGGAGTTCCACGCTGGCCAGTACGTCGACGTCTGGATCCCCGGCTCCGACAGCACGCGCGCGTTCTCGATGTCGAACACACCGGCGGTAGCGGACCGGCTCGAGTTCATGATCAAGATCTACCCCGGCGGCCAGTTCTCGGGCCTGCTCAAGGACAAACTAGAACCTGGCCACGAACTTCAGGCAAGGGGGCCCTTCGGCGTCTTCATCCTGCGCGAACACTCGGACGACGACCTGATCTTCATCGGCGGTGGCGCGGGAATGGCGCCGATCTGGTCGTTGCTGAACTCGATGGCCGAGCGCGGGATCGAGCGCAAGGTCACCTACTACTACGGCGCGCGCACGCGCAAGGATCTGTTCCACGTCGATGAGCTTGAACGGCTCTCGGAGCGCCTGCCGGGCTTCCGATTCGTCCCGGCGCTGTCCGAGCCCGAGCCCGACGACGACTGGGACGGGGAAGTCGGCCTGATAACCGACGTCTTCGATCGGCTGGAGGGAGATCTCAGCGGCCTCGAGGCCTACCTGTGCGGCCCGCCGCCGATGATCGATGCTTCGATCCCGGTGCTCGGCGCTCACGGGATCCCGGAAGCCCGAATCTTCTACGACAAGTTCACCATCACGGCCAGCGAGGAGGAACAGGAACACGCGCAAGCGTGAACGGAACGTGCAAGCGAGCAAGGTCATTGGCCCGGACCGCAAGAAGGCGGATTCGGCCCATGGAACAAGAGAAAGGGGAAGGTCACGTGGCGGACACCGTGAGTCCCGCGGAAACTCCTACGCAGACACCGACGGGGCGAGTTCGGAGTGTTCCGAAACTCGTCTTCACTGACGCCGAGGCCGGCGCGCTCGAGTTTCCCAGCTCGAACAGCCGGGCGTTCAACTACTTCAAGCCGCTTCGGATGCGGGCGACGATGTACGAGGACGTGACGGTCGACGTGCAGCCTGACCCGGAGCGCTACCTCACCCAGGGCTGGGTGTACGGGTTCCCGAAGGGTCCGGGAGGCTATCCGGCCGAATGGACGGCAGCGAAATCCTCGGATTGGCACTGGTTCCGTGATCCGAACCAGGAGTGGGAGCAGACGATCTATAAGAACAACGCCCGCTTGGTGCGGCAGGTCGAGCAGAACATCGCGAACGCCCGCAACGAAGGCGCCTTCGAGCGTTGGTCATCGGGCTGGTCGCGAATCGTCGCGTGGCACGTGGGCGCCTGGATGCACCCGGAGCACGGCCTCGGGATGCACGTCTTTTTACCCGCGCAACGTGACGCCCCGACCAACATGATCAATAATGCGATCTCGGTCAACTCGATGCACAAGCTGCGGATCGCGCAGGATCTCGCGCTGTTCAACCTCGAGGCGAGCGAGGCGCGCTCCGACTTCGACGGCCGCGCTCATCTGGAGGCCTGGAAAGACGATCCGGTCTGGCAGCCCGTGCGCGAGGCGGTCGAGCAGCTGACCGCGATCCGAGACTGGTGCGAGGCGACCGTCGCGGCAAACCTCGCCTTCGAGTTGCTCGTCGGCGAGCTGTTCCGGGGCGGCTACGTAATGGCGACGGCCGCCGCGAACGGAGACTTCGTCACGCCGTCGATCATGGGGGTCGCCGAGAGCGACCTCGAGCGCGACCTCGGCTATACCAAGGACCTGATTGGGGGTTTGACGCGCGATGAGAAGCATGGGCGCCAGAACATCGAGCTGATCGGAGGCTGGCTGTCGCAGTGGATTCCGGTGAGCCTCAAGGCGGCTAGATCGCTGGAACCCATCTTCTCGGAAGCCGAGAACTCGCCCGTGACCTTCGAGGACACATTGTCACGCGCCCGCGAGCGCGTGCGCGAGACACTCGGAGAACTCGAGATCCCGACGCCCAAGGAGCTAGATCAATGAGCACCTCTGAGTTCGAGTTTCACCGGGAGTCCTCGCATCGCTGCGGGGTAACCCTGATGGACAACCAGATGGGTCACGCGGTTGCGGCCGCGATGAGGGGCAAGCCCGGCGTCACGGTCACCGAGCTTCCTTCGATGATCCGCATTGACGCGGACCGCCGGGTTGAGTTCGACTTTGACGAGTTGACGGACGCGGTCGGCGAGGACTTCGATCAGAACGCGTTCGAGGAGATCATGTCGACCCATTACGGGCGGATGGTCGCGCTCGATGACCGGATGGTGCTGTTCGCCGATCCCGAGGACGCCGCAGAGTACCTCGGCTTTGACCTCAAGCCCGTAGAGAACTAACGGCCATATGGGTGGCTGGCGATACGCTACAAGCGTGTCGCCGGCTCGCCCGTGTCGGTATCACACGCGACCGCCGCGAGCGCGGCTTCTCGACCAACCCGCAGTGACGGAGGGCTACTTGTAAATGGCGAAGGTGCTGTGTTATCAGGAGGAGGCCCGGCGGTACCTCCAGAGCGGGGTCAACAAGCTCGCCGACGCCGTCAAGGTAACGCTCGGGCCCAAGGGCCGCAATGTCGTGCTGGAGAAGATGGCGGGTGCCCCGATGATCACCAATGACGGTGTGAGCATCGCGCAAGAGGTTCATCTCTCGGACCCATTCGAGAACATGGGGGCACATCTGGTCCGCGAGGTGGCCAGCCAAACCAGCGACGTGGTCGGGGACGGCACCACGACGGCGACCGTCCTCGCCCAGGCCATGGTGCGTGAAGGTATGTTGCGGATCGCGGCGGGCGCCAACCCAATGTTGCTGCGGCGCGGGATCGAGGACGCAGCCGGTCGCGTGCTCGATGAGCTCGCAGCAATGTCCCGTCCCGTGAGCTCGAAGGAGGAGCTCGCCTATGTTGCCTCGATCGCGGCCAATAACGACCCCGAGATCGGGGCGATGATCGGCGACGCGCTGGACGCCGTCGGCCGCGACGGTGTGATCACCGTCGAGGAGTCGCCGGCGCTCGGGCTGGACGTCGAGTTCGTCGAAGGGCTCCAGTGGGACTACGGCTACATCTCGCCTTACTTCGTCACCGATTCGGAGCGGATGGAGGTTGCCTTCGAGGATCCGCTGATCCTCCTCACCAACCTCCCGATCTCGACCGTTCAGCTGCTGATGCCGATCCTCGAGCAGGTGATGCGCGCGCAGCGTCCGCTCGTGATCGTCGCCGAGAACGTCGACGGTCCCGCGCTTGGGATGCTCGTGACCAACGCTCGCCACGGTACCTTTCAATCCGTCGCCGTCCGGGCACCCGGGTTCGGTCATCGCCGCCTCAACAATCTTCAGGACATCGCGGCGCTCACCGGCGCCGAGGTGATCGCCAAGGACAGCGGGATGAAGCTGGAGAACACCACGCTTGAACGACTGGGACGGGCGCGGAAAGTGATCGTCACCGAGGAGGAGACGACGATCCTCGGCGGTGGCGGCCCAGACGAAGCGGTCCAGGCGCGGATCGCTCAGATCCAGGCTGAGCTGGGCCGAGCCGAGAACGAACGCGAACGCGAGCACCTGCAGGAGCGCCTCGCCAGGCTCGCGGGGAAGGTTGCCGTGATCCACGTCGGAGCCGCGACCGGCGTCGAGCTGAAGGAAAAGCAACGTCGCACCGAGGGGGCGCTTGCCGCCACCCGCGCCGCGGTCGAGGAAGGGATCCTGCCGGGCGGCGGGGTCGCACTGGTCAACGCGGAGCATGTCCTGGACCGCGCGAACGGAAGCCTCAGCGAACAAGTCCTAGGCGCGGAGATCGTCCGAACAGCGCTCTCGGAGCCGCTTCGCTGGATCGCCGGCAACGCCGGGCACGACGGCCTTGCAGTCGTGGAGCGCATACGTACACTTCAGCCCGGGTGGGGCCTGAACGCGCTGACAGACGAGTACGGTGAGATGATCTCAGCCGGGGTGATCGACTCCGCCAAGGTGACGCGTTCGGCCCTGCAGAACGCGGTCTCGGTCGCAGCGCTGCTGCTGACGACCGAGGCACTGATCGCCGAGGAGCTGGTGGCACAGCCCGGGGCCGTGATGGCGCCGGGCTTCGGCGACCTCGCGGAGGGGCTGGCACGTCCGTCCTCCCCGGCCGGCTCGCCCGCACCGTAAGACGACCGGCGGCGCCCGCACCGTAAGACGACCGGCCGCAACCGCTCTGAAGCGGCCGGCGGCGACCCTAGAACAGACCTTCGAAGGCTGGTGCGCGGCTCTCGCCACGCAGGGCGCTCGAAATCTGGTCGGCAGCGCGACGGGCCAGACGGATCAGCCGCTTTAGCTCCTCAGCCTGAGTTGCGGCGGTCGTTGCGAGCCCTACTGCGCCAGTGTGGTCGCCGACCGGCACGGCGACGCAATACAGGTTCTCCGCGAACTCCTCAAAGTCAGTCGCGTAGCCGCGCGTCCTGATCTCCTTGAGATGTGCTTCGAGGATCGTCGGGTCGGTGATCGTGCGGCGCGTGAACGCTTGTAGCTCGTGCTCCTCGATGTAGCGATTGATCGCTCCAATACCTCCGCGGGCAATCAGCACCTTGCCGAGCGCGAGCGCGTGTGACGGTCCGCGGAAACCCTGCGGCACGCCCACCGGCGGGGAGTCGGGCGGGGTGTAGACGTGTGTGACGAGCACGTCGTCGGTCTCCGACAGGACCGCATAGTAGGCCGGGCGAGACGCCAGTCGCGCGAGGTCGTGGATCACGGGTTCGATCACGGCCGCGGTTCCCGATCTGCGCGAGCGCTCGGACAGCACGCTGATCGTCGGCCCGAGCCGGTAGCCCGCGTTGTGGGGAAGCTTCTCCACGTAGCCCTCGTCGATCAGGATTCCGATCAGGTGGTAACAGGTTGAGAGGCTGATGCCGAGGTCGTGGGCGAGTGCCTTGACCGTCAGTCGCTCACCCGCGCGACTGACTCGATCGATGATCCGGAAGACCCGACGAGTGCTGGTATAGCTGGGGTGGCCGCTGAGCTCGCCGAGCGACGCGTCTCCGTCGCCGGCCATGAACGCTGACATCTTTCGGTGACGATGCTACCAGAGCGATCGAGGCGCTTGTGCCCCTCCTCGCAGCTAACCCTGCGTTGAGGGGTGCGGCGGATCCTGCGGTGTGGGGAACGCTTGGTCGATCAGCTCGATTCGATATCCGTCGGGGTCGGCGACGAAGCAGATCCGATACTCCTCGCGACCGCCGGGCGAGTACGGCGGACGCTCAGGCTCTACCCCGGCAGTTGCGAGCTGCGCGAGCAGCCAGTCGAGGTCGTCGACGACCAAGGCCATGTGGTTGTAGCCGTCACCTAAGTCATATCGCTCGTCACGGCCGACGTTGACTGTCAGCTCGAGCACGTCGCCGTCGCCCGGAAGCCCAAGGTACACGTTGTAAGCGGACTCGAAATTGAGCTGACCGCGTCGCTCGAAACCGAGCCGGCGATAGAACTCGACCGACGCGTCGACATCCCTGCTCCTGATGCATGTGTGTACGTATTTGGCGCTCATGGCGCGAGCATAGTTCTCTCGGCGCTTTTGCGTACGCTCGCTCGCGGCCGTTTACACGGTCATCGATCCCCGCTCTGCGTCGTTTCTGCGGTCGCAGTGCCACGCTGCTCGCCGGCGACCGGCTGGGTGTTTGCGCTGCGCTGAGCCTGATAGGCAGCGGCCGCCTGATCGACGTACTCAATCAGTGTCGGGTGTAGCCGGTAGAGCTTTCTGCGGTCGTACCAGGTGACGATGCTCGTGCCGAGGACCAGCCAGAAGACCAGCCCCACGCCGGTCGCGACGATGCCGCGAGTCAGGCCAGCGTCAGCACGCGCGTCGAAATACAGAATCGCTCTCACCCCCGACAAGATCTGACGCAGCGGCTCGAAGTTGCTGAGGAATTTGAAAAACCCCGGGAGCGCTTCCAGTGGGACTGTGCCGCCGGCGGAAGCGAGGCCGGCGTAAACGAATAACAGCAGCGCAAGAAGTTGACCTGGGGTACCGAACACAGCGAGCAGCGTCAGCGTCCCGATCGATACGACGGCCGCGGCAATCCACGTGAACAGCCACAAATATCCCAGCTTGGGCGCGTCCATGCCGAGGACGCCAACCGCCACCGCGAGCATCAAGGCGGTGAGCAGAGCGGTGAGTACAAACGCCATCACCCATTTCGTCAGCAGGGTCTGCCACCTACTGATCGCGATCGGCTTCCTCTGCCGCCACTTCGTCCCGACCTCGGTCGTGGCATATCCGAGCGCAGCGTCGACCGATGCTTGCAGAACTACGGCCGTGAAGAAGCCCGCGATCATCGTCAACAACGAGATGTAGAACGCGCTTAGCCCGAGCGCCGAATGTCGTGGTGGCGGCCGGTACCCAACCGTCGACAGCGTCAGTGGATCGGCGAGCAGGCCAGCGGGCGCGGTGCCGGATGCTCCCTTCGCAGTGGCGATCGGGGTCAGCTGCCTGCCGATCTGCCGCGAGGCGGCCGCGATCGCCGGCTGAATCACCCCGCTCGCGAGGGCCACCCCTTCGCTCCCAGCGCGCGGGTTGGTCAGCAGCTCGACCATGGGCTTTCCGCTGGACGATGTATGGACGCCCGACAACGCGAGCAGCGAAGCGGTGAAATCTGGCGGGATGACCACCGAGGCGTAGGCATCGTCGCTGTCCATCCTTCCCTTCGCCTGCGCGATCGTCGATGGTTTCAGGCCGAGCAGCGTCGAGGTGGTGCGTGAGCTCAGCAGACCAGACTCGAGCTGCTGCCCGAAGTCGACGTGACGGGACCCGATCGTCGCCCCAGGGTCCTCGTTGACCACGGCTACCGGCAATCCGCGCAAGTGCCCCGCGGGGTCGATCACCGAGCCCACGTAGAAGACGGTCATCAGGATCACCAGAACCGAGGTGATGATCGCGGGACCAATCCACAAGCCGCGAGCCCTCAGCAGTCGAGATGCGCGTGCTTGGCCGGAACTCGGCGGTGGGTCAGCGGTGCTCATGCGGGCACTGCTCGCGGTGCGAAGTCGCGGGCGGTGATCATGTGAGCGCAAACATAACCGACCTCGCGAGTAGAGCGGACAGTCGCTACGGGGCGGTGCCGCGTCGACCGAACCGTCCACGCGGCTACCAGTTTCAGCTCGCTCGGCGCGGGGTACCCAAGTCGCGTTGCGGGGGAGCACTTGGTCAGCAACGCGAGCAGGGCTTGCGGCGAGTTAGAGCTAGGAGGATAGGGTGCTGGACGTACGTAATCGTGAGTCGTGGCGACGTACGTACGTAATCGTGAGTCGTGGCGACGAGCTCGCGCGGCTGTTGCGCCTCTGCATTGTTGATTCAGAGGCGGGGAGGTAGATCGTGAGTCGTGGCGACGTACGTACGTAATCGTGAGTCGTGGCGACGGCGTCGCGCGCGCGTTGCTCGCGCCTCTGCATTGGGGATGGTCGCCGCGGCCGGGATGTTGGCGGTCGTGCTCCCGGCTGGAGCGTCTGCGCAAACGCCTGCTGCGGGCGCCGCCAGCTCTCCGTGTGTCACCTCGAGTCAGCCGGTCGCCAGGCGAGTGGCGGAGGTGATGAGCAACATGAGCCTGGCCGACGAATCACGATCGTCGAAGGTCACGGTACCGCGCCGCCGAATCCTTACGTCTTCTACATGCCGGGGATTCCCCAGCTATGCATTCCGGCGCTGGGCGAGGAAGATGGCCCAAGCGGAGTGGCCGATCAGCTGACCGGGGTCACCCAGCTCCCCGCCGGCGTCGCGCTCGCGGCCACCTGGGATCCGTCGCTCGCGATCCAATACGGCCAGGTGATCGGCGCCGAGGAGGCGGGCAAGGGTGCCGCGGTGAATCTCGGGCCGACGGTCAACATCGATCGCGATCCGCGCTGGGGAAGGTCCTTCGAGACCTACACCGAGGACCCGTTCCTGAACTCCGCGCCGGCGACCGGGGCGGTCGACGGCGTGCAGAGCACGAACGTGATGTCGCAGATCAAGCATTTCGACGCCTACAACCAGGAGACCAACCGGAACACCCCGGAGGACGACGTGATCGTCAGCGATCGCGCGCTTCACGAGATCTACATGCCGGCGTTCCAGGCGGCGGTCGAGCAGTCCAAGGTTGCCTCGGTGATGTGTGCCTACTCAAGCGTCAATGGCAGTTACAGCTGCCAGAACCCATACCTACTCACCGACACGCTCAAGCAGGAATGGGGCTTTCCGGGGTTCGTGACCTCCGACTACGGGGCGATCCACGACACCTTGGGGGCAGCGCTCGCCGGCACCGACCAGGAGCAACCATTCAACACCTACTACGGCGCGGCGCTCGAGCAGGACGTGAGCAACGGAACGATCTCGCGCGCGGTGCTCAATACTATGGTGCAGCGGATCCTGACCGAGATGTTCCGCTTCAACCTGATCGCCAAGCCGCCATCAGGCTCTCCCAGCGCGACCGTGACCACTCCCGCGCACGTGGCGGTCGGCAACAGCGTCGCCAAAGCGGGCACGACGCTGCTGAAGAATGCGCGTCGCACGCTGCCGCTGTCCGCGGATAGCGCCGGGTCGGTGGCGGTCATCGGCCCTTCGGCTTCGGCTTCGCCGACCTATGCCGGAGGAGGGAGCGCCTACGTGATCCCATCTCAGACGATCGCGCCGCTGCAGGGGATCGAGGCGGCTGCCGGCGCAGACACACGCGTCTCCTACCAACAGGGGTTGCCGACCGATTCCTCGCTACCGGCGATTCCCTCCTCGGCGCTCACGCCCGCATACTCCTCGACCCCGTTCGGCGGTAGCTTCACCGGCATGTTGACCGCGCCGGAGACCGGCACCTATGTGCTCGCGCTCACCAACCCGTGCACGTGCTACACGCCCACCTACCTGTACCTCGATGGGCGCGAAATCCTCGACAATCCGGGCACGCCGCCGGTCAGCGTGTACTCGGTGTCCGTCAACCTGACCGCCGGGCAGAGTTACTCGATCCAGATCAGCGGCGAGTCGAGCGAGTTCAGTTGGGCCACGCCCTCGTCCCTCGCCCCGGGGATCGCGCAAGCGGTGACGGCGGCGAAGTCTGCATCGACGGCGGTGGTGGTCGTCTCCGACGACACCGAATCCGAGGCCACCGACCGACCGAGCCTGGACCTCCCTTCGGCGCAGAACGAGCTGATATCCGCCGTGGCGGGCGCGAACCCTCACACGGTGGTCGTGATCGACGCGGGGGCACCGGTCGCGATGCCCTGGCTTGGACAGGTCGGCGCCGTCCTCGATGCCTGGTATCCGGGGCAGACGAACGGCACCGCGCTCGCCGACATGTTGTTCGGCAAGTCGGATCCGAGTGGACACTTGCCGGTCACGTTCCCGGCTAGCCTGGCCCAGGTCCCTGCATCGACGCCGGCACAGTTCCCTGGCGTCAACGGGCAGGTTCAGTACTCCGAGGGGATCGAGGTCAGTTACCGGTGGTACGACACGAACAAACTCGAACCGCTGTTTCCGTTCGGCTTCGGACTGTCATACACGCAGTTCGCGTTCAGCGACATGCGCGTGGGCAGGCCGGTCGTGAACGGCGTTGGCGAGGCCCCTGTATCAGCCATGGTCACCAACGTAGGACGGCGGTCCGGTACCGATCTCGCGCAGCTGTATCTCGGTGATCCGCCTGCTGCCGGTGAGCCCCCGCGTCAGCTCGTGGGGTTCGAGAACTTGACGCTCGCGCCAGGCCAGTCACGCCGAGTGACGTTCACGGTCACCCCCCGGGACAGCTGGTGGTGGGATCAGAGCGCGGAAGGCTGGAGTCAGACCGCCGGGTCGTACCGCCTATATCTCGGAGACTCCTCCTCGCTGGCCGATCTGCCACTGCGCAGCGGCTTCAGCATGGCCACCACACCGGCGGCGCGGCAAGTCGAGATTGAGGCTCCAAGCACGATGACACCGGGGCGACGGTCAACGGTGACAGTAACCTTGACCGCCTCGGGCAACGAGACGCTGAGGGATGTGCGGCTTTCGCTCCAGCTGCCGCAAGGATGGGGCCTGCGCGCGCTGGGAGCAACCGGCTTCGCTCACGTGGCGCCCACGGCGAGGGTCAGCACCAGGTTCGTGGTGACCCCACCGAGTTGGGCGCCTGCCGCGAACGACGTGATCCACGCCACGGCGCAGCTGAGTCGCCACGCGCAACGGGAGGCGGGGGTAACGGTCGCTGTGGGTGCTTGAGAGGCGGGCGGCGCGGCCCGGCGTGGCGCGGCCCGGCGTGGCCCGGCGCGGCGCGGCCCGGCCCGGCGCGGCGCGGCCCGGCCCGGCCCGGCGCGGCCCTGCGCGGCGTGGCGCGGCCCGGCGCGGCGTGGCGTGGCGTATCGCGGAGAACCTGGAGAACGTCCCACTGGACACCTTCGAAAACGCCGCTGGGACGTTTCCGTTCTGCTTCACGTTGAACGTCCCAGCACCCGCTGCCACCGCCCGCATCGAAGCCCAGAAATCGCGCCGACCTTCAACGTCGAGGGCGGAGGTCGGCTCGTCGAGCAGCAGCAGATCGGCGTTCGCGACCAGCGCGGTGCCGAACCGGACCCGTTGAGCCCGGCCTCCGGATAGCTTTCGTGATCCGCCGATTGGCGAGCTCCGAGGTACCGGTCAGCTCCAGCACCTCTTCCACGTCAAGCGGATCCGGCTACAGCGATGCGAACATCTCGATCAGCTCCCGGACGCGCAGTTGCTGGGTCAGCGACCCGGTCTGCAGCATCCCGCCGACGACGCCCGCCGCGACCGCCTCAGCGGGTGACATCCCGAACAGCGAGATACTGCCGGCGTCGGGTTGGGTGAGTCCGAGCAGCATGTCGATGGTGGTCGTCTTGCCGGCTCCATTTGGGCCGAGGAGCGCGAGGGTCTCGCCCCGGGCAATCGAGAGCTCGATCGACCCACCGCCCGCCCGTCGCCGTAGGACTTACTGAGTCGCGAGAGGACAATTCCTCGATTGAGTGCGTGCGTTAAAGCCATGGCGAGAAGGTGACACGCCACAAGCGAGTCCGGTAGTGCCGGGACTCACCAGTTCGAGATGACAAATGTCATCTCCCTGGGCCGGCCGGCACGCGCGAATGGCACTCGCGCGATCGCGATCCTTACTCGCGCGGCGGAGTCAGCACCTCGGGCGACAGTGGCACATGGATCAGCGCAGGCCGATCGCGGGCGACCGCTTCCTGGACCGCGGCGACAAGCGCCTCGGTGTCGCCGACGGAGGAGGCATCGAGGCCAAACGAGCGAGCGTAGGCGACGAAGTCGGGGTTGACGAGCTCCGTGCCGAGCTCGCGGCCCGGATACTGGCGATCCTGATGCATCCGGATCGTCCCATAGCTCGAGTTGTCGATCACCACGAACACCACGTTGGAGCGGTGGCGAACGGCGGTCGCGAGCTCTTGGCCGCACATCAAGAAGCACCCGTCGCCGTTGAACGACAGCACGGGTCGGTTCGGGTGCTCGAGCTTTCCTGCGATCGCCGCGGGAACCCCATATCCCATCGCGCCGCTAACCGGGGCGAGTTGCGTGCCGAAGTGGCGAAAGCGCCAGTACCGGTGGCACCACAGCGTGTAGTTGCCGGCGCCGTGGGCGAGGATCGTCTCCGCCGGCAGTAGGTCGCAGAGCCGGGCGAGGGCCGCTCCCAGATCCAGGGCATCCGGCGCCGGCGCAGGTTGCATGTACGCTTGCAGCTCAGCGTTCGCGGCCTTGACCCAACCGCTAAAGCGCCGCCGGTCAGGGGGCTCCAGCGCGCTCGCCGCGGCGGCGAACTCGGCGCTCCCGGCGTTGATCGCGAGCGCCGGCTCGAACACCCGACCGAGCTCCTCGGGATCGGCATGCACATGAATCAGCCGCTGCTCGGGCCGCGGAGCTTGCACCACCGTGTAACCCGCGGTCGTCGGACCATCTAGACGGGCGCCGATCACGAGCAGGACGTCCGCCTCGCGCACTCTCGAAACCAGGCGTGGATCCGCTCCGAGGCCGAGCGTGCCGCAGAAGACCGGCGAGCCGTTGTCGATGTAGTCCTGGCAGCGAAACGCCGCCGCGACCGGAATGTTCCAGCGCTCGCACAGCGCCGCGACCTCCGCTGCGGCCCGCCCGGACCAGCCTCCGCCGCCGACGATCGCCAGTGGACGCTCCGAGCCCGCGAGCATCTCTTTGGTGCGCTCGAGGAGTTCGGCCGTCGGGGCCGGTCGCACCACCTGGTGCGGGGCCGCGTCGGGCACGTCCGCCGTTTCGCTCAGCACGTCTTCGGGCAGCGCGAGGACGACAGGCCCGGGACGCCCAGAGCTCGCCACCGCGAACGCTCGGTGCAGGTATTCGGGGATCGCCGCGGGATCATCGATCGTGGCCGCCCACTTCGCGAGCGGCGCAAACACGGATTCGATCTCGAGCTCCTGAAACGCCTCGCGACCTCGATGCGACCGGGGGACTTGACCGATCAGCAGGATCATCGGCACCGAGCCCTGCCGAGCCGAATGCACACCGACCATGGCGTGCGAGGCTCCGGGGCCACGGGTCACGAAGCAGACCGCTGGCGAGCCGGTCAGCTGGCCGTGGGCGCAGGCCATGTTTGCGGCTCCGGCCTCCATCCGGCAGACGACCAGCCGCACCTGCGGAGTGTCGTAGAGCGCGTCGAGCACCGGCAAGTAGCTCTCCCCGGGGACGCAGAAAACGAGCTCGCAACCCTGCACGACGAGTTGGTCGACCAGGATGCGGCCACCCGAGCGCCGCCCGCCCGCGGTCGTGGCGGAGGGGTCAGACATCTCAGCCGTCGGTCCGCCGCCGGCGGTCACTCGGGTCCGGCGAGCGTTTGACCATTCCCCGCTGCACCAGGTCGTCGAGCGCCGCGACCACGTCGCTACGGTCGATGCTCGTGCGGCGACCGAGCGCCGCCTGGCTGGCCGGCTCGAACTCGGTCAGCGCGGCCAACAAGCGGTGGTGGTAGCTGCGGGAGTCAACGGCGGCCAGGCGCTCGGACAGCAGCCGGTTGGCGTAGATTGAAGTCTGACCGAGCAGCCATGATGGGGTCCGTTGCAAGCTCCGCGGCGTCGCGTCGGCGAGCGACGTCATGCGCATCAGTCTAGCTAGCCATTCGTTGGTCGCTCCCACATTGCAGCGAATCATTTTGGCGCTTTGCGCCCGCCGGCCAGCGCGTGGGCTACGCCGTGGATGCGAGCTGCCCGGTCGCGCAATCTGGCGCCGAGTGTTCGGCTGACAGCAGCGCAACTACGGTCGTGCCGCCGGGTTAGGGGCTAGGTGCTCCCGGCCGGAAAGCACTGAGTCCAACACACCCTGCAGTCCGAAGGAGCTTTATGCCTCGCTTTCGCATCGTCGCCGCGCTGGCCGCGGCAACCACGCTCGCACTGGCGGGCGTCGCATCCGCAGCGGTCACGAAGGTGACCGGCGGCACCACCCAGATCACGGTCTCGAGCAGCGCAGTCGCGCTGCTGGCGGGCAACCAGATCACGCCAAAGGCGCTCGCTCCGGCCACGGTGTCAGGCGCCACGATCGCGTTCCCGATCTCCGGAGGCCATCTCAACGCCAAGAATTACGGCGTCATCAACCACCGCGGGGGGCTGGCGCTGTCGAAGGGCACGAAGACGCTCACGTTGCGCAGCCCGACGCTGATCTCCACCCGTGCCGGCGTGTCGCTCTTTGCCCTCGTACGCGGCCAGACCGTGCGGCGCTGCCACCGCGTGGGCGGACCGCGTCACCGCCGCCTGACCTGCACCACCGTGGTCAGGTACCACAGCGATCGGATCGCGCGGGTGACCGACGTCAAGGTGACCAACGGCACGGCCACCGGCACGGTGAACATCACCCAGTTCACCGCTAACGCGATCAACGCGCTCGCGGGCAAGGATGTCGCCACCTCGGGCACGGTGCTCGGCACGGCCACCATCAAGCCGACCCTTTCCTAGCGCGAGCCTCGTCAGTCCGGCGGTCGAGGCGAGAACTCGGCCGCCGGGCCTCGCAAGGTAAGCTCGGCGCCTTGCCTCGCCGCCGACCATGATTCTCGCGCCCTACAGCACCCGCCACGCCGCAGGCGCGATGGTCTGCACGGTCAGCGAACTGGCCACAGAAGCGGGCATCGGAGCGCTCCGCGCGGGAGGATCCGCTGCTGACGGCGCAATCGCGGCCGGGGCGGTGCTTGCCGTCACCCATCAACACCAAAACGGGCTGGGTGGCGACCTGTTGGCGCTCGTTCACCGCGACGGAGATGCCCGCCCGGCGGCGCTGAATGCTTCCGGGCGGGCTGGATCGGGTGCCGACCCGGCGCGTCTGCGAGCGGCCGGTCACACCACGCTGCCCGTCTCGGGCGAGGTGTGCTGCGCGACCGTGCCCGGCTGCGTCGACGGCTGGATTGCGCTTCACGAGCGCTTTGGTCGGCTGCCGCTAGAAACGCTGCTCCAGCCCGCCTCACGATGTGCGGCCGAGGGTTTCGCCGCGTCCTCCTCCCTGGCCGCCGCCACAGAGCAGCTCGCGGGGGTCCGCGGCGCCGACGACTACACCGCCCGCCAACCGGTTCGGGCCGGTCGTGTGCTGCGCCGGCCGGGCGTGGCACGCGCTCTCGCCTCGATCGCGGCGGAGGGACGGCGCGGCTTCTACCTAGGCGAGTTCGGGAAGGCCTTGATCGAACTGGGTGCTGGGGAGTACACCGCTGCCGACCTCTCTCGCGATCAGGCGGATTGGGTCGAGCCGCTGGCCGTCGATGCGTTCGGGCGCCGGCTGTGGTCTCTGCCTCCTAACTCACAAGGCTATTTGCTGCTTTCAGCGGCCGCGATCGCGTCGGAGTTCGAGCTGCCCGAGCCGGAAGACCCCGAGTGGGCGCACCTGCTGATCGAGTGCACGCGAGCGGTGGCGCAGGACCGCGACCAAGTCTGGCACGAGGGCAGCTCGGGAGAACCTTTGATCGCCCCAGGGCGAATCGCCGCGATGCGCGATGGGATCACCGCGAGACGATCCCCGCAGCCGGCCTCCAGTCCTGTCCCCGGAGGAACGACCGCAATCTGCGTGATCGACTCCGATCGCTTGGCGGTTTCGATGCTGCAGTCGAACTACGTCGGCTGGGGCTCGATGTTGTTCGTTCCCCGGCTCGGCATCGCGCTGCACAACCGTGGCTCCTCGTTTTCGCTCGAAGCCGGTCATCCGGCCCTGTATTCGCCGGGGCGCAGGCCACCGCACACGCTCGCGCCGACGCTGGTGACCGGCGGCGGCGGTGCGCTCGAATCGGTGTTGTGCACCCGTGGCGGCGATCTTCAACCCCAGATTCTGCTCCAGCTATTGACGCGCGTTTACAGGTCGCGCCAGTCGCCCGGCGAAGCCATGGCGGGCGGGCGATGGGCGCTCGCCGGCGAGACGGTCGAGCTCGAGGGTCACGCGCCCGAGCGCTGGTTCGACGGTCTTATAGCTCGCGGGCACCGCGTGCATCGCGGGAGCGCGTTTGGTTCGCGGTTCGGGGAGGCACAGCTGATCGCCTGCGAGGACGGGCACCTCGCGGGCGCGAGCGACCCGCGAAGCCTCACCTGGGCGGTCGGTGCGCTGTAGCGCTACAGCCGCTGCGCTCGGCTCGGCAGCGCCAGGTAGCGCTACAGCCGCTGCGCCTCGGCTCGGCTGACCAACCCGGCGATCCGTCCCGTGATCTGCGGCCATAGCGCGCTTGGAAGATCGTGTCCCATCCCTGGTAACACGAGCAGCTCCGCGCCGGGGATCGCCTCGGCCGTCGCATACCCGCCGCTCGCGTCCACGAGCGGGTCGGCGCCGCCGTGGAGAACGAGCGTGGGCACGCGCAGCGAGCGCAGCGCCTGCGTCCTGTCCGCCGAGGCAAGGATCGCCAGCAGTTGCCTGCCGACGCCGTCGGGATCGTTGGCGCGGTCATAGGAGCGAGCGGCTCGCTCGCGGACCTCCGCCTGGTCGAGCTCGAAGCCGGGCGACCCGATTGTCTGGGCGATCGACACCGCCCGGTCCATCGCCTCCTGGCGGCTCGAGGGAGGCGGGGTCATGAGCGCGCTGATGCCTCGCTCCGTGGGCTGGCCAACGTCGCCGTTTCCGGTGGTCGACATGATCGAGGTCAGCGAGCGCACCCGATCGGGATGCTCGATCGCGATCACCTGCGCGATCATGCCGCCCATCGACGCCCCGACAACGTGTGCCCGGTCAATCGCAAGCGCGTCGAGCAGCCCCACGGCGTCGCTCGCCATCTGGGACAAGCGGTACGAGGCCGACGACGTATCACCTGAGAACGCGGCCATCACGTCAGGGCGCGGCGCGTGGTGCAGGTGCGTTGAGAGGCCGACGTCACGATTGTCGAAGCGGATCACCTGCAGGCCATTGCCGGCGAGCGCCGCGCAGAAGTCATCGGGCCAGCCGAGCATCTGCATTCCCAGTCCCATCACGAGCAGCACCGGCGGACCTGCGCGGTCCCCCAAGCGCTCATAGGCCAGCTCGATCGAGTCCGGGCCGGGAAGTCGGGCACGCTCAACTGTCATCGAAGCTCTCGCCCCGAACGATTGGACAGCCTAGTCGTGGGCGGACTGGGCACGCCGTCCGCCGCCGTATGAGCCGAGGTCGAACACGAAGCCCAGGGCCACGAAGAACCAGTCGAACCCGGTCACATGGTGTCCGGGAGCCCAGTGCCAGCATGCGACATACGCGAGCGTTGTCCACGGCAGCAGAAAGAAGCCGAAGAACGGGATCGCCCAGCTGTGAAAGGCGCGGCTCAGGACGTCGCTGAAGATCCACAGCAGAAATAGAACCAACCGGGGCGAGATGAGCGCGAGCAGCGCGAGCAGGCAGGGCACGCCAAGTAGTGTTGCAGCCCCGCCGGGCGGCAGGGCTCAGAGGACATTGGGCCGCGGACGACCGTCACCGCCGGCCAGCCGGCCGACCCAGGTCAGCGCTTGTCGAGAGCCGGCGCGGCGACCTCGTCGAACAGCAGCTTGATCGCCGCCGCGAACGGGATCGCGACAAGCGCTCCGATGATGCCGAGCAATGCCCCGCCGATGACCGTGGCGACTACGGTGATCAGTGCGGGTACGGCGACGGTGTGGGCCATGACTCGCGGCGTCAGCAGATAGTCCTCGAGGAAGCGGTAGAGGATGTAGAAGATCGCGGTGGCGACCGCGAGCGGGAATGAGATGGTCAGCGCGACCAGCGAGACGACGATGCCGCCGATCGTCGACCCGACGATCGGGATCAGGTCGAGCAGCGCGACCAGGAGCCCGAGGAACGTCGCGTAGGGGATCCCGAAGATCAGCGCCCAGGCCAAAGTTCCGATCCCAGCGATAATCGACGTCACGATGTTCCCCAAGATGTATCCGCCGACGCCGTCGAGAATCGCGTCGGTGAGCAGCACCATCCGCGCGCGGCGGGCTCTCGGCGCGAGCTGATACATGCCTCGCTTCACGCGAGGCAGATCAGCCAGCAGGTAGACCGTCAAGATCACGACCAGGATCACCGCCCCGACCAGATCGAGTACGACCTCGCCGGCGCCGAGCACGCTGCCGAACGAGGCGCCGTTGCCTTGCAGCACTTTCTGCAAGCGGCTGATGATGTGGTACTTGTAGTTCAGCTTGCCCGCGGTGGTGTGACGGTTCTCGAGCGTGTGCAGGTAACCCGGGATCTGCTTGGCGAGATTCTCCGCCTGCGTCACCGCGACCGGAACCGCGAACGCGAGGAAAACCGCGAACACGGCGAACGCCGCGAGGAGGACGAGGATCACCGATGCCCACCGTGGAATCCCGCGCTCAAAGAGCCATTTGGCACCCGCGTCGAGGCCGACCGCGAGAAAGAACGCGAGACCGATCAGCACGAGGATCTGGAACGCGGCCACGACGAGGTACGCCAGCGCGAACGCGCAGGCCACTCCCAGCGCCCCGACGAACCCAATGAAGAACGGCGAATCGCGGTCGAACCGGCGGCCAGGCCGGCCGTACTCGTGGTCTGCAGTGACGCCCGCCTCGGCCGCCGCCTCAGCGTGAATCTCGTCGATCTCGCCCTGGGTCGGCTTCACCGACGCTTCATCAGCCGCTAGGCCAAGATTTCCTGACTCCTCGGCGCTCATCGGATCCCAGCCGCTACACCGCCACTAGCCTGGTCGGGAGTCCGGCTGCACGCTCCCAGCCTACCCCGATTCGGGGGACTCAACTTCAAGCCCTGGACGCGCGTACATCCGCGGGAGGGCGCGATACTGCCACTGATGAGCGCTCGTGAAACGCCGGCTCGCCCGGCCGCAGACGCCGGATCGGTGGTGCGGATCACGATCGAGCAGGGGCCGCGCGGCGATAATCGGCTCGGGGAGCGGATCGCTCCGATCGCGCATCGGACTCCCTCCCTGGCGGTGGCGGTCGGCGCTGCGCTACTCGTGGCGGTCAGCGTTGCGCTCGCGGTGGGGGTGGTCGCGATCCTCGCGAGCGCGCAGAGCGGACCACGCGCCGTGGCGGGGCGGAGCGGACCCGGCGGCGCGGCGGGACAGAGCGGACCACGCGCCGTGGCGGGGCGGAGCGGACCCGGCGGCGCGGCGGGACAGAGCGGACCGGGCGCCGTGGCGGGGCGGAGCGGAGGCGCTCGAGCCGCGACCCCGACCGCCCGCGAGAGTCAGCGCCGCTTGGTTCTCAACGATTGGAATCTGCCGCGCGAGGGGAGCGGCTGAGAGCGCCGGCGGCGGCTACTTTCGCTGACGCCAGGCACGCTCAAACGGCAAGCGCCAGGCGTGAGGTGCGATCAGCTGATGAATCGCGTTCGGCCCCCAGCTGCCCGGTGTGTATGGCCTCACGGGGGGCGGCGCCTTGAGCAGCGGAGCAGAGCGCTGCCACAGGCTCTCGATGCCCTCGGCCGTGTTGAACAGCGTGTGGTCGCCGCGCATCGTGTCCAGCAGCAGTCGCTCGTAGGCCTCGAGGATGTCGGCCGCTTCCTCTGTTTCGGTCGTCGAGAACTGCATGCTGAGCTTGTCGAGTCGCATTCCGGGCCCGGGCCGCTTGCCGTAGAACGACAACGACATCTTGGCTGCGTCCGCGAGGTCGAAGGTGAGGTGGTCGGGGCCTTGCGAACCGAGCCCCGATCCGGGCGGGAACATGCTCTTCGGCGCCTGACGGAACGCGATCGAGACGATCCGCTCGCCCTCGGCCATCCGCTTGCCCGTGCGCAGGTAGAACGGCACACCGGCCCAGCGCCAGTTGTCGATCTCGCACTTGAGCGCGACGAACGTCTCGGTTTCCGAATGCGGGTCCACACCCGGCTCCTCGCGGTACCCGTCGTACTGGCCGCGGACGACTTGCCCGGGATTGATCGGCATCAGCGAACGAAAGACCTTGTTCTTCTCCTCGCTGATCGCGAAGGGCTCGAGAGCCGTGGGGGGCTCGATTGCCACGAACGCCAGCACCTGCATCAGGTGCGTGACGACCATGTCGCGGTAGGCGCCGGTGGCCTCGTAAAACTCGACCCGGCGGTCGAGTCCGAGCGTCTCCGGAACATCGATCTGGACATGATCGATGAAGGTGCGATTCCAGATCGGCTCGAACAGCCCATTCGCGAACCGGAACGCAAGGATGTTCTGCGCCGGCTCCTTCCCGAGGAAATGATCGATGCGGAAGATCTGAGCCTCGTAGAAGGTTTGGTGAAGCTGGTTGTTCAGCGCTACAGCGCTGTCAAAGTCTTTCCCGAACGGCTTCTCCATCACGACCCGCGAGCGGTCCACCAGGTTCGCCGCTCGGAGCATGTCGATCACCGCCATCGCTGCCTTCGGCGGCACGCTCAGGTAATGAAGTCGGCGCACATCGTGCCCCAAGCGCTGTTCGGCTGCCGCGACCGCTTGGGCAAGCGCCTCCGGCCCCGCGCCCTGGGGAACGTAGTGGAGTTTCTCGGCAAAGCTGTCCCATTGCTCGTTGCTGAGCTCATGTGTGCCGAATTCCTCTACCGCGTGGCGAGCGAACCTCCGAAACGACTCATCGTCTTCATCCTCCAGCGAAGTGCCTACGATCTCGACGTCCGGCGTCAGCGCAGAAAGCGCCAGCCGCGTCAAGCCTGGGAGCAGCTTCCGGCGCGCCAGATCGCCGGTGGCTCCGAACAACACCACCACATGGGGCGCCACGTGGTCCCTGGGTCCGCGCCAAGGACGCGCTCCCGCGGCTGGATGAGCAACGGCCACTCCTCGGGTTTCGACCATGTGTCGGATGATGGCAGCTGGGGCGCCGATCTGGGGTCGACGCTGTAAAACCAACGCCTTTGTGTCCGGTGGGGCGGAGGCGCTGGGAAGGGGCGGCCGTGTCCGGCCTTGGGGGCGCGGTCGGCAGGGGCGGGTTTTGGGCGCGCGGTCGGTCGGGCGGTCGCAGCGCGAATCTGTCACACCTACCTGGAAAACGTCCCACTCGACGCCCTCGAAATCTCGAGTGGGCTTTTAACCATGCACCAGAAGGGAAACGCCCCACTGGAGATTTGGGAGCGTTCGAGTGGGATGTTTCCCAGGTGCCTCCCAGGTCGATCACCGCTTTCTCATCGTTCGGATCGATGATGCGATCCCGGCCGGCTCTCGGAAGGCGATCACCGGCCCCACCGCCCACCGACCCTCCACACGGGGCGAGGTCCGGCGGGCACCACCCAGCGACCGGCGGAGCGGCGTGGATCCACCGTGTAGGATCGTCACGACCACGACCGTTGTGAGGTTGCCTGCCGGGATGGATCGCCGAACTCCAACTGTCGCTGAGCTCGTCCGTCGCGCGGTCGAGGTCTGCGATCCGGGTGACCGCGAGGAGCCTCTGGGCCGATTCGAGGAGCAGCTCGAGGACGACGATGAGCCGATCACGGCCGTCGAGAATCTCGAAGAGCGGCTTGCGCTGGCCAGCGAGGGCGCTGACTACGAGATCATGGATCCCGCGGTCTCGGTTGCAAACGCCGTGGTGCTCTACCTGGCCTCAAAGCGCGATCACGGCGCGAGCGAGCGCGACCCGCGTCGCCTGATGCAACTCGCCGCCAGGGCGCTGTGGCACAACGACCCGCCCACGAGCGTGGTTGATTGGCTCGCGGACCAGGGCGTGAGCATCTGAGTCCAGCGGCCCGCGATCTCGGCGCACGCGGCCGAGCCATATCCCGCCATTTCGGCGCACACGGCCAAGCCAATGATCCGGCGGAAGATTCGCAGTAAATCCGCGGCCGGCGACTGATCCGGCTGCCGGCCTCCCAGGTACAAGGTCTTCAGAGATCGAGTACCCGGTCTGGCGATGGCGCCGGATCGGGATGGCGATTCGTGGACCGGTGTGCTCGCCAGGTGTCGCGCCTCGGGAATCCGCTGTTCAACGAGGTGATAGTCCCGATGGACGAAAAGGACTTGTGGAACGCTTTGCAGCGGGCAGCCGACGGTCGCTTTCTGCAGTGTGTCCGGCACCCGGAGCTCGGCTCGCTCTTGCCGGTGCTCTATGACGGGGTATTCCCCAACCTGGCGGGCTCACTGCGGCGCGCGCCGACCTGGTCGCGATCCTCCTCACAGGACTCCCGTCTGGAGTCGTCGCGGGGTTCCAGAACTACACCGGCAGTCACTACGCTGACGAGCTCCGTCTGAACCTGGCGATTGCACCAACGACCGCTGGTCCAGGTCCGCTGGGGCTGATCGGCGGCGACCTTGCCGGCTTCCGGAACGGCCCGGCGAGTGTTCGACGACGTCGTAACCGTCGAGCTGCGAGCGATCGCGGGAGCGACTATCCGCTAGTCGACAAGAGCTACACGCCCTGATCGAGCGGCATCGCTGATCAGCGACGGGCTCGGCCCGAACAACAGCCGCTACCTCGCGCAGTTTCCATATTTGGGAACACCCCAGGGCGGCTACCAGACTGCGCCGCCGGCAATGGCCGGACTTCGGGCTACGCTACGCGCATGGGATTGATCGACAGTTGGCGATCGTCGCGATCGCGCCGGCGGATCATGAGCGAACAGTCGGTCGTGCGCGAGGAAGCAGTCGACGGTCGCGTCCCAGACGCCACGGTCGATGAGGTCGGCACGCCCGGCGTCAACCGCGGCTTTGACGGTGACCCGATTCGCTCTCGGTCGACGAACGGCTACGGAACCGGAGATCCGAACAGCCCGGGCTGGGCCGGCTGGGGCGTATAGCCGCAGCAATCGCGTTTCTCAGCGCCTAGTTCTACGAGCACGCCTGAGATGACAAGCTATCGCCACGCCTCCACAACCGAAAGCCTGCGCCCCGGCGCACGGCTGATGCTCAGAACGCTAACGATCACGATCATCGTGGGGCTCGCGCTCGCCGGCTGTGGCGGCAGCACGAAGAGCTCCTCGCACGCGACGACTACCAGCTCGAGGACGACGAGCGCACTGAAGGCCACAACAAGCGCCACAACGGTAAATGCGCCCAGCACAAGTACTTCGGTACGCACCAGCACCTCCGCGCACAGCACCACCCCCAGCACGACGACGACGAAGACCGCCAGTGCGACCACGGAGCGCAGCACGAGCATCACCTCACGGCCGGCGACGGCGGTCAGAACGTCGACCGCACAGAGCGCGACGACGACCACAACGGTGTCTTCCCGCAGCGCTGCGCCGACAACTCACAGCAACTCCTCCACGGGCGGAGCACAGCGATCGCTGACGGCAGAGCAGATACAGAAAGCGCAGCAGGCGCTGCCGTCGTGCCAGCGCGAGCAGCCCGGCATCACGCTTCAACAGCTGGAGCAGGAAGCGGCCTCACCTCTCGGCATTCAGTGCTAGTGGCCCCTCACGTTCGCCGCGGCGTCATTGTGCAGCCTCGCCGTTAAGCTGCGGCAATGACGTCCGAGTCGGGTGGCATCGGCGTGCTCGTGGTCGCGCCTAATCTCGGAAGCGATCTGAGCTGGGTGGGTGCGATCGACCCCCGCATCTCTGTGCTCGACGGCAACGCGGGCGAGCCGGGCGATGAGCTGCTGGCACGCGCTGATGTACTGCTCGTTGGGTTTCCGGTACCCGCCGTGCTCGCCGCTCGCGCGCCCCACCTGAAGTGGGCGCATCACACTCAGGCCGGCGTGTCGAACCTGCACGGGACCGACCTCTGGAGCTCATCTGTGTTGCTGACCTCGAGCCGGGGACATGTCGCCGCGACCGGTATCGCGGAATATGTGCTTGCAGCCGCATTCCACTTCTCCCGCGGCCTCGAAGAAGCGATCCGGCAGAAACGCGCCGGCGAGTTCGACCGCGAAGGGTATGAAATGCGGACCCTGGCCGGATCGACGATCGGCGTCATCGGTCTCGGCGGCATCGGTGGCGAGGTCGCCCGCCTCGCCCGCGCCGTCGGCATGCGCGTGATCGCGGTGCGGCATTCGATTACCTCCCCGGACCAGGCCGTCGAGGGCGTGGATCTGGTCCTGCCCCGCGATCAGCTGCCTGAGCTCGCGGCCGAAAGCGACATCGTCGCGGTATGCGCCCAACTCACCAATGAGACTCGGGGGATGGTCGACGGCCGGGTGTTCGCGGCGATGAGACCGGACGCGATCCTGGTCAACGTCGCCCGCGGCGAGCTGATCGACGAACGAGCGCTCGTGAGTGCGTTGCAGCAGGGCCAGTTTCGGGCCGCCGTGCTCGATGTTTACGACGGCGAGCTCGAGGGACAGCCACCGCGTAGGCAGCTGATCGAGCTTCCTCAAGTGCTGTTGACGCCACACATTTCGAGCAGAGGCGACGCCTCGGTCCGCGAGCGCGCCAAGGAGCTCTTCACCGAGAACCTGCGCCGGTTCCTCGACGGCCGACCGCTGTTGAACGTCGTCGACCGCGACCGGGGGTACTGATGGTCAGCGAGCAGGCTCGCTCGAGGCCACAGCTCGCCCATCGCTCCCGAATGTGAACAGAAGCTTTCCCGAGCGCCGATATGCCTGAGCGTAGACCAGCGCCTCCCGGTATTGGTCGAGCCGGTATGTGCGATCGACCGTCGCGCTGAGAGCGCCGGCGACCACGAGCTCGACGACCTCACGGTAAGTAGCCTCGATCTGATCACGCGAAGCATCGCGCAACCAGTTGACGATCCAAAAGCCGTGGTGACGGATGTCGCGGTAAATCAGATCGTCGCGCACCGCAAGCACGACCGTCTTTCCGGAGATCGCGCCGAAGCTGACAACCTTTCCGCCGCGGCGCAGGTGTTGCGTGAGCTCGGTGATCACCGGCCCGCCAACGGAGTCGAGCACAAGCGCAAACTCTCGCTCGCCCAGAGCGTCGCGAAGCTCGGAGATGCTCCCCTCGTAGACGAACACCACATCCCCGCCGGCGTCGCTGACGACTCTTGCCGCCTCCGGCCGACGAACCACGTTAAAGGTCTTGGCCCCGGCTCGCCGCGCCAGCCTGACCAAGTACTGGCCGACGGCTGAGTTGGCACCGGTCTGGGCGATCCACTCACCCGGACCGATATCGGCGCCTGAGCGCAGCAGCAGCAAAGCGGTCACGGGGTTGACGCCCGCCATGGCAAGCTGAAGCGGATCGGCCGCCTCGTCGACTGCCACCACATTGGCTTGTTTGACGACGGCCCTGGTGGCCCAGGTTCCGTGCTCGTGACCGGGGATTATCAGCACCCGGCGACCGGCCAGCGCACTTTCGGCTCCGGGACCAATGTCCACTACTCGACCGACCCCCTCAGCGCCGAGCGGCGCCGGCAACGGCGGACGAACGCCATACTCACCCGCGATCAGCCGCAGGTCGGAAGGGTTGATCGAGGCCGCCTCGAGCTCGATCAGGAGCTCTGCCGGTTGCAGCCGCGGCAGCGGCGTCTCGACCAGGATGACGCTATCGCTGGGATCGCCGAATGCGCGCAGCTGGAGAGCGCATACCGCCTGGGTCATGTGCCACTCTGCCCGTCCTCGACGCTCAAGGCTCCGGCAACTTAGCGCACGCCTGCGCGCCAGGTCGCCGGCGGGCATCACCACTAAGTTTCTGGCTCTCCGTACACGATCAAGCCGTGGATGATCCACAGGGTCAGCGCGAACACCGCGATTGACCACAGCGGATACGACGGAATCGAGAGCAGCGCATCAATCGCCGCCAGACCACCAACCACGATCGCGAAGCCTCGACCGTAGGCGCCTCCGCCGAACAGCGAAAATGACGCCAGCAGCTCCAAGATCCCCAGAATCAGCGTTATCCACCCCCAGCCCTTAGGTTGGAGAACATGTATTTCTGGTTGTGAACAAAGAAACTCGAGTTACTGATCGCCGCGATTCCGTAGATGATGTTCAGGATCCCGCCGATCATCAATAGGACGGCCGCGAACGATGCCCGACCTAATCCCCTGACCCGACCCATGGTGAAGTGTCCTGCCCGAGCGCCCGCCGCGGGCAGCCCCATAGCATCAAACCGCTCAAACGTTCGAGCAGAGCCGCCCGAGTCCTGCCAAGCCTTTGTAGGTGCCGCGCGGGCGCGATCCCTCCTTTGGTGTAGGTGGCGGGCGGGCGCGATCGCTCCCCAGCCGACTAACAACCGCAACACATAAACGCCCGTTGCCGGAACTGCTCCCGCGAGTGCAGCAGCTCCGCACCGGAGCTCTTCATCGACCCCTGGGTCGAGTCTGCCAGGCGCTTCTCCACCCCCGAGTGGAGCGTCAACTTCGGCTTCTGCGCCGAAGACAACCGGCGTGTCGCCGCATAGCTTGGCGCTATGAACTCACGAGACGATTCAGCGACTCCGAGCGGTACCGAACCGGGAGCGATCGATTCGGTGATCTCGGTTGAGTCGCTGCGCAAGCGATACGGCGACAACGAAGCCGTGCGCGGCATCAACATGGAGGTCCGCCGGGGCGAGATCTTCGCGTTCCTGGGCCCGAATGGCGCTGGCAAGACGACGACGGTGGAGATTCTCGAGGGCTTCCGCGAGGCCACGAGCGGCAGCGTCGAGGTACTCGGCGCAAACCCGTGGCGTGCGCCATCGGCCTGGCGCGAACGGATCGGCATCGTGCTGCAGGAGTCCGAGGCGGAGCCTGGTCTTACCGTCCGGGAGTGTCTCAAGTTATACGGCGGCTATTACCACGCGCCACGAGCGGTTGCTGAGACGCTCGCGCTGGTCGGCTTGAGCGAGCAGGCCGACGAGCGCGCGAGCAAGCTCTCAGGCGGTCAGCGCCGCCGGCTGGACGTAGCCCTGGCGCTGATCGGCGATCCCGAGCTGATCTTCCTCGACGAGCCGACCACCGGCTTTGACCCGGCAGCCCGTCGCGCTGCCTGGAACGTGATCGATGGACTTCGTGAGCTCGGCAAGACGATCTTGCTCACGACTCATTACATGGAGGAGGCTGAGCGCCTCGCCGACCGGATCGCGATTATCTCGGCCGGCGAGATCGTCGCCGAAGGCACCCCTCAGACGCTCGGTGACCGGCAGCTCTCAGCGCCCCAGATCACCTTTCAGCTCCCACAGGGGACAGCGGTCACCGATCTTCCGCCGGAGCTGACGCGTCCGCCGAGACGCTCGCGGACGGCTGACGCTGCCAAACGCAAATGTCGCGGCCGACCTTCACTCCCTGTCCGGCTGGGCACTCGCGTACGGACACGAGCTCGACGACCTGGAGGTCCGCCGGCCAACGCTCGAAGACGTCTATCTCAAGGTCATCGACGAACCAAGGGGCTGAACCATGATCCCGGTGCTCGACCCTCTGATCCGCGCGCGGCCCGCCCGTCATCCGGAAGCGAGCTGAGCGCGATGTTTTATCTCCTCAGATACCTCCAGCGCTTGTGGCGCGAATACACGGCTCGCGCCGCGGACGCGGCCGATGAGGCGGAGATCGCGCACCCTGACACAAGCGAGAGCGTGCCGATCGCGAGCTCGACTAACCGCCCGCCGCCGCCAAGGCGATCGCATCGGGCAACGCGACCATCGGCCGCCTCTCGCGGCCCGATGGATTGCTCGCCCACCAGGTGCGCTATGACCTGCTGACCAGTCTTCGCAGTCCTCGGGCCCGCTTCTTCACTGTCATCTTTCCGATCGTGTTGCTCGTGATCTTCATCGGCGTATTCGGACATGGCTCGACCACGTTCGACGGCGTCCGCCTCGAGCTCTCGCGGTACTTCGTGTGCGGGATTCTGGCGATGTCGATTGTTGTCGCTTCGTACGCGAACCTGGTGGTGTCAATCGCCGCGTTACGGGAAAGCGGCGTACTCAAGCGTCGGCGCGCGACGCCCGTTGCACCCGCCCTGCTGATCGCCGGCCAGGCCATTACCACGCTCGTGATCACGGCCGTCATGGGCACGATCCTGCTGTTGCTCGCGAAAGTCCTGTACGGGATCGGGATCGCATCAGGGGCAATCTTGGCGATCGTATGCACCGCGGCTGTGGGAACGCTCGTGTTCGCGTGTATTGGCTACGCTGTGTCCGGCCTGATCGGCTCTCCGGAAGCTGCGCAGCCAGTCGTCCAGGCGACGATGTTGCCGCTTTGGTTCATCTCGGGAGTGCTGATCCCAACCGCCACCCTCAGCGCCACATTGCGGAAACTCGGCAAGGTGTTCCCCGTCGAGCATCTCGCCGCCGGATTGCATCTAGCATCGATCAATAACTCGTTCACGAGCTCCATTTCTGTAACCGATTTGCTGGTGCTCGCGGCGTGGGGCGCGGGCGCTGCAGCATTCGCGATCTGGCGGTTCAGCTGGCTGCCGAGCACCGCGGCGGCGTGAGATCACCGCTTCGCAGGTGGCCCGAGCGCCGGATGTCGACGGGAGGCGCTCAGGGCAAGAGCACGATCTTGCCGTGAGTGTGGCGCTCGGCGAGCTCGCGGTAAGCATCGCGAACCCGATCGAGCGGAAAGGTCGCGGCGATTGGTATCTCGAGGCTTCCATCGGCAACCAGCTCCGCGAGCTGCGCCAGCAGCGGCGCGGTGGCGATCGCATGGCTACCCAGCCCATTCACCCCGCGTCGCTCGACCGCGTCGAAGTCGATGATCGTGTTGATCCGGTTGGGAGCGACGCCGAGGGCGATCGCAAGATCGACGTATCCGCCGCCGAAGGTATCGATGAACGCGTCGACCTTCCCGCCCGACGCCTCCCTGATCCGGTCAGCTTGACCTTCGCCGTAGGTCACCGGCACGATCCCATGCTGGCGCAGCCAATCGTGATTGCGCTCGCCGGCCAGCCCGATCACCTTCGCTCCGGTACGACGTGCGAGCTGAACCGCGACTGAGCCAACTCCGCCTGCGGCGCCCGAGACGACCACGGTCTCGCCTTCCTGCGGAGCGACGGCCTGGACACATGCTTGCGCGGCCAACCCCACGACGAACAACGACCCTGCCACCTCCCACGACACTGAGCTGGGCTTTGCCGTCAGCTGATCCGCGGGGACCGCTACGAGCTCGGCGTGGCTGGCCCGCTCCTCGGTCCAGCCGAGCACCTCGTCGCCGGGTGAGAATCCGCTCACGCCGTCGCCGACCTCCTGGACCACCCCCGCCAGATCGGTCCCTTCACCGGACGGAAACGTCGCCGGCCACCGCTCATGCATGCGGCCCTCGCGAATCGAGATCTCCCCGGGATTGACGCTAGCCGCCTTGACCGCCACCACCACCCGGCCGGGGGCGGCGACGGGATCGGCGACCTCGCGCACCTCCAACACGTCCACCCCTCCGTACTGATCAAGCTGGACTGCCTTCATTTCGTCTCCTTGTCGTTGCGTGCCACGCCATACCTTGCCAAATGGGGAAATTCCCCCCGCCGGGGGCCGGACAAGTTAGGCTGGCTCCGATTCCAAGGCGTGGGCCCGGTGAGGGGATCGCGGGCGCCGCGCCAAGCGTTAAGCAGGATGCAATGAAGGGGCGGCGTTTCTCGTTAGCCGCGGCAGTGCGCGGCGGCGCAGTAGCCATCGCGCTCGGCGTCCTGGAGGTAAGCGCACAGGCCGCGGTCGCGCAGAGCATGGCGGTGCCTGCGTATTTCTATCCGGGCTCCTACTGGACTCAGCTCGACCAGGCCAAGGCGGGTGTCGGGGTCGCTGTGATGAATCCGAACAGCGGTCCGGGCTCTGCGCCTGACGCCAACTACGCGGGCGCCGTTCAAGCGGCCGAGGCTGCCGGGATCACCGTGGTGGGCTACGTCTACACGAGCTACGGAAGCCGCTCGCTGGCGTCGGTCGAGTCCGACATCAACAGCTACTACAGCTGGTATCCGGACCTCGACGGCATCTTCTTCGACCAGGCCAGCACGAGCTGCGCCGGCGAGTCTTATTACGCGTCCCTCAACAGCTATGTGAAGAGCAAGGGCGGGACCGCGCTAACAATTCTGAATCCGGGCACGCAGACCAATCAATGCTATGAGCCGGCGGCCAACATCCTTCTTACGTTCGAGGGATCAGAGAGCCAATACGCAAGTTCGTACACTGCTCCCCCCTGGGTCGCCGGCTATCCGGCCTCTCACTTCTGGCATGTCATCCATGCGGCCTCGACGACCTCGGCGATGACCACCGCCGTGCAGTTGAGCAAAGCGCGAAATGTGGGGTACGTGTACGTGACCTCGGCGGCGCTTCCGAATCCGTACAACGTGCTCCCAAGCGGTCTCTACTGGTCTGACGAGCTCACCGCGATCGGGACAACTGCCGGCGGGTCGTCGGGCGGCGGCGGGGGTCGGCGACGCGGGTAACGCCGGTCAGTTGGCCGGATCGAGCGGCAAAGTTGTGCTCAAGAGCAACCAGTCGAGCGGCCGTATGGTCAGGACGCGGTGCGGGCCCTGCGCCGAGGGATCAGAGGCTCGACCTCGCCCGGGCCAGGAATCGCGCTGACCTCCCCGGGACCGATCCGCTCGCCGCAGGCCGAGCAGGTGAGCAGCGCATCCGAGATCTCGCCGCACCGTTTGTGGACCACCTCGAGCGGAGGACCGTCCGGGGCGGCATATCTGTCCCCCCATTGACGCATCGTCGTCAGCACCGGCCATAGATCCCTGCCCTTTGCGGTGAGCCGGTAGTCGTGGCGAGGTGGATGCTCGCCGTAGGGAACCCTTTCGAGCACGCCGGCCCGCGCGAGGCGGTTGAGCCTCTGGTTCAGGACGTTGCGCGAGATCCCGAGACGCTTCTGGAAGTCGTCGAAGCGGGTCACCCCCAAGAACGCATCTCTCACGATCAGCAACGTCCACCACTCGCCGACAACCTCGAGACACTGCGCGATCGAGCAGTGCATCGCAGAGAAGCTCTTGCGTTCCACGGCCGCATCATAGTCAGTTTCGTGATAGAACGCAGTGTCCCGAACGTGCGCAAGCAGGAGTGAGACGATGCTGAACCTCCAGACAGCAAGTGAATTCATGACTCTGCTCGGAATCGAGTTCGATGAAATAACCCCCGGCCGAGTAACCGGGTCGATTGCCGCCGACGAACGTCATCACCAGCCGTGGGGGCTCGTGCACGGCGGTATCTACACGACCGCGATCGAGACGTTCGCCACGACGGGCGCTTATCAGGCCGTCAAGGACAAAGGCCAGCTGGCGGTAGGAGTCGCGAACGGAACGGACTTTCTGCGCCCGCACCGGACCGGCCGCCTGAGCGTCACCGCCGAGCCGATCCAGCAAGGCCGTATCCAGCAGCTCTGGCAGGTAGAGATCCGGCGCCCGGACGACGACAAGCTGGTCGCCCGCGGGCAAGTACGGCTGCAGAACGTGGACGCCTAGCGCCCGACCTGAACCTCAGCCGCCGCGGTCAAAAGCGGAGGGCGGCCATTCTGTAGCGTTCACGGTATGCGCGTCCCCATATCGCTCGATCTACACCTGCCAAACTTCAACTATCCCGGCGTCGGACCGGACCAAGTATTCGACAAGCTCGTCGAGATCGCGACCGCCGCCGAGCAGTCGGGCTTCAGCTCGATCTCGGTGATGGATCATCTCCACCAGATCCCGGTCGTCGGGCCACCGGAGAACTGGATGTTTGAGGGCTCAACGATCCTCGCGGGAATCGCCGCCCGTACCTCGACCGTGAGCCTCGGGCTGCTCGTCGGCAGCGTCACCTACCGCAACCCCGCGATCGCCGCGAAAACGACCACGACGGTCGACGTGATCTCTGGCGGCCGCGCATGGCACGGGCTTGGCGCCGGCTGGTTCGAGGGGGAGCACCAGGCGTACGGTTTCGCGTTTCCGCCGCTGAAGGAGCGATTCGAGCGCCTCGAGGAGGCGCTTCAGATCGCGCGCTCGATGTTCACCAACGAGCAGACGACGTTCGCCGGCAAGTACTTCCAGGCGGACGGTGCCTATAACAATCCCAAGCCGATCCGCGGCAATGTCCCGATCTTGATCGGTGGCAGCGGCGAGCGCAAGACGCTGCGACTGGTCGCCCAATACGGAGATGGGTGCAATCTGTTCGGCGATCCTGAGCGCGCTAGACATCTGCTCGGCGTGCTCGAGGGTCACTGCGAGAACGTGGGAAGGGACTCGGCCGAGATCACCAAGACCGGCATGGCGCAGGTCGCGATCGCGCGCACTCACGAGGCGGCACAGAAGAAGATGGAGGCGTTGCGCGAGCGAGGGGTTCCGGAGGAGCGCCTGGCCGCGGTGGTTGCCGGCGATCCCGGCACGGTAGGCGAGCGTGCCCAGGCGATGGCCGACGTCGGCATTCAGGGGCTGACGATCTCGCTCCCGGACGTGCACGATCTCGAGGCGGTCGAACTGGCGGGGCAGACATTGGGACCGGTGTTCGCGACGCCTGTAGGGTGAGCGCCAGCTGCGTCGCTGGGGGCGCGCGCGTCCGTGGCGGCGAGCAGCTTTTGTGCCCCCGACCAGTGAGGACGTAAGCATGACCACCGAACTGGTGCTCTTGGGAACGGCGGGCGCACCACTTCCCGTCGCCGGCCGTGGCGGAATCTCCTCGGCGCTGATCGTCGACGGCCGGGTGTTGATGATCGACCGATCGCGCGACGTTGGTCCACCCAGAGTTGCCGGCGCCCGGCACTACGGACCTGGTCGCGCACATCCATGCCGGCTACGCCTATCACCTAAACGTGATGCCCTTGGACGCGAGCATGCCTGACGCCGGCGCCCTGGTACGAGCGCTCGACATCCATACCGCACCTCGGACTGACGAAGGTAGCCAGGTTCCGGTGGTCGTGTTCGAGGATCCGGCTGTCCGGGTTCAGGCAGTCGAAGTGAAAACAAGCGATCTCCGCTTTCGGCTTCCGATTCGACACCGCAGACGGCGCGATCCTGTTCTCAGGTGACACTACGGTGAACGATGACGATCGCCCTGGCCGACGGCGCGGACATTCTCGTGCACAGCGTCGCCGACCTCGACTACCTCCAGCACCTCGGCTTCATTGGTGAGGCCCTCGGGCGGATGGCCGGGCTCCACACCGATGTGGCGCAGGTTGGCGAGGTGGCCGAGCGCGCAGGCGTGAATGAACTGATCTTGACGCATTACCTTCCTGCAGAGCCGGACGCGATCCCGAACGAAGAATGTGCGCGACGGCCGGCCAAGGCTTCAGCGGGAAGACGAGCACGGGCAGCGATGGACTGGTGCTGGACCGGTCTCGCCGGGAGCGACAGTAGAGTTGGTGCGGGGACCACGGCCGCCGAGCGACCCGGATCGGACGCGGGATCGCAAGCAACGCCCCTCGGCGCTGGCCGCTATGAGGCGCCCGGGCTATCGTTACAGTCGATCACCGCGGACGGTGTCACGTAACGTTGCGCCGGCTCACGCGGGTTAAAGTTACATTCGTCCTCAGGGCGCTTTCCGATGTCACTTTAGCCCGTCTGAAACGGGCCAGTGTGACACTCGAGCCAGGCCGCACGCCGAGTGTCACGTTAGCCCGCGCAGGCGGTCTTAATCGGCCAAAAGCCAGTCGAATCCCGGCCGAGATCCAGTAATCCTGAGCCTCCGCCGGCATCCAGCAAGCCTATTTTGTCGGCGAGAGGACGGGATACCCCGGGCCGTCGCGCATCCCGAGCAGTAGCGTCCCGACAGCGGCGAGATCAGAACCACGCGCCTGCGGCGCGAGAGGCTGAGGCGCCGCGACAGGGAGCCGCACGGGGGGTGTGTACCAAGGAAGGCGTACGCTACCCGCGCGCAGCCCACCGTTAAGGACCCCACGAGTCGCCGACCTCGCAGCGGCAAGCAAGTTGCTGGCAGACCTCGCTGCGAGACAACGACTTCGCCTCGGGCGCGTCAGCCGTTAGCGCTGTTGTAAGGGTCAGGCGGCGAGTCGCCGGCGCGCCTTCTGCACCGACGGCAGCGCCGACTTCGCGCGAGCGAGCGGCCGCGCGCGCAGGTCGACGCTCGCCGGCTTGGCGGCGATTTCGATTTCCTCTCCCGTCGCCGGATTACGTCCCTTGCGCTTCTTCTGCGCTGGCTTGATGCGGACGGTCAGCTGAACCAGGCCCCCGATTCGCACCTTTTGCGCGTTCCCGAGCTCGTCAACCACAATGTCCTCCAGCGCCGTCAGCGCCCGCCTGGCGTCGGCTTTACTCAGCTCGGATCGCTCGGCGACAGCGTTCACAAGCTGCGATTGAGTTAGGGGCACAGAATTCCTCCCAAGTCTAAGTTCGTCGATAACGCCAGTGGGATTGAACCCGATCTGGCGGACGAACGCATCGACGAGAGAAACCGTCTCGTGCCCGCGCTTCAGAAGCGCGTGCCTGAGGATCTCATCATCAGCGCAGCGAGCGGCTTCACGTCGAGCCGCGATCAGCGGGCTGGCCCCGCTCGCGAGCACTGCGCGCGGCGTCCCCTGGCGCCGCTCGGGAGCACTGCGCGTGGCGTCCCCTGGCACCGCTCGGGAGCCGCGCGCGCTCCTTGGCGTGAGCGCTACGCGAACCGTGACAGCGATGCCCGTTCCTGCGCTGGGCGATCCGGCGGCACGCAAACCATGCCTTCCGAGAACCCGGCCGAGCCGATCCCGAACGCCGCGTTGAAGCGGTCAAGGTTGACGACGGTCAGCAGCGCGGTGAGCTCCACGAGCTGTTCGTCGGTGAACTGCGCCCTCATGCGAGCGAACAACTCATCGCTGACGTCCACCGGCGTGCGCATCACCGCCGCCGTGTAATCGAGCGCCAGCTTCTCACGCTCGGTGAACAGGTCGCTCTGGCGGTAGCGCGCTAGGGCCAGCAACTGCTCCTCGGAGAAGCCGGAGTTCCGGCATATCTGGGAGCCAAGGTCGATGCAGAACTCGCAGCCGATTAGCTGGGAGCCCTTCAACTCGACCAGATACTTCAACCTTGCCTCGACCGTGTTTCCCTTCCTTACCGCCTGCTGGAATCTGCCCATCCCGCGCATCATCTTCGGCTGGTGGGCCCAGATCTCGACTGGCTCTATCCCACTGTTGTGCGCGGCCTCGCGTCCGGTCATCTTCTTCATGCCTTTGTTCATGAACCTGTAGACCAGCCTGAGCATCGGACCGGCCTGCTGCGGCGAAACTCCTTGAATCCGTGCCATCGACTTCCTCCTGTCACATCGGGCGCTCGCCAAGGTCTCATCGGGATGACCCGAAACCATCCGGCGGTGTGACGCGAATCAAATCGACTTAGCCAAGAAATTCGATCGCGAGCGGCACTGGCCCTTGCGGTCCGGGCTCTGGTAACGGCATCCCGCAGATCGGTTCATGGGCGTCCGCGCCGGGGAGCCGTGGGCGTCCATCACCCGCTCGGGGGGATGACAAGCGACGGCGGTACGGCAGGCTGACAGGCGTCGCGGCGTCGGGAAGAGGCCCACGCACCCACATTCCCAGGGGTCCGCACGGACAACGCTTGTGATCGGAGCGTTGCTGACGCTGCCCGGGGCCTCATATCTGGCGGGTCTCGATGCGATCCACAAGCTGAAGTCACCGACAGCGATCACCGTGGTGCTGGTCATCGGCTTCAACCTGGTGATGATGTGGCTGCTCGAGGTTCCGCTGGCCAGTTTCATCATCGCGCCGGCGTGGACGCCTGGCGCGGTGGAGCGGACCAAGCTGTGGATCTCTCGACACTCGCACATGTTTGCGGTTCGAGGATTCGCCGCCGTTAGCGCGCTCCTGGTCATCAAAGGAGTGATCGGTCTCCTCGGCTGAGGACGCCACCTCAAACCCGGGCAGCTGAATCTTCGAGTACGCTCCCTGTCGACAAGCAAGCGGGCACGCGGCAGCGAGCTTGCCGGCGACGCGCGCATGTGGGAGAAGAAACTTGTATCGACACTCGGCGATCAAACTCATCGCCGTCGCCTGCCGTCATCCTGATCGGGTGATGTAGGGGCAGGGAATTCCGAGAGCATCGCGGGATGCTGACGGCCGAGGACACGCCGCCCACGGCGTCGCAGGACGGTTATGGCTGATACCGCCGCCTCCGTCGAGCCCACGGCCGAGCAAGCGGCCGCGACGATGCGCAGCAGGCATTATGTGGTCCTACTCGTGCTTGTCGCGGTGGTAGGGGTAATCGTTTCGTTCGCGACGTGGTGCTTTCTGGAGTTGATCTACCAGATCACGCGCGAGCTTTATACCCACTTGCCCAATGCACTCGGCTACCGCCACGGCCCTCCGGTATGGTGGCCGCTTCCGGTCCTGGCGATCGCTGGGGTGATTGTCGCGCTTGCAATCAGCCGTCTGCCGGGAGGAGGAGGACACATCCCGGCAAAGGGCCTCGCGGCGGGCAAGCCGACCACCCCCGTAGGCCTTCCAGGGGTGCTCATAGCCGGCCTTGTCAGCGTCGGATTTGGTGTTGTGCTCGGCCCGGAGGCCCCATTGCTGGCGCTTGGGCCCGGTTTGGCGGTGGTGACGATCTTGCTGGTGCGACGAGACACGCCGGCATCGGTACGGATGGTAGTCGGGGCGGCCGGAGCGTTCGCGGCGCTTTCGTTCCTGTTCGTCTCTCCGCTGATCGCAGCGGTGATCATCATCGAGGCGACCGGGATCGGCGGACCGCGGTTCCCGCTGGTCGTGATTCCCGGGCTGCTGGCGGCCGGGATCGGGTCGCTGCTGGCGATCGGCCTGGGATCGTGGACGGGCTTGCCCCGTGGCGAGATCGCGCTTGGTCCGCTGCAGCACTTGCCCGCGTTTACACACCCCACGATCAGTGACTTCGGGTGGACGATCGCGCTCGCCCTGGTCGTTGCGATCATCGCCCGCCTGATCATGTACGGCGGCCTGCTCACCTACAAGGTCGCTGGCCCTCGACCGCTGCTGCTGCCGGTGATCGGCCTGATCGTCGCGGGCCTCGCGATCGCCTTCTCGCAGATCGAGGGCAAGAGCGTCAACGAGGTCCTTTTCTCCGGCGAGAGCGGCCTTCCTGGCCTGGTAGCCCAGGGCGGAGGCTGGTCGCTGTCGGCGCTGACGCTGTTGATCGTCTGCAAGGGCCTTGCCTACGGACTCTCGGCCGGCAGTTTCCGCGGCGGGCCAACATTCCCCGCCGTGTTCCTAGGGGCCGCGGGCGGCCTGATGGCGTCACACCTGCCCGGATACTCGCTGACGCCGGCGGTCGCGGTGGGGATGGCCGCTGCCGTCGCCGCGATTCTCCGGCTCCCCCTGTCAGCGGTCGTGCTCGCAACACTGATGACCTCCACGGCCGGGGGCGGCCAAGAGCCACTGATCATCGTCGCCGTTGTCGTCGCATACATCGTGACTTTGATCGTCTCCCAGCTGCTCGCGACCGAGCCCGCGCCCGATGAAGCCGCCGCTTCGCCTCGCGAGCTCCGGGCCGACGGCGCAGCGCCCCGGTCCCCGCAGGAACCCGCGGTCTAGCGGCGCCCGCGCTCCGCTCGGCGGCGATCGCCATCGCCACCGTCCGGGGCCGGAGGCATATTCTCTCGCGTGACGGCCGATCGCGTCGACGAGTGGAGCAACCTGTTTGTCGCGACCGCGGGCGTCCCCGCGGCGCTCGCTGGATTGGTGTTTGTGGCCGTGTCGATCAACATCGACGCATCCTCAAGTTCACCGGGCTTCCGGAGCGCGGCCTGGAGACGATGCTGTTGCTGCCCCGGGGCGTTGATCGTGTCGGTGATTGGATGATTCCGGGCCAGGCGCGGGCCGTGCTCGGGGCCGAGCTACAGTCTCACCATCGGGCTTATGCTCGTGCGGCTTCCGACGGTTCAAGCGACGACATCGCACCAAGAGCCGCTGTCGACGGTTCAAGCGAGCATGTCGCAGCAGGAGCCGCGCGCCCGGGTGCTCAAGCGCTGGATGATTCGCATGGTCGGAACGGTCCTACTGGTGGTTGGTTCGATCAGCATCCTGTTCGATCATGGCGGAGGGCTCTTCCTGGATACTCACGGGGATCGTGTTCGCCGTTATGAGCGCGGTCGTCAACGCGTGGGTGCTGCTCGTGGAGATCCTCACGTGAGCGACGCGCCTCACGCGCCGTTGGCATGATTCGACGACAGCCGTACCATACCCCGCGATGAACACGAGCGCCTATGCGGAGCGTCCGGTAGCGGCGCCGGCGCTGTTCGGCCGGGTGATGGGGCTCGTCGCTGTGACGGTTGCATTCGCGACCTTGGGCGTTTGGGTAGGGCGAAACTCGGGCGGCGCGACGTGGTTCTTCTCTTGGCTGGTCGCGATTGGCTGCCTGCTCGGTCTTCATTTCGCCAACGCGAGGGGCAATACCGGACTTGCATTGATACTGCTGTTCGCGTTCGGCTTGTTGATCGGCGTCAGCGTCTCGATGACGGTCAACTACTACTCGGCCGTCGATCCGACCGCTGTCCGCCAGGCGTTCGGGGCGACGGCGTTGTTTGTCGGAGTGCTCGGCGCGGGCGGCTATGCGGTGCGCCGAGACTTGTCGTTCTTGTACCGGTTCGCGTTCTTCGGACTGCTTGCGCTGCTCTTGTCCGGGATTGTGCTGATCTTTGTGCACATCTCGGCTGCCTACACGATCTGGTCGCTCGCCGGTCTTGCCATCTTCGGGCTCTACACCGTGGCGGACTTCAATCGTCTGCGTCACGCCGGCTCCGACCAGGCGATCCCGCTCGCCGCGAGCATCTTCCTCGATGTGCTGAACATCTTCCTGTTCTTCCTGCAGATTTTCGGGCGCTCCAACTGAGCGGTTACCGCCTCCCTCGGGATCGCGGACCCAACCGCCGGACCGCGCACACCGTGTTCATCAGCGCGATGCGAGTCGCGCTGCTCACCGCCGGCATCTGCGGCTAGGTGTTTTCTGCGCGTCCTGACGCTGCCCGAAGGAACGAATCGCGATCGACGATCGCTCGGTCGATCTCGCCCGCGGCGACGAGCCGCCCGGAGCCGTCGACAGCCTGGACATTGAAGGTCAAGCGACGACCTACAGAAGATGGAGGCTCCGCGATCACCTCGACACTGCCGCCCACCGGCGTCGCTCGGCGGTGCTCGATCCGCACCGCCGTGCCAACCGTTGTCTGAGCGCAGTCGAGCAACTGCCTGGCAGTGGCCACGGTTACCGCCTCCATCCAGGCGATCAACCTCGGGGTCGCGAGCACCGGCACATCACCGCTGCCGAACGCCACTGCCGTATCGGCATCGGTCACCCGATGCCGCACCAAACCACTCTCATCGCAGCGGGCGGCCACCTTGCAGGAAGCCGTTTTCCCACCGGCGTCCCGTCGTCGGGCGACCGATCAGCGGATCACCAGACGGAAGTCAGGGCCGACGTAGCGGCTGGCGTAGGCGGTCTCGTAGCTGTTGGTCGCCGCCCATGGTGTATGGCCGCACGACGCCCGTCCGCACCCCCACGTGCGCTTGTAGAGCCGCTGGTGGATGGCCCTGGTGGCAAATAACGCGCGCCACTGGGCGACCCCGATCTTGTGGCGGGGGACGGGGAAGCTCGCACCGCCGGTAAGCGTCGTCGAAGTTGTGACGCTATACCCCAGTGTGTCAGAGAGCAGGCCGTCGGACACACCCAGTGAACCGGTGACCGTGTTCGCGACCGTGAAACCGCGGGAACAAGTCACGGTACCCCCGTGGCTCTGAGCGCAGAACCGCCAAGAGCCTGTGGTCGTGTACGGCGCGCTGATCCGGACGATTTGCCACTGGTACTGGGTGCCGCTGATCGCCGACGCCGCGGGGGCGGCGAACAGAAGCAAGGCGCCGGCAAGCGCGACGCTGAGCTTGACACGTCTCATCATCCTCCGCCGTCAGTCTACCCGCTCAGCTGGAAGCCTGCCGCGCGGCATCGAGTGGCTCGAATGAGCACCGAGCCCGCGCGCCGCGGCCGCGGAGATGCGCCCACCGCTAGTGCCGCCCGTGCCCAGCGGGCCGGTCGCGATCCGGTCGCGGCGTGATGATCCCGTCAACATTTGAGCCGGAGAGTCCGATCGCCTCGCGGCTCCAGCCCTCTCGGCAGTGAAAGTCCGCGACCAGCTCACAGTCCATAAGCGAGCGCAGCTCCCTCCATCAGTCGGAGGCGGGTCGGTCGCTCGACGTCCCCGCAGATAGAGAGCGAGACGCTGTCGGTCATCGACGACTCGATTCTACGGCCTGGTGCGAACCGGGCGGCCGCGCCGGTCGATGCCGTCAAGGAGGGCCCGGGTTAGCGGCTCGGGGTGGGTCAGCGGCATCATGTGGCCGGCGCCCTGGATCAAGGTGTGCTGTGCATGGGGCACATGTCGCCGGACGACGTCGCAGATTGCGCGGTCGACGGGGGACGTCTGCGATCCCTCGACGACGTGGACAGGCGCGGTCACGCTCGCGAGCGCGTCAAGGGTGAGCAGGCTGTCATCGAAGAGGACGTCCCATAGGTCCCCTCGGGCCTGCTGGACGGCTAGGAACGCCTCGCGACGCGGTGGCGGCCAGCGAGCAAAGGAGCCGGGTCCGTTGTAGAAGTCGACGAACTCCTCGAAGGCCTCATACCATCGTCCCTCGCTGACGCGCGTTCGCCACCGATCGCGCAGGCCGCAGATCTGGGCGTAGGCGTCGGCGTCCTGAGTGCGCAGCAACGCGTATGCCTCAGGTTCGACGACGGCGAGGGAGTGCACGAGGCCGGGCGCCGCAGCAGCCACTCGGAGGACGGTCGCGCCGCCCCACGAGAACCCGACCAGGCAGATGGGGACGCCGACGTGGTCGGCGACCGCGTAGACCTGATCGGCGTAGTCGTCGAGGCTCCGGCGCCCGGCTGTGCCAGGACCGGTACCGTGCCGATAGGCCTCGATCGCGACGAGCCGGTAGCCCTCTGGCCAGAGCGAGAAAACCTGCTTCCACTCGCCAGCGCTGCCCACGCCGCTGTGGAGGAACACGACCGGGATCCCCGTGCCATGCTCGAGAACCTTCACCCGGCGGCCCAGCGGGGTCGGGAGTATCGTGGCCGCCGCGATTCGATCTACCCCATCCGCGCTGCTGGCAGATCGCAGCAACGCACGGCCGACAGTTCGTGTCATGAGACGCGTCGCAGTGATTCATTCGCTTATATTGCGCGCTGACCCGATCCTCGCGGCCAACGGCGCGTCAGAAACACAGACGCGAGGAGCCCAGAAACCTTCCCGGACTCGTTCACGGCGAAGAGCCACCCGAGGAGTGAACCTCAACGACACCGCGGCGCAGAAGCTTGCTCGGCTGAGCGCGATGAGTTTTCCTGCCGCCGGCCGTTTGACGTGATTGCAATCGCAAACGTCGGCAAAGGAGAGAAGGTGAAGGCGCGCAAGATCGTGACCCGCGAACAATGGGACGCGTCCCGGGGCGAGCTGCTCGAGCGCGAGAAGGAGCTGACCCGGTTGGGCGACGAGCTGGCCGCGCAGCGCCGGGAGCTGCCGTGGGCGCGGATCGAGAAGCAGTACACGCTGCAGACCGAGGACGGTCCCGAGACCTTGGCTGAATTGTTCGAAGGCCGCTCCCAGCTGGCGATCTACATTTCGTGTTCGGCCCCGACTACGTTGCCGGCTGCCCCACGAACTCATCGATCGGCCGACTCGTTCGATCCACTCGTCCAGCACCTGAAAGCGCGGGGCGTGACGATGGTCTGTGTCTCCCGCGCACCGTTAGCGAAGCTCCTCGAATACCGGCAGCGGATGGGTTGGAGCTTCAATTGGGTCTCCAGCTGTGAGAGCGACTTCAGCTGCGATTTCGGCGGGTCGGCGAGCAAAGCGCTCACGCGAGCGTGGCTGGCGCCGATCGCCGACCAGATGCCGCCGATCGCCTCCCGAAACGCAAGCGCCTGCGGCGTCGACCTGGCCACATACCTCTCCGAGGGGTTCGCCTTCGTCGCGTTCGCCCGCCAGAACGACCGCATCTATCTGACCTATTCCACCGCCGGCCGCGGAGTCGAGTTTCTGATGAGCTATTACCCGATCCTCGATCGAGTTCCCAGGGGCCGCGACGAAGGGGCGGCTTTCCAGACCTGGCTGCGCCGGCACGATGAGTATGAGGGCGTGTGATGCGATGATGAGCGTTCGAGGCCACGAGCGCGATCAGCGTCTCCTCCTGGCTTGCGCGCAGGCTGGAGATGAGCGGGCGTTCCGACGACTCGTCGAGCCGCACCGGCATGCGCTCGAGGTTCACTGCTATCGGATGCTGGGGTCAGCCCATGACACCGAGGATCTCGTGCAGGAGACACTGTTGCGCGCCTGGCGGGCGCTTGAACGCTTCGAGCCCCGGGCGCAGTTCCAGACGTGGCTCTACCGGATCGACACGAACGCATGCCTGGACGAACTGGAGCGCCGGCCACGCCGACCGGAGCCGGTCGATCCTTTCCCAGATCGGGCGTCGGATCAAACCGCTTCCCCCATTTATGACCCCGCCGCGCGTTATGCGATTCGGGAGGGGATGGAGCTGGGGCTGTTGCGCGCGATCCAGGAGCTGCCGGGGCGTCAGCGCGCCGTGTTGATCTTTCGCGACGTGCTCGGCTGGACCGCCCCAGAGGTCGCCGAGCTGCTCGAGTCGACAGTCGCGTCGGTCAACAGTGCGCTGCAGCGCGCCCGTGCCACGATCGAGCAGCACCTGCCCGAGACGACTCGGCCGACAGCGGGGCCTGCCGAGCGCGATTTGCTGGGCCGCTACGTCGCTGCGTTCGAGCACGCCGACATGGACGGGCTGGTGGCGCTGCTGCGCGAGGACGCCACGCTACGGATGCCGCCGCAGCCCTCGCTGAGCGGTGCTCTTCAGATCGCAAGCTTCTTCCTCGAGACCGTTGCGGGAGGCGATCTGACGCGGATACGACATAGACCAACCTGGGCCAATGGACGCGCCGCCGTGACGATCGAGGTGCGAGCGCATGACGGGAGCTGGGTCCCGCACGGGATCAGCGTGCTGGAGATCGAGGACGACCAGATCGTCGGGATCGAGGCATTTCTAGACCCCGCGCTGCTGCCGCGGTTCGGAGTCCCGGCCGCACGCTAATACCCACTCTCGCTGATTAGATCCGAGACTGTTGCCGAAACCAACGGGGGCTCTCTCTCGAATAAGGGCAGCATCGTCAGGCCGTTACGGAGGAGGTGACAGTGCGTCGAGGCGCGCCGAGACACGTTAACTCGCACAAATGCACCTTTGCCTCTCTATCCCTGCCAACGATGGTGTGTCGTATCCATGAGCGGCCGCTGATCCATCCGCGAGACGCATCGTTGCCACATGGTGTCCTTCGAGCCTTGACAATCACGCTTTCGCTAGCATAGGGTCCTCGTGAGAGCGGCGTTGGTTCGTTCCAGGCTAAATGGCGAGAAGTGGGGCCGACACTCGTACGTCTACCCGCGCCTCGAAGACATCGATCGAAAGAGTTAGCGATGCTACGTCGATGTGTTGGTCTCACTGGCGCGTTTACTGGCCGACGACTAGTGAGCGCTCTCGCGGTCACGACCGGACTTTATGTGGGTTGCGGCCTGGCGCCCTCGCTGGCGCGCGCGGCTCCGCCGACTCCCTACCTTGGCTACGTCGCCGCCAACCTGCGGGCGAGCTCGCCGGGCACGGAGGGAAAGATATGGTGGGTCTCCCGCGACAGCGCTCTCCCAGCGGGCTGGCTGCTTCAGACGCCGAACTGCTGGGGCCAGGTGCAGTGCGGCCAGCCACCTCCGGGGGGAGCCTCGATCCTGCAACGGATGGCGTCCTTGATCGCCAGCGCTCGCGAGAGCGTCGACATCGCCGAGCTCTACCAGCTGTCGCTGGCGGACGGTGGTCCGGAAGGTTACTTTCTCGATGCCATCATCCGAGGTCTGCGCCAGGGGCATGAGGCACATCCGAACCAGGAACCCCTCGTGCGCGTCCTGATCGGCAAATTCCCCGCGGGCTTCTACTCCGCCGACGCGTTTGCCCGCAATCTGCAGCGCAATGTCGGGGGATGGCTGAGGGTGCAGTCGGCCTCTATGCGCACGGAACTCACCTCATGGAATCACTCCAAGGTGCTCGACGTCGATGGACGGGCAGCGGTCGTTGGCGGGATGAACTACTGGAGCGACAACTACCTCCAGACCCCGAACCCGGTCAACGACCTATCGATCGAGGTGGAAGGCCAGGCCGCGACGCAGATCTCGCGCTACGACGACGTGCTGTGGACCTGGACATGTGACCACCGCCGCGGGTTTAATACCGACGTGACGCTTCTCAACCTCCGCGACTGTGTGAAGGTCGCCAAGACGCAGGCGGCGCTTCCGAATGGCAACGTGCAGATGATGGTGCTCGGACACCTCGGTAACGGGATAAGCGTTCCCGGCGCGCCTTACGATAAGGAGTCCGCGCCTTTCGCGCGCCCGCCCCTACACGGCAATAAATGCACATTCCTTCAGCGCGACTACTCCGAGACCAACGACAGCCGTGCTTACGAATACCGGAACCCAGGAGAGGCGGCCGTCCGCTCACTGATCCAGCGGGCGCACAGATCGATCTTCATCTCGCAGCAGGATCTGCTCTCATGCCTGCCGAAACCAATCGTCGCGACCGAGGCAAAATTCGACGAGCGCCTGTTCGCGATCCTCGCGGCCAAGATCGTCGCCGGCGTTCCGATCAAGATCGTCCTGTCCGCGGGAGGCGGCGGCGCAGCGGGGTACAGCAACGGCTGGACGCTCAAAGAGCTCGCCAAGGTTATGCAGCAGGCGCTCGAGGTCGACTCGCATCTTCCATCCGCCCAGGCGCGGGCGAAGCTCTGCCAGGACGTGGGTCTCGCGGCGCTCCGCAACGGCCCCAGGGCCACGTGGGCGGACGGCCAGCCATTCTCCAATCACGCGAAGCTCGTCGCCGTCGATGACGAAGCCTTCTATATCGGCTCCCAGAATCTCTACCCGGGGCGGCTTCAGGAGCTCGGCGTGATCGTCGAGGATAAGGCGGCCTCGAGCGAGCTGAACTCGTCCTATCTGCGCCCGATGTGGGACTGGTCACAGCGCGACGCAGTGATCAACCCAGCCACGAGGAAGTGTGACCTCTGAGAATGAGGTCCGCGGAACCCGTGACAACGTCGCCCAAACCCCGGACGCCACCCCGCGCTCGGCCGAGTGGCCCGCCCCCCTCATGGGTTCCTTGCCACCTGTCCCGTCACCCTCACCGGGTGACGATGTTGAATCAGAACTCGAATCTGTCGAGGAGATCGATGAACTCGTGCAGCGCGGCGGCGTTCCCGTCGATGCGGGCGGTGCCGGCGGCGATCTGTTCGGGGAGGGTGGTTTGTCCGAGGATCACGTCGTTGAAGCGGGCACGATCGACGGTGACGGTGACATCGGCGTCGTCTCGGGCTCCGGACACCGCGCAGAATGTCGTCGCCGCAGAGCTGAGCAATGGAACGCTGCGCTTCCACATCCACAGCAGCAAAGGCAAGTGCTCCGGGCAGCACCCAGCCCGCTGCCAGATCGGCCAGCTCGCCTCCGGCGGCCGGGTCGTGATCAGCGTCACGGTCACGGCCAAATCGCTAGGCCGCCACACCAACCGGGTCGGCGCCGTGTCGTCCACCGCTGACCCCAACCTCGCCGACAACATAGCGTCGGCCACCGTCTTCGTCCGCCGGCCCGTGCCCCCGAAATCTCCCGGTCGCGGCTAGCGCGTTAACCGTTGGTCGCGAACAGAGCGGCTCCCGGCGACGCGACCGCCCGGCTCCGACCGCGCCGTGACTTAGCTTGGCAGCATGCCGAACGCAGCCGACCCGCTCAGCTACGGCACCGTCTTCGACCAGATCGCCGGCGATTATGACCGTCATCGGCCGGCTTACCCGGCCGCGCTCATCGACCAGGCCTGTGAGCTGGCCGGTATCGGGCCCGGCGCACCGGTACTCGAGATCGGCTGCGGTACCGGGCAACTTACGCGCTCGCTGCTGGTCCGGGGCCTGCGCGTTACCGCGGTAGAACCCGGTGATCAGCTGATCGCGCGGGCGCGGGATCAGCTTGCAGGTCTTGGCGATGTGCAGTTCGTCAAGGCGCGGCTAGAGGACACCCGGCTGCCGCGCGCGTACTACGCGGCAGTGTTCTGCGCGGCGGCGATCCATTGGATCGATCCGGACGTGAGCTGGCGCAAGTCGGCCGACGCGCTCATGGAGGGCGGGACCCTTGCGCTCCTGTCCTACTTCGGGTTAGACGAGCCGCAAAGCGCCCGGGATCAACAGGCGCTGCGCGCCGCGATCGCCAAGATCGCCCCCGAGCTCGCCGTCGCCTGGCCGACCTACCGCGGCCTCAACAGCACGCTCGCAGGCATCGCAGCGCGACGCCACAACGTCTCAGAGGCCTGGGGGTGGCCCGGAAGCTACGAGGTCGGGCGCAGGTATGCGGCATCGCTGTTCGATGAGGTGCAGGTCACCGCCGTGCCGATGCTGCTCGAACACACCGCCGAGGAGCTCACCGCTCTACTTGGCACGATGTCGTTCTGGGCGCGGCTGTCGCCCTGGCAGCGCCGCGCTCTCGGCGCCGAGAACCTCGCCCTTCAGCAGCGGCTCAGCCGACCGATCCGCTCGAGTACGGTCGCCTGTCTGGTGAGCGCGCGGCGCGCCTCCCGCCAGGGCCAAACCGCAATGCAGGCTCGGTAATGACCGGGGCAACCGAGAGCCACACGGTTGCGGCCCCTCCGAGCGTCGTTTCTGGGGTGGCCGATGTTCGCTTTGGGAACAGTGAAGCTGGGAGATCTCGGGCACTCTCGCTGGGAGTCAGTGTGCCGGCTTTGTTATGGCAACCCCTTTCGATACCGCACTCAGTAACGCCGACCTCAATGACGCGGCGATCGTGCGCGCGCGAGCACGGCGCGGTGGTTACCTGATCGTGTAGCTGTAGGGAATCGCCGCGACCTCGCTCCCGTTGGGCTCGGGAAGGCCGGTGTTGAGGTTCACGATGTTCGTGTTGACTTGGAACTGGAACAGGTCCTCGGCGTCGATGTACAGCGTCCCGCTGGTCTGGGTACCTGAGGCACCGGTCGGCGTGATCGTGACAGTGATGGTCCCCGTCTGACCCGGCCCGATCACCACCGGTGAAAGGCTGCTCAGAACGGAGGGATTGACGCTGGCTTGCCATAGATCACCCGTCGAGGAGAGGACGGCCGGATCGAACGCGTTGGTGGTGGCCGTCATCGCGGTGGTCGCGTTCTCGGTTGGCACGCCGGTGGCCCCGAAGGGGCCGACCACGTCCGGAGCGACGTCCCATGCGCCCGGCGCGACCGGGTCGGCGACGAACGATCCGCTCACGCTCGTGCCGGTGTTCGAGCCGATATCCGGGTCACCGGCCGGCGCCTGTGCGTCGAACTGGATCGGTGTCGAGCCGTCTGTCTGCGCGGTGGGATAGATCGCTGTGGTGTGCGTCGGAACCAAGAACAGCGGCAGCAGTGAGGCGCCGGTCAGCGGCAGCTGCACGGTTGCACTGTTCAACGAGGACAAGCTCAACGTCTCGCTGGTCTCCAGACGGGGGTCCACGAAGTAGGCGGTCGGCGCCGAGCTCGTGTTCTTGACCTGCACACGGAAGGTGTACGGCTGGGCCGCCGCCAGGCGCGTACCGGTCGAGTTGGGAAGACCGCCCGCGGAGGCGGGCACAGCGCTTTCGCTGGTGGTCACCGTGAACGGCTCGGTTATCGCGGTGCCCGACACCTGCGGGACGAACGCGACGATCAGCGTCCATACCCCCGCCGCCGGCGAGAGTGCATGCACCTGAGCGCCGAGCTCGTTCGTGTAACCCGGCGGGGTCGAGCTCGGCAGCTCGTTTGCTCCCTGCCCGACGGCATTACCGTTCGGGCTGACCAGCCACATCGTGAACGGATTGTTGGGATTGTTCGCCAACGTGACCGTCGCGTTCAGCTCCGCGCGACCGGGCGGGACGTCGAGCTGGTAGTAGAAGGTCTGGCCGGTCGCGGGCGACCGGCCGTTACCGCCGGTCAGCGTCTGGGTGAACGAGGCGTGGCTGTTGGGAATCAGGCTTCGCAGCGTCACCGCGGTGGTGGTCTGGCGCCCGAAGGCCGGCCCGCGGTCGCTCGTGAGGACGACCGACCCGGCCGCATCACCCGGCGATGCTGGCGTCGACACCTGCAGGGTCACTCGCCCCGAGTGACCGGGCGCCAGGTTCAGCGTGCCCGGACTGATCCGGCCGAAGCTGACATAGCGAGCGACGCCGGCGCTGTAGCGGACTGGGCCGTTGGTGCCGCCCGAAGACGTCTCGCGACTCCACACGTACGCTGTCCAGGTCCCGGGCCGCGGATCGGTCACCTGCACATTCCCATAGTTCCCATCCCCTTGCGGCACCGAATAGGCCGCAAGCCGCCCGCGCGGGTCGACGAGGGTCAGGCGCACGCGCGCATTGGGATCCGTGGTGGACGCGTTCTGGAAAGCCAGCGACACGTTCAAGCGGTCCTGTCCGGCGGGCACCCGGAAGGTGAACGGCTCGAAATTCGAGGGATGTCCGGCGTAATCGATCGTGTGGGGACTGTTCGCGTCGCTCAGCACGACGGTGCCGGCGGCGACCTGCGTGTAGCGACCGAGAGCACGGCTCGAGACGGTAACCGTCTGCGCCCGCGACCCTTCGTTGGTAACCGTCTCGCTCAGCCTCTCCGGCGTGCCGGGAGCATCGATCGCGTTCAGTTGCGTCTGGCTCTTGACCAGCGTGTTCCCCGCGCCGGCGGGGATGTCGTCCGGCGCCCGGTAGGACTCCGCAGCCAGCACTGCCTGATAGGCGTCGATCAGCCCCGCCCCCTGCTGGTCACCCGGGGAACCGATGTCCTGCGCCGTGCTCGTGATGATCTGCTTGACCACCCGCGGATCGGGCCAATTTCCGTGCGTCTTCTTGTAGGCCTGGTAGACCAGCGCCGCCACCCCGGCGGTCAACGGCGCCGCCTCGCTGGTGCCGCCAAACAGAATCACCGGAGTCGCTTTGCCGGCGTAGTTGACGCAATCCTGGTAGATCGAGACATTGGTCGAGCACAGCGCCCAGTTCAGCTCCCCAGGCGCCACCACGTCGACCGTGCGACCGCTCTGCTCGAAGCCCGCGGAAGAGAACGAGCTGATGTCGTTGTCCAGCCAGCCCGTGATTCCGGGGAACTGGGCGCCGCCGTAGCCGGCCTGGAGATAGGACCGGTAGGTGGTTGTGGCGCCGGCCGAGATCACCGCCGGATCCGACGCCGGCGAGCCGATCGTGTTGGTTACGCCGGCGTCTCCACTCGACACGGTGACCGTCGTGCCGGCCGCGGCGGCAGCTTCGTCAGCCGCCTTGACCAGGTCCAGATCCGCCGCATCGTCGGGGTAGGGGTTGACGCCGAGCGACTCGTTGAGAACCTGAACGTGGTCTACTGTGACCGCGTAGTCGATTCCTTGAAGGAAGGTCGAGTTGTAATCGACGCCGTCAGGATCGGCGACCACGAGCGCGGCCAGGCTCGCGCCCGGCGCCACGCCTTCCACGCGAATCTGGCAAGGAGTGGAAACCGCGTTCGGCCCATAGCCGGAGACGTCGTACACCTCGCGCCCCTGCGCGGCGATCGACGCCGCGTCACCGAAGGCCTCCTCGCCTCCAGTGGGAGCGCTCGTGCCGGCGCCGGTGAAGTCCTTGTAGTCGACGAACACCGGCTGACCGTTGGCGCGAATGAAGTCGGGATTGTTGACGTCGAGGCCGTCGGCCAGGATCCCGACCGTCACGCCGCTGCCGTCGATGCCGAGCTTGCGGGCCGTGGGCGCCGAGGGGTCGCCCGACGCGGCGTGAATCACGTGGAGAGCTTCGGGGTTCAGCTGCACCTGGCCGGCGGGAGCGCACACGGCCGAGGACTTGCCGCCGACGCGGGGCTGTGAGCCGACCGCGCCCGGCTTGGTGGGAGTGACCAGCGGCGCGAGGCGGATCGGAAGGTCCGGGACCACCTCCGCTACCGCCGAGTTTGCGCGGAGCTTTGACTCCTCGCCACTCGAGACCGTGGCGGAGAGCGCGTTCAGCACGGTGAAGCTGTGAACCTGCCTCGCTCCGGAGGCGACAAGCGACGAGGTCACCGGAGCCTGCGAGCTCACCACCGCCGCACGCCGACGGGACTCCTCAGCACGCGTCGCGGGCAGGTTGGAGACCTGATTTCGCAACACGATGATCACGCGCTGATTGGCGGCTGCGGTTTGAGCTCCCGCGGAAACCGACCCCACGATCTCGAACCCTCCCATCAGCAGCGCGGTCGCGCATGCAGCAGAAAGGACCTTCATTCGCATCGCCATCGCGACCCCTCCTACCTCTCTTACCGTGGCGACACCCTACACCAAGGCAGTCCGGTCGTGGAGTCGCGAACCGGTTTCGGTCGCGTCCGCGGCTCAGGTGACCGCGGCGGGGGTGTTCGTCGGCGCGGGCGCGAAGTCGTAGTTGATCTGCATGCTCCCGTCCTCGCTGCGGATTGGATCGACGATCAGCTCCGGCTTGACGGCTGAGGCGACATGGAGTCCAAATAGTCGCTCGAATCGATGAACAGCTGGGTGACGAGCGGCTCGAATCCTTGGGCCGTCAAGATCAAATGGATGTGCGCGGCGCGACGGTTCCCCGTAAGCCGCCGGGTGCGCGACGTCTCAGCCGCCGGCTGCCCAGGACTTAGCCTGTTCCAGCTCCGCGAGCGGGAAGACGCGCGCCTCGCCGGGAATCATCCACGCGAACAGCTTCGTCGCGCGCGCGATCCAGTCGATATCGGTGACGATCGCCGAGCGCACCCAAGCCTGGTGGTGCCGGACGCCGAGATCGAACCCGACTTTCGCGTCAGCCCATAGCGCACCGGGCTCGATTTCGTCGAGATCATCGACCACGTAGAGGGTCCGCAGTCCGCCCCTCGCTGCAAGCGCCCGCTGGAGTTCGGGCGCCAGCACTTGATCGTAATCCTCGCGCTCGATCTCGCCGGCCACGCGAAATCCGACCGTGCCCGGCGGCATGTCTGCCAGTCGCTCAATCATGCCGATCAGTGTCCAGCCATCGCCGTCCGGTTCATCATCCCAACCGGGTGAGGGATCATGAGCGTCCGCCCGCGAGTCATGCAGCAGTGACAGGTGGCGGGCTCAGCCCTCTGACCACCCCGCGCCGGTCGCCTCGTACTCGTCGATCCGAGCCTGCATCAGGGCCTTGCAGAGTTCAAGCGGAATCTCACGGTCGTAGGGGAGTTTGATGAACCCGTCACCTGCCTCGTATCCGGCCGTCTTCACTTCGGCCTTATGGGAGCCGAAGAACCGCGGCGGGAAGCGCAGCGAACAGTGGTTCTTGAAGTTCTGAAGCATCCACAGTCGTGTTCTCTCCCCGCGCACGTAGACCGGCAGGTTCCAGGCCAGCTGCTCCCGGGCCTCCGGATCGGCCTCGATACTCAGCTTGCGGAGCATCTCGAGATGGGGGCGCTGATAGTCGGCGAGCTGCTCGAAGTAGTCCTCGACGCTCGACCGCTTGGGCATCGGCATGGCACGAGCGTACCTATTAGCCGGCGATACGCTGCGCTCATGTCCACCGACAACGGACCTGGCACCGTGGTGAGCCGGCGCCTGGGATACCTCTTCAAGCACGCGAAGACGCGGATGGATGAGCTCGACGCGCAGGCGCTCGCCCCGTTCGGCATCGACGCACGGGAGCTCGGCATCCTGCTCCTCATCGCTAGCCACGAGCCTGGCTCTCAGCAGCAGGCGGCGCGGCGGCTCGGCATCGACCGGACGTCGATGGTCATGCGGCTCGACGCACTCGAGGTCAAGGGCCTCGTATCTCGTCATCCTCAGGCAGAGGACCGGCGGCGTAACCTGGTCGAGCTCACCGACACCGGCCGGGACACCGTCCGGCGGGCCACCGCGGCGAGCGAGCGCGCCGAAAGGACGCTGCTCGCACCGCTCACCCCGCAGGAGGGCGAGCGCCTCCGTGATGCACTCCAGGCGATCGTCGCCTCGGACACGGGGTGAATGCTGACTTGGCACAAGCTGCGGGCGCCGCACGCACCGGACACGCGATTTGTTCACGGATCGACGCCGGCGTAAGCGTGCGCGAACCAGCGGCTCAACTGCTGGTTATTGATGAGCTCGTGCAGGCGAGCGCGCCTGAGCTGATAGGCGAAGTCGGTCGGCTCGGCGGTTTGTCGAGCTGCCCCATCGGTTCGCGACTGGCTCGCGCCGGCATGCAGGAGGGTGCGCATCCAGTTCGAGAATTCTTGTGTGCGCCAGATCGCCGGGAGTCGCGCCGCGGAGTAGCCGGCGAAGCCGTGTCGGTGAAACCCGTAAACCATCCGAGCCGCGCGGCGATGAACCGCCCCGCGAAGGCCGCGACCAGCTCGTGCTGAGGGTAGATGTAGCTCCCGCGCCCGCCGGTCAGCTGGCCGTAATCGAGAGCGAGGGATCGACCCTCGAACCGGAACTTACACACGCCGTTGCGGCCCCCTCGCGCAGAATCGGCTCCGCCAGCCCATCGGCATCGAGCAGTCGGACCGTCCGATATTCGATCAGACCGGCTCCAGCACGCCGTTGAAATGCCTCAGCGGAGAACCGTTCGAGCAGGACACACGGACTCCCTGCCTGTCCGAGCACCAGCCCCAGCGCCAAACCCGCGGGGCCGGCGCCGACGACGCACACCTCAGTTTGCTCCACCGTGTCGCGCCCTCCCAAACTCAAACGCTCATACGCCTCAAGCCGCCTTCCGGCGACCATAACCGACGTCGCCCCAGCGTGCATTAGGGCCTTGGCACCGGCCCCGGGGCTCCGGCTTCCTGACCCAGCCTGGTGAGCACGCTTTCCGCCCAGGTGTACTCACCCGCGCTAATAGCTCCCTCGGCGCGGCAGCGCCGGACTCCGGCTGCCGCCGAGGACCTCTGCGCTGCTGTGAGCTTGAGCCTGCCGTCGGCGGCTAGCTCGAGGCTGTTGAGAATGTCCTGACACGCAGAGATCTCTGGGGCCCGAGTATGGGGTTCCTTTGTAGTCCTTGATGCGGAACGACTTTGGCGATGGGTGCCATGCTCGAGGTGAAGCATGCCGCTGCATCGCATGCGTTCTTCCCGTAGATCCCCGGGGCGCCCCACATCAGTGACAGCTCGGCATACATTCCATACCGGTGAAGCAGGTTGACGTATGCGACGATCGCGTTACGGTATTTCGCTCCCGAGTAGGCGGGATTGACCCCGTTGATCCCGAGCCAGCAATTCTCATTGAGCGGGACGCGCACGATGTTCACGCGCCAGGACGCGACAGCCTGCACCGACGCAGCGTCGCTCGGGCCGTCGAAAATACCCCAGCCTTGAATGCAGGCGTACTCGGTCACCGAGCGGTTGACCCCGCGAAGTTGGATTGCTGCGTCTCGTCCATCGACAAGCCTGTTTCCCGATACGCGGAGACCACCCGGCGCGAGGTTACGGCCGTGGATCGTGTTGCCTGCGGCAACAGACGCGAGCACGATCGACAGCAACACTCCGATCGTGCCCAGCAATATCCGCCTCATCGCCGAAAGCATCGCACGACGCGATCGCAGCAGCCCGCTCCGCTTGAGCGCGCGTGCGGCGCGGCTGATTCGCGCTCGTTGGCACTTCGATCGACGGAGCGAGTCGACCGAGAGCCGGGGCGGCGTTCGGCTGTGGGCGCTGGCCGGAGCGTTGGTCACGTCGTTCACCGCGATGTCGTGGCCCGCGCGAGAGATCTGGAGATCGGGATCGCCGGAAGCGACGGTGCGGCTCATCTCGCGCTCGTACTACCGGCCTGGGAGGACTACCTTTCAGGTGCGCTCGACGAGATCATCGGCCTACCAGAATTCTCCCTCAACGTCGCGCGGCGGATACTGGGACTGCTCGACGAGCTCGAAGCGATCACATCCCCCAGCCGGCGGCCCAGCCTGCAAGCACGCCGCCGCCGAGTCCAGAGAAAGCGCGAGCGGCCGATCACCCTGGAGGGCTCGTAGATCACCGGCCATCGCCCGGGGGGCCCGGATGTTTGGTCTGCGGGGGTGTGCACGGGGGCAAGCGTAAGCTCGGCCTGAGCGGGTCGCTCTGTAGGACTACCAGTCGGGCTACGAGTCCTCGGCGGCGAGGGCGGGATGGAGCGCCACCCGGGACAGCTCCAACCGCGCGCAGTCGTCGCGGGCGCGCTCGGCCCACAGCGCACAGCCGAGGCGCTCGAACGCGTCGGGCGTGGGCGAGTCCTGGCGGCTCGGGCGCGGGCTAACGTGACATTCGAACCTGCAGCTCAGGCGGATGTAACGGTAGCCCGCGTGACGCGGGTTAATGTGACACTCGATCTGGGCGGCTCGGCGGATGTCACGATAGCCCGTGTGAGACGGGTTAACGTGACACTCGAATCCTGAGGGAGGCCGATGTAACGTTAGCCCCCGTCCCTCGCCCCCCGGGCGCCGCAGCGGCCCTGCCCGGCGCGGCGCGCCAACCGGGTCAGCTCGCATCTCTAGCGGCCGGCCCGCCTCGAGATCCCGGTCCGTCAGAGCCTGCGCCGGCACAGAAGCGACGGCGCTGGCGAGGAAGCAAACACCTGCGGCAGGTAGTTAGACGGCCACCGGCTCGATGAATCGGCGCTTCGGCTCGCCGGTGAGGAGCGGCGAGAGCCCCACCGACGTTCCGCTCTCGTGCCGCCACTGCGCGTAGGCGGCGTGCTGCTCATGGCCGGCCCAGCGGAGGATCAGCACAATTCGGTCCGGATCCTGCTCGTCGAGATAGACCTCGACCCCTTCAGAACCGTCCCATGCGCGCGTAGCGACGAGGATCTCCTTCAGTTCCTCCAGGAAGGCGGCTCGCTGTCCCGGCTGAGTGTTCATTTCGACCAACTGGGCGATTGCGGCCACCGCAGGATTGTATCGTCGGGCCTCATGAGCTCGTGAGCGAGCGGCCTCTGCATCGACGTGCGGCTGATCGGGTGCAGAAGCTTCGTTGGGGAGGCCATGACACGACTCGCTCTTTTGCGCAGTTCTGACGGCGTTGGCCGGCGGCGAGCGTTGGTGCGCGACCTCGACGGCGCACCTTCGGGTGGATTACGGTCGCTTCTGGGAGAGCAAAGAGATGAGCCTGCCCCGCTTACGTGTCCTCGCGAGGGCAGCGTCGCATCGGGTCTGGGTCGACGGTCATGGTGGTCGGCCTGGGGGGTTGGTTGTCGCCGCTTCGCTCGCGGTGACAGGGCTCGCTGGGGCTGCTGCCTCGCGCTCTCCGGCTGGTTGCGTTGGACCACCCAACTAACCAAAGTACGAACTACAACTCCACCGCGCATCCGCCCCCGATATCCCCCTGCCGCCGCCGTGATCGGGCGGGGCACCCTGGCCGGGGGCGCTACCGGCGTGAATTTCAGGCGCTGGGTTGACTGCGTGTCGCCACTGCTGTGCTTAGAACTGATCTGGCGGCGCCATCCGGTAGAAGAACGGCCCGAGCCCGCCCTGGTTGATCGCGAACATCAGCTTTAGAAACTGCTCTTGCGCTCCCGCGTTCTCGATTCCGCCCGCGTAGATCGGGTCGTACCCCGCGTCGCGGATCAGCTGCTCGACGACGCCGCGTGCGTCCTCGTCTCCGCACCAGAGGTTTCCGGGCCGCTCTTTGGTCGATCCGAGACGGCCGAATAGAGCAGCGAAGTTGAGGTTGAACGACTTCGCCGTGGGCCCACCGGTCCGCGACTTGATGAACTCGGCATTCGACGCGAACCCCGCGGGCGGCTCAGCACCGACCAGGTTGGTCGCGTCGATCACGGTTCTACCCTCGAGACCTTGGATCGCGCCAAGCGCCTCGCCAACCGCTGCCCCAGGAACCGCGATCAAGACCGCGTCGGCGCTGGAAACGTCGCCGCCGTCACGTCCGATCGCCGTCACCTCGTGTCCCGCGTTCGCCCAGCGCTCGCCGAGCCCACCGCCGATGTTGCCTCTACCAACTGTCGTGATCTTCATGCCAAGTAACAATAGTCAGCTGCCAGGTGCTGACTCAGCACCGGGGTGAAGGGCACCGTCCTCGTCGCGGCCGGCGCCGTCAGGGTGCCCAGTTCGTTCCGCGCTTGGTTGCTGATATGGAGGAGTGTTTGTCAAGCCCGGCGGTTGGGATCTTCGACGGCGGGGAAGGGCAGCTCGGCTGAGGGGGCGGCGGTCCTGGCGGGTGCGCGACGCGCGGTCAGGCTGATATGCGCGGGTTGGGTACGGCAGGACCGGGTTTCGTCGTGAGAGCCCGCTGACTAACGTCGAGCGTGGCCGCCGGGGCGGTTGCTCATAGCAAGCGTCGCGGGTGCGCTCGCGGGTGGGGCGGGGGGTATTCCGCCGCCTCCTCAGCCGAGCGTTGTGGGGGTGATGTTGCAGGTACCGGTTCAGGTGATGTCGGTGTCGTTGGTAACGATCGCCCCGCAGAACCCGACGAGGTGCCGGGCGACCGCGGCAGAGACAATCGTCTTGCGTTTGCGGCGCTGGGTGTCAAGGCGGCGCCAGAGCTGGTGCAGGCGCTGCTGCGCTTTCCAGGCGATCGCGATCACTGTGGCGGGCTGGTCGACTTGGCGGGCCTTGAGCCGAGTGCCCAGCCGTGGCGGGTGGCGGTAGTGCCAGGCGGCCTCGACCAGCAGCCGCCGGGCGTGCTGGGAGCCGGACTTAGTGATCGCGCCCTGGCGGCGGGTCTGGCCCGAGCTCTTCTCCGAAGGGGACCAGGCCGACGTAGCTCATCAGCTGCTTGGGGTGCTCGAACCGCTCGAAGTCGGCGATCTCGGCGCACAGCCCGACCGCGGTCAGCGTGTCGATCCCGCGCAGGCACCGCAGCCGGGCGATATCCTCGGCCCATGGCGATGAAGGGATCAGCTCGGCGATCGTCGCCTCGAGCTGGTCGCGGCGGATGATCAGCGCGTCGATCGCGCCGAGGTAGTCAAGCAACGTGGCCTGCGCGCCACGCTCGGTCAGTCGCACCATCGAGAGCCACTGGCGGTGACGGTGACTCCAGTTATCGCTGGTCCCGTCGTAGCGGACGTCGTGGCGCAGCAGCAGCTTCCCCATCCGGTGCCGGGCGCGCATCAGATCGCCGCGGACATCCTCGCGCGCGCGAACCAGGTCGCGCAGCGCCTGCTCCTCGCCCGTCGGCACCCCAACCGCGTGCAGGCCGTCGATCATCAACAGGCGCACCAGTCGCTCGGCATCGCGGCGGTCGGTCTTGATCCGCTCCTGGGCGGGGCGCTCGATCTTCCCCGGCGCCGCGATCACACAGCCGATCCCAGTCGCGAGCAGCACGCGAGCGAGACCGAACCCGGTCGGGCCTGCCTCGTAGGCGACCCGCGTGGGGCCCGGAAGCCCAGCGCAGAAAGACACCACCCCAGCCGTGTCTCCCGGCAGACGGTGCACGGTCATCTCCCCGGACTCGGCGTCGACCACGCACGCCACTACCTTCGCGGCACGCACATCCAAGCCGGCCCAGGTGCGAACCTTGGTCACGGTCGGTTCCTCCTATGCGGTTGTGGGACCGCCGCGCAGGTGTCAGCTGCGCGGCAAAAAAGCTCCCCCACGATCGTGTAGGGGACCGGCCAGCTTCTAGCAGCCGGGCCGGATCTCAACCTCCATATGGTCCCGGTGTTCTAATCCGGCTTGCCCGGGCCGGGTTGACAGCTCGCGTTAGGGTCGAAAGCTGGACCGGGGCCTGACCCAAATATGGTCTGGACCCTGGCGGTGTCCTCGTTTAGAAGTGTCGGCCTCGGTCCGTGCTTTCGATGAACCGGTCTGACCTGATAAGAGCGTCGATCTGCTAATCGCCGATCTCAACCGGGACTTTGTCGACCGGTTCCCGTTCACGGTATCGCGCCGCGCAAGCGCGAAGGAGGTCACTGGTGATGGGACGGCAGGTACGGCGCGGACCGGGTCGGTCGAGCACGTTGCTGACGCCCGATTTGGCGGGCACCACGGTCGGGATCGATCCCCACAAGCGGACGCTGACTGCGACGGTCATCGATCCGCGCGGCGGGATCCTCGCGTCAGAGCACTTTCGCGTCTCGGGCGACGGGCACCGCTCGCTGGAGGCGTGGGCCCGGCAGTTTGGTCCGATCGTGCGGTGGGGGATCGAGGGCGCCTCGGCCTGGGGCCGGCACACGGCGATCTTTTTGATCGGCCGCGGCTATGACGTGCGCGACGTGTGCCCGAATCGCACCAGCCGCCATGACCGCGCGCGTCAGCGCGGCAAGTCAGACACGCTCGACGCCGAGCGGATCGCGCGCGAGACGCTCGCCCACCCCTTGTTGCCCCGAGCGTTCAAGCGCGCGGGCGATGACGCCGGCCCGGATCAGCAGCACGAGCTGCTGTCGGTGTGGTGGACGGCGCGCTGCTCGACGATCAAGCGCCGCAAGCACCTGCTGACCGAAGCAGAGGCGCTGCTGCGTGAGCTGCCGCTCGAACTGATCGAGCGGCTACCCAGCTCACAACGGGTACGCCCGAGGCTAGCCGCGCTTTCGCGCGCGACCCGTCGCCGGCGCCTTGACCCGCCGACCGCGGTGAGGGTACGGATCCTGACCGACTACCGGCAGGAGATCGCCCGGCTCGACGCGCAAGAGAAGCAGATCACCCTCCAGCTGGCTCAGCTGGTGCGCCACAGCGGCTCGACGCTGTCTGAGCTGTGCGGACTAGCGACCGTATCGGTCGCAGAGCTCCTAGTCGAAGTCGGCGACGTGCGCCGGTTTACCATCGGCGGCTTCGCTCGCTTCAACGCCACCGCGCCGCTGCCCGCCTCGACCGCCGAAGGACCCGGCGAACCAATCCGCCATCGCTATAACCCCGGCGGCAACCGGCGGGTCAACGCGATCCTCCACCGGATAGCGGTCACCCAGCTGCGAATCGAGCCGCGCGCCCAAAAGCTCTACGCCCAGGCGCGCGCCAACGGACACACCAGAAAGGAGGCCCGCCGGATCCTCAAACGCCACCTCTCAAATGTCGTCTACCGGCGCATGACCCGCGACCTGGCCGCCCCTCGCGCTCTGATCGCTGTCTGATGTTGCCGTCCGCCGACGCCGTCAAGGTGCAGCGCCCCACTGGACGAACGACCTTGACGGCGTCGGCGCGCGGCAAACAATAGGCAGCCGGGAGCGCGGGGGGCTCCACCCCGTTCTTCACGCGGGGAGGCCTGAAAGCCTCCGCTGACCGCGACCTAGACATCGCGGTCCGTGACCGCACGCCCGCAGAACGCTTTACAGCGCGTCGATCCGCAACCATCACATCGCAGGATCGCGTTTTCTCCGCCTCACGGCCCTCACCCAATCCCGACCTACACCCCTCCGTCACCTCACAAAGGCCCCGGACTTGACATAAGAGCTTCTAACACAGCGCATTCCGCGAGAAGACCCCGATGAGAGTCCCGCGCCTCACCCGCGTGGGGGGCGGCCTAATGGGCGATCTCGGCGCCTCACCCGCGTGGGGGGCGGCCTAATGGGCGATCTCGGCGCCTCAGCCGCGTGGTGGTGCGGCCTAATGGGCGAGCTCGTCGCGCCAGCTGTGGGCCGGCTCCCACCCGAGCAGTTCGCGCGCGCGGTCAATTGATAGCAGCGTCTCGAATTCGCCCAGCTCTCGACGTACGGGGACGTCCGGGAAGCGCTCGGCGAGCAGCTCGCGGGTCGAACGGGTCATGATCGTGTCCGCTGCGGCGATGATCGCGCTCTCGGCACCGGAGACCTGCGCCTCCAGAGCCATGCGGCAGCTACTCGCAGCATCGCGCACGTCGATATAAGCCCAGAGGTTGAAGTCTCGGGAGTGGATGTCATCCCACAACGCCGGCAGCAGCTCGTATTCGTGGACCTCGTACACGTTGGAGAAGCGCAGCGCGACCATCGGGATCCCCGACCAGCGGTTCAGCTCGACGGCCATCGCCTCCGAGACGACTTTCGATAAGGCATAGGCGGTCCTCGAGCGGGGATAGTGCTGCTCATCGACCGGCAGATACTCGGGCGGGATGTCGCTGAACGGGAGGCCGACCGTCGTCTCGCTGGAGGCCCATACGACCCGTGACAGACCCGCGGCCACTGCCCCGTTCAGCACGTTGAAGTTCATCGTGACGTTGTCGGTGAAGGTGCGGGTCGGCGGTACCAGGTCGGGCGCCGGATGGTTAGCGATGTGGACCACGGCGTCCATCCCTGTCAGCACCTCGGCCGCCTGCGTGGCGTCGGTCAGGTCGGCGCCGACGACCACGGGACCGCTGTGCTCGCGCACGGTGAGCAGATCGACTGCTGTCACCTCGTGCCCATGAGCGCGGAGATCCTCCACGGTTGCCCGTCCGACCTTTCCGCTCGCTCCGGTGACACAGATCCGCACGACGATCCTCCTGCTAGTGGGCTCGGACGCCCGAGTCTGCCAGCCCGCCTCGTCACGCCGCTCATTGCAGTGGCATGATCGCAGTGTTTCTACCCGAGGATTCGATGAACCGGGCCGAGTGCGCGAACAGCGATGCTTCTCGGTTGGAGGTGGGTGCGATGAGCGTGATGCGTGAGACGATGGCGACCCAACCTGAGGTGCTGAGGCGGCTGCTCGACGATCAACGAGGCCTCGAGTCCGCGGCGCAGCGATTGGCCGGCCGGCGAGTGTTGGTCGTCGGGACTGGCACGAGCTGGCACGCCGCTAATCAGGGCGCGTGGTGTTTGCGGATGGGCGGCGTTGACGCCTGGGCCGTCCCGGCCGCTGATGCCGCCGCCGGCCATCCTTTTCCCGGGGAGGATGACGCGCTCCTTCTGCTCAGTCACCGGGGAACCAAGCTGTTTACCTCAGAGGTGCTCGAGCGGGCCCGAGCAGGGGATGTTCCCACCGTGGTGGTATCCAAGCGTGGAAACCCGGATGCTGACCTGGAGACGGTGCCAGAGGAGGTCTCTTCCGCGTTCACGGCGAGCCACCTGGCGGCTCTGATGCGAATCGCGCAGCTCGCCGAGCAGCTGGGTGCCTCTCTGGGAGCGCTTCATGACGTTCCAGACGCCGTAGCCCGAGAGCTCGCGGAAGCCCCCGTCGGTGTGAAGCCGCCCGCGCGGCTCTTGGAATTCGCCGGGGTGGGAATCAACGCTTGGACGGCCGCAGAGGGAGCGCTGAAGATCAGAGAAACCGCGCTGGTCGCCGCCGAAGGGCTCGCGTGCGAGTCCATTCTGCACGGGCCAGCGGTGGCTCTCGGTGCCGATGACTCGCTTGTGTGCCTGGACGGCGGGGCTGGATCCGCCCGCCTCGAACAACTCGCCGATGTCGCGACAGCACAAGGCACCGTGGTACACCGGTTCGCGCGTTCGGAGCTTGGCGAGACGCTCTCTATATTCCCCCTCACGGTGATCGTCCAGAAAATTGCCCTCGAAGCTGCCGAGGCGCTCGGCACCAACCCCGACAGCTATGGACGCGACCTACCCGGTCGAGACGCTGCTTGGAGCGCAATCAAGCTGTAAGAGGACTCCTATCGCGAGATGAAAGCCGCTCGAGCTCGAATTTCACGACATGCCCGTTGGTGTGAGATGCGGTTGGCGTCCGGATCTCGGGGTGCTCGCGGGTTGATTAAGCATCCGCTCGGCCGCTAAGCGCACGAGGTCAGTACGGCGACGAGCGCCGAGCTTCAGCTTGATCTTGTCGGTGTGGTATTTGACGGTGTGGCGGCTGAGCAACAGCACCTAAGAGACGGGGCCCGAGTGCTGGCTCTGGCCCGGGAACTCAGCGCCGCGGCCGAGCAGGTCGTCGAAGCCAAGTTAGAGCTATCGGCTGGTAGCAATACCGCTTGTCACAGCGGAGATCAGAGTTCTCGATACGAGACGAGCCGCTCCCGACAACAAGCCGCACAGATCAGGAGAATCGAGCAATGATGAAAGTGGGATGGGTTGGCCTTGGGGCGATGGGCGCACCGATGGCCGCTTGCGCAGCACACGCCGGACATGAGATCTCGGCGTTCGACATCGACCCGGGCCGGATTGTCGAGCTTTCCGCCGATCGGGTGAGCGGCGTGGGATCGGTCGCGGAGGCCGCCGCCGCGGACGCGCTGGTGTTGATGGTCGCCACGGGCGAGCAGGGCGAGGATGTGCTCTTCGGCTCCGGCGCAGCAGCGTCCGTCCTCCGTCCCGGCGCCACCGTAATCGTGATGGCGACGGTCGGGCCGGCCAACGTCATCAGCTGGGCCCGTCGACTGTCCGAGCGCGGAGTGCAAGTGATTGACGCGCCTGTGTCGGGTGGCTCAGCCCGGGCGGCCACCGGAGACTTGCTGATCATGGTCGCCGGCCCCGAGGCCGAGGTACAACGAGTTCGGCCGCTGGTCGACGCCATGGCCGCCAGCGCTCCGCTGGTCGGTTCGCAGCCGGGCGACGGCCAGAAGGTCAAGCTCGTCAACCAACTCCTGTGTGGCGTCCACATCACCGCAGCGGCCGAGGCACTAGCGTTCGCCGAGGCGATCGGCATCGAGCCGGCCAGCTGCAGGGAGGTGATCCGTACCGGCGCCGGGGCGTCGTTCATGCTCGACGACCGTGGAGAACGGATGGTCACAGGCGCCTTCACCGATCCCCGAAGCGCCCTTGACATATTCGTCAAAGACATGGGCCTGGTGACAGACGCGGCCCGAGAGAGCGGATTCGAGGTGCCGCTCGCCACCACCTCCGCGCGACTGTTCGACGCGGGCAGCCGAGCAGGTCTTGGCCGGCTCGACGACTCGGCGATTATCGAGATCCTTCGAGCGCCGAGATAGCGGACCTCAGCAAGCAGGGCACGATTTAACTCGAACGTGGCCCCTGCGAGTACTCGCCGGGCAGGGGTACGCGGAGGTTGCGGTCTCGTATAGGGTGTGCGGTGGCAGCGGAGCCATTCCGATGAGGAGGCGCGATGCGAAGGTTACGGCTGGGCGGATGGTCGCTGGCTATCTTCGTCTTGATGTTCCTGCTGGCTGCGGGGGGCATGGCGCTGGGCGCAACCCGCGCGCACCACTCGGCAGCACTGTCCCCGTCGCGGATCCAGACAAGCCAGGCGAAGGGGCCCGTGCGGGTGATCGTGCTGTTGAAGAACCAGTTCACGAACGTGCTTCCGACCGCCGCTCGGATTCACGCCCGGGTCGCCGCCCTGAGCAGCGTGCAGAGCGGCCTTCACGCGTCGGTCCGCTCCTCTGGCGGCCAGGTGACCCACACCTTCCAGACGATCAACGCCTTCACGGCCACCGTCTCGCGGGCCGAGCGCTCGCATCTGGCCTCGGACCGCTCGGTGGCCGCGGTGCTGCCGGACGTGTTCGTGCCGGCTCCTGATCCGGCCGGCTCCTCCGCTGCAGGCAGCGGCAACAACACCGGCCCGAGCATTGGCTCGGGGCAGGTATGCCCGACCAATCCCGCCCAGCCGATCATCGCCCCCGAGGGACTGTCGTTGATCAACGCCCCTCAGGCGCAGCAGATCGTCACCGGATCCGGAGTCAAGGTGGCGTTCATCGCCGAGGGCATCGACGCCAGCAATCCGGACTTCATCCGCCCGGACGGCTCGCACGTGATCGTCGACTATCGCGACTTCACCGGCCAGGGGCTGAATGCGCCGACCACGGGCGCGGAGGCCTTCGGTGACGCCTCCACGATCGCCGCCCAGGGCCGCGTGGTCTATGACCTTTCGAGGTTCAACAACCCAACCCATACCTGGCCACCCGGCTGCAACATCGTCCTGCGCGGAGTGGCTCCCGGCGCGTCGCTGGTGGCGATGAAGGTGTTCCCGACCTTCGGCGGCGTCGGCTCTGGCGCTTTTACCTCGACGATCCTTCAAGGCATGGACTGGGCGGTGGCGGCCGACCACGTCAACGTCCTCAACGAGTCCTTCGGCGGCGCCGAGCTGCCCGACACCGATGTTGACGCGACCAAGGAGTTCAACACGCTGGCCGAGGACGCGGGGGTGGTGGTCACCGACTCGACGGGCGACCAGGGGACGATGAACACGATCGCCTCGCCGGCCTCCGGACCGAGCGGCATCAGCGCCGGGGCAACCACCCAGTTCCAGGGCCTGGCCCAGACCTTCCGCGGGGCCTATCAGCTGAGCCCGCACGGGTGGGAGAACAACAACATCGCCGAGTTCAGTTCCGCCGGCGTCACCCAGGGCGGCAAGACGCTCGACCTGGTGGCTCCGGGCAACGAGAGCTTCGAGGCGTGCACGGCGGATGTCGCCGAGTACGCCAGCTGTACGAACTTCGCAAACGAGCCGTCGAACATCTCGACCTTCGGCGGCACCAGCGAGGCGGCGCCGATGACCGCGGGGGCGGCTGCATTGGTGATTCAGGCCTACCGCCAGACACACGGCGGCGCCACCCCCTCGCCGGCGCTGGTCAAGCAGCTGATCCTCAGCAACACCAACGACCTGAACACCCCGAGCGACGAGCAGGGCGCGGGCGAGCTCGACGCGCTGGCCGCGGTCCGCGCAGCGGAGTCGGTCAACTCCGGGTCGCGTACCGGCAATGGGCGCCTGGTCAGCCCGAGCCAACTCGACTTCGTCGCGTCGCCGCGCTCGGGATTGAGCGGCAACGAGACGGTGACCAACATCGGCTCGAGCGCGGAGACGATCGCAGCGCACCTCCGCGCGCTGAGCAGCCCGATCAGCAACGATCGAGCTGACGCGATCCTCAACACAGCCGCCGATCCGAAGTTCATCGACAACCGCGGTGTCTCGCAGTCCTACGTCAAGTTCACATTCACGGTGCCCTCCGGGGCCGACAGGCTGGACGGCTCGATCGCCTGGCCCGACTCGAGTGCCACCGTCAACATGACCCTGTTTGATCCACAGGGGCGGATGGCCGCCTACACCTACCAGAACAACGGCACCGTCTCGAATTACGGTCACATCAACGTGCGAAACCCGCCCGCCGGAATATGGACCGCGGTCATCTTCACGGAGACTTCCGGCGGCTACAACGGGCCGGTGCACTACGACCTGGCCAGCTCGCGCTTCAACACGGTGGGCACGGTCACGCCATCTTCAGTGACCCTCACCCCAGGCCAGAGCGCGACGCTGCACGTGTCACTCACCGCGCCCGCCGGCCCCGGCGACTACAGCCGTGACCTGCAGTTGACCGGCAGCTCGGGCAAGACGACCGCGGTGCCGGTCGTAGTCCGCTCGCTGGTTCCACTCTCAGGTGGTCACGGGAGCTTCACCGGCGCGATCACGGGCGGAGACGGCGACGGCTTCCCCGCCCAGGAGAACACCTACCAGTTCAACATTCCGGCGGGCGCGCCGGCGATCAATGTGCAGTGGACACTGCCCGGCGACCCTGGCACGCTGGTGCAAGGGGCGCTCACCTCGCCGGCCGGCCAAGCCGACGGCCAGCAGATCCCGAGCATCAGCGCGAGCGGAGTCGAGACCATGCAGATCTACCAGCGCGATCCGGTGCCGGGTACCTGGAGGTTCACCCTGGCCACCTACAACCCGGTCGGCGGATACACCACCGCCGCCCCGTTCACCGGAACCGTGTCGCTGAAGGCCCCGCCGGTCTCCTCGAGCGGCGTGCCGGATGATCAAGCGGCAACGATCCCGTCCGGCGGCACCGCCACGGCGAAAGTCACCGTGACCAACAACGGGAACGCGCCGCTGAACGTGTTCATCGACCCGCGCCGGTCCGGGGACACGTTTTACTCGCTGGTCCCGATCACCCAGGCGAGCGGCATCGCGCTGCCGCTCAACCCGACGCAGCCCCCGCCGGAGTGGATGGTGCCGACCGAAACCAACCTCCTCCTGGCGGCGGCTCAGGCGACCGCCCCGATCACCTTCGACTGGGGCTTCGATGACCCCGACCTCGAATCGGTGATCAACGGCGACACGGCGAGCGGCGCGTTCAGCGCACCGGAGGTCACGCCCGGGATCTGGTTCATGGCGCCGTCGCTGATCGGCCCGTTCACCGGACCGGCGAGCGGCACTGCGAACGCTGGGCTGGCGGCCCAAACCCGGATGTTCGACACCTCGGTCACCTCTTCCACCGGCGATCCGCAGCTCGCCGACGTCGACCCCAGTCCGCCACCGTCCGCACCCCAGACGGTGCAACCTGGTCAGACGGTCACCATCCCGGTCACGTTCACGGGCAGCGCGCCCCGGGGATCGGTAGTCACCGGCGACCTGTTCGTCGACGACTATGTCTCGGCACTGGGTGCGGTGAACGAAATCAAGGCCATCCCCTACGCCTATCGGGTACGTTAGTGCCGTAAGGACGAAGACACGACCATCAAGCGGCATGCCTTCCAGACCGTGAGCGTGCTGGCGAGCCGATCTGGCGCACTTGCTCCGCGAACGCCGGCTTACCGCGTGGCCACGGAACGTTGAACGACACGTCGCGGAGTATCCACCTGGTATTGCCGAGCCTTTTTTTCACGGTACCGGTGTAGAGGATCATCGGCCAGATGGCCTCCACCCGGATCTCGCGGTTCGGGCGGACCCTCACCGTGACCGCGTACCGGACCTGTGCTCTGGGTACCACTTTCCTCCGGTCTTGTCTTTGATTCCCGTCTCTACGGCGCTCGATAATTTGAAATTGGACTTGAGCGCTATACCCAAGGTGTCACTCCATTTCACGGTCTTCGCGACGTCCGTCGTTAGCGTCAAGTTTGGTCGGAGTTGTCACGAACAGTGAACACAGGCTCCCGCACTGCGCCACGCTTCTCGCGCTGGGCGTCGGATAGAAACAGCGCCCTGGTTGGATCAAACGTGCACCCGGCGGCGTCGACGCTCGCGGTCGTCGCACAAAACTCTCTCAGGGTGGCGGCCTCAGCCTCGCCTCGAGCGACGTCGATCTTCATCCCAAGGCGATTCACGAACGTGACGTCGCTGCCGCCCGAATTGCAAGTAGCGAGCCCGTAATCTCCCTCTCGCTGAAGGCACCACGACCTATGGCCGGCCTTCAAATCCCCGCCCGTGAAGCTCTTGCACCAACTTCAACGTGTAGCGGCTGTCGTTGGCGACGAAGAAACCGCGGCTATAGGCTGATGCTGACGACGCGGCGCTAAGCATGAAAGCGGCCGACGTCGCCACGGCCAGCGCGACTCGCAACATCATCCGACGCCCGAAGTCGGGCCGGCAGTCGCCCACCCAACTGCCATCGCCGCTCCGTGCCGGATCCACCCACAAAGGCTTGTTGGTCATGCCGATAGTCTTCCGATCGCAAGAGCGGGCGACAACCGGGAGACCCGATACCGAACCCTATGATTTTGGGCTGGCGGTATGAACCCCGCGGAGACCTCAGTCTTAGCTGGCCGAGTCTGGCGGCGCCCAGAACGGCGACTGGAAGCGGTCCACGACAGTCAATCGCGAATCGTCGCGACCCTCTTGGCGCACTCCTGAGACCGCATTCTGGGCGGCAGGAGTTCAAGAGGTCAACGACGATGAGTTTCGCCGTGGGTTCGAGTCTTACTCCTCACATCCGATCAACCGGACTTGAGGAGGGCAACATGACCGCTACCTACACGTTCGACGTCTTTTCCAGCCTCGATGGGTTCGGCTCCGTCAACGGCGGCGGCTGGGGCGGCTACTGGGGCAAGCAGGGACCCGAGTTGCTCGCACACCGCCTCGCCGTGTACGGCGAGGAGCAGCGGATGGTCTTCGGAGCCAACACCTATCGGGCGTTCGCGCGGATGCTGGCCGCGAGCACCGAGGAGTCCGAGGTGCGTGACCCATGGGTCACCCGGATGAGGAACATGCCGGCAACGGTGGTGTCGACCACACTTGAGGGACCCCTCGACTGGCCGGACGCGACCGTCGTCAGCGGTGACGCGGTCGACGTCATCGCCCGGCTCAAGGAGGATTCCGAGGTGCCTTTGCGCTCGCACGGCAGCCTGTTGATGAATCGCGCGCTGATGGCCGCCGGTCTGGTCGACCGCATCCAGGTGACGCTCTTCCCTGTGATCACCGGTCAGACGGGAGCGAAATCGATCTTCCACGGTGCGGCCGACTTCGATCTCGAGCTGATTGAGGGCAGGACGCTCGACGGCAACATCCAAGAGCTCATCTACCGGCCCACCCTGCATGGCTGAGTCCGTCCATACCCCCGCACGCTGTCAGCAGCCGAACTCCCGCGGCACACCGCTCCTGTGTCGCCAGTGCGGCGACACCCAACGGGCTTCTGCTCCGGGCGTCGAATGGCGCGACGGAGGAGTCCAACCTCGCGCGTGCGGCAAGCCGCGCAGCCCGGCCGAACTCAGCACCCAGCTTTAGGTGCCCCCCCCGGATGCGAGACCCGGGGTCCTAGGCGTAGCTTGGCGGTTGGTCATTCGCAAACGCGGACTGAACCATCAACGACCAAAACACAAGGAGGAAGGCCATGCCGCTGATCAACGTCAAGCTGATCGAAGACGTGTTCACGCCCGAGCAAAAGGGGCAGATCGTCGAACGTCTGACCGACGCGATGGTCTCTATCGAGGGCGAGAATATGCGAGGCGTCACGTGGGTCGTCGTCGAGGAGGTCCACAGCGGCGATTGGGGTATCGGCGGCAAGCCGCTGCACACCGAGGACGTCAAGGCGCTCGCCGCGGGCTCAGCCGTCTAGAGCGCAACGTATCCACCGCGGCGGCCGGTGGCGGTCGAGCACGTGAGCGAGGTCAAAGGCGTGCGCGGCGATGCGCTCATCGCCGGCCACGGCCGCGCCACGCTCGGCCGCCACCGCGCTTCCGGCCAGATTAACGGTCCTGCCGCGAGGACATCGTGATGAGGATCCAGACTCTAGACGTCCGGCCATCGCGGCGCGGTTTCTTGAAGGGCCTGGGGACCGCCGGCGCGGGGCTACTGGCGGGATCGGCTGGGATTGGCAGCGCCCCAGCCGACGCCGCCGTCCGGCCGCTCGGGCCGGGAAGGTACAACCGCTCCGGGCCCGGAGCGCCGAGCAGCCCCGGTGACTTTGGTCGTATCTTTCCGAATTTGCGGGCGTTCGCCGACGCGAATGACACGGTTAGGGCGGCGTTGATCGAGGTCGGGAGGCCGGGAGGGATCATGGACGCGGGGGATGACCTTTCGGCGGGGCCGAAGGCGTTGATCGTCGATCCGGCGGTTGATGGCAACCCGTCGGCGGGTGACCCGTATGGGAGCAATCCCGACAATCTGACGATGACCGCGGGGTCGACGTTCGTGGGGCAGTTCATCGATCACGACATCACGTTTGATCAGACCTCGCGGCTCGGGGTGGCGCAGAATCCGCTGATCTCGGCTAACACTCGTACGCCGCTTTTGGATCTGGATTCGGTGTTCGGTGGCGGTCCCGGGATCAGACCCGATCTGTATCTCGAGAATCCGGATGGGTCGGTCGGGCCGAAGCTCAAGATCGGGACCGGCGGGGTGCATGAGGATCTACCCCGGATCGCGAACGGGGACGGGACCTACACCGCCTTGTTGGGTGACCCCCGGGATGATGAGAACGTGATCGTCGCGGGCATGCACTGCGCGCACATCTTGTTCTATAACCGCGTGCTTGAGGAGCTCTCAGAGCACGATCTGAGCCGGTTTCCAGCCGCCCGTGCTCACCGCGAAGACCCGGGCAACAACTACGCGGCGTTCCTGCTCGCGCGGCAGGTGACCCTGTGGCACTACCAGTGGCTCCTGATCAATGGGCATCTCCCCCAGCTCGCGGGGCAGGATCTGGTCAACGACGTGCTCGCGCGCGGTAACCGCTTCTACCGGCCGCCGGCAGGGGATGCGTTCATGCCGATCGAGTTCGCCGCGGCCGCGTACCGATTGGGACACAGCATGGTCCGCCCGTCCTATCGCGCGAACTTCACCAGCGGCACGGGGGACAGCACCAGTGCGACCGCCGACCCCTTCTTCGCGCTGGTATTCGACACCAACCAGCCTGACTTCTCCGATCCGGTCAGCTACGACCGCGACGATCTACTCGGTGGCTACCCCGCCCCCCGCCGCTACGTCGGATGGCAGACCTTCTTCGACCTCGGAGACGGCAACGTCAAGAACAACAAGAAGATCGACCCGGTGATCTCAACCGTACTGTTCACCCTTCCACTCCCCGCGATCGCACCGCACACCCAGACCAGCCCGACAGTCCTGCCCCAGCGAAACCTACTGCGCCAGCTCACCTGGGGACTGCCATCCGGACAGGCAATCGCGCACACCATGCGCGTCCCAGCGCTCACCCCACCCGACCTGCAGCAGATCGCCGGCGTCTACGCCCCGTTCGCCACCAGCACACCGCTGTGGTACTACATCCTCGCCGAAGCCAAAGTGGCCGCAGACGGGCTGAACCTCGGGCCCGTCGGCGGGCGAATCGTGACCGAGACATTAATCGGGCTACTGCGCGCCGACCCCACCAGCTACCTCAGCGCCTACCCCCACTTCCAGCCATTCCTCGGCACAGACCTAACACTCGGCCCCGCGCCCAACCCCAACATCACCGGCAACCGCAACTACACCCACGCGCACTTCCTCCACTACGCGAACGTCCTCACCCCCGGCATCTACCGCTAACGCCAAACTATGGCCCCCGCGTCGCCTGAACACGGCGCCTTGGCGATCTCGACGGCCGTCGAACTGCTCGAGGGCCGGAAGCGTGCGCGAGTCCGCTCCCGCCGTTCAGCGCGGTCTAGCCGCGGGCTGAGCTGGTCGCGATCACGCCTCCTTGTGGGTCGGCGAGAACGGCGTTGCGGAAGCCCGGCGTGTCGAACGGCGCCATCAGCACCTGACCACCGAGGGCGAGAGCGTGATCGGCGAGCGCGTCGACGTCACCGGTGGCGAAGTTCACCGCCCAGTGCGGAGGAACCGTTACGCCGTCGGTTGAGCTCGCGACCGCGATGACCTGGCCGGCGAGCTGCCACTGCGCGAACGGGACGCCCGGCTCTTGGGTGAGCTCCCAGCCGAACAGAGCGGCGTAGAAGGTCCGTGCTCGCCCGATATCCGGGCTGTGCAAAGAGCTCATCGCCCAGGCTCCGGGCTCGCTAATTAGCTCAGCGCCGGCGCGATCGCCGGCTTCCCAGAGGCCGAACGCGACACCGGTGGGGTCGGCAAGCACAGCGAGGCGCCCGTCCGGGCCCGCCCGGAGCGGCCCGGCAAGCCGGACGCCACCGACCGCGTCGGCCCGCTCAAGCGTCTGCTCGATGCGCTCGACGCGGACGTAGGTCATCCACCCGACCGGGGAGGACGGAGGTGCCTGGCCGATACCGGCCACCCGGCGACCGCCGATCCGAGCGGTGAAGTATGCGCCGTCCAACCCCTGTGGCATCGGGGCGGCGTCATCGAAGTCCCAGCCGAGCAGTGGACCGTAGAACTCGAGCGCGGCGGCCGGGTCGGCCTGCCAGCTATCGACCCAGCACGGCATGCCCGCCGGATATTCGTCTTTCGTCGTCATGATTCGTCCTTCGATTGGATGGTCACGGCACCGCGGGCGGCTCGGCGGAGCCGCCGGTGTCAGCTGAGCGCCCGCTGGCCCGCGCCCGCGCGGCCTGACGGATCAGGTGGTCGCGCTCGGCGACGTTCGTGGCCAGGCTGGCGGCCTCGGCGTACGCCGTGGCGGCGGCATCGGATTCGCCGCCGAGCTCGTGCAGATGGCCGCGGACCGCGTGCCACCGGTGCCGGTCGCCGATGACCTCGCGCAGCCGCTCGGTCTCGCGCAGCCCGGCGCACGCCCCGAGAACGTGGCCGACCGCGACGGCGCGTCCGAGCACGGCGGCGGGGTCCTGGCGCACCGGCTCGTCGGTGAGGGCGACGAGGTCGTCGTACCAGGCGAGGATCTGCGGCCAGTCGGTCTCTTCGGCACTGGCCGCGTCGTCGTGCAGGGCCGCAATTGCGGCTTCGATCTGGTAGCGGCCGGGGCGCTCGAGCGCGAGCGCCCACTGCAGAACGCGCACGCCCTCGGCGATCTCGCGGGCGTACCACAGGCTGCGGTCCTGCCGGTCGAGCGTGACGATCCGGCCCTCGACGTCCAGGCGTGCCGCACGGCGGGCGTGGTTGAGGAGCATCAGCGCGAGCAGCCCGCGAGCCTCCGGCTCGGACGTGGCAAGCGTGAGCTGGCGGGCGAGCCGGATCGCCTCGCCGGCGAGGGCGACCCGACCCGCGTGACCCGCCGTGTAGATGAGGTAGAGCACGCGCAGCACGACGGCAAGGTCGCCCGGCCGGTCTAACCGGCGGCCTCGCAGGGCACGCTTGGCGCGGCTGATGCGCTGGGCCATCGTCGCTTCCGGCAAGTAGAAGGCGTCGGCGATCTCCCGCGTGGTGAGGCCGCCGACGGCCCGCAGGGTGAGCGCCACCTGCGAGGCCGGCGAGAGGTCGGGATGGCAGCAGCAGAAGAGCACGAAGAGGGTGTCGTCGCCGTCCTCGGTGGGGCCCGGGGGAGGCTCGGCGTGGACAGCCTCTTCGCGACGCGCCCGGGCTGCCTCGCTACGGCGGGCGTCGACGAGCCGCCGCGTGGCGACCGTCATCAGCCACGCCCATGGGTCGTCCACGGGGTGCTCGGGCCACACGCGCAGCGCCTCGATCAACGCGTCTTGCAGCGCGTCCTCGGCGCCGTCGAAGTCTTCGCCCCGCCGCACCAGGGCCGCCAGGACGCGCGGGACGAGGGCTCGCAGCATGCCCTCGTCCAGCGGTCGCGTCGTGCGGGTCACTCGGCCGCCGGCGCCTCGGACATGACCTCGCGCAACTCGAGCCACTCGTACAGCGGCTCTCCGCGCGGCCCCGGCTCGGATGACACGTAGGCCGCGAGCTCGAGCGCGCGCTCGTAAGACTCGACGTCGATCATGTACCAGCCCGCCACGAGCTCGCTGGTCTCGGGGTGGGGGCCGTCGGTCGTAACAGGCGCGGCGTGCGGGCCGCCGTAGCGCACCCAGGTGAGCGTCGGCGTCAGCGCCTGGGCGTCGACGTACTCGCCGTTCTCGCGCAGGACGTCAGCGACGTGCCGCTGGAAGGCGATGTGCGCCTCCACGTCCTCGGGCGCCCACTGGTCCATCGGGGGGAACGCGTGGTGCGGCTCCGGGCCGCCGCGATAGTGCTTGAGGAGCAGGTACTTGGGCATGGTGGTTCTCCTGGTCTCGCGGGCCCCGCCTGTCGTGGCCCTTCACCCAGAGCGGAGCAGACCCGAGTTTCTCGACATCGAGTCACTCAAACTAGCTTCGAAACCATACGGGACCCTCCGTCCAGCGCCGAGGGCAGGAAGCCGTGTTCGGCGGTGTCAGTCCGACCGACCGCGGGCGCGCCCGTAGCGCTCGTAGATCACACGCGAGTCGAACGTTCCGGTCTCGATCAGGTCCAGTGGGACGTTCTGGACAACCGGCGGTAGGAAGGGCGTGCCGCCACCGACGAGGACCGGGTGTCGGAAGATGCGCAGCTCATCGACGAGTCCGAGCTCGATCGCCGCCGCGGCCAAGCCGGCCCCGCCGATCGCGACGTCCTTTTCGGTCGCCTCGAGCGCCGCAGCGACCTCCTCGGCCACCGAAGCCTCGGCGAGCCGGGCGTTGCCCTGAACACTGTCGAGCGTGCCGCTGAAGACGACCTTCGGGATAGCGCACCAGACGTCAGCGAACGCGGCGTCGAGCTCGCCCTCGCGCAGCGACGGATCCGTCTCCCACACAAGCATCGTCTCGTAAAGCCTCCGGCCGCATAGAAACCCGCCGAGCTCGCGTATCTGAGCGAGGTGGAAGAGAAACTGCTCCTCGCTCGGGACCGTCCACCCGATCGCGCCCTCGCGATCGGCGATGAACCCGTCCACCGAAACGTTCATCGAGTAGATCAGCATCTCTACCGGCGGCTGAAGGTGAGGTGGGCGACGCCGCTTTGGGTTGTCAAGGATTCGACCGCGAAGCGTGCTTCGAGACATTCAACGAGAGACACAAGACCTCCAATACTGGTTGCAAGTCACAAGCACTCTACACTGCTCCGAAGCGGCTATCGAAACCGTGCCATTCACTAGACTTTGGTGTGTGCTCGATATATCGGTTGGGCGACGCTAGGAATTGGGCAGGTTGGGGCAACGAAGATCGTCAGACGAGCAGTTGCTGGGGCGTCTGCTCGCGCCGCCGGATCTGAATGACGGAGTCGAATCGCTCGACTACTGGCACCGGCGATCCCGGCGCCTGTCGTGGTGGCGGATTCGCGCGCGGCGGGAGGCCGTGCGGATGACTATTCGCTGGGAGCAGCGGGTGGGCGCGGCGCTCGTCTCGCAGCGTTGGACGTCGCTCGAGCTTCGATCGTCGGCCGCCGTGCTCGTCGCGCGGGCGCGGCTGTCTCGTTGGACCCGACGGGCCGGGATCGGCGTGCTGGCTATAGTGATGACCGTCGTCGTGATCGCGGCGGTTCAGGTCGCAGCGGCGCTCCAGTATCTGCTCCACGTGTTGTGATCAGACTCCGGGCCGTGGATACCGCCGCGCGCAGCTTGGCCCACTGGAGCGAGGAGAGTCGAGCCGAGATGGACGCCTTTTACACGCTCGCGCGCCGGGACTATGAGCGTCTAGCTCGAGGCTTTGTCAACCATTCGGCATGGCTACGGCGCGTTGCCGACGAGCGCCGGCGTATCACGTTGCTCGATGTCGCCTGCGGCTCGGGGAAGTTCCTGGACGCGCTACAAGACTTCGGCGGTGTCGGCGCCTTGGCCGGTGAGCTGCAGATCGACTATGACCTGCTCGACCCATCTCCCTTCTCGCTGCTGGAGGCCGCGCAAGCGCTTCGCCCACCGTTCGTCGGGGCCGCTCGCCATGAAACCCTGGTCGAGGAGCTCGACGACGCCGTCGGGCCATTCGACGTCGTCTGGGCCATCCATGCCCTCTACTCGCTCGCGCCTGACGCCGTTCGCGCGGCCACCACACGGATGCTCGCCGCACTCGCGCCCGGTGGCGCGCTGCTCATCGCGCAGGGCAGCCGCGAGGGCCACTACCTGCGCTTCTACCGACACTTCCTCGACGACCTCCGCGACGGCCAGGGCACGTTGTACGCCACGTCAGAGGATCTTGCCGAGGCGCTGAGCGACTGCGGTGTCGACCCTCGCGCGGTCCGCCTGTCCTACGAGCACACCACCGCGCTCGAGAATGTCGGCACCGTCGAGGGCTACCTTCAGCGATGCGCTTTCGACGATTCCGTCTCGCTGCAGGAGATGATGGCGGCTCCGCATCTCGGCCCTTACCTGCACGATTGCCGCGACGAGGATGAAGGCGTGTGGCGATTTCATCAGGAGGTCGACGTGCTAGTCCTTGGCCCCGCCTTCGACGGCTTGATCGCGTAGCCCCACGTCGCGCCAATCCGCCTGCCACCGCCGGTGCACGTCGAGGTTGCGGGCCACGGCGTGCGGCGTGAGACCGGCGTCGTAGAGCACGGTGCGCCGGTCACCGTCCCGCTCGACACTGACCAGTGCAGAGAAACCATGCTCAGCAACCAGCTGTTCAGCCGCGCCGAACTCCCGCGCCCGCCCGCGCCAGCGAAAATTGTTGGTAGGTAAACTACCTTACAGGCCCGCTGATGATTATTTGACGGTGTCTCGGAACGCGGCGGCCTCTCCGGCGATCGTGGTGGACTCCTCGATCGGGACGATCGGCGTCACGGTGAAGTGCAGCCACGGAGTCCACGGCGCCGTTGTCCGCGCGAGGGTCGCAGCGCTGTCGGCCTCGACGATCGCAACGCCCCCGCCGCCGTCCGCGGTGCCGTAGAAAGCCTTGAACTCGGCGCCGGCCGGCGGCTGCCAAGCCGCGAACACCGCCAGTGACCGGCGGCCACCCTCCTCGCTCGTATCGCTGAACTCCCAGGTCACGTGAAACAGCATGGCCGGTCCCTCCGTCTAGATTTATGGAACGACGACACACTCGCCCCAAGCGTCGCGTGAGCGCCGTCGCGAAGCTAATCATCGTCACGGAGCGCGCGACTTGCAAGGGCGCGCTCGAGCACTGTCACGACCACGGTGATCCGCGCGCGCCAGCCGAGCCGCCACCGGACCACCGCCGGCGCTCTCGCAAACTCGGCGAGCACCACGCCGCTCAGCACTGCCGCGGCCGCCGCGCCGAGGCGAGCGCGATCCGATAGCGCGCGATTAGCTCCGCGAGCTCGCCGCCGAACGCGGTGGCGTCGAACCGGGAGCGGACCGGCACCTCTGAGAGCGACAGCATCAGCTCGGCCAGGAAGCCGGCGTCCTCGCGCAGGCTCTCCCCCGAGCGACGAGGAGGTCGTCAGAGGCGCTGGGACAGCGACAGCGCAGCGCGTCCGGCGGCCGCGATCGCTACGCCGACTGCCGCCACGGCGGCGGTGATGCGCAGGGCGCTTGCGGTGAGGGGTTCGACGCCGAGCGCCGCCCCGGCGTGGGTGAGGGAAAGCATGAACGCGGCGACGAGCGCGACGAGCGCCCATACCGGGAACGCGATGTTGCGCCGCAACGGCAGCCCCGGTCGGGCACGCAGGCTCCACGCGATCGCCACATTCGCGATCAGCCACCCGGCCACCGCCGCCGCGATCGCCATGCCCGCCCCCGACCGGGCGTGGACAATCAGAAACGCGGGGAGCACCGCCACGGTGAGCGCCACGGCAGTGAGCGCGATCGCGGACAGCTGCGTGCCGTCGAGGAACCGGCTGGCGGGATCGCGCGGGAGGCGGTCCATCGTGTCCGGCGCAGTGGGCTCGGAGACGAAAGCCACCGACGCACCGACATCCATGAACAGCTCCAGCACGACGATGTGCACCGGATGGAACGGTGCTGGCAGCCCAAGCGCGAGTGGCACGGCGATGACGACGACCAGCGCGATCTTCGCTCCTAAGTAGAAGGCGACCGCGCGCCGCAGCTGGGAGGCCAGCCCGCGACCCCCCTCGACCGCGCCGACGATCGTCCCGTATGCGTCGTCGACCAGCACCAGGTCGGACGCCTCGCGGGCGAGATCGGTTCCGCGCGCGCCCATGGCGATCCCGACGTTCGCCGCGGCGAGCGCCGGCGCGTCGTTGACGCCGTCGCCGGTGACGGCGACCGCCTCGCCGCGATCCTGGAGGATCCGGACGAGGCGCAGCTTGTCCTCAGGCGTGGCGCGCGCGATGACGGCCTCGCCCCGCAGTCGCCCGGCGAGCTCGTCGTCGTCGAGGGCGTCGAGCGGCGCCCCGCCGTGCAGGACCTCAGGAACGCGGACGCCGGCCTCCCGCGCGGCCGCGGCGACCGTCTCGGGATGGTCGCCGCTAACCACGATCGTCCGAACGCCGGCGTGCGCGAGCTCGGCGACGGCATCTCCGACACCGGCCCGCAACGGATCGCGGAAGCCCGCCAGCCCGACGAACTCGAGCTGGCCTTCTGCATCGGCGGCATCGCGGGGGGCTCGGGCGACACGACGCTCGGCGACCGCGATGATCCGAAGCCCGTCGTCCGCGAGCCGCGCGACACGCGCGAGCACCGACGTCCGCTCCGTCTCGGACATCGCGCACGCGTCGAGGACGGCCTCCGGCGCCCCTTTCACGGCCACCCACGCGCCGCCGGGCTGGCGCCACACCGCGCTCTCGCGCCGGCGCACCGGATCAAACGGGTAGCGGGCGAGCCGCTCCCTCGACGCGGGCTCACCGGCGGTGTCGACCAGGGCGCGGTCGACCGGATCTTGCGCGACTGCTGCCCCGTGGGCGGCCGCTGCCGCGGCGAGCACCCGTTTGGGATCGCCATCGATGCGTTCGATCAGCAGCCGGTTCTCGGTCAGCGTCCCTGTCTTGTCGGCGAGCAGCACGGTCATCGCGCCGACGGCTTCGGCGGCGCGCAGCCGCCGCAGCAGGACGCCCTGCTGCGCCAGGCGCAGGCCGCCGAGCGCGACGAGCACCGTCACGAGGATCGGCAGCTCCTCGGGGATCGTGGCGAACGCGAGCGTCAGCCCGTCGAGCAGCATCTCGCGCGGCGGCTGGCCCCGAACGACTCCGAGGAGCGGCACCAGCACGCAGGCCGTCACCGCAACGATCAGCGCTGCCCGCGCCAGCTCCGCCATCGCGCCCTGGAGCGGCGTGGGCGGCTCCTTCGCCTGTGTGACGAGCCTGCCGAGGCGCCCGATCTCGGTCTCGTCCGTAAGCGCGACGACGACCCCCTCGCCGGCGCCGGCCACCACGGCGGTGCCCGCGTGCAGCATCGAGGACCGCTCAGCGAGCGGCGCGTCCGGGTCCACCGGCTCGGGTCCCTTCGCGGCCGTGCCGGGCTCGCCCGTCAGCCTGGACTCGTCGGTGGACAGCCCGTCGGCCTCCACGACGCGGGCGTCGGCCGCGACGACGCTGCCGGCCTCGACGAGCAGCACGTCGCCGAGGACGAGCGCGCCGACCGGAACCGCTACCGCGACGCCAGCGCGCAGGACAAGTGCGTTGGGGGCGCTGAGGTCCCGGAGCGCCTTCAGCGCGCGCTTCGCGCGGACCTCGGAGATCGCCTCGACAGCGCTGACGAGCACGATGACCGTGAAGATCGCGATCGTGTCGCGAAGCTCGCCGAAGATTGCCGAAAGCACGCCGACGACGACCAGCAGCAGCTGAAGCGGCTCCACCACCGACTCGACGATCTCGCTCAAGACGGCCCTGGTGTTGCTGCGCTCGGCCCGGACCGGCGCGGTGCGGCGCTGCGCGACCTCCTCGGGCCTCAGGCCGCCCCGCCGGCTGCGGGCGCGCTCCCACACGACCGCCGGCGGTTGTGCGTGGACCGGGACCGCCGGCGCCCGATCGGCGCGTGAGGACGCGCTCGTTGCGCTCCGCATGAAACGTATGATACGTGGCGGCAAAAGCTATCGGAGACGCCTGGGATCATGGTCGTTCCGTGCGCGACTGGTTGCTGATCACCGTCTCCACCCCGCCCCGCGGGACCTCTACGCTCCGCGTCTACGCGTGGCGCAATCTGCGCAGCCTGGGCGCTCACTACCTGCAGCAGTCAGTGTGCCTGCTCCCGGCGACGCCGAAGACCACGCGTGCCGCGGCGCGGCTGGTGACCCGACTGCGCGCGGAGGGCGGCCACGGCGAGATGCTTCGCATCCGCCTGACGGACTCGGGCCAGGAGGCCGCGGTCATCGACGCGATGCAGCGCGAACGGACCGACGAGTACCGCGAGGTGGTCGAGCGCACGCGGCAGTTCCACGAGGAGCTCCAGCTCGAGCGCCGCCGCGGCCGGGCCACATACACCGAGCTCGAGGAGTCCGACGCCGACCTCGCCCGCCACCAGAAGTGGCTCGCCGCCATCAGGGCGCGCGACTACTTCGATGCGCCTGGCGGTCAGGAGGCCGTCGCAGCCGTCGCCTCGTGCGAGGAGGCACTCGCCCGGTTCGAGAGCGAAGCGCTGTCCGCAGAGCTCGACGAGTCCACTTCCCACAGCCGCCCCGGACTGCGCGCCGTCGAGGCGGGCGACGATTGACGCGCCGCACCGCCCGCCGCGCGGAGCTAACTCGAATCGCCGATTCCGATGTCGGCCACGTTGAACCACAGCAGCACGGCCGCGATAACGAGCGTGATGCCGGTCAGCAGATCCGGGCGGATACGAACGAACCGGGACAGGCCGTGCCCGAATTGCAACCCGACAAACGACACCAAGGCCGTGATCGTCCCGAACAAACGGCGGCGCAATCCACGGAGAGTAACCAGCCAAGCCCAAGCTCGTGCCGGCGACCACATTGTCCAAGCTCAACGGCAGCGGAAGGCCAAAGACCAGCCAGCGTTCATCAACATCGTCGGGGGCCTCTGTTCGCCGAGCCTGGATGATGAGGTAACCGCCGTAGATGGCGAGCGCCACCGCACCCACGTAGCTGGCGATCGAGCCGATCGCGTGGCTCAGATACCCACCCACGAGGATGCCCACCAGCGGCGCCACGCCATCCCAGACTCCAAAGGTCAGCGCGACCCTCGCGGCGCGGCGCCATCCCAGCCGAAGCGGCCCGAGCGCGATCGACGTCCGAAAGTTGTCAAAGCTGAGGCCAAACCCGAGGACCAGAAGACCGCCGATCATCCGGCCGTCTTATACCAGTAAATCGCGCGGTCCTCCGAACCATTCCGGCGGCCTCTCCGGCGTGCCGTAGATTGGCCGGGCATGGACGGCCGCGATGACGTCTCCCTGACTAACCTCGACCAGCAGCTATTCGACGATGCGCGGGCGACGAAGCAGGATCTTGTCGACTACCTCGAGGCCGTCAGCGAGCAGCTGCTCGGCGAGCTGCGCGATCGGCCGCTGTCGGTGGTGCGGGCGGTGCGCGGCCAGAGGCCGTTCATGCAGAAGAACGTCCCGAAGTACGCGCCGTCCTGGGTCAAGACGGTGACGATCTGGGCGGAGCGCTCCAAGCGCGACGTTGCCTACGCGCTCTGCAACGACCGGCGGACGTTGCTGTGGTTCGCGAACCAGCGAGCGATCGAGTACCACCCGACGCTCGCGCGCGCCGATTCAGGCGGGTTTCTCCAGACGCACCTGGTGCTCGATCTGGACCCGCCGGCGCAGGCCGGCTTCGACGCCGTCGCGCGCGTCGCGCGGCTAGTACGCCGGGCGCTCGCCGACGCCGGGCTCGCGGGTGCCGTCAAGACCAGTGGGGCCAAGGGCCTGCACGTGTTCGTCCCAGTGGCGCAGCCCGCGAGAGGCGAGGAAATCGCCGCGGCCACTCGGGCGCTCGCCGCGCGTGCCGAGCGGATCGACCCGCAGCTGGCGACGACCGCCTACGTCCGCGAGGAGCGCGGCGGCAAGGTATTCGTCGACGCCACCCGCGCGGGCGGCGCGACCGTAGTTGCCGCCTACAGCCCGCGCATCCGGCCGAACACGCCAGTGTCGTTCCCCGTCTCATGGGATGAGCTCGATCGCGTGACGCCGAGCGACTTCACGATCCGCACGGTGCCGGCCCTACTCCGTGGCGGCAACCCGTGGGCCGACCGCCTTCCCGAGCCTCAGGCATTGCCCGCTGACCTGATCGAGGAGGGCCGTGCGATCCCGGTCGCTCGCGTTCAGGCGATGCACGAGGGCAAGCGCCGCGCCCGCGCGCGGCGTGGACCGGCGGGCTCTTAGCTGAGCCGAAGTCATGAACAAGAGCTGCACGACCAAGTCGGTCAGAAGCTGACGGCGGTGCTGCTCGGGCTGGCGCGCGTCCAGGCACAGCTCGATGCGCCTCTTCGCGAAGCCAGCTCGCGTTCCGGGGGCGCTCGCAGACGCGACGGCGTCCGACAGGGCAGCACGGGGCGGCCATTTCACCACCTCCGCCGGACCTTGTCGCCAGCTGATAATCCAGCGGCGTCTGCCACGAGCCGCGGAGCCTGGCGGCTCGGCGCGGGTTATCTGGGTGTGCCGTCGCGACGCTCAGACCTCGGCGGTTGGACGTTGGCCCGGATGATCTCTTTCCGGTTGATCCCGATGATTTGGAGCCGACGGGCATGCTCGTCCAGGTCGACTTGGTCGGGCAGTTGCTGCTCGACCAGTTGCGCTTTGCCGTCGGCGCCGCGATCGCGGAGCATCTGCAGGATTTGGTGTTTCGGGATCTCCATCACCTACCTCCTCGTGGTCTCGAAGCGGTCCGCTCCGGGATCCGAGGACGCGATGACGTTTCGTCGCGCGCCTCAGCGAGCAGTTTCCTGCTCTCGCCGATGGCTTGGATCGCCGCGCTTAGGTTGTGCTTGGGCGGGAATGACGAGGGAACGCCGGTACCCAGGTCCAATGGGGCCGCGACGATCCGTTGGTCGGATTGGGAAGAATGATGGGACACGTCGGCGGGGACAATCGTCAAACTCGCTTCGAGCTTCAGCAACCGTAGCCCCAGGAAGCGCGCAAGAATCGTGCCTCGGAGCAGGATCCCTTGCGATAAGTGTCGGGAGCGGTCAGGGACTGCGATCGGACCATGCGCGCCGTGCTTCGTGAGGGACTGGGGGACGACGAGCGCTGAACTGTTCGAGCCGATGGGAAGTCTTCGCGACCTCGCTGAGGATTTGCGCATAGCGTTCACGTCCCGCTCTGGCCCCGATCACGTATCCAGCGGCAAACAGCGCGAGGCTGGTGAGTCTCACGAATCGTCCCCTGCCCCTTGCGTACGGCGCCTGAGCGCGGAGATGCCGGCGCTGCCGGCGGTGAGGCCGACAAGGCTGGTGGCGATGACGCCCGCCTTGAGAGCCGTATCTTGATTAACGCTCGCCTTTACTGCCTTGCCTCCCGGCAGAGGGACCTTCAAGCGGTTTCCGGAGGCTGTGCCCGCGTGGCTGAGCGCGTCGGGGACGTCGAGCGCTTTCTCGGCCTTCTCGAGCAAGCGTTGCAGCCGGTTCTTTCGATGCCACAGCTTCACTTCAACCGCCTCCGTTCACTGGTGCGAGACGCCTTCGTGATCGCGTCGAGGAGCTCGCTCTTGGTCATGGTGGTTCGATGTTCGATGCCGACGCTGGCCGCCAACTCGACTAGCTCTGGCTTATTGAGCGACTCCAGAGAGCCGTTGGTGACGTCGTCCCCGAGTTCGCGCGCGGCGTGCTTGGCGGTGCTTTCGGATTGCTCGCGGATGCGCTCGCTCGCCCCGACCTGAGCCTCTGCGTCCCTCGCCTGCTGCTGCGCTTCCGCGGTCAGCCGATGAGCGTGACGGTTCGCGGCTTCCGCCGCACGCCGGGCGGCCTCGGCGGCCTCGTCAGCCAGCTGGCGGGCTTGTGCCAGTTTCTCATTGGCGTCCTCCACCAGCTCCTCGGCTTGCTGCTGGGCTTGCTCGGCCCTTTGCTGGGCGTTCTCGTTCTCCTCGTCAACCTCCGCCTTGAGTGCGAGTTGGCGCTCGCGGGCGTCTGCCTCTGCCGCCTGCTGTTCCCGCTTCACTTCTTCGTCGGCGGAGCGCCGGGCGTCGGCTACGCGCTGACTGACCTCGCGGGTCAGCTCCCGCTCGGCCTCCTTGAGGCGCGAACGACCGCGTTCGCTGACCTCTCTGGCCTGGTCGGATCGTGCCTTCGCCTCGCGGGCAGCGGCTACTGCTTGCTCCTCGGCTTCTCGGGCGCGCTCGCCGGCCTCCTCGGCACGCCGCATCCGAATCTCCACCGAGTCTCCAAAGGGGACGGCGTCGACGATCGCGGATTGTGCCCTTCGCGCCTGATCGCGGGCCTCAATCCTCGCGCTGTCGGCCGCGGTTCCGACAGCCTCAGCGGGCTTCAGCGCGCGGGATAGCAACCAAGCCGCGTTTGACGGCATGTCCCGTAAACCGGTCCGAGCTCGTTCGGATAACGACATCGTCAAAAATCTCCTCGATCGTCAGACACTAAAGACCTTTAATGAGACAATAGCATCTCACACAACGATTGTCTAGACTACACGTAAGACGTCGATGTCCGAAGCTGCTCCCCGACCCTCTTTGCAGCAGCGCGTCGTGGCCGCGATTCTCGATGGCGCGACTGAAATCTTCTCTCGGCAGGGAGAACAGGCGAGCATGTCCGATGTAGCCGAAGCCGCGGGAGTGGCTCGGGCCACGGTTTACCGCTATTTCCCGACTCGAGAGAAGCTGCTCGCCGAGCTGGCGAGCGCCGCAGTGACCGAAGTCGAGAATCGGCTGACCGCTGCAAGGATCGATGAGGTGGCACCGGAGGAGGGCGTAGTCCGGGCGATACGCGCCTTCGTGGAGGTCGGCGACTCGTTTGTGCTCTTGGCTCGCGAGTACGGTCGCTCAGAACCCGAGCGATTCGAACGCGATCTCAAGCAACCTTTGCGCGCGCTGCTCGAGCGCGGCCAGGCGGTGGGCGAGATCCGTGACGACGTCGCGAGTGCCCGACTCAGTGACAGCCTGATCTGGCTGATAGTCGGCGTACTCACATCCGCCCCCCAGCTTGGCCGGGAGGACAGCACCGCCACGATCACGCGGCTGTTCCTCGACGGGGCTCGCGCACGCGGTCCCCGACGGCGATCACAGACACCATGAGCCTCCCGTTCGCAGACAGCGGGCCGCCAATCTCAGACCAGAGGAGAAACAGATGGACCGACACACCGATCGGCCGGTAGCAGAGGAGGAATCCGAGTCATCTCAGGACGACCAGGCCGAGCGCCGGTCCGAGGAAAAAAGCGAGCGGCGCGCCGAAGATCAGCCTGAGGGAAGCGGGGATGAGCAATCGGCGGAGCGGACGGCTGATCAGCACCGAGACCGCACCGACGACAACCGCGCGCAACGCTCAGAGGAAGAGGAGCCCCTGTTGCGGGAATTGGTCGCGTATCTGCGCGACCACCGCACAGAGCTTCGAGAGGGCTGGGCTCGCCGTATCAGCGAGGCCAAGCTTCTGCAGGTGATGTCGGACGAGGAGATCTTCTCAGAGGCAACCGAGGTCTATGACAATTACGTCGACGCGCTGGAAACCGGGAGCGTCGAAACGTTGGAGACCTACGCCCGTGAGCTCTCGGAGAGGATCATCCCTCGGGGCGTGCAAACCGACGAGGTTGTAGGGATCGTGCTTTTGCTCCGCGACCTGCTCGCCCGCTCGCTGTTCGCGCAGTACCAGCGGGACACCGATCTCCTCAACCGCGTCCTCGACGCTTACGAGCCTGCTGCGAACCGTATCGCGGTGACCGTGGGAGTGAGCTTCGTCGAGGAACGGGAGCGAGTCATCAACGAGCAGCAGGAGGCCCTCCGGGAGCTGTCCACTCCCGTCCTGCAACTGCGCGAGCGCCTGTTGATACTTCCGATCATCGGTGCTCTCGACTCGGCGCGGGCGCGGCAGCTCACCGAACAGCTGTTGGCGGCGATCCAGGAGAATCGCGCGCGGGTCGTGGTGATCGACATAACTGGAGTCGCGTCTGTCGATCGCACAGTGGCCAACCATCTCGTGCAAACCGTCGAGGCCTCGCGGCTGATGGGCGCCAGCACCATCCTCACCGGCTTATCGCCGGAGATCGCCCAAACGATTGTCGATCTCGGCGTGGACCTGAGCATGATGAAAACCGTCGGAGATCTTCAAGGAGGCCTCGTCGAGGCCGAGCGGCTGGCCGGCTATCGGGACGATGACGCCGACGACGCGACCGGCCTCGAGACCTAGGCGCTTGCATCGATGTCGGTAGCGATCCTCCGACAGGGGGCGTACCTGATCGCCTGTATCCAGTCGGACCTCTCCGACCAGGAGGTGATCGCGCTTCGGCAAGACCTCGCTGAGCGGATCGGCAGATTTCGCTCACGCGGACTGATAATCGACGTCGCCGCGCTTGACGTGATCGATTCGTTTGTCGCCCGTGCATTGACCGCGATCGTCCTCACGGCCAGGTTGCGCGGCGCCGAGACCGTAATCGTCGGCCTACATCCCGATGTAGCCATCGCGATGGTCCATTTCCGCCTGAACCTCGCGCCGCTTCGCGCCGCTCTCGACCTGGACGAGGCAACAGCGCTACTCAACCGCCTGACGCAGGGGGACGAAAAGGATGGAGGATGAAATCCGTCTGTCGATCAGCGCTGACTCGGACCTCGTCGTTGCTCGAGCCCGGGCGCGAGCTCTGGCCGAACGGCTCGGCTTCCCCCGGCCGGACCCGACGCTGATAGCGACGGCGATATCGGAGATCGCCCGCAACATCGTCATGCACGCCGGCCACGGAGAAGTCATCTTGAAGCCATATGAAGACGCTGCCCGTTATGGCCTCGAGGTCGTCGCTGTCGACGACGGCCCCGGCATCCGCGATCTCGAGGCCGCGCTGTCGGACGACTACAGCGCCAGAGGCGGACTCGGACTGGGGCTGCCAGGAGCACGGCGACTCATGGATGACTTCGAGATCGAATCGGATCCCGATTCCGGTACGACCGTGACGATGCGGAAATGGAGGTTCCGCGACGAGCTAGCCCGCCTGCGCGAGGAGCGTCGGCAGCGTGCCTGATCGCGCCGTGCGCCAATCGGTGGAGTGGGGATCGACAACTCGGTGCCGACGGGGTGAGGCACGCAGCGGCGATCTCGCAGTAGTCACACTCGTCCCGGACGGCGCCTTGGTGGCTGGCATAGATGGTCTCGGCCACGGCAGGGAGGCCGCGCACGCTGCCGACAGGGCGGCTGCCGTCGTCAGCGAAGACCGCACTCGCGACCTGCCCTTACTGATCCGCAGCTGCCACGTCGCTTTGCGAGGGACCCGCGGCGCGGCGATCAGCCTGGCTTTCCTGTCCTACACCCAGGGCACGATCACTTGGCTGGGAGTCGGCAACGTGGAGGGACGAGTGCTGAGCGGTGATCCCGCGGCGAGGGGTCTCAAAGCTGCTCTGCCATTGGGACGCGGGGTTGTCGGACACGAGCTGCCCAAGATGATGATCGCGACGCTCGAGGTGCGGACCGGTGACCTGCTGATCCTGGCCACCGACGGTATTGGCGCGACTTTCGCTGACTTCTTCAATCCTTCCGGCTCGGCTCAGGCGATCAGTGAGCGAATCGTGACCGAGCACTGGAACCGAAAGGACGACGCCCTGGTAGTGGCAGTCCGCTACCTTCGACCGGCGACATGAGCACTGGAGCGGCCGGTTCGGCCGGCGCGTTCAAAACCTCCTACACCTCGGCTTTGGGCGACTATCTCGCCGATCCAAGCGAGCGATGCCTGCGCGCCGCCTACGAGCTCGGGCGCGAAGCCGTGAGGAGAGAGCTGGGCGTGCTCGATCTCGCTATCGCCCACCAGGATGCCTTAGCAGTGGAGCTCGCGGCTGTTCGCGATCTAGGGGAGGCCCAGGAGGTGACCCGCGCCGGGGGGGAGTTTTTCCTCGAGAGCCTCGTCAGCTTCGAGATGGTCCAGCGCGGGGTCAAGGAGACCTGGCAGGCGCTCCGACTCGAGCGACACCAGGCCAGGCTCTCACGGCAATTGTCGACCTTCCTCGCCGATGCCTCGCTCGCCGTCAACGTCTCCGACTCGCTGGAGGAGATCCTCCAGCTGGTCTCTGAACGGGCGCGCGAGCTCATCGACGCCCAGTGCTGCATCACGACCGTGGCGCTTGCGCTGCAACCACGGGCCACTGAGGCGGCGTCATACCCAGAAGCCGACAGACGATGGACGCAGCTTTTTCGATGGCTTGATCGGGTGGCGATCTACGATCTGATTCGATCAAACGGCGGCTCGGTGCGAATGGCCGGCGAGCAACTTGCGCGCTTGCCACCGTTTCACGTCATCGGCGATCCGCCGCTTCGGGGATGGCTGGCTGCATCTCTGAGCGCTTTGAACGGCGCCGAGCTTGGGGCGATCCAGGTCTTCGACAAGCGGGATGGAAACTTCACCAGAGAAGACGAGGCTGCGCTCGTGCACCTAGCCCAGCTGGCATCCGCGGCGATCGAGAGAACCAGGCTCTACCAGGATCGGACCTAGCAGCCGCTCCCACCGCAGACTTCGATCAACAATTCGGGATTGCGCTGTCCCTTGATGAGATGCTATTGTCTTATTCAGATTCGTCGTTGTCTCATCACACAATCGAGCTATTCCGATCCGCCAGCTGTTTCGCGACCCCTTGCTATCGAGAGGAAGAGCATGGCCAGCATCACCGAAACACCATTCTCGAGGTTCATCGAAGCCCTCACCGACACGGAGGCGCAGCTCATCGAGGGAGCAGCGGAGCTTGCCCACGAATCGACCAACACATACGCCAAGTCACTAAAGATGATCACCGAGCAGCAACGGCTCGTGTACCACGCGTTCCAGCTTTGGCTCTCCGAGGCGACTAGCGCTCAGACCCAGTTCAGACGGCAGCTCGTCGAGAGTTACGGCTCCGCGAGACGTGAGCTGATCAACAGCGCCGAGGACTCGGTCCAGCTCGCTGGCGAAGCTGGCGCAGAAGTCGCGCGGGCTAGTCGCCGGTCCGCCCCGGCAAGATCGCAACCGGGAGCGCCGAAGGCCGACGGCCAGGGCCCCGCGAATTGGGGCCGGGAAGACTACGAATCCCTGACCGCCGCGGAGGTCATCGCGAGGCTGCCGCAGCTCTCCCAGCGCGAGCTGGAGGAAGTGGAAACCTACGAGAAGGCTCACCAGGCCCGCCACACCGTGCTGCAAAAGCTCGCTTCCTTGCGGGGCCCGGAGCCGGTGCCCGGCTACGACGAGCTCAACGTCCCGCAAATTCAAAGACACCTCGCTGAGAGCGGCCCAGAGCTAGCCACGCGCGTACGCGACTACGAGCGCCAACGCAAGCGCCGCGATGGGGTCCTACAAGCCGCCGACGCTCAACTCGCCAAGGCCTGAACAGTCCGGCGGCATCACCCGCCCGCCTGCCATCCAATAAGCGGTCAATCGTGGCCGCGAATGAACGGGACCGCAAGTTTGGATGGCATCGCAGTGCGTCGCTCGCCGACGACGGCCAGCGCGATGATCGCCAGGAGAAACGGCGACATGAGCCATAACGAAGCTGGCACCGTGATCCGCGTGTGGGTTGCGGCAGCCGCCAGCAAACAGCTAATGATGATCGTGCCCGTCGCGCCGCGGATCAACGCGGTCCTGACTGTCCAGCGGCGGCGCCTGCTCGACCATGCCGAAACGAACACAACCAGGAAGATCGCGAGTGCGGCGACGATCCACACGACAGAGGGGACGGATGCTAGGCCCTGGAGGCGCAACTGAAGCGCGTCCATGAACGCGAATAACGCACAGGCTGCCAATACTCCGGCCGGCCTCCACCGGCCAAATAGAACTGCGGCCAGAGCAAGATAGCCCCGGCCTGCCGACATGCCGTCGGTAAAGACACCGACCTGGCCGATCACGAGTTGGGCGCCGGCAGCGCCGGCGAGCGTCGCGGCGAGCAATACGCCGGCCCATCTCACTCTGCGTACGCTCACGCCGGCCGCGTCGGCGCAGGCGGGATCCTCGCCGACCGCGCGAAGCGAGATGCCCCAGCCGGTTCGATAGAGCACGACCGCCGCGACTCCCAGCACGATGAACCCCGCGTAGACGCCAAGGTTCTGATCGAAGATCGCGCGACCAATTCCTCCGAGACGGGCGAGGACGGGAATCCGGACATTGGAGAGCATCGACGCTGTCTGGGGCGATTGGCCGTGGAACAGGTCCGCGTTCAAGAATGACGTGGCACCGGCCGCAAGGAGACCGATGCCGATTCCGACCAGGATCTGATCCACGCGTGCGTCGATCGCCAATGAGGCCATCACAACGCCACACGCGATGCCACCCCCGGCGCCCGCGACGATCCCGAGCGCCGCGCTACCGGTGTAGTGCGCGGCAAGGAAGGACGTGAACGCTCCTGTGAGCATCATCCCCTCGAGACCCAGATTCACCACGCCCGTGATCTCCGAAATCAACTCGCCAGTGGCCGCCAGCAAGAGCGGGGCCATGATCGCAAGCGCGGATGCGACCAATGCTGCGTCGAACGGTGCCACGCTACGGTTCCCCAGCTGTTCCTGGCCCTACGGCGGCGAACTCGCCCGGATGCGCCTCGGCAAACTCGAGCGCCGGCCCCCGCGGGGTAGTCTGACGTCGGCTCAGGATCGTCGCGGCCACCAGGACCACGAGAATGACCAGGCCCTGGAGGATCGAGGAGATTGACGACGGGACGTTGAGCGTCACCTGAACCGCATCGCTTCCCGTGGCGAGCCCGGAGAACAGAAGTGCCGAGGGAATCACGCCCAGCGGCGAATTCAGTGCTAGGAGCGCAACGGCGATCCCATTGAACCCGGTCCCAGACTCGAAGCCGTCCGTCAACACTGGCGTCTGTCCGGCGAGCAAGAGGCATGCGCCGGCGAGCCCAGCGAGCCCGCCGGACACGAGGATGGCGGCGATCCCAACCTGTTTGGGAGGGTAGCCGGCGCAGCGTGCAGCGATCGGGTTGGCGCCCACCAGTCGCAGGCGAAAGCCAATCGTTGTCCGGCTCAGAACAAATACCGTCGCGGCCGTCGCTACCGGAATCAGGACGATGTCCCACGAGAGCGAGCCAAACGCGATCCCCGGAATCGCCGGCCAAATCGAGTTATGCGGCAACGGATTGGACTGAGGTTGGCCGCCAGCCGCCTCACGGAGCGGTCCGCGAACAACCCATGCCACGACTTCAGCGGCGATCAGATTTAGCAGCAGGGTCGACACGATCTCTTGGACCCCCCGGCGCGCCCAGAGGTACGCGGCGATTCCCGCGTAAAGCCCACCGCCTACGAAGCCTGCCAACAGCGCCGCTGGGAGCTCGACCACCCCGGGGAGACCGTGTACCTCGAGTGCAACCGCGGATGCGAAAACTCCACCGATGATGATCTGACCTGGGAAGCCGATGTGAATACGTCCCGCGCGTAGCGTGACGATCCAGCCGAGCGCTACGAGCACCAGCGGTACAGCGCCCGTGACCGTTATCGCCGCGTTGACGCGCGACCCGAACGCGCCCATATAGAGTCCCGTGGCAACCTGTGTCGGTGAAGTGCCAACCGCCGCGAGAAGTAGCGCGGCGACCGCCGTGACGCTAACGATGACGATACCTACCACGGCGCCCGCCCGGAGCCAGCCGCGGTCTACGATTCGCATCACGGCGGCCATCACGACGCCCGGTCACCGGTCATCAACAGCCCGACCGAGTGAGCATCGGCGCCGTCGACATCGATGACACCTTGGACGCGTCCGCCGGTCAGGACGACGATGCGATCCGCGAGAGACAGCAACTCATCGAGGTCCAGAGATATCAGGAGGACAGCCCCGCCCTCAGCTTTCAAGGCGTTCAGCTGTACATACACAAATTCGGACGCGCCGACATCCAGGCCCCGTGTCGGCTGATGCGCAATCACAAAACGCGGCCGCGCGCCGAGTTCACGCGCGACCACAACCTTCTGTTGGTTTCCGCCCGAGAGTTGGCGAAGCTTCGCCGCGATCGCTGGAGTGCGAATGTCAAACCTTTCAATCAGGCTCGCGGCCCGCGCTCGCGCCGCTCGCGCGCGGAGAATGCCGTGCCACGAGAGAGGCCTTTCCCTGATTTCGCGCATCACCAGGTTCTCCCAGACGGCAAGCTCGTCAGCTATCCCAGCGCTGTGGCGATCCTCAGGTATGTATGCGCCGCCTCGTCGCGCGAACTCGCGCGGAGTGCGCTGATCGAAGGGTTGGCCGGCGAGCGTGACCGATCCCGCGGTTGACGGTGTTACTCCGATCAGCGTGTCCACGAGCGCCCGCTGCCCACTGCTACCGACCTCCGCCACGCCTACGATCTCCCCCTCGTGCACGTCGAAGAACACAGCCTCGAGGGCCTGCCGCTCGCCCGCATCCGGGCCTCCACTCGGCACGGACAGTCCACGCACCGACAGAAGCGGCGGTCCGGTTGGCACCCTCACACGGTCTGGCCGCAGCTTTACGCTTCGCCCCACCATAAGATTGACCAGTTGATCATGGTCGACCTCTGCCATACGACCACGGCCGGTGACGGCCCCGTCGCGCATCACCGTGAATCTCCGTGCGGTGCCAAGTACCTCATCAATCCGATGCGTGATCACGATTACACATCTTCCGTCCGCGGCCATGCGCGTGATGAGTGCCGCGAGATCTACCCAATCCGTCGGTGGAAGCGAAGCGGATGGCTCATCAAAGATGAGGATGTCCGCGCCACGGTCGATCAGCTTGATGATCTCCAATCGCCGGCGCTCTGCCAGCGTCAGGTCTCTGACCAGTTTCTCTGGCTGGAGGTCAAACCCCACCTCGCCGGCGATTCTGAGTGCGCGCTCGGTCACGACATCGAGGCGCGCGCTGCGAGGTAACGCCGATGGCCGCAGGGCAATGTTCTCCGCAGCACTCAAGGTCGGAACCAGCGTGGAGTGCTGATGCAACATCCCGACGCCTCGCTCTAGAGCATGTTCGGGACGTTTGAGCCGGACCGGCTGACCGCGAATCTCTACGTGGCCCCCGTCAGGCTCGTAGAACCCAGCGGCGACCCGCATGAGGGTCGTCTTGCCGGCGCCATTCTCACCTATGAGCGCATGGACCTCGCCCCATGCGACCTCCATTGAAACCTTGCGGTTCGCGACCACCGTGCCGAACCGCTTTGTGACATCGACGAATCGCAGCGCAGGTGATTGCGGCCCCGAAACGAGAATCGCCTCGGGACCGCTCGTTGACATTGTCCGTCCGCCCACGGTGACCGGTGCGCGTCGTTTCTACTGATACTGGACCGCGTAGCCGGGGTTCGGATTTAGGGCGTTCGCTTTAGGCTTGATCTTTCCGCCAAGGAGCCCTGCCTCGGTCATCTTCGCAACCTTGCGGTCGGATGCCGTCCCCCTTCCCGGACAGAAAGAAAATCGCAGGAACTGCGGATTCTCGAGGGTGATGAAGATAGCGCCCGCGGCGAGCTTGCCGGCGGCCACGGCTTCGACCGACGATCGTGTGAGCACTCGGAAGTCAGCCAATACGCCGCCGATAAGGTTCGGACTCGAGTCGCAGCCGAGCGTCGTGAATGTTGCGTAGTTGTAGACAGCCACGCCGGTCCCCTGGACGGCTCGATAGAAGCCGGTAAAGCCCAGACCGAGGTCGCCGAGGATCCCATCGACGCCGTTGGCGATCTGCGCCTTTGTGGCTTGTTCCGCCTTGCCGATGTCGTTGTAATCACCAGTGAATGTCGCGGCGACTGTCGCGGATGGTGCGATCAGCTTGGCCCCCTGGGTTAGGCCCGCTATCTCTTGCAGCTCGCCGGTCAGTTGCAGGCCGGTGACCTCGCCGAGCTTCTTCGTCGTCGAGTGATTTGCGGCGACCGCTCCGGTAACGATCGCGGACTCGCCAACCTCGGGATCGATGGACGTTACGTTCCCATGATAGTGCGAGGTCGTTGCGTCGTATAGCACAAACCACACATGTGGGTATTGTGGCGCGACAGTGTCAGCTGCCGTTGCGAGAGATCCAGACGTGAGGACGATGATGTTGCTCGCTTGCGCCGCGTCTCTGAGGGCTGATACCTGCTGCGCGGGTGACACGTTGTCGATGATCTTCAGCGTCGACCCAGGCAGCGTTCTGAGGGCGTCCTCGGCGCCTTCGATCGAAGCTTGTGTGATGCTGAAGTCGTTTCTCGGGAAGGGCGATAGCACCGCCACCTTGGGTGACGCCGTCGCGGAAATCACGGCGTGACCTTCGGTGGAGGATGACGATGTTTTACTGCCGCAGCCGACCAGCATGGCCGCCACCGCAACGGCAGCCATGGCCGGAACGGCCCTCGGAACGAGCCTGCAAGTCGTCTTTTGTCTAGTGGACAAATTTCTCCTTCTTACGCCGCGTCTGTGAGCTCGGGATCGCCGCCGGGAGCGGAGCAGGTCTCCGCACAAAATAGATCCCGCTATAGCCCTCATGCGCGTAGTCCTCTCGTAACACTCACTCTTCTCCTCGCATCGAAGACGCTCTCGACAGCTCGGTCGCCGGGTTGAGCAGGTGGCGTCGGAGGAACTGGATCTGGTCGGTGGCCAGCCGGGTGATGTTTTCACACCAAAAGCAGGAGAAGTGTTCGAGGTCGTAGCGCTTGAGCTCGGCGCGGGGCGCTCGGGCGGCGGTCCGCTCGATTGCCGGCAGCGGGACCGCGCCGTCGCGCTCGGCGAGCTGAAGCAGGATCGGCGCTCGTATCTTTGTCGCCTCGCGGACGGGGCGCCAGCGTCCGGCGGCGAGCAGCCAGCCGGTGTTGACGTCGTTGTGCCAGTCGTGGCCCGCGGTGAGGCGTTCAAAGCCCGGCAGCGCCTCCGGTGCGGCGACCAACGCAAATGATCCCGGAGGGCCCGCGACGGGCATTCTTACCGGGCGTCGCGTGAGGATTTCCCGTAGCGCCCGGCCGATCATCCGGATGCCGATCGCAGGCGGCACGCGGGCGGCCAATGGGTCGGTCACGGGCACCAGCGCCACCACCGCGGCAATGCGTGAGTCCCGCGCGGCCGTCAGCAGCGCGTACCCGCCGCCCATCGACATGCCCCAGACCACGACGCGGTCGGCGTCGATGCTGTGCATACCGCGGGCGTACTCAACGGCCATGTGCCAGTCGATGAGCTGCTTGCGTAACGAGAAGCATCGCCGTGGCTGGCCCGTGCTGTCTCCCCAATGGCGGTAGTCGAAAGCCAGGACGGCGAACCCGGCCGCAGCCAAGCGCCCGGCGTACTGCGGTATGCCGTCGCGGCGGGTGAGGGTGAAGCCATGACCCATTACCACGCACGGCAGCGGGCCATACCGCGCTTCGGGCTGATACCAGGTCGCGGCGATCGTCTCTCCGGCGACCCGGAAGCTTGTCTCCGAAGACGCGACTCCCTGTGGCGGGGCCTCGCTGCTCATGTCGCCTCCGTCCAGACGTGCGGGGCCTGCTGACCGCGAACCGCCAGCGCTGCACGAAAGCCGGCTGGCGCGGGAAGATCAACGACGGTGACTGGATCGCCGGTGTCGGGCCCAGTTAGGCCGACACCGAGGCACTTGAGCCGTGCCTCGTGCCGGCACCATGCCGCGAGGAACGGCTCGGCGCGACGCTCGGGAACCAGGGCGGCGAGCGCGGGCGCGTCGGCGGGGAGGTGCCGCTCGGCGAGCGCCAGCACGCGCGGCAGCGGCCGCAGACGCTCGACGTCCACTCCTAACTCGACCTCTGATGAGACCGCCACCACGGCCGCGTGCTCCGAGTGCGACGAATTGAACCACGGCCCGGGCTCGAGCGCCGGCTTGCCATACGGTCCGCGCCGCAGTCGCAGCGCACCGGGGGGGGTGTCGATGAGGACGGCGAGAAGCTCGAGCGGGTTGCAGCCGGCGCCGCGGCTCCAAGCGACGCGCACCGCCGGGCCGCTCATCCGCGCGTCCTGCGGTAGAGGTCGTGTAGCCCGCCAAGCGTCTGCCCGGGGCCGGCGCTGTCGTCGGGCAAGTATGCCCCGAGCTCCTCGACGGCGACGAGCGCCTCAAGGCGCTGGAGCGAATCGAGCTCGAGGTCCTCCCCGAGCCGGTCGCCGGGTTGGCTGTCGCTGAGATCAACGTCGAGCTCGACGGCGAGATGATCGCGGAAGGCGGCGAACGCCAGAGCAGGCGACGGGCCGCTCACGGTGCGACCTGCGCCGCAGCGCGGGCGCGGAGTTCGCGCTTTAGCACCTCTCCGAGCTCGTTCGTCGGTAGCCCTTCGAGCACGCGGACCCGGTCGGGTCGCTTGGACGGGGCAAGGCTCGCGCGGCAGTGCCGGCGAACCTGCTCGGCACTGGGGATCTGTCCGTCCGCGGCGGTTACGAACGCCCACACCTGCTGGTCGCCGTGCGCCGGGACCGCGACCACCGCGCAGCGGCCGACGGCAGGTAGCTCCTCAACCACACGTTCGATCTCGAGCGGATGGACGTTCTGGGCGCCGCGGACGATGAGGTCGTCCTTACGGGCGAGGATGCGCACGTTTCCATCAGGATCGAGCGCAGCGAGGTCGCCGGTGCGCAGCCACGCGGACGCCCCTTCCGGGCGGCAGAGGAGCTCGCCGGCGGCGCCCGGCGGCGCCTCGGCCCCGCCCTCGTCGACGACCCGGATCTCGGTGCCGGGGAACGGGCGCCCGACGGTCTCGGCCTGTGCTCGAAGCGGGTCATCGAGGCGGGTGCTCAGCACGCCGCCGCCGAGCTCCGTGGAGCCGTAGCCGATGGTCACCGCGCAGCCGAAGCGCTCACGCGCGCGGTGAACGAGGTCCGGCGCGGCCGGGCCGCCGCCCACTCCGATGATGAGCAAGGAGGAGAGGTCGTAGGGGGAGAGGTCCTTGATCCGGAGTAGGAGCTCCAGCATCGCGGGCGTGCCGGCGAGGACGTTGACGCGATGCTCGTCGAGCAGCTCGAGGGTGCGGCGCGGGTGAAAGGAGGGCGCGGTGACGAGATCATGCCCGAGGAGCAGCGCGCCCATCAGCAGCTGGTGGCCGGCCATGCTGCGAAACGGGCTCGTGGTAAGCCAGGTCTGGCGTCCGGCGGCTCGCAGCAGCCGGGTGCCGTGGCGGCGGCCGACCGTGGCCAGGGACCGCGCGCGCTCGAGGGGAGTCCCGGAGAAGAATGCCCGCTGCAAGCGCCCGAGGGCGATGATGGGCCGGACGAGCTGATGGTGGGTGAGGACCACGGGCTTGGGGTGCCCGGTGGTGCCCGAGGTGAGGAAGACCGCCCCGGGGTCCTCGCGGCGGCGAGCCGCGAAGCCACCGGACGGCGTCGTGCCTGGCGCCGCGCCGAGCCCAGGCCAGCCGTCCGGCGCTGCGGTCACATCAACGCGCTCGCTTGCCGGGAGCGAATGGTCACACAACGTCGCCCGCAGCGGCAGGGTGCGCGTGAGGCTTTCCAGCTCGCGCGCAGGAAGCTCGGGGTCGAGGGGCACCAGAACGCCACCCAGGCGGACGACAGCGAGCAACGCCTCCGCGTAGCGGATGCCGTTGGGTAGCAGCACGGCGACATGATCGCCGGCCCGTACGCCATCCCGACACAGCCGGGCCGCCAGCGCGCGGGCGCGAATGTCGAGCTCGCGCAGGGTGGCGCGCTCGCGCTCGGCGGTGAGCGCGGCGTCGCCGGCCGCGGTGAGCGCGGCGTCGAACGCTTCCGCCAGCGTCATGCTCGGGCGCAGCGTCACCATGGGCACACCAAGAGTCGAGGCGGGCTGCGGACCACCTCGCCCTCCGGTGGCGGGCACGATGGAGCGAGCGCTAGGCACGGGAAGCGATCTAGCAGCATGCGGACACAGGTTTGGACCTCCGCCCGGGCGAGCCGCCAGCCCAGGCACCGGTGCGAGCCGTGCCCGAAGGCCAAGTGACACCCGCGCTCGGGACGCGCGAGGTCGTAGTCGTCGGGCCGGAAGAAGCGGCGCTCGTCGCGATTCGCCGCGCCGATGTGCACGAGCACGGTCGCTCCCGCTGGCACCAACGTGCCGCCGAGCTCGACTTCGACGAGTGCGCGGCGGCTCGTCACCTGGACCGGGGACTCCCATCGCAGCGCCTCCTCGACCGCCGCCTCGGCGAGGCGCGGGTCGGCGCGCACGGCGGCGGCCTGGTCGGGGTGAGCAAGCAGCGCGTAGATGGCGCCGGCGATCGCCGGAGAGGTTGTCTCGGTGCCGGCCCAGGCGAGCAGCAGCAGCGAGGCGATGGCCTCTTCGGGCTCGAGCCGCCGACCGTCGAAGCGGGCGGCGCTGAGTGCGCCGATGAGGTCGTCCGCCGCTCCGCCGGCCCGCGCGTCCACCTCCGCGGCGAAGCGGCGGCGTAGGCTGCGGGCCGCGCGTAGTGCCGCCCGCGGCTCCTCGAGAAGGCGCGCCGCGGCGGCGGCGAGCTGGGCGATCGGCGCCCACTCCGCTTCGGGCAGGCCGAGTAGCCGGGCGATTACGCGAGCGGGCACCTGAGCGGCCAGGAGGGGGACCAGATCGACCGGGTCCGGGCGGCCGGCACGCGGCCCCGCGGCGGGGACAGCCGCGCCCACGGCGGCCGCCTGGGGGACGGTCGCGGTGGCGGCGACCGCGTCGATTCGCGCGGCGACGACGTCGTGGACGACGGCGGCGAGATCTGAGCGGTCCGGACGCAGGCGCTCGCCGACGGTCCGGCGCAGCGCGCGACGGGCGGCCGGCGTAAGAGTGATCATCGAACGTCCGAGGACCGCGCCATAGCGCTCCTCGACGACGCTCAGTGAGAACCTGCGCTCGTCGGCGAGCACAGCGGCGGCATCGTCATGGCGGTAGATGACCCACGTGTCGGGGCCGCCGGGGCCGAGCGCCGCCACACACTGCACCGGCCTCTCGGTCCGCCGGCGCTGCAGCTCGGCCGCGCGGTCGCCGTCCACCCCCAGCGCCAGCGAGAACCAATCCCTGGGCGCCGCCGGCGCTGCGCTCATCGCGCCTCCCCGCTTAGCTCCCCGAGCGGCCGCCACGGATCGGCGGCCGCGCCTACCAGCACGCGCTGCACCGTGGCCAGCGCCTCGGTGATCTCGCCTGCGCTCCAATGGGCGGCGTCGTAGAACGCCGCGCCGGTGTGGGCGTCACCGCGCCGCTCGAAGGCGACGTCGAGCGCGACCGGTACGGCCGAAGGCTCGGACCGGCCCGTGGGGTCGGTGGCGAAGGTGAACAGCGGCACGCCGCGCAGACCGGCGAGGTCGAGCGGGTGCAGGGCGAAGTACTGCACGACGGTCGCTGGTCGTCGTCCCCGCAGCAGCCCGACGGCGAGGCGAGGAGCGACCTGCAGGAGGCGCGCAAACGGGACGTTGCGGTGGTCAAGCGCGTCCAGTATCGCGGCACGGGTCGCGCACACCGCGCTGCCGAGCGGCGCGCGGCGGTCAACCCGGAAGCGCAGCGCCATCGGTTGGGCGAGGAATCCCAAGACCCTTCGCGCCGCACCGTCGCGGGCGCCGTCGACGGCGAACACGGTGAGGTCCGCCTCGGCGCCGCCGCGCCCGTCATCGAGGATCGCGCTCAGCGCTGCCAGCAGCACCATGTATGGGGAGGCGCGGTGCTCGACAGCCAGTCGCACGAGCGCGGCATCCGCCGCGGCGCCCAGCGGCGCCGACACGAGCGCAGTGCCAGCGACCGCGACACGCGCGGACGGGCCCGTGCGCGAGTCGCCGGTCGTGGGACCGCTCGCCTGGGCGCCCGTCGGGAGGCTCGCCCGGCGGGCGCCGGTGAGCTGCGCGCGCCACCACGCGAGCGCCTCCTCCTCGTCGCGAGCGGCAGGCGCCGCGCGCTTCCCGCCCGCCACGTCGACGTAGCGCGGCGGCTCCGGAGGCACGGGCCGGCCGGCGCGGCGCGCAGCGTAGAGCGCGGCAATTTCGTGCTGCAGCGCATCGAGCGCCCCGGCATCGCCGGCCCAGTGGTGGAGAGCCAGGACGAGGATTCCCCCGCTGCCACGGGACAGCCAGGATCCTCGTAGCAGGGGCCCTTTCTCGAGGTCGAACGGCGCATAGGCGACCGCGTCGATCGCGCGGCGCACCTCCGCTTCGCCGGCCGCGGGGGCCAGCTCGCGCTCCTCCACCGTCACGCGTCGGGCGGGCGCGGGCACGAGCTCGATCACGTCGCCCGCCCGGCGCGGCAGCGTGCGCGCCGCGTCGTGGCGGGCGACAACCTCGCCCAGCACCGCATCGAGCAGCGCCAGGTCTGGCTCCCCCGCGAACTCAAACGAGCGCTGCACGACGGAGCGAGGGTCCAGCACGCTGCCGGGACGCATCCGCTCGGCGAGCGCCAAGACCTCCTGCGCCCACGACAGTGGCACCACGTCTGCGCGCGCCGGACCGGGCGCGGTCAGCACGCCGCCTCCGCGAAGCCACCCCCCGGCAGCACCAGCGTGGTCACGACCGCGGTGGCGATCCGGCGCCGAGCCGTGTCGGTGACGACGCACTCGACGCGCGCACGGCGCCGCGCGAACTCGATCACCTCCGCCCGCGCCCTCACACGGTCGCCCTCGGGGACGGCGCGGTACTCGATCTCCAGCCGTCCGGTGAGCAGCGTGCAGCGAGTGACATCCACCGCGCCGCTCGTCGCTACGGCGACATTGCCGGCCACGTCGACCAGCGTCGCCCCCACGCCACCGTGCAGGGAGCCGGCGAGGCTACGCGTCCGCTCAGAGAGCGCCAGCTCGACCACGACCGGCCGCAGACCGACGAGCTGCAGCCCCAGGTAGTCGTGCAGCGGCAGCGCCAACCCGGCGACCAGCACCTCGGGCGGCACGTCCTGCAGGCGGCCGGCGGCTAGCCGCGCCGCCGCAGACGCGTCCCCGAGCGCTCCAGATGCATCGGGTCCAGTCACCGACGCAGCTCCGCCGCCCGCAGCTTGCCGGCAGCCGTCCGAGGCAGCGCGTCGAGTTGCACGACCCGAGTCGGGATCTTGTGCGGGCTCAAGCGGTCGGCCAGGGCGCGGACGAGGTCCACCCGCCGCACCGGGCGGTCCGCCACGACGTAGGCACAGACCTCGACAATGCCATCGGCGCCGGGCACCCCCACCACCGCGCAGTCGCGCAGTCCGACCGCCTCACGGCAGGCGGCCTCGACCTCGCGCGGATCGACCTTGAGCCCGGCGACGTTGAGCCGGTCGTCCAGCCGGCCGCCCAACCGGATGAGGCCGTCCCCGCGCAGTTCCCCGAGATCCCCGGTGCGGTACCAGCCGTCAGCGAAGCGCTCACTGGTCAGCTCAGGCTCGCCGGCGTAGCCACACGCCAAATCCGGCGTGCGAACCAGCAGCTCGCCGACTCCGTGCCGGGCCGGCGCGCCATCCTCGCCGCAGACGCGCACCTCGACGCCGGGAAGCGGCCGGCCCACCGAGCCGGGCACAAGGTCCACGTTCCAGGCGACCGTATCGGTCTCCGTGCACCCGAACCCTTCCATCAGCGAGACGCCGGTCCGCTGCCGCCAGGTTGCGGCGAGGTCCCCGGCCACGGCCTCGCCGCCGCCGAGCGCGGTGCGCAGCGCGGGCAGCGGGCCTCCAGAGGTCAGCAGGAGACGGTAGGCGAAGCCCACGCCAAGCGTCACGGTCACCCGATGGCGCTCCAGGCACTCGCGCAGCGAGCGGGGGTTCAGCGGCGTTGGCGGGATCACCACCGTCGCCCCCGCCAACAGCGCGACCAGCAGCCCGGCCCTCACGGCGTAGCTGAACGCCAGCGGCGCCGTGAGAAGCAACGTGTCCTGCGGTCCGATGCCGAGCACGTTGGCCTGGGTGAGCTGATGCGAGAACAATCGGTCATATGCACACAAGACGACCTTCGGGCGCCCGGTGGAGCCCGAGGTCAAGAACGCGTACACACCCTCCCGCGCCTCGGCGGCGCACGACCGTAGTGCCTGCTCTTCCTCTGCGCGAGGGGCGCTGGCCGGCATCACGACGACAGGGCGCTGGGCGGCGAGCGCTTCGAGCAGCTCGCGGGCGCCGGCAAGGTTGCTGGGCGCGCGTATCGCGGACGGGCTCGCCCCAGGGGCAGAGGGCGCCGCGGCGCCAACGAGCGCCATGAGCTGCGAGTAGGAGAGCACTCCGTCGGGCGCGGCGATCGCCGGGCGCTCCATCGACCCCGCGGCGGCCGCCCGTTCGAGGAGCGCCGCCAGATCGCAGCCGGGAGCGGCTTTTACCGCCTCCCGGAGCCCACCGAGCGTCGGCGCGTCGAAGAACGCCTGCAGGCCAACGCTGGCGCCGAGCTCCTCCCGCACCCGTTCGAGGAGTATGACCACCAGCAGAGAGGAGCCGCCGAGCGCGAAGAAGCTCTCGTCCTCCGCGACGTCCTCCGTTCCCAGCACGTCCTCGTATACGCGGCGAAGCTCTTCCATCCGGAGATATTTTCCCCGTTCGCACCCGCCCAGACGCAGTCCGGATCCGGGGTTTCAGAACGGAAGCGCCAGGATATGAAACCTACGCGCCGAGACGTTCCGTCCTCGTAGCCGTATCGTTACCCGTATCGGACCGAACCTGGAGGATATATGTCAAATATCATGCCGTCCTCACGCGTAACCTACCGGGCCATTCGCGACATGGGGCTGGCCGCTTGGTGGGGAACCTCGCTCATGATCCACTTCGGCTTGTTACCGGCTAGCCGCTCGGTGAAGAGTCCTGCCGAGCGCGTTCGCGTACTCGAAAAGGGCATGAAGGCCTCCACGGCGATGCACGCGCTAGCCATCACCGCCTATATCGGCGGAACCGAGTTTGTGCGCTTCGGCCCCGCGCAGTTCGGCCGCTATGGAGTTCCGAAATGGGTGAGCGGTGGCGTGGACAGCAAGCTTCGAGCCACGCTGATGGCAGCTGCCCTCGGCGCGACGGTCGGCTCCAAGGCGCTGCGCGCCAAGGCGATGGAGCTCTACCACGATCCCGACGGGACCGAGGAGATCGTCGAGGCCGAGAGCTGGGAGCGCAAGGCGGCATGGCTGCAGATCGTCGTCCCGATCACCGTTGGGCCCCTGATTTACTCTCACCTCAAGCAGGACATGCTGGAGGAACCGGCCACCCGCGCCGGACTGCTGGGATGGCTGCGCCGCGGGTAGGCAGCGCGCTGTTCATCCGCGAATCCGACGCGAGCCTGGACCCGCTCCGCGGGGCGACCGTGGCCGTGCTCGGCTACGGTCACCTTGGCCGCTCGATGGCGCTCAACCTGCGCGACAGCGGGATCGAGGTGCTGGTCGGCAACATCGAGGACCGATACCGCATGCGGGCAGCCGCGGAGCAGTTCCCCGTCCGCGACATCGCCGGCGCGGTCGCTGACGCCGCCCTCGTCTATGTGCTCTTGCCCGACGAGGTGATCCCGCGCGTGTTTGCCGAGTCCGTGGGGCCGCGGCTCAGTGCGGGCGCATCCGTGTGCTTTGCCTCCGGCTACTCATTGGCCTACGACCTCGTGGAGCCGCCCGCGCGGGCCGATGTGCTGCTGCTAGCGCCGAGGATGCTCGGCGATGACGTCCGCGGCTGCTACCTCGACGGGACCGGCTTTCTCAGCTACGTCTCGGTGGAGCAGGACGCAAGCGGGCTGGCGGAGGATCGGCTCCTGGCCCTCGCGCTGGCCGCCGGCTCGCTGCGGCGCGGCGCCATGCGCCTGAGCGCCCGGCAGGAGGCGACGCTCGACCTGCTTGTCGAGCAGGGCGTCGGGCCCTATCTCGGGGCTGCGTTTCAGATCGCCTTCGCCCTCGGAACCGAGGCCGGCTTGCCACCGGAGGCACTGGTCTGCGAGCTGTACATGTCGGGCGAGATGGAACGGGTCATCCGAACCATGGCGCGCGTAGGCTTCCTTGAGTCGGTGCGATGGCACGGCCTCGTGGCCGCCTACGGGGGGCTGTGGGGCATGGAGACGATCGACCGTGAGGGCATGGAGCGCCACTTCCGCGCGGTGCTCGAGCAGATCGGCTCCGGGGCGTTCGCGCGCCGGCTCCAGACCGAGGAGGCGCAGGGATACCCCACGCTCGCGCTGCTCGACACCCTGCTCGACGGCGACAATCCGCTCAGCGCGGCCGAGCGACGCGTCCGCGGCGAGGTCGCGTGAGCGACCAACCGCTCAGCGCGGGCGAGCGACGCGTCCGCGGCGAGGTGGCCTGAGCGACCAACCGCCGCCGTAGAGCAGCCGCGCCGCCGTACGCCAGGCCACCGGGCCGCCGAGCCGGGGAAACCACTGCAGCTCGCGCGGTGGCCGCAGCCATGCGTCGGTTACCGACTGGGTGAAGCAATAGGCGCGCAGGCCCTCCACGCCACCCTGGCGACCATGGCCCGAGCCGCCGAGGCCGCCGAACGGCAGTCCGGGCGCCGCGTAGTTGACCAGACAGTCGTTGATCGCCACTGCCCCCACGCGCAGGCGCCGGGCCAGCGCCCGCCCGCGTGCGCGGTCGGCGGTCCACACGGAAGCCTGCAGGCCGTAGGCGGAGTCGTTGGCCGCCCGAACCGCGCAGTCTGCGTCGGGCACAGACATGACGGGCAGGATCGGCCCGAAGGACTCCTCCTGCATGACCCCAGCGTCCTGGCGCATGTCGGTCAGCAATGTCGGCTCGAAGTAGTCTCGCCCGTCGTAGCGCGCGCGCCGACCACCGCGGCGGACCCGCGCGCCACCGGCGACCGCCTTAGCCACCTGCGCTTCAAGCTTCGCCGCCTGCTCCGGCACGACCAAGGGCCCGACGTCGCGCCGACCCCCGCCGCCGGCGCGGACGGCGTCGAAGGCCCGGTCCAGTTCCAAGAGCAGCGCGTCGTACACGGCCTCCACGACATAGAGCCGCTCGATAGCGACACACGACTGCCCCGCGTTAAAGCACGCTCCCCACACCGCCGCGCGCGCCGCGCGGCGCAGGTCGGCGTCCTCGAGCACGATCATTGGATCCTTTCCACCGAGCTCGGCGATGACCGGCACCAGGCGCCGCGCCGCGAGCTCGGCGACCCTGCGCCCGGTGACCGTTGACCCGGTCACCGCGACAACGTCCACGTCGCCCAGGACCAGCCGCTCGCCCACCTCACCCGCGCCCTGCACCACCTGCACCAGGCCTGCCGGGAAGCCGGCGGCGGCGATCAGCTCAGCGACCAACGCTCCGGACGCGGAGGCGAGCTCTGATGGCTTGAGCACCACCGCGCATCCCGCCGCAAGCGCGGTGGCCGTGGGCAGCAACGCGAGCAGGAACGGGTAGTTGCACGGCGCAACGACGGCAGCGACCCCACGGGGGCGATAGCACACCGCGGCACGCTTGGTCGCCAGCGGCCAAGCGGCGGCGTGGCGGGACGCCAGCGCTCGCTCGAGGTGGCGGGCGAGCCACCCCACGTGCGCCGCGGCATGCAGCACCTCGGCCTGCACGACGTCGACCGGGTGTCTGCCCGTCTCGGCGCATACAGTGGCGACGATCCGGTCCGACTGCGCCACCAGCGCCCGACGCAAAGCGCGCAGATGCGGCCGCCGCTGCGCCGGCGTGGTCGCGCCCCACTCGACAAAGGCCTCGCGAGCAGCGCGCGCGCTTCTGGCCACGGAGTCAGACACCGTGGCAGTGTACGTCGCGGCGTTCGAGCAACACCGCCGCAGCGCTCACTCGCTTCATGCAGGATGCTTCCGGAAGCCGACGCGGGGACTCGA